>CAJUBP010000018.1 GCA_910584585.1 uncultured Lachnospiraceae bacterium | reverse complement strand
AAAACTTTTTTAACATTTTTCATTTTACCTATTGACATTTCTTAGCTGGACTTTTCAGGCCATCGCTTCCCGCCTATTTCAGCTCAACGGTATAATGGAACACATCGCCCCTTACAATACTCCGGCAATATTCGATAATATCTGCCCCGCAATAGGTTACCCGGCTCAGATTGATGGCGGCGTCATTCACCTTCAAGTTCATATCCTTAGCGTCCTCCCTGGAAATATTTACGGCTGAAAATGTCTCTGTGGCCCGCTCCGGAAATATCTGAAACATCCGCAGCGTTTTATACAGCCCGTTATTTTCCACAAGCTCTGCCGTAAGCTCCGGCGCAAATTTTACCGGAATAAAGGAATGCTCAATGGTGTAAGCCTTGTCATCCATATACCGAATCCGCTTAATCCAGAATACCTTTTCATCCGCGCTTAAGCGCAGCGGCTCCCGGATATCGGCTGCGGGAACGATTTCCTGAAATATCATTAATTTTGCTGTTTCTTTAATTCCCAGTTTGCTTAGTTCTTCACTGAAAGAATAGAACTTATACAGTTTATGCCCTATGGAACGGCTCTGGACAAAAGTCCCTTTCCCCTGCTTTTTGGTGAGATAATGCTCCGCCTGAAGCTCATCGATGGCTTTGCGCACCGTGATGCGGCTGACCTCAAACATTTTGCATATCTCATTCTCGGAGGGAAGTTTGCTCCCTTCGGGCCATTCATTGGACAGAATCTTTCTTCTGATTTCTTCTTTCAGCTGATAATAAAGCGCAACTGGTATGTCTTTTCTAATTGTGTTTTCCTTTGCCATAGCTCCCTCATCCTTCTTTTCAATCATGATATCTTGAGTATAACATTATTGGCTTTTGGTGTAAATTGCTGGGCAAAGGGGCTTCAAATGTTTTGGATAGTGTGACTTTTTTGTCTTTGGGTACGGACGGAACCAGCGGATTGCCCTTTGGCACGCAAACTGGGCAACGTTCCGGCGAACTAACTGCTAACTCCGGCTAAGAAAGTCAGGAGAGCCTTCCTTCCTAAGACTACGTAAGCAGTGGATTTCGCCTACACTAGGGACGCCCATGAATCGTTTGCTTAGCCAAAGGGCAATCCGCTGGTTCCTGTGTATCGGGAGATAAATTGTTCACTGTAGTACTCTGTTTATGATTACTCATGTACTAAGCATCTGATATTTGTATCAATGCAAGTAATGTTTCTTATATGGTGGAGGAAGGAGCGGCGCTGTTTTAGTAAATTACCACTCCCTGCACCACACGGTTTACTTCTCCTTTTGGACAGGGATTGTCTGTGGGGCAGCCCAGTTCCAGGGATTTTTCCATGGAGAGAAGCTGGGAGAATACCAGGGAGTATAGGTAGGCTCCCATTTCGGAATTCTTGGGGATGTCATGGGGCAGGTGATATAAGGCCTCATAGTTTTCTCCTGTTACTTCTTCTTTTTCTTCTTCCTGTTTTACGGTTGCCACCAGGTTTTGCCCTCTTTCCCGGATTAGTTCCAGGGCGAGATCTCTGTCGTACTTTCTGCTGTATGGGTTGGCGGACAGGAAGTGGACGGTAAGGGTTTCTTCGTTGATTACCGTTTTGGGGCCGTGGCGGAACGCTGCGGCTCCGTCGTATCCTGCGTGGACATATCCGTTGGACAGTTCCATGGATTTGACGGCTGCTTCCCTTGCCAGGCCCTTGAGGGGGCCGGTGCCCAGCCAGATAATCCGGCGGTATTTTTCTTTTGCAATCTGTTTTGCGGATTCTGCCAAACGGTCCATCTGCTCCTGGAGGGAGTCTGCCAGCGCGTTTACATACTCTGCGTATTTCGGCATTTCCTGATAGTGGAAAACGCACCAGGTCGCAATGCTCATACAGCTTACGCTGCTGGTCATGGCAAACCCTTTGTCACAGGATTCCGGCGGCATTCCAATCACCAGGGAACGCTCCATTTCATACCCTGCCTTTGCCAGGCTGCTGTCTGTGTCGCAGACAAAAATAATCTGATAGAGTTTCTGAATCCTTTTTTTGGCGAACTGAACCGCCGCAAGGCTCTCCGGGCTTTCCCCGGAGCGGGCGTAGGAAATCAGCAGCGTAGGCCTGTCGTACAGCGTCCCTTCCGGCGCGCTGATGATGTCTGTGGTATGTATATTTTCTGTAAAAATCCCAAGTTCTTCTGCCAGGAGAAATTGAAAGGTTTCTCCGATAAAGGCTGAAGAGCCTGCCCCGGCTGTGATAATCCTTAAGTTATCTTCCCGATATGCAGCTTCCATAAATTCCGCAATTTCTTCCTGCCGCTCTGTCAGTTCTTTCGCCAGACGCCGCCAAAGCTTTGGCTGCCGCGCAATTTCAGATGCCGTATTTTCACACTTGTATTCCTGATAATATGTGAAGGGTCTTCCAAATAATTCATTTTTCATGATCTGTCTCTCCCTGTCAATTCTGTTCCTGTTTTTTCTCCCTCAAGCAATTTTGCCATATGATAGGCAGACTGCATGGCTACCTGATGGATTTCCCGATCCGCCAGTCCCCCCATATGGGGCGTCAATACCACATTTTTCAGTCCGAACAATTCACTGGCCGCAAGAGGCTCTTCCTCAAAGACGTCCAGGCCGGCTCCGCCGATCTTTTGTTCCCCCAGGGCAGACAAGAGCGCCTCGGTGTCAATAATCCCTCCTCTGGAAGCGTTGACAATGACTGCTTCTCTCTTCATCTGACCCAGCGTTTCTTCATTAATCATATGAAAAGTCTCTGGAACCAGCGGGCAAGTGGGCACCAGAATATCCGCTTCCTGAAACAACTGATTCCGCTCCACATATTCTGCATGATATTTCTCTGCCAGCTCCGGTTTTTTGCTGGTGCTGCTCACCAATATTTTCATGTCAAAGCCTAAGGCCCGTTTTGCCACTGCCTGTCCGATTGCCCCAAAGCCGATGATGCCGATGGTTTTTCCGGAAACTGCACAGCCCCGCTCCACGCCCCGGCACCATTCTCCCCTGCGGATTGCCTGATTCCCTTCCGGAATCTTGCGCATCACTGCCAGGATCAGCCCCCAGATAAAATCCGCCACCGCGTCAAAATTCTGCCTGGGCACATTGCAGACTGCAATTCCATGTTCCTCCATTGCCTGTAAATCCAAATGATCCGCCCCGGCGCAGTTTAAGGAAATCCCCTGCAGGCCTTCCGCCCGCTCTGCAAAGAATTTTCCCAGAGGGATATCCGCTCCCATAAGGATTCCCGAGGGCTTATCCTTTAGGCTTTCCCAATAGCGGGTAAAATCCTTTTCCGTAAATCCTTTTCTGTCCCTTTCCGCCAGCAGCACAGGCTCAAGCCCCGCTTCTTCCAATGCCTGAAACGCCTCCGGCTCCTGCTCAAAGGAAAATGACACAATCAATACTTTTTTCTTCATGTTCCTGTCCTCAATTTCCGCTTGTCCGAAAATACTTCTGATACTGGGGAAGATAATCCTTGTGCTCTTTCATAAAATCCTCCACCAGCTTCTCTGCTGTCTCAAGATCGGTCACCGCTCCGTCCAGCATCATGGCGTCCGCCCACAATTTCTTATCTCCTTTCAGGGCGGCCTCCACAGTCAGATCCACAGAAGCCAGACGCTTCACAACCATATCCTTAATGGCTCCCTCAAAGCCATTCACATGCATGGAAGAGAATCCCCGGGCGGTGGCTACGCCCGGAATCTCCAGCACTGCGTCATCCGGTATGCCGGCCACGGCCCCTTCGTTGGGAATATTAACAGAAAATACTTTCCGCTCATCCAGCAGCAGGGAACGGATGATTTCCACCAACTGCTCATGTTCCCCGTCTGCCCGCTGGAACAGCTCTTCCTCCACCTCTCCATTGCCTTCCCCCTGGGACAGCATATCACGGTAGGTTTTTTCTCCCCTTGCGATTACATCCTCTATGGGAAACGCGTCTATGCCCAGAGTCGCTCCGTAATACTTTCCTTCCGGGAACCGTTCCGGAAAAAATTCCACCGCGTGGCGATCCACCACTGCCGGAATTGCCCCGTACCTTTCAAAAAATTCCCAGGACAGCGGATTGTCCATGTGATGGGGAATCTCCTTATCTTCCAAAAGGGGATTAAAGAAATTGCGGACATGGGGATTTTTCTCATGCTCTTCTTTCTGCTTTTGCACAATATCCAAAAGCTCCTGATGTACATCTTTCCCCTTTACCCGTATATCATACAGCCAGGTCAGGTGGTTCAGCCCTGCCCCCAGGGTGGTAAGGTCTTTCACGTCCGCTCCAAGCATCTTTGCCAGGTATTTTTCCCCGTAAATCACCCCATGGCACAGCCCAATGATTTTCACCTTTGTCACCCGCCGCACAGCCGTCACTATGGCAGTCATGGGATTGGAATAATTGAAGAAATACGCCTCCGGGCAAAGTCTCTCAATATCCCTTGCAATTTCCACCATCACGGGAATCATTCTCTGCGCCCTGGAAATCCCTCCCGGCATCACAGAATCCCCCACCGGCTGATAAATCTTATATTTTCTGGGAATTTTCACATCCTGTTCCCAGGCCCTCCGGCCTCCCACCGCAATGGTGGTTACCACGAAATCCGCTCCCGGAAGCAGCTCGCGCCTGTCTGTGGAGGCGCAAATCTTAATATCCGCTCCTTTTTGCTCCACCATCTTTTCCGCCAGCCTGCGGACAGACTCCAAGATTTCCGGATTGATATCGCACAGCCCAATCTCCCAGCTTCCAAATCCAGACTGGATAAAATCCGCAATCAAACCTTTGGTAAATACCGCGCTTCCCGCGCCAATCAGCACAATCTTCTTTCTCTCTGCCATTTTTATTCCTCCTATTTCCCAGGGTATGCCGCCTGGTTCCTTTGCCGCCAACTTGCGGCATTTTGTTTTCAGGCAGTCCCGGCGCTGTTCCTCCTGAATATTTCTTCTGCCGTCAACTTGCGGCATTTTGTTTTCAGGCAGTCCCGGCGCTGTTCCTCCTGAATATTTCTTCTGCCGCTATCTCCCGGCGCCCTGTTCCCAGGCCTGCGCCATTGCCTCATTACATGCTTTTAAAAATTCTTTTAATATCTCAATCTGCGCTTCATATTCCGCAGCGTTCAGCTTATCTGTCATCTCTTTTGTCAGAAACAGTTTGAGAAATCCATCCTCTCCCGCCGCCATCTCATACAGCGAAGAAGGCTTCATATGGGTGCGCACCCGGTCAAATTCCTTCTGGTTGCTGAACCGGTCAATCTCCGCAAAGATTCCCGCCGGCTGTTTCTTATAGCTATAAATAGCCCCGAAATATGCGTACAGCGACAAACCTTTTTCATTGGTCAAATCGTAACGGAACCCCTGGGCGTACTGGCCGAAATTATCTCCATCCTGATAATTTATCACGGCTTTGCAGATATCGCTCTCTGTTTCCAGAAGCGTTTTCTCAAAAGCATTTACCAGATTCAGAGAATCTTTCATATTCCGGATACTCAGGGTAAATCCGGTCTGGTAAGCCGCTTCCACAATAGCCTCCGCCCCGCTTTGCACAAACTGCCGCAGGATTGCCGTCTGCTCTCCCCGGCTCTTCCCTGGCAGATTTTCAAATACGGCATCCGGCAAAAAAAGCTTAAAATACTCCGGTTCTTCTCGATTAATTTCAAATTCCTCTGATTCCCTGATATTTTCAAGAACCCATCCATAGGTATGCTGGTTGTTCTGCTCGTCCAGCTCAATCATCAGCCCATGTCTGGTAGAAGGATAATAAATCAATCCGATATGCAGATAAAATCCCGTCCCGGAGCGGCTGCAGGTTACCCGGCAGCGCAGCCCGTACCAGTGGGGGCCGATACAGTCCCCGGCATCCCGTATCACCTGAAATTCTGCAATTTCACTGTCTATACTCTGAATGGCCCCGGCCAGAATATCCCCAAACCGGTGCATACTTTCCAGAGATTTCACATCAACATGTAATTTTTCCATATATTTCGCCATTCCTTTCCAAGGCACAAATAAATTGTGAAAGTTCTGTCAAATTCCTTCACTCTCTCTCTCCTACTCCTGCTTCCAGGGAAAATCGGGATTCTGCACACAGAGTTTCCCGCCGCTGATTTCAATAAATGTCCCGGTCAGATAAGACGCTTCCAGAGACGCCAGAAAAGCCGCCGCGTTTGCCACATCCTCCGGCTTTCCCAGCCTGTGAAGGGCGATGGCATCCACCAGTTCTTCTCCCTTGCTGCGGATAACGCCGGCTGTCATTCCCGTCTTAATCACTCCGGGAATATATCCATTGACCCGGATACGGTAAGGCGCAAGCTCCGCCGCCAGCGTTTTCGTCAGGCTGTAGACAGCCGCCTTACTGGCTGCGTAGGCCCCGCTGCCGGCGGAACCCAGAAGGGAAGCGTAGCTGGCCGCATTGAGAATCACGCCGCCCTTTTCTTTCATATATCTGCTGCATTCCCTGGCGCATAAGAATATGGATTTCAGATTCACATTCATCACTGCGTCCCACAGCTCTTCCTCCATATCGCAGACAAAGGCCTGGGGATAAATGCCTGCGTTATTTACAAAAATATCTATGTAACCCAGTTCTTTTTTTGCCTGGGCAAATACGTCCCGCACGGAATCTGCCTTGGATACATCCATAACATAGGTTTTTACTTCCCCAAGAGGGGATAGCTCTTTCTGGGCTTCCTGCAAAGCTTGTTCTTTTAAATCGCAGAGGAATACTTTGGCTCCGGATTCTAGGAATTTTTTTGCAATGGCAAAGCCAATGCCGGAAATTCCTGCTGCGCCGGTGACTCCTACTGTTTTTCCTTTAAAATCAAATGACATATATTCTCCTTTCTGCTTGTAGTAGAGTGAACTTTTCATAGTGGGATACGGACGGAAAGGCAGGATGGCCCTTTGGCACGCAGACTGGGCAACGTTGCGGCGAACTAACTGCTAACTGCGGCTACGAAACTGTTCAGAAATAACTTTTAATATTGCTTGCCCTTTTCTCCGGCAGCGCCGTTCAAAAATCAGTTACATAGCCCGCTATGCGCCTAATTTTTGAACGGCGCTGCCGGAGAAAAATTCTGCGCACTATTTAAAAGTTATTTCTGAACAGTTCCTTAGGAAGTCAGGAAAGCCTTCCTTCCTAAGTCTTCGTAAGCAGTGGATTTCGCCTTCACTAAGGACGCCCATGAATCGTTTGCTTAGCCAAAGGGCCATCCTGCCTTTCCTGGATATCGATATATTGATTGTTCGTTGTAGCGTTAGCGCTCCATCCGGCTAGAAATTGCAGGTGTGCTTTGCATGATTCGTGCTAGTGCAAGGCAAAATTTTGACGGCGATGTGGTTTCATCAGCTAGAAATTTTAATGCAACAATGGTGCGGAGCATGTAGAGCGCAATTGTGATTTCTGGCCGGATGGAGTGCTAGAGCATGTTTTAAAATTAAGTCTCTTCATTTGTTATAGTTTGTAGGCTATCACAAAAAGAGCCGGCTTTTATTTGTGATAATCTTAGGGCTGTGATTTTTCTTTTTGGGGATGTTTATCCTGTAGGGAGAGTACTGCTCCTCTGCTTGCAGAGGACGCCAGTCTGGAGTATAGTCCCAGATAGCCTTGGGTGTATTTGGGTTTTGGCGGGATAAATTGTTGTCTCCGCTTTTTCAGTTCGTCATCTCCTACGTGGAGCGTAATGCTGCCGGCGGGGATATCTACTGTGATTTCATCTCCGTCTTCTACCAGGGCAATGGGGCCGCCTTCTGCCGCTTCTGGCGAAATGTGGCCTGCGAAGCAGCCGTTGTTGGTTCCGGAAAACCGTCCGTCGGTAATCAACGCAGTGCTTTCTGAAAGTCCCATTCCATACAGGTATTTCATGGCTTTATACATTTCCCGCATGCCTGGTCCGCCTTTGGGGCCTTCGTATCGTATTACCACCACATTTCCTGGATGGATTTTCCCGCTTAAAATGGCGGCTTCCGCATCTTCTTCACAGTCAAATACCCTGGCTGTCCCGTGGAAGATATGCATATTCTCTTTGATGGCGGAAGGCTTGGTGATGCACCCTTCCGGGGCCAGATTGCCCTCTAGCACGGCGATTCCTCCGAATCTGCTGAAGGGTTCTTCCAGGGTTTTTATGATGTTTCGGTTTACATTCTTCTCCCTGAATTTTTGTAGGTTTATTCCAAGGCTTTCTCCTGTCACAGTCATAATGTCCAGATTTAACAGGGATTCCAGTTCTTTCATTACCTGGGGAACGCCGCCGGAATGGTAGAAATCTTCCATATTGTACGGGGAGGCCGGATTTACCTTCACAATCAGCGGCGTTTCCATTCCAATGGACTTAAATTTTTCCATCATCGCTCTGCTGTCAATTCCCGCTTCCTCCGCAATTGCCAGAAGATGCAGAATGCCGTTGGTGGAACCTCCGGTGGCGTTCAGAAACCGGACGGCGTTTTCCAGAGATTTCTCATGGATGATCTGCCCGGCGTCAATGCCCTGTTCCACTAAAGCTACAATTTTTTCCCCTGTGGCAAAGGCAATCCTCCTGCGTTCCGCGTACACTGCCGGAGTCAGAGCCCCGCCGGGGAGGGTCATGCCCATACACTCCGCCAGACAGCACATGGTATTGGCCGTTCCGTAGAAAGAACAGGATCCGCAGCCCGGCCCGCAGGCATTTTCCAATTCATACAATTCATCTTCTGTCAACACTCCTGCTTTCACCATGCCGCAGCCCTCGGAAAGAGAGGTCAGGTCAGAGGACCTTCCATCAAATACCGGGCCGCCCTGCATAGGTCCGCCGGGAAGGAGGATAGCAGGAAGCTTCAGCCTTGCAGCCGCCATCAGAAGCCCTGGCACGATTTTGTCGCAGGAACCAAGAAGCGCCACTCCGTCTAACTGGTGGGCCTGTACCATAATCTCCACGTCATTGGCAATCAGATCCCGGGAGGGAAGAATATAGCGCATCCCTTCATTTCCCTGGGCTGTCCCGTCGCAGGCGCCGATCACGCCGAATTCCACCGGCGTTCCTCCCGCCGCGTAAATCCCCCGTTTTACGCTGTCTGCCAGTTCCCGCAGATGATAGCTTCCCGGCACCAGTTCGCTCCAGGTATTGGCGATGCCAATGATGGGCTTTTTCAAATCATTGTCGGAAAACCCCATGGATTTATAGACTGCCCGGTTAAAGCTGGCGTCAGGCCCCTTCAAAATTTTCTCACTTCTTCTCACGGTTTTTCCTCCTACCGGATTCTCTCTAATTTCAGGTTGCTGACCACATATTTGTATCCCGCTTCCTTTAAGAATTTGTGGGCCTTCTCGTTGTAATGGTATTCCTCTCCGTACAGCCAGCAGAACACTTCCACTTCCCGGCCGATTTTCTCTTCCAGATACCGTTTGGCCGTGACAATTTCCCGCTGCATATCCTCTTCGGAGGTCTCCTTGGTAATTTCAAAATGATTTCCGGTATGGCAGCAGATTTCATGCCTTTTTGCAATCTCTCTTACTTCCTCCCAGTTTAAGGCTACCCGCTGATCCGGATACAACTCCTTATCAGATACATTCAAATCATGCTCCTCGCTGAACGCAAGCTGTTCTTTCACCGGCACATCCATAAAAAAGCTGGGAAAATAAAACCATCCGGTAAAGTGATACTTGTCCAGAATCGGCAGCATCACGTCATAGTGATTGCGGAAGCCCTCGAAAATTGCTGGAATCAGGCCCGGCTTCTCATAAGGCCATACCTTCGTCTCAAAAAACTGTCCCAGATCTTTTAAGGTAACCGGAACAAAATGTTCGCTGAAATATTTTATTTCCGCCTCAAACCGTTCGGCGTCCACCGGATTGGTATTGTGATAATTCACCACACGGATATAGGAACTGTTCATCAGGTAACGGAACATTTCCAGGGTCCGCTTATCCTTCGCTATCAGCTGTAAAAAATCCTTCATCTGAAAATTTTCCAATTTATTCTCCTCCCTTCTGCTCTTCTTTGAAACATTCCCGTTCCACACTGCGATTTGGCATTGCTTCCCAGGCATTTTCCGATAAAATCTTCTGCTCTTCTCTCAGAAATTCATTCACCACGCTGCGGTACGGTATCGCTTCCCCGTTTTCTCCCGGTAAAAAGAACAGTTCCGCCAGGGCGCTCATTGCCGGCGCAATTCCCGGATAATGCCCCAATTCTTCCGGGTCAAGCTGCTCATACAAGCTGGCAAAAACCATTGCGGCAGCAGCCATGGCCTTGTGAAATTCTTTTTCCATCTCAGGCCCCTGCCACACATCCGCCCAGGACGCCGTCAAATCATCCAGGCCTAGAACCGCCGGTATTCCCTCGTCAGAGGTCACCCTTGTCTTGCAATATTCCATCGTTTCTCTATATTTTTCCAAATCCTGACGTTTCAAATCTTCCCAAACGTCCTGCATCTCTTTCATGTTATCTGCTCCTTTCTCATTGTTTCGCCAAAATGTCTATAAAACCCGCCAGGCGGCAGATTACTGCCATCGGCGAACCATCTTCCCATATGTAACCAACAGCATAAGGATTGTGATTCCCTCTACGGCCAGAGACGCGGCCCACACGCCTGTGACCCCGGCCAGCCAGGCTCCTCCTGTCACAGAAACCACCGGCAGGAACAGGGTCCGCAGAAAGGAAAAGCACACTGCCTTCCCAGCCGCTTGTATGGCTTGAAAATAGGAAATCAAAATCATATTGACCGCCGCCATCACATAGGAGATTCCCACAATCCGAATGGCTCCCGCCGCCTGCTCTAAAAATCCGGCCTCCGGAACCAGAAAAATCTTTACAAACCATTCTGCCTTCCATTCCAGAACTGCCGCGAAAACTGCCGACATGCCAATGCCCCACTTTACTGCCAGATTGGCAAATTCCCTGGCCCGGCCCATCTTCCCGGCTCCGCTGCTTGCGCTGACTAAGGGCTGCATGGCATTGGAAACCCCGTTGATAGCCGCCATTACAATCGTGTTGATATTTACCACAATTCCATATACCGCAATCACGGCAGTGGCATTGGCCCCGCCAATCCGAATCAGCACCGTATTGTACACAAAGGTCACAATGCCGCTGTCAATCTCCGTCAGGAAATTAGACATTCCCACTCTTACAATCGCGGCAAGATCTCCCAGCGATCCTCCCTGCCAGCACAGCTTCAGGTTTGATTTCCGCCTCAGGGAAGCCCCGATCCCAAGAATTACCGTGGACGTAACCGCCAGGCTTGTGGCAAGGGCCGCCCCCGCCATTCCCCAGTCCAGCCCATAAATAAAAAACACGTCCAGAAAAATGTTCAGTGAACAGGACAGCAGCGTTCCCGCCATGGCAAGCCGGGGAGCGTTGTCATTGCGCAGCATGGAAGTATAAAAGCATTCTCCCATATAAGAAACCGACAGAACCAGCACAAATGTCACATAATCCGTAACTCCCTGCTGCAGTTCTCCGGCGCCTCCTAATATTTTCACCAGCGGTTCGATCCATGTAAGCCCCGCAATCGTCACCGCTACAGCCAATACAAGCCAAGTGCATGCTGCTTTGGTATAAATGCTCCTTGCCCGCCTCTCATCGCCGGCGGCCAGAAAGGCGGAAAACAACGCGCCGCCTCCCGTTCCAAGCATAAGCCCTGTGGCATACAGCGCTGTTGTCACCGGCCAGGCAAGATTCAGGGCCGCAAGGCCCTGCTCGCCTAATTTCTGCCCAATGCACAGCGTATCTATAAAATAATTAAAGGAAATCATCATAGTGGCTGATATGCTTGGGAGAAGATACTGCAGAAAGGTTTCATTTACTTTGCCCTGCAGCAAATCAATTTGTTTTTTCATAAATCACCAATTATCGATTCAGGTTTTCCTCAATCATCTGATTTCCTTCCTCTTCCATTCCCTTTAAAGCCGCCTCAATATCTTCGTCTACCAGAAGCTGCCTTAATTTCTCACGGACAATGGTGTAGGTCAGCGTTGACGGGGTCTGCATGTAAGCCCCCTCTTCCTCAGCAAAAGGCAGGATATCTTTCGCAATGGAAATTGCCTTATCCACAGAGCCTTTCTCTGGGTCATATTCCAAATCTGCCAGCGCGTCCACTCTTGCGGGAAGCGCTCCTACTGCGTAAGCCCATTTTCCGGTTTCTTCCGCAGAAGTCATAAATTCCACAAAAGCCCAGGCCGCCTCTTTATTTTCACATTTCTCCGACACGAGATAGCCCCAGCCGCCGGTGCCGATGCTGATGGGATCTGCCCCTTCCACCCATGCAGGCATGTTAAATACCTGCCAGTTCACATCCGGGATATCAATGGAAAAGCTGCCTGCATACCAGGGCGCCCCTACGCACATAGCCGCCGTCCCCTGGATAAACGCGTCATACCTGGTTTCCCCTTCATCGCTGACCGCCGCTTCCCCTTTGGTATATTTCAGAAGCGTCTCCGCCGCCTTTCTTCCTTCCTCTGTCAGAAAATGCACCTGGTTGTTGGCCTCATCCTTGTAATCCCCGCCGTATTGAAGAATCAGAGAAAGGAAATTTGCCTCCCACTGGGCGTAAGTATATGCCAGCCCGGAACGCGTCACCTGCCCGGAGGAATCTTTCTGGGTCAGTTTCTCGGCCACTTCCAGCAATTCTGAAAAACTGGCCGGCCCGTTATTGTCAATCCAGCTTTGGGGAAGTTCCACTCCTTCCTGCTTTAAAATATCCATATTCACATAGAGGCTGGGAGATTCCACATTGATTTCCGAAGGGATTCCATAATATTTATCCTGATATTTCTTGTTCTGCAAAGCGCTCTCATAGTAATTGCTCTCCAAGTCCTCCGCTGTCATTACGCTGTCAGGAATTGCCGCAATTTTGCCTGCTTTGGCCCAGTCTGTAATGCTGGACCAGGTCTGGATCACATCCGGCTCCTCTCCTGCGGAAAACGCCTGGGTAATCTTCTGGTCAAACTCCGGAAAATATTCCACCTGGATATTCACATCTGGATATTTTTCCTGAAACTCTTTGATTGCGGGATTAAAATACGCTTTCCAGGGTTCCGTATCTTGCGTCCAGAAAGTCAAATCTCCGTCAATCTTCCCGTCTCCATCTTCCCATCCCTTTTTTCCGCCGCATCCTGTAAGCAAAGATGATGTCATGGCTGCTGTCAATAATAGTGCTGTTAATCTTTTCTTCATATGCATTGCCCCCTGTATCTTATGATAGTTAACTGATGAAACAATAATAACATGTTGTTATAATATATAATTATTATATTTTTACTCAAAATTATATAAAATATATTTTTTACTGTTGACATTGGATATTTTTTTCTATATATTGGAATTATATTTAACAATTTAACCAAAACAGGACATAAGGAGGCCGCCATGCCGGATATCTTTGACAGCCCATTTGCAGAATATCAAGAATACACAGATTCCTTTTCCCTTGCTCCCGCTCCGGGGCAGGCCCTTCTTGCGCTGGTCTGTTCCGGCAGCGGAAGCTTCTACCGCCAGGGAATTATTTCGGAATATGAAGCCGGAGACTGCTTTTTCCTATACTGCCGGGAAAACTTTGGCACACTGGAATCCACAGACGCAGCTGATACATTCACAGCCCGTTCACTTTCTGGCGCCACAAACCGTTTTGCGGCTTATCCCCATTCTGACGCCGCAAACCGTTCCGCGGCTTATCCTCATTCTGATGCTGCAAACCGTTCCGCGGCTTATTTCCCCTCCGATAAGCCGGCCGTTCCTGCCGTAACAATTTCCCCGGAAACCTCCTGCCGGCTCTCTCTGCTTTCCTTTGCCCTGACAGACGCCTGCCCGCCCTCCCAGAGCAGTTTCCGCAAGGACGCCATCTGCCGGCTCTTCCGGGAGGACGCGTCTTTCTGCCACCTGAAGCTTCTGCCGGAACATATGGACGCCCTGCTTTCTTATCAAAAGCTCTGCCTGTCCGCGCAGAACGATTCCCTGACCGATTCCATGCTGATTTACCGCCAGACTTTACATGCCCTGCTTTTATATTTTGCCCGTACCCTGGCTGTTTTAAAACCAGAAAAGAGACAGGATTCCCGGGAATTTTTCTCCCGCAGCATTCTGATAGAACAGGTAAAGTACCTGGTTCATCAGAATTACGCTGAATCTCTGTCTCTTTCTGAACTTGCAGCTTCTGTATTTACCAATCCCAGCTATTTAAGCCGGGTCTTTAAAGAGGAAACCGGCATTCCTCTTTCCCATTATATTAACCATGTACGCATCCAAAAGGCCCGGGAACTGCTGGAAGACACTGAGGAATTAATCATTGATATTGCCGTGGCCTGCGGCTATAATTATATCCCTCATTTTAACCGGGTCTTTAAAGAACTTACTGGAATGACGCCTGGGGCTTACCGGAAAAGCCAGCGGAAGGAATATTAACTTTTTAAAGAAGAAGAAAGCTGGTAAGCCACATCCAGAATCATATCCTCCTGGCCGCCTACCATTCCCCTTCTTCCCAATTCCTTCAGAATATCCCCGGTCCGCAAGCCGAATCTCTCCGCCCCGCGTCTGGCGTGGAGCAGAAAGCTGGAATACACGCCGGAATATCCCAGCATCAGAGAATCCGTATCGATCGTCTGGGGCCGCAGCATAATCGGTTCCACCGCCTCTTCCGCTGTCTGCAGAAGCTTATCCAGATTTATGCCCGTCTGGCAGCCCTTACGCTCCAAAAGCGCCGCCAGAACTTCAATCTGGCAATTTCCCGCGCCTGCCCCCAGCCCCCGGCAGGTGCCGTCAATATACGAAGCCCCGGCTTCCACGGCCGCCAGAGAGTTGGCGGCTGCAAGCCCCAGATTATTATGAGCGTGAAATCCCACAGGAACGCTTAATTTTTCCGTCAAAAGGCCCACTCTTGCCCGCACCTCTTCCGGCAGAAGATGCCCGGCGGAATCGGCCAGGTTCACATAATCCACCCCGGCGTCTTCAAACAATTTGGCCTGCTCCAGTATCTGTTTTGGCTCTGCCATATGCACCATCATCAGAAAACCTGCCGTAAACATGCCCATGTCCTTTGCCGCCTTAATATGCTGCAAGGACACATCCGCTTCCGTAACATGAGTGGCGATCCGCACTGCCCGGACTCCTCTGCGGTGAGCCTCTTTCAAATCCGCAATTGTTCCGATTCCCGGAAGCAGCAAAGCGCCCAGCCTGGCATGTTCGATCACAGAAGCCGCCTCTTCTATCAGCTCCATTTCCTCTGTCCCGGAAAATCCATAATTGATGGATGAGCCTGCCAGGCCGTCTCCATGGCTGATTTCAATGATATCCACCCCTGCTTCATCTAATCCTGCCGCAATCTTTCTCACCTGTTCCCTGGTAAAGCTGTGGCTCATGGCATGGCTTCCGTCCCGCATGGTGGTGTCTACAATTCTGATTCTGTCTTTCATGATAATCTCCTTCCTGTCTGCTGCAGCCGTTCCCTGGCAATTTTCTCCGCCTCAATGCTACAGCTATTCTCTGGCAATTTTCTCCACCGCCTTAATGCTACAGCCGTTTCCTGGCAATTTTTATTCACCGCCTCAATGCCGTAGCTGTTCCCTGGCAATTTTTTTACCGCCTCAATTCTGCAGCCGCTCCCTGGCAATTTTCTCCGCCACCTCAATGGCAGCAGCATTGATAATATCCAGATTGCCAGAATATTTCGGCAGGAAATCCCCGGCGCCTTCTACCTCCACAATAACGGTCACCCGGTTTCCATCTATCATGGGCGGAGTGCGCAGTTTATATCCCGGCACATATTCCCGGACTTTCTCAACCATTTTACGGACAGATTCCTGAATTTTTCTTTCATCCGGATTCCTTACCAGAGAATGAATGGTGTTGGTCATCATCAGAGGCGGCTCCGCCGGATTTAAAATAATAATGGCTTTCCCCTTATCCGCTCCGCCTACAAGTTCCAGCGCCCGGGCAGTCGTCTCCGTAAATTCATCAATATTCGCCCGGGTTCCCGGCCCGGCGCTTTTCGAAGAAATACAGGAAATTATCTCCGTATATTCACTGTCCGCCGCCTGATTGATGGCGTATGCTATAGGCACGGTAGCCTGTCCGCCGCAGGTTACCATGTTAAAATTCATCTCATTGGAAAGGCTTTCCAGATTTACACAGGGCACCGCATAAGGCCCTACCGCCGCAGGAGTCATATCAATGGCAATCTTTCCCGCCTTTCTCAGCAGCGGGGCATGAACTGCATGGGCTTTCGCCCCTGTGGCGTCAAAAACAATCTTGATTTCATCAATATCCAGAATCGCCTCCACCCCTTCTGTCGTCGTTTCAAATCCCAGCTTCCTGGCCCGGCGGATTCCCTCCGATTCCACAATGCCAACCATATGGGACATTTCCAGATATTCGCTGCGCATAATTTTGTACATCAGATCGGAACCGATATTTCCCGGCCCGATAATTGCTGTTTTTACTTTTTCCATAATTTTCTCCATTCTATAACTTTTCCACCAGGATTTTGCCATACAGTTCTTCCAAATCCTCTTTTACAAAATATCCTGTTCTCTCCTGCCTGGCGTTTGCCGCCGCCAACGCGTTGGCATACCGCAGAATCTCTGCGTCTTTCCAGTGATTTTTAATGCCGATGGCAAAGCCCGCCATCATGGCGTCTCCGCAGCCGACTGTATTTACTGTTTCTATTTCCGGCACTGCCGCACGATAGAGGCCGGAAGAGGCCGCCAGAACCGCTCCCGCTTTTCCCAGGGATATTACAACATATGAAATACCGTTTTTCCCCAGCCGCTCCGCCGTCTGAAACAGTTCCTCCTCTGACATCTCTTCTTTGCCGGTAAGCTGCCTGAATTCATCCTGATTGGGCTTAATCATCCCGGGAGCGGCTTTTGCGCATTCCCGCAGCGCCGGCCCGCTGGTGTCCACCAGCACAGGAATTGCCGCCCGCTTTGCCTCCTGTATCATTCTGACATACAGATCCGCTCCCGCTCCCCGGGGCAGGCTTCCAGACAAAACCACGACTTTTGCCTCGTTCAGAAGCTTCCGATACCTGCATTCCATTTCCTGAATCTCTTCCCCGGAAATCTCCATTCCGCCTTCCAGCAATTCTGTCTGAAGGCCTGAGGCTTCATCCAAAATGTTCAGGCAGGCGCGGCTTTCCCCTCTGGTCTGTACAAATTCTGTCCTGATTCCGTCCCTCCCGGCCAGTTCTTCCAGCAATTTTCCTGTGTGCCCGCCTGCAAATCCAAACGCCGTTACGGGTTCCCCCGCAATTGCAGCAACCCTGGCCACATTCAATCCCTTTCCCCCGGCGCTGCATTGGCACTCCCAAACACGGTTCACTTCACCCAGCCGCAATTCCTTCACGCGATATCTTTTATCAATTGCCGCATTTAATGTTACCGTCAGAATCATAGTTCCTCCTTTCTCAGTTGTTCTATAATATTGAACATAGTTCTGAATTTTAATCATGAATTTTCCTGCTTTTCAGCAGGCCTTCCTTCAACAAAGTAAATTGATTGTTCAATAATATAGAACATTGTTCATATTTTTAATTATAATATAAAAATGAAGATTTTTCAAGAACATTTTCTGAATTTTTATTCAGCATTGGCGGTACCCCAGTTTTCGGGAAATTTCCCCTGCTGCCCTTTTCAGCTTCCGGGAAATTTCTTCCATCCGCTCATCATCCATTCTCACCGCAGAACTGGAAATGCTGATGGCTGCCGCCGGCTTTCCCTGATAATCATAAATGGCTGAAGCCACACATTTCAGCCCCAACTCCACTTCTTCATTGTCTATTGCGTAGCCTCTCCTGCGGATTTCCCCCAGTTCCCGGATAATATCCTCTTTCCCCGTCAAGGTATGGGGGGTTAAGGGCTCCCGCTCCTGTCCCTCCAGCAGAAAATCAATTTCCCGCTGTTCCAGTTCTGCCAGAACCGCTTTGCCGATTCCGGTACAGTACATGGGCGCCCGCTTTCCCACCTGGGAGTACACGATTCTGGTATCGGGAGCGTCTACTTTATCAATGTAAACCACTTCATAATCCTTGTACAATCCCATATGCACTGTCATTTTAAAACTGGAAGACAGTTCCTTTAAATAAGGTTTTGCAATCTCCCGAATATCCATCCGCTCCTGGACAATGCATCCCATTTCAAACAATTTCAGCCCTAGACGGTAACATTTATTCTCCGGATTCTGTTCCAGATACCCTTCCTGTACCAGGGTATTTACCAGCCCGTAAATCGTGCTCTTTCCAAGTCCCATCTGGCGGGAAATATCGGTAATCCCCAGCTCCGAAACTGATCCGGCAAAGCATTCCAGAATTTGAAACGCCCGGGCTACAGACTGAATTGTAATTCCCTGTGCCATAACTTCCACCTGTTCTTTTCTATCTGTTTTCAAACATACATTAAATATTGATCTACCCTGCCGCAATGTCCATAGCCGGAATATCTCCGCCCATATCTCCGCCGCCGGGATCCGACATTGCCGCGCCGGCTGAAGCATCCGGCATTGCCGTAGCGCCTGCCAGTTCCGCCGCTATCATCATCTCCACCTGCTGTTCAATCTGAGCCTCGATCTGGGCTTCTGTCAATTCCATGCCGTCTTCGCTCAGCTCCACTTCCACACCGTCCATTGGAACATATACCTGCTCAAATTCTGTGCTGTCAGAACTCCTGGCGGCATTGCCCATATTTTTCTTATATTCCAAATCCGCTTCTTCCATTTTGCCGTGTTCCATATTTCTGTGAATCCGGCGTCTCTGCATCAGCTCCATCTGCTGGCGCTTCTGCTTTTGAACCTTTTGGGATTTTTCCGTTTTTGCTTTTTGCTTCAAGCTCTGTTCTTTCCGTTTCACACGGAGTTTGATATCATTTTTCTGCTGTTGTTCTTCCGCTTTGGCTTCCGCGGCATGTCTTTTCTGAAGCTGCTCTTCCTGCTTTAAATTCCGGGTTTTCATCTGTGCGCAGCGCACCATTCTCCTGGCATGGATAATCGCGGCGGCAAGCTCTGATTCATTAAATTGCCCGGTTCCCTTAGCCTTTAGCAGATTGGCAAGCTTTCCTTTGGCCTGGGCCAGCACCTGGCCTGCGCTTTGGGCCTTCTTTACCCGGGTCAGGGCAGAGCGGATCTCTCTGGGATTGTAATTGACATTTTTCTTTTTTACTTTATTCTGATTGCTCTTTTTGGAAACTCCCGCGCGCCTTTTTGCGCTGTCTGTTGATGATACGCTTCCCTTCATGCCGCCTGCGGCCATGCCGGCGGCGCTGTACGATGTCACTTTCATAACTCTTCCCTCCCTGAAGCCTTTCCTATAACATCGTCACTTTTTCTGAAAAAATAAACCGCTGGAAAGAATACATTTCAAATATTCTTTCCAGCGGTTTCTAGAGCGTGTTTGAAAAATCTTTTCTGACAGATGTACTTTCAAACACGCTCTGGTACACTTTTATTTTCCGATTCTATACTAATTCCAGAAGAACCTCTAAAGCGCCGTCACCTTTACGCTGTCCAATTTTCACGATTCTGGTGTATCCACCATTACGGCCTACATATTTTGGAGCAATTTCGTCAAAAATCTTGGTTGCAACGTCAACTTTCTTGGTGTTTCTCTTCTTTCCAGCGTTTTCAGCAGGAACAGATGTCACAGGATACAATACCTTGTTCATCTGACGTCTTGCGTGCAAACGGGAAGGAAGGTCTTTTTTGATTTTCTTCTCTACTTCGTCGTAAACAGTAACTTTCTTGCCGTCTACCACTTCTTTTACTCTCTTGCCGTCTTTGTCCTTACGGGGAACTTTAGCAGTTACTGTAACCTCTTCAAAGTTATCCTTTTCTCTCACTCCCATGGCAATCAAGCCTTCTGCCACTTTCCGGATTTCCTTTGCCTTTGCCTCCGTGGTAACAATCTTGCCGTGGTATAACAATGCAGTTACCTGATTTCTGATCAGGGCTTTTCTCTGATCAGAAGTTCTGCCTAATTTTCTATATTTAGCCATTGTAATCTTCCTCCATTTTACTATCCGGCAACGCCTTTTGGTCTTATTTACCGAACATGTGATTTGCAGGGCAACGCCTTTTGGCCTTACATACCCTGTGCTATCGCGATTCCAAACGATTTTATTCCTCTCCGGGATTCAGCTGCAGACCCAGTTCTTTTAATTTCGCTAACACTTCCTCTAAAGACTTGCGTCCGAGATTACGAACTTTCATCATATCTTCCGGCGTTCTGTTCGTCAGCTCTTCCACCGTGTTAATTCCTGCCCGTTTCAGGCAGTTATAAGAACGAACGGACAACTCCAGTTCATCAATGTTCATTTCAAGAACTTTTTCTTTCGCGTTGTCTTCTTTTTCTATCATGACTTCTGCAGTTCTTGCGTTCTCAGATAAGTCAATGAACAGATTCAAATGCTCGCTTAAAACTTTTGCTGCCAGACTTACCGCCTCGTCCGGTTCCAGTGTGCCGTTTGTGTATACGTCGAGGGTAAGCTTATCGTAATCCGTGATTTGTCCCACACGGGTGTTCTCAATGGTGAGATTCACACGTTCAACCGGCGTATAAATGGAATCCACTGCAATCACGCCGATGGGTACATCTTCACTCTTGTTCTTATCAGCACTTACGTAGCCTCTGCCTTTGGTAATGGTCAGTTCCATATACAGTCTGGAATCCGCGCCCCCGTTGAGATGCGCGATGACCAAATCCGGATTCAATACCTGAATGTCTGGATCAACCTGGATATCGGCTGCTGTAACTATGCCTTCACCTTCAAATTCAATGTAAGCAACTTTAGACTCGTTTGTTGGGCTGGTGTTTTTTAATGCCAGATTCTTGATGTTCATAATAATCTCAGTTACATCTTCCTTTACGCCGGGAATGGAACTGAACTCATGCAAAACACTTTCGATTTTTACCTGGCTGACTGCTGCGCCTGGCAATGAAGAAAGCATGATTCTTCTTAAAGAATTGCCAAGTGTAGTACCATAACCTCTTTCCAGTGGTTCTACAACAAATCGGCCGTACTTTTTGTCTTCTGAAATTTTGGAAATTTCAATTTTTGGTTTTTCAAAATCGAACACTACAAAGTCCCTCCTTTTCGGGTATCGTTGCTTGTTAATGATTATTTAGAATATAACTCGACGATAAGCATTTCGTTTACCGGAACGTCAATGACTTCTCTGTTCGGTAATTCTTTTACAGTACCCTTCAGGTTTTCCTGATCAGCCTCTAACCACTCCGGCACTAATCTTCCGCCGGTAACTTCGAGGATGTCTTTGTATCTCTGGGAACCTTTGCATTTTTCTTTGATTTCGATGGTATCTCCGGCTTTTACCAGGTAAGAGGGAATGTTCACCTGTTTGCCGTTTACCAGAACATGCTTGTGGTCAACAATCTGTCTTGCTTCTTTTCTGGTTCTTGCCAGACCTAAACGGAATACTACGTTATCCAGTCTGCTTTCCAGCATAACCATCAGGTTCTCACCTGTCATGCCTTTCATTCTGTCGGCTTTCAGATAGTAGTTATGGAAAGGTTTTTCCAATACTCCGTAGATGAATTTCGCTTTCTGTTTCTCTCTCAACTGAAGTCCATACTCAGAAACTTTTCTGTTCGCTCTCTTTAACTGTCTGTTGGACTTCTTATCAATTCCTAAATAAATTGGATCTAAACCAAGAGATCTGCATCTCTTAAGAACGGGAACTCTATTTACTGCCATCTTATCTCTTACCTCCTAAATCAGACTCTTCTACGTTTGGGCGGACGACATCCGTTGTGAGGCACCGGGGTAACATCTTTGATGCTGGTTACCTCAAGACCGCATGCCTGAAGGGCGCGGATTGCCGCTTCTCTTCCGGATCCCGGTCCTTTTACCATAACGTCTACCGTTTTCAACCCATGTATCAGAGCTGCCTTTGTAGCTGTTTCTGCTGCCATCTGCGCAGCATAGGGAGTAGATTTCCTTGAACCTCTAAATCCAAGACCGCCTGCACTTGCCCATGATAAAGCATTTCCTTCAGCATCTGTAATCGTTACAATTGTATTGTTAAAAGATGACTGAATGTGCGCCTGTCCACGTTCAACGTTTTTCTTTACGCGCTTTTTGGTCACTTTCTTTCCAGTGTTTTTCGCCATATCTAAACTAACCTACTTTCTAAAAGATTTATTTACTTGTTCCAGGGCGGCCATGTTCCGCTGCCGAAAGGCTTCCTGACGCCTTAAGCCGCGCGCCTGCCCGCCGTTTTATAAACATAAGGATTATTTCTTCTTATTTGCAACTGTTCTCTTCGGACCTTTTCTGGTTCTTGCGTTGGTCTTTGTATTCTGACCGCGGACCGGAAGTCCTTTTCTGTGACGGATTCCCCGGTAGCATCCGATTTCCTGCAGTCTCTTGATATTCAGGGCGATTTCTCTTCTCAAATCACCTTCCACCATCTGGGAAGCGTCAATTACTTCGCTGATTCTCTTTACTTCTTCGTCTGTCAAATCTCTGACACGGGTATCAGGATTCACTTTTGCTTCCGCAAGAATACGGTTAGAACTTGTTCTTCCGATACCGTAAATATAAGTCAATCCTATCTCTACACGTTTTTCTCTTGGTAAATCTACACCTGCGATACGAGCCATGTATGTCGTACACCTCCATAAATTTTTCTGAATTCACAATAATATCCATAGTTCAGGCAAATCTGCAACTCAATCCGCCTTACACACGAAAAACAAACATATACAGCTACGGTTGCTCGTCCTGAAATGAGTGTATATCCTTGTTCTCTGTTTCCTATTTAATTCTGCACATTCTTCCGGATTCCCTCGGTATCAAAAAACCCGGAAACAGCCGTACATGCTGTTTATTATGAACAGTAAAACAAAATTCAGGAACAACCGCCCCTGGTGTTTCACTGCAGCCGCACATAAATAAAGTGTTTTTCTTCCCAAAAAGGAAGTTCTGCCCGGCAATTACCCGGCAAAACCTGCGCCTGATGGATGGACTTCTTATCCCTGTCTCTGTTTGTGTTTTGGATTCTCACAGATAACCCGGATGCTTCCTTTTCTCTTGATAATCTTGCATTTCTCGCAAATAGGTTTTACGGATGATCTTACCTTCACAGCAATTCCTCCTTTCTGCTGTCTGTACAGTTTCATTACATCTGTCTTGTGTTTTTGCATACAAAAACAAATCGCTCCAAAAGCGTTCACGAGTTATTATATCATCTGGATGTGGAAAAATCAAGGGTATAAAAAGAATTTTTTCTTCTTTCACCGCTCCGCAATTTTTATAGCAGCGCTGTTTATTACTCCGGCGGTTAAATATCGCAGCAGATAGAGATTGGAGCAAGATATGCTTTGATATTTAACCGCCGGAGGGTATATTAAGGCTTCACAAACTTTCCGATTTCAAGGCAATTTACAATATTCTCAGTATCTTTCACGTTCCATCCCGTTCTTTCGGTCGTAGTCCAGTATATTTTCCCGTTCTTATACATAGGATCCTCAAAGGATGCAAGCCTTACCTTATTCATAGGCATTGCTTTCTGCAGCGTTGTTCCATCCCCCGCCAAAATCATATAATAGCTTTCTACGAATGTATAGCCTTCAAATTTCTCCCACATGATTACCATACGATTGTCCTCTGTCCCTACAATCTTAGGATTGGCAACGTCATATTTTGCTGAATAATTCGTCAGCCATTTTATGCCTTTATCTGTATACTTCTTTCCGGCTGATGTCCCTTTCCGACTGGTGAAACCCTTTATTTTTCTATCAGGATACACAATCTGTATGAACATATTTTTATTTGTCTCGTATGTCGTCATGGATTTCGCCGAGGCCCCCGACAGGAATATTCCGCTGTCCGTTTCGCAGACGCCGCCCAGCCATGCATTCGTTCTATTGACTCCTGCCTCTCCAAAAAAATGAAATCCATTCTTCCCTTCACTTACGCCGCTTATATTTACAAGAAATCCTCTTGCCGGATGAGCGTCCCCCTGGTCAACCTCGCATATACCTCCATTCTTTAGCGCGATAATACGCTGGTCGAAAGAATGGCTTACGCCTATCATCCCAATCCATCCTTTCTTCCCATTGGAAGTATTGACGCTGATAGAAGTGCTTGACTGATGCCCATCATACATTTCTCTTGCAAATAGACAGTGAAGCGTTCCATTCTTAATGATTGTGCTGCAATTGCCTGCTTCAAAAGGATACCTGGTATCCCAGGAATCCCCAGTCGTCTTAAATTTCGATGTTCGGACATGTTTTCCTGAAGATGTATATTTTGAAACCGCTATTGTCACACAATTTCCTTTCTTCTCCGTATCATTATTTCCCCAGACGACATAATAATTTCCTTGATCATCGCATACAACATCTCCCACCAGCGGATACTTTTTCTTGATTTTGACTGTGGATTTCTTCTTAAAATTTGTACTATAACGTACAATATACAATGTATCGGTGGAAGCGCATGCCAGATTATACCGTCCCCTGTTATCCCAAAAATTTGTCAATTCACTCACACGTGCATGATAACCATAGGCAAGGGAATCATACGTCGTACACACGGGCGCCGGAAGAGTAATTTTCCTTTGAGTAATTTTGGCGGTATAGCCTTTCTTTATTTTGTTATTGACGGCGGATATTGATTTCGCCGAAGGTTTTGTCCGCACTGTAAGCACATGGGAATACTCGCCGTAATATTCCTTTCCCCGAAAAATATACACGGCGCAGATGCGGTAATGATACACCTTATTGCTTTTTAAGCCCTTGACAGTATAGGATAATTTTCCATTTTTTATGGTTCCGGAAATATTTCTATTTATTTTTCCATTTTTATCGCAGGAGGCAATCGCGTATCCATTGGCGTCTCCTACTCCTTCCCACCCCAATGTACATTCTTTCGTATTACGCTTTTTTGCATAAAACCTCCTCACTTTCGGCGGATTGTCAATGCAGTAAATCCCCGTATTAATCGTAAATTTCTGCTTTTTCAAAAAACGATGCGCATAGGAATTTTCCCAGCAATAATACTGTACATCAGACAATAGTCTGCCTTCTATTTTGGTGATGCTCCGCGGCAGATAAACATGTCTGCACTCTGAAGAAAACGCAGCTTCCTCCAATGTCTTCAATGTTTCTGGAAATTCGATATAAGTAATTTCCCTGTACTCGCAGACAAAAGCCCATTCTTTGATACAAGTTACCGTATACTCCCGGCCCTCTGCAGATAATGTCTGCGGCACCTTTATCTCCTTTTCCTTTCCATCGTATTTTTTGATGCAGGCTGTCTTTCCATCTTCCGAAAAGAAGCTGTAATCTCCATCCCGGTATATCGGATAATCATCCTGTCCCGCTGCTTTTTGGGCATTTAGAATTCTCTCTTCCTCTGCAGATGCCGGTTCTTCCTTGTCATCCTCATCCGGCCACATCCTACTTCCTTGATCCAACTGTCGTCTTTCTTCCTGCCAATCTATCTTTTCTTCTGTAATACTTCCTTCACTTTCTGTCTCAGGCAAGGTTTCCGTTCTTACTTTCATCCGCTCAGTTGCATTTTCCGTACTGGCCGCCTTTAAATTACCCGCTCCATATCCCTCTAACGGAACAGAAGCCAGGCATAATGCCACGCACATTGCCGCCCAAAAAAGTTTCTGACGAAATGAATTCTTCATCCTGCTCTCCCTTCCGCCGCCTTTGGCCGGCGGCACAAATACTAATAAAGTGTTTCAACTCCTGGCTTTGCATTGCAGAATTATTTATAAAGACCTATTTCACCCTCACCGATTTCACTGCCGAATAAGGCGACGTCACTGTCATTCCCTTTACTTTTTTATAGGCGGCGATTCTGTAATAATACTTCCTGCCGGTTATTAGTTTTTTATTGGTATAAGAAACTGCGGAGGCGCCTTTTAAGGTTTTCACTTTCTTGTAGCCGGCTTTTTTCGCTGTGCTGCGGTATACGTAATAGCCATTAGCGCCCGGCACTTTTTTCCATTTCACCACTGCGGCTCTTTTCTTGGCTTTTATAGAAGAAATCTTTGGTTTTGCAGGAGCTTTCGCATAGTTTGCCAAGAGTTCATACTGGCAGGTTACGGCTGAACTTTCGTATACTCCTTTTACCTTGACGTAATAAGTTCCTTTTTTCACATCCAGACTGAATGTATTTTCTGTAGCAATTTGATCCAATCCTGCCACTACATTCGATTTCCGGTCATAGACAACAACACTCCATCCGGAACCGACATTGCCTCCCTGATTTGTGTCAGAAGAGGAAAGTTTGACGCTCATTTTGCCGGACGCCGGTACATTCAGCTTGTAGAAATCTTCGTCTCCTCTTATACCGGTAACGCCGTGATAGGTTTTGCCTGCTTTTATCGGAGTCGCTTCCTTTACGGTTCCGTTCGGTTCCGATTCCCAGTTTTCCGCGGCTTTCTGGGTGATTTTTAAATCATAGACAGAATGCACTGCGCTGCTGTAATATTTTCCGACCTGAATATAAAACACTCTGCCTGGCTTTGCATAGGGCAGGATAACGCTGGTCCAGTTTTTCCCTATTCCGCTTTCTGAGGTCAGCGTTTTTCCAGTCTCATCCATCACATTGAGGTACCATCCGCCTTGATCCGAAGTATTCGCCTCATTATGGGCAAGCTGCACCTGGAAGTACCCCTGGACGCCGGTTTGAAAACGGAAGAAATCTGTATCCTCGTCGCTGATTGTAATTCCATGATACGTCTGATTTACCTTAATGTCATTGGCCAGAGCCCTGGTCTCATTGGGTTCTGATTCCCAGTCACTGGAAGCGGTCTGAGTCACCGCCAAATCATAAGTGCTGTGAACTGCTGAACTATAATACTCTTCTACCTGGATATAAAACACCTTTCCCGCTTCTGCGTAGGGGAGAACAATACTGGTCCAGGTTTTTGTAATGCCGCCGGCCGCCGTCAGCACCTCTCCTTTTTCATCCAGGACTTTCACGCGCCAGCCTCCTTCTTCAGAGCTGTTTGTTTCATTATGCGCAAGCTGCACCCGGAAATATCCGTGAACTGTCGTTTTAAATTGATAGAAATCTGTATCCTCGCTATTGATTGTAATTCCGTGATACGTCTTGTTTACTTCTATCGGAGTTGCTGCTGCCACTGTCTCATTAGGCTCTGATTCCCAGTCTGCCGCTGCGGTCTGAGTTACGCTCAAATCATAGACCGTGTTGATGGCAGAATTATAATATTCTTCTACCTGAACATAAAATACCCTTCCCGGCTCTGCATAGGGAAGAACAATACTGGTCCAGGTTTTTGTAATGCCCCCGGCCGTCGTCAACACCTCTCCTTTTTCATCCAGTATGCTCACGCGCCAGCCTCCTTCCTCGGAGCTGTTTGCCTTATTATGCGCAAGCTGCACCCGGAAATATCCATGGGCTGTCGTTGCAAATTTAAAGTAATCAACATCCTCCGCTGAAGAGAGCACTTCTGAATAGGTTTTATTCACCTCGATGCCCATTGCTTCCTCTCTGGTTCCCCCTGCGTCTGTTCCCGCCGCATATGACGTTTTTCCCTGTCCCGGCAGAAAAATTATTCCCAGCAAAAACGCAAACAACGTCAATATCGGCATTCTTTTTTTCCATTGTCTTTCCATAAATTCACCCATTCCTTTCTTTAAAATTCTTCATATTCCACGCTTCCGTCCGAATATGTAATTTCATAATAGCCGTGGCCGGAACCGTTGCAGTCGTAAAATGCCTTTTTCGACACCACGCTTCTGCCGGAACCGCCGCCGGATGAAGATTCTTCCTGGGTTCCCACCCGGACAACCTGATTTACCGGCTCTTTTGTGACATTTTCTTCTGCCGGCTCTCTGGATTCCTCCGCGCCGTCTACATAAGTGACTTGATACGTCACCTGTTTTTCTCCGTTTTCTCCGTCTTGGGAGACTTTCTCCTGCCCTTTTGCCATGGAGCTGTCGTCTTCATATACTGTTTCATACTCAATTGTCTCGGTTTCCACAACGGTATCAAAAGTCACCCGGTTTACCACAATCTTCATGCCGTCTGTCACCGCCTCTGTCACTGCCGGGGTAACCCGATCGTCTTTTCCCAGGGTGATTCCCAGTTCCTCTAATACATTGCTGACCGTCTCTGCCTCCAGTTGACGGGTATATGTCTCTCCGTCGCACTGAACTTCCACGTCAAAAGAATCCGCAATCTTAACTTCCATCCCGTCTTTCAGATATTCATCCAGTTCATAATTGACATGCTGTTTTTCTCCAAGAGTAATTCCCTCCTGCTCCAGCAGATCACTGATGGTTCCGCCCACCATAGTTACTTCCCGGGTCTTTCCATCCGCCGTCAGCTTCACCGTGCTTTTCCGGGAAATCACAATCTCTCCGGCTTCTGTAATCTTTGTGTCTAATGCAGGGCTTACCTCATCCCCGTCCTTCAGCGCGATTTCCGCATCCTCCAAGATCTTTTCCACTGTGGACGGCGCAGAAGCTTCTATCTCAGTAACGACTCCGCTGTCATTGATCTGCACCTGGACTTTTCCGCAGCCGCATAATCCCGCCAGGAAAAACAGGGCAGCCGCAAATGCCGTCATTTTCTGTCTCATTTTCATGATAATCATTCTCCTTTTTCTATCTTTTTTGCCTGGACGCTCCGGCAGAGGTTCTGATCTTTTGTCAGCACCTCAATCCTGGCCGGCCAGGTCTTTATTTTCTCTTTTTTCATGTAAATTTCATACCCATTGGAGCCGGTATGGTACGCCTGATAACAGGCATCATTGACTTTCACAAGAATATCCGTTTCCTCTCCCAGATAATCTTCCTCCACAGTTCCGCTGATTTTATAATAGTTCACATCATACTCCAGCGCTTCCAGAGAAATTGTGGCGTCAGTTTCCGCCGTTTCTGTAATTTGGGGAAGGTCTGTTTCTATTGCGGAAAAAATCGGCGGCATGGTGATATACTCGGAAAGATTCCGTTCCACCTTCTCAAACACAACTGTATCTGGCTGATACTGCTCCATCAGGCTTTCCAGGCCGTAAGGAACTTCTTTCGTAAACCATGCCTGCTCAAACTGATCCGCAATCAGAGGAATCAGCGTATTTCCAAAGGAATCCCGGAACATCAGCAGTGTGCCGCTGCCGGTTCCTCCTTTCGTTTCCAGCCATGGGTCCTCCACGGTTTCGGCGCCGTTTACAAAGGTAAATTTCTGCTCAGTCTCATAGTTATAATTCAGCTCTTTTTCTCCGTAAAAGGTATAGAGCATCCGGTTCAGATCGCCGTCCGTATCTTTTGCCCGGGTGACAGACGCGTCTTTGTAATCCTCATGGAAATACCCCAGGGCGTCCATAATACAGTTATAGGCCAGAACAGCCCCTTTTCCGTTCCAGTGGGAGTCCCGCTTTAAATACAAAACCTCCTGTTCATTCCGAAAGGCCGCAAATAAATCCGCGTAAGGAATTCCAAGTTCCTGCAGCTTCGGCGACAGCAGATCCGCATTATGCGACGGATCCGCAATATAAGAATCGTAATAGGGCATATTCTGGCCGTACAATGTATTTTTATTTGGGGGAATCGTCAAGAGAAAATCACTTCCTTTCTCTTCTATATACTGCTGCGCCAGGGAAAGATTATGGGCAAGGTTATAAATCTGCCGCTTTGACATCCTGCCGGTTCCCAGATAGTCTGCCAGCGTAGAAGTATAGTACAGCCATCCGTCTGTTCCGTATATCACAGTGTCCACATTGGAAACCTGGAACACGGAAGTCTGAATCTTTGCGTCAGCGTAAACAAGTTCATTGCGGAACGCAAAATGCTCCTGGAAATACGTCTCAAATTCCTGAAAAAAATCCAGGTTCCAGGAGCCGTCCTCTGTCTTCAATTCCGGAAACTCAGACATTCTTCTGTTTTCTGTGCTCTCGGTTGTGGGATGCACTGCCATTCCGGCAAGGGGCAGCAGGCAGATGATCAGACAGGCGATGATGAATGTAAAATGCTTCTTCATGGGTGTTTTCCTTTCTTATGGCAGGGTATCTTTGGAGACGGACGGGACTAATGGAGTGCCCTGTGGCTTATTAACTGCCGGCTACGGACAGAATGAATTTTAATCTTTGGAGACGGACGGGACTAATGGAGTGCCCTGTGTATCGAAGTATGCCAAAAAATGCTCTAGAACCTGAAATAGATAAATGGGTTGTAGGAGCCGCCTGACAGTCTGAGGATACACCAGAGAAGCAGCGCAAAGGCTCCCAAGTAGGAAACAGTCTGGATAACATCTTCCCTTAGGGCGAAAGCCGCCTCATCTCTGCCGGAAAGGGCAGGGATCTTCTGCGCAAGGCTGTGGAGGGGGGCACAGCCGATGACGGCTGCGGCCAGCATGGCAAAAAAGAAGGGTGTCATCTGTTGGCATACGAAGGACATGGATGCCGGGGAACAGGAAAAGCCTGTGAACATTTTTCCGATAAAGGCAAAAGCGTAGCCAAGGGTATCCGCCCGGAAAATCACAAATCCCACCGTTACCGCCAGCATGGTATAAAGATGCAGCACTGGGCGGGGCAGCTTTTTCAGCGACGGCACAAATTCTTCGAAAAAGCTGAAAGCTCCGTGGAACAGGCCCCAGACCACAAAGGTCCAGTTGGCGCCGTGCCAGAGGCCGGTGAGGAAAAACACAATCATTTTATTCACTCCTGCCCGCGCTTTTCCTTTCCGGTTGCCGCCCAGAGGGATGTACACATATTCCTTAAACCAGGAGGACAGGGAAATATGCCAGCGGCGCCAGAATTCTTTAATGGAACAGGAGCCGTAGGGATGATCAAAGTTTTCCCTGAAATGAAAGCCGAACATCTGCCCTAACCCGATGGCCATATCGCTGTATCCACTGAAATCAAAATAAATCTGCATGGTATAGGCAATTGCACCCAGCCAGGCGCTTAGGATATTTAAAGAATCCGTTCCCTGCTGGAATACCTGATCCGCAGTGACAGCCATAGTATTGGCAATTAAAATTTTTTTCGCCAAACCGCAGATAAACCGTCTCAGACCGAGAGCGGTTTCTGCAGGATTGATACTGCGGCTGTCTATCTCAAGGGCAATATCCCTGTATTTTACAATGGGCCCTGCAATCAACTGGGGAAAGAAGGAAATGTACAGCAGCACTTTGCCAAAGTTCCTCTGAATCTCCACCTGCCCCCGGTAAACATCAATTACATAGGACAATGCCTGAAATGTAAAAAAAGAAATTCCAACAGGCAGAGTAATCTCAGGAACGTTCAGGTTTAAGTGCAGCCCGGCATTGATTGTCGTTATAAAAAATCCGGTATACTTAAATACGCACAAAATACCGATATTGATTCCCACTGCCGCGGCCAGCACGGCTTTGGGATTTATTTTTCCCATAAGCACTGCGCACAGATAATTGAGAAACGCGCTTAACGCCATCAAAAGCACATACACCGGCTCACCAAAAGCATAAAAAATCAGGCTTGCCAGAATCAAAAGCGCGTTTTTCGCCTTTATGGAAGGAATTGCACTGTGCAGGCAGAATACAACTGGAAAAAAGATACATAAAAATACCAATGAACTGAAAACCATTGTTTCTCCTTTGCCGCATAAGCTTCTGTCAGATTTTTACCCGCATCCAGGGCTTTCCGGCTCCGATAGCTCCTTTGTATCCCTGATCTGTCTTGGCGTCATAGCTGAGGGCAAAATAATTATAAACATGATGCCATTTGCTCCACTCCGGATCATAGATCAATCCGTCAATCTCAGCCCACCCATGGCCGCCGCTGTTGCAGCAATATACCTCTTCATATCCAATGGCCTTTGCCATGTACGCAAAAGCTGCCGCGTAACTGCAGCAATTTCCCGCTCCGTTCACAAACATGTCATTGGCGTAAACCACCGGCCAGTCCATGCCCAGATAATGGGGGATCCTCGGCTTGATTTCTGGGTAAGCTTCTTTCACATAATCGAAGCAGACTCTCAATTTCTGCTCCCTGGTCATACTGTCATTTGTAATGCCGGCAACAACCGCCTGTGCCCTTTGCAGCGTTGCCAGGGACTCCGGACTCATCCCTTCCATGGCTTTTCCATTGATATATACGGTAGTTTTTTCAAGGGTCCGCATCCCGCCTTCCTTGTAACTGTAATATCCGGTGCCTGCGTTCAGCGCTGCGTTAACCGGGGCGCATGTGCCGTCACTTACGCTGTACATGATATTTCCGCTGTCTAAATAATAACCGGTATACACTTTTCCCTGTACGTACAAGGTATCTTTGGACAGGCTGCAGGTCTTTTTCTCACTGTAGCTGTAATACTTCGTCCCGGCGTTCAGCACTCCGGTCTGGAGTGCACGGGTTCCCTTTTTCACCGTGTACAACTTCTTTTTCCCATCCTGAAAATACCCGGTATAGACTTTTCCTTTGACATATAAGGTATCCTTTGACAGCTTCTTTTTCTTTCCTGTATTGTAATTAAAATACTTTGTTCCGGCCTTCACCGTTCCGGTATGTAACGTGCAGGTTCCCTTTTTTGCCTTATACAGCTTCTTTTTGCTGTTCAAATAATACCCGGTGTAGACTTTTCCCTTGACATACAGCGTCTTCTTGGAGAGCTTACGGGTCTTGGCTTCATTGTAGCTGTAATACTTGGTTTTGGCCTTCAGGGTTCCGGTGTGCAGGGCGCGCACTCCGTTTTTTACCTTATACAGCTTCTTTCTGCTGTCCAGGTAATACCCGGTATAGGTTTTGCCTTTGACAAAAACCGTTTGCTCCGGCAGTTCTTTCATTCCCTGATCCCCACAGCTATAATATTTCGTCCCCTTGCCCACAGTTCCGGTTTTTACTTCTGCCTTTCCGCCGGATACCAGATAGAAAACATCATTCTCCAGATAATATCCGGTGTATGTCTTCCCGTCCACAAACACGGTCTGTCCGGAAAGCTTCATCATCTTATCGCCAACGCTGCTGTAATACTCCGTTCCCTCCTTGACGGTTCCGCTGACTGGCTCTGCCGCGCCCTCCGTCACCAGAGAAAAAAGCCCGTTGTCCAGATAATATCCGGTATAAGCCTTTCCTTCCTTATATACGGTGTCTTTGGGAAGTTTCATTATTTTCTGATCCGCGCTGCTGTAATATTCTGTTCCTGCGCTGACAGTGCCGCTTTTCGGTTCTGCCGCTCCCTTTGATACCAGACAGAAAACGCCGGCAGCGTCCAGATAATAACCGCTGTAAAGCTCCCCGTTCACATAAATCAAGCCATCCTTCGGTTCCTGCTGCCCCGGATTTGTCTCAGGAACATCCTTCGGTTCCGGAACAGCAAAAAATACCGGTTCTTCCTGAGTTTCACCAGGAGTTTCCGATTCTTCTTTGATTTCACCTGATATCCCCGACTCTTCTTCTCCGCCGGATGTTCCCGTTTCTTCTTCGGTTCCGCCGGACGTTCCCGGCTCTTCTCTGATTCCGCCGGATGTTCCCGGTTCTTCTTCGGTTCCGCCGGATGTTCCCGGTTCTTCTTCGGTTCCGCCGGACGTTCCCGTTTCTTCTTCGGTTCCGCCGGACATTCCCGGCTCTTCCTCTGTTCCGCCAGATGTTCCTGGCTTTTCCTCTGTTCCGCCGGACATTCCCGGCTCTTCCTCTGTTCCGCCGGATGTTCCTGACCCTTCCTCTGTTCCGTCAGATGTTCCCGGCTCTTCTTCTATTCCGTCAGATATGCCTGCCGTTCCATTTGGCATCGCCGGTTCTTTTTCGGCAATGTCTCCGGCTATTTCAGCTTCCACTCTTTCTTCCGTCTCCTGCGCAGCCGCAAAAGCAGGCTGCGTATCAGCGGCGAAAAGCCCCGCTGCCAGAGCAGCCGCGCAGATACGGACTGCCAATTTCTTTTTTTTCATAATTATCCCTCTCACATTCTTATTAAATGTAACGTTTTATTGACAAAGGTTACATTTTCCCTAATCATTTGATCTGGCAGTTATATCAGGAAAACTATGGAAGTATAAGGAGGAAATGAATCATGAGCAAGACACAGCCAATCCGGGAAACCCGCCAATTAACAGAACTGAAAGAATATTATCTCACAATACACCCCAATCTGCGCAACTATACGCTGATTACCCTGGGGCTGAATACTGCGCTGCGCATCGGAGATATTCTTAAAATCACCTGGGGAATGGTATATGATTTCGAAAGAAAGGAATTTCGCTCCCACCTGCTTTTAACCGAGCAAAAGACTCATAAAGAAACTATGATTGCCCTAAATCATACTGCTCTCTCCGCCCTGGATGCATTGAAGAAAAGCCAGAATCCCGCCAATGAAAATCTTTTCTTGTTTGCAGGCCAGAAAAACAGAAACGCCCCTATCAGCCGACAGCAGGCGTACCGCATCATTAAACAGGCGGCAGATTACGCCCATCTTACAGAGCACATCAGCTGCCATTCCCTGAGAAAAACTTTCGGCTATCATGCATGGAAAAACGGAACCCCGCCGGCTCTTCTTATGGCCATTTTTAACCATTCTTCTTACCAGATTACCAAACGTTATCTGTGCATTGACCAGGAAGATAAAGATGATGTATTCTGTCAGCTTAATCTCTGACAATTTTTTCGGGAAAATTTGTACATTCTGTAAAATATTCTCAGGATTTGCCGATATACATTACATGGCCTGAATGTAACCTTTGTCAATATAAGGTTACATTTTTTACTTTTCCCGAAAAGTGCGTCCCACATACGATTTGATAAGGAGATGACGTTATGAATTTAACTCAAAAAAAGAAAAAATACGCCTGTAAAACGGGGCTGTTGTTTCTGCTTGTCCTGTTCTGTATTTTAATGCCTGCGAAGGTTCGGGCGGAAGGGCGGCAGACAGACTCTTCCTTTACGGTACAAGAGCAGACAGTGCAACAGACAGACCCTTCTCTTCCAGCACAAAAGCAGACAGACTCTTCTCTTGCGGCGGAAGAACAGACGGCCCAGCAGACGGACCCTTCTCTTCCGCCGCAAGAGCAGACGGAACAACATCCGGATGATTCCGCTTCCGCAGAAAAACATGCCGTTTTGCAGCAGTCCGAAGATTCCATTCCTGCACAGGAAGATATCATTTCCGAAGATTTCCGAGAAGACATTTCCTTCCAGGAGGGGGAACTTCCTTCCCCGCAGGCAGAAACGCAAAACGGCCTGGTCTTACAGGGCGGCCATTACCTGCTGTATGCAGATGGAAAACCGGTCACTGAACCGGGTTGGAAAGAACTGCCTGACAGCAAATTCTATGTGGATAACCAGGGATATGTGACAGCCAAAATGGAAGAATCCGGCAGCGGCTGGCGATTTTTCAAGTATAATGCCGAGGCCGCCTTGTGGGAAAAGCAAACAGAACTTTGGGAAACAGTGCTGACAACGCAGTATTACTTTGATACATACGGAAACTGCACCATGATTTACAACACTAAGACACAGCAGCTCTCCGTCAGCAGCGGCGGCCAAATGCTTCCGGTCAAGCAATCCGTTCATCACTTAAGCGACAACCGGCCCTATTACTTCAGCGTAAAAGGCATCCGGCAAACCTCCCCCGGCTGGAAGAAACTGTCTTCTTCTGAGCTTTATCTGGTGGGGAAAAAGGGCCATATCATCTCCAAAATGATCAAATCCGGCAATATCTGGAGATATTACGCCTACGATTTCGATACCGCCTCCTGGAATATTCAAAAGGATGTCTGGCAGTCTGTCAAAGGTAAAGATTATTACTTTGGCGCTTCCGGCAAATGCACCAAAATTTACAATCCCAATACCAAAAAGTGCAAAAAGCTCAGTAAAGGGAAAATGACTGCCGTGAAAAAAGAAATCAGCCGGCTTTCCGATGGAAAACTGTATTATTTTAATTCCAAAGGCCTTCGAATTACGAAAAAAGGCTGGCAGAAAAGTTCCGCTTCCCTCTATGTGCAAATCGGAAAAAAAGGCTATGTCACATGCAAAATGGAAAAAAAGAGCGGCTATTGGAGATTCAGCAGCTACAGCTATTCCAAAGACGCATGGCAAAAACAGAAAAAAGTATGGAAAACCGTAAACAATCAGCGGTATTATTTTAACGGCTCCGGCAAAGGCACCCACCAGTATGATCCTGCCTCCGGCAAATTCTATGACCTGGGGAAAAATAAAAAGACTCTGGTAATAAATGATATCCGCAGCATCAAGAAAAAGAAATATTATTTCGGCCCGGACGGAGTAAAAATGAATTCTCCCGGACTTTACCTGACTGCTTTCCGGAAGCTTATCTATGTAAAGTCTAACGGACAGGTGGAAAAAGAAATCAGCGGTGAACTACTGGCATACACAGCAGAAGGCAGCAGAATCACAAGCTGCCGGATCCGGGATTCTCACTTTATGTGCTATTACAACGCTGACGGCGTCATCATAAGGCAGATTGATCTGGAAAAACCAATGGTCGCTTTAACTTACGACGACGGGCCTTCCCCGTATACTTCAGCGATTTTGGATCTGTTGGAACAGCATGGAAGCGCCGCCACATTCTTCGTAGTAGGCCAGCGGGTAAACAGCTATCCCGATATTTTAAGGCGGGCCTGCAGCCTGCACTGTGAGATCGGAAACCATACATACAGTCACCAGATTCTGACAAAAATCGGCATATCTGAAATCCAAAGCCAGGTGAATCTGACCAATGACGCAGTTCGAAGCATCACCGGCGTCTCCCCAGTCGTCATGCGCCCGCCCGGAGGCGGCCACAACGGAACAGTAGACGAAACGGTGGGCATGCCCCTGATTCTCTGGTCCATCGACACCCTGGACTGGAGAACCCGAAACGCGGCGCGAACCCAGGCGGCGGTCCTTGGGAATGTCAGTGACGGAGATATTGTTCTGATGCATGATCTGTACCAGCAGACAGCGGAAGCTTCTTCTGTGATTATACCAGAACTGGTGAGGCAGGGTTATCAGCTGATTACCGTCAGCGAACTTGCTGACTGCAGAGGCGGCATGGCTGCGGGAGGAGTATACCGGCAGTTCCGTTAAATCTGGATTTTATCACTGCCGGATTGCCCGGGTTGTATGCAAGGGGCATCCGGCAGTTCCGCTAAATAGATAAGAAAAGGGAAATGCCTCCCTGCGAAGCGTTTCCCTTATAAGATTCATGTCATTCCAATCTTCTATTTATCTCTCCAAATGATTCTTCCCTTGGTCAAATCATAGGGAGACATCTCAACTGTCACCTTATCTCCCGGCAGAATACGGATAAAATTCATTCTCAGCTTTCCGCTGATATGCGCCAGAATCTGGTGGCCGTTTTCCAGTTCCACCTGGAACATGGCGTTCGGTAACTTTTCAACCACTTTTCCTTCTACTTCGATTACATCTGCTTTTGACATCTTGTTTCCTCCTGATTTTTATACCTGCTGGGCATCCATGATACTTTTGCGATAAAGTTTAATGGCCCGTTTTATTTCTTCATTCCGAAAATTCTCCTGTGTAAAGACTTCTGTAATTTCTTTCGGAAGCTTTTTTATTACCTGAATATGTTTTCTGTTCTTTTTTTTCGGCTTCTCCAATGGCTTTAAACTGCCATCTGCCAGATATACCATATTGGCTTCTTCTTTTACAATTACATAAATACTGTCTTTGTCATGACCCGATCTGGAAATTGCTAATTTGATATCCATATAACTGTTTCCTTTATTCTGCCCGTTTCCGCTTTCTGTTCACAGGCTGACTAATCTCTCTTACTTTCAGAAGCTGCTTTCATTCGGAAAGGGTTAAGATTTCCGGTTCCCCGGATGTCACCAAAATCGTATTTTCGTAATGAGCGGACAAGGAACCGTCCTGTGTTACCACCGTCCAGTTATCCTCCTCCCATACCACATCGTAACGCCCTGCATTAATCATAGGTTCAATTGCCAAGGTCATGCCTGCCTTCAGCCGAATCCCCCTGCTTTTCTGGGTAAAATTCGGTATCTGAGGATCCTCATGCAGATGGCTTCCAACGCCGTGCCCAACCAAATCCCGCACAACGCCATAGCCGAAACTCTCTGCGTAAGCGGCAATTGCATTTGAAATCTGATGTAGATGATTGCCTTCTTTTGCATATTTAATGCCTTCAAAAAAACTCTGCCTGGTTCTTTCAATCAACAATGCGGCCTCCTGAGAAATCTCGCCGATTCCATGGGTCCTCGCTGCATCCGAATGGTATCCCTTATAGATGACGCCAATATCCAGACTGACAATATCTCCTTCCTGTATCAGCCGCTTCTTGGTGGGAATGCCGTGCACCACCTCATCATTGACTGACACACAAACGGAAGCCGGATATCCGTTATAATTTTTAAAGGAAGGAATGCACCCATAACTTTTAATAATTTCTTCTCCCAGACGGTCAATATCCAACGTGGACATTTCGGGTCTTAACTCCCTTCCCAGATTATCGTGAACTTTCTCCAGAATTTTTCCTGCTGCCCGCATTAATTCGATTTCTCTGGCAGATTTAATTGATACTGACATTTTTTACGCTCCTAAAATTTCCACAATGGCGTCAAATACTTTTTCCATTGGCTGAGTCCCATCTACGGTTTTTAAAATATTCTGTTTTTTGTAATAGTCGATTAATGGCTGGGTCTGTTCATGGTAAACATCCAGACGTTTCTTTACCGTTTCCGGCTGATCGTCGTCTCTCAATACTACCTGACTGCCGCAGCGATCACATATGCCTTCCACTTTTGTGGGAATGGAAACGATGTGATAAGTTGCGCCGCAGTTTAAGCATGCGCGCCTTCCTGACATTCTGTTAACGATATTCTCATCGGGAACATCCACGTCAATGGCATAATCCATGGTCTGATTGATTTTTGAAAGTGCATTGTCCAATGCTTCCGCCTGAGGAATGGTCCTTGGAAATCCATCCAGAACGAATCCGTTTTTGCAGTCTTCCTGGCCGATGCGGTCCATGACCAGATCGCAGGTCAGTTCATCCGGCACTAAAAGCCCCTGATCCATATATTCCTTGGCTTTCTTGCCCAGTTCTGTTCCTGCTTTTAAGTTTGCCCGGAAAATATCTCCGGTAGAAATGTGCGGGATAGAATATTTATCCGCAATCTGTTTTGCCTGTGTGCCTTTTCCTGCTCCCGGCGCGCCTAACATAATAATTTTCATACTTTCTCCTCCTTATATTCATGCTGCTGTCAATGCCTGCAGAGGGACTTCTTCCCTCCAAAGCAAATACACCATAGGAGATGCCATATGACACCTCCTAATTCCTGCACAACCGCCATAAGAGCAGACTGCGTATAACGAGCATTTGCTATAATGGCCATACGGCCCGCCATAAGGGCAGACTGCGTATGACGAGCATTTGCTATAATGGCCATACGGCCCGCCAAAGGGCAGGCTGTGCATGACGATATCTGTTTTTAGTCATTTAAAAATCCTTTATAATAACGTACCAGCATTTGAGATTCAATCTGCTTCAAAGTCTCAATGACAACACCTACAATAATGATGATAGATGTTCCGCCGAAAGACACATTTGCACTGAATACTCCATTAAAGAAAATTGGAATTACAGCTACAATCGTAAGCCCTACCGCTCCGATAAATACGATATAGTTCAAGATCTTTGTCAAATAATCACTGGTCGGTTTTCCCGGCCTGATTCCCGGAATAAATCCGCCCTGCCGTTTCATATTGTTGGCAACCTCCAACGGATTGAAGGTAATGGATGTATAGAAATACGCAAAGGCAATCACCAGCACAATATATACCAACAGACCGATACTGTAAATGGGCTGCTCTGGATTACACCAGTAAGACTGGGACAACCCGTGCAGAATCTTGCTTCCGATTCCAGTTCCGTTGCCTTTTCCCATAATGGTCGCAATTACAACCGGGAACTGCATAATGGACTGGGCAAAAATGATTGGAATCACGCCGGCCGTATTTACTTTCAGGGGAATGTGGGTGGACTGCCCGCCTACCTGTTTGCGCCCCTGAATTTTCTTACTGTACTGCACCGGAATTCTGCGTTCGCCATCCTGCAAAATAATAACGAAAACAACCGTTACCAGAATTACCGCAATAATTACTGCCGCTGCAATGATTGCATTTCCTACATTGGGCGCATTTGCAATAAACTGAGTGTAAAGGGTCATCAAATCTTCCGGTATACGTGAGATAATGTTGATTACCAATACAATGGAAATACCATTTCCCACGCCGAATTCCGTGATTCTCTCGCCAATCCACATCAGCACTGCGGAACCTGCCGTTAATCCGGTCACCATCATAATTACGTGAGGAGCGTCAAATTTATCCAGATATCCGCCCCGGCCAAATCCGATTGCCATTGCAATGGACTGAATCAAAGCCAACGCAACCGTCACATAACGGGTAATCTCTGCGATTTTCTTTCTTCCGTCTTCTCCATCTTTCTGCATTTCTTCCAGCTTCGGGATGGCAATGGTAAGAAGCTGCATAATAATGGAGGATGTGATATAGGGCGTAATATTCAATGCAAACACTGACATCTGTTCAAAAGAACCGCCGGTGATGGCATTAAAGAAATTCAGCGAATCCGCTCCCTGATTGGAAGCAAACCAGTTTGCAATCACTTCGGCGTTGACGCCAGGAAGAGGCAGCTGTGAGCCCAGCCTGATGACAACCATCATTGCTAACGTATAAAAAATACGGTTCCTGATATCCTTAATTTTAAATGCGTTACGGAGTGTCTCCAGCATTAGATCACCTCTGCTTTTCCACCAAGAGCCTCAATCTTTTCTTTTGCACCTGCACTGAAGGCATTTACCTGTACGGTAAGTTTCTTGGTAAGCTCACCATCTCCGAGAATCTTAACACCGTCTCTTGGGTTTTTGATGATTCCACGCTCCATTAAAGCCTCTACCGTTACAACTGCATCATTATCAAATGCATCCAATACATGAACATTAATTGCTACAATGTCCTTGGAATTCCTGTTGGTAAATCCACGCTTAGGAATTCGTCTGTATAATGGCATCTGGCCGCCCTCGAACCCTGGTCTCGGCGCGCCGGAACGTGCCTTCTGACCTTTGTGTCCCTTGCCTGCCGTCTTACCATTTCCGGAACCATGTCCACGGCCTCTTCTAAAATTATTGCTGTGTTTAGAGCCCACTGCCGGTTGTAAATTTGATAAGTCCATTTTGACACCTCCTTACATTCTCTTAAATTTCTTCTACTTTCACTAAATGTCTGACCTGTCTGACCATGCCTCTGATTGCTGCGTTATCCGGCATTTCCACCGAATGGTTTAATTTCCTCAACCCTAACGCTTCTACGGTTTTGCGGTTCTTTGGCACAGCGCCGATTGTAGATTTTACAAGTGTAATTTTTAATTTCTCTGCCATTTTCCATGTCCTCCTTACCCGAGTATCTCTTCTACAGATTTACCGCGGAGTTTTGCTACTTCTTCCGGAGATTTCAACTGACTTAAAGCATTGATTGTAGCCAGCACTACATTCTGCTTATTATTGGAGCCCAGGGATTTTGTACGGATATTTTTAATGCCTGCAAGTTCACATACGCTACGCGCAGGACCGCCGGCAATAACGCCGGTACCTTCCGGAGCTCTCTTCAGCAATACAGACGCGCCGGTGTGTTTGCCGGTAATGTCATGGGTAATACTGCTGTTATCATCTAATTTTACAGAAATCAGTTTCTTGATTGCGTCTTCTTTTCCCTTACGGATTGCTTCAGGAATTTCAGTTGCTTTTCCTAAACCTGCGCCTACATGACCATTGCTGTCACCAACAACAACCAAAGCTGTAAAACGCATGTTACGTCCGCCTTTTACAACTTTCGTTACACGTTTAATTGATACCACTTTTTCTGTTAATTCCAATTGACTAGCATCAATGATTGTACGTTTCATGTGTTTGTCTCCTCCTATTAAAAGTTTAACCCGGCTTCTCTTGCAGCATCAGCTAAAGCCTTGACTTTACCCTGATAGATATATCCGCCTCTGTCGAAGACAACTGTAGTAATGCCTTTATCCAACGCTCTCTTTGCGATTACGGTTCCAAGATACGCTGCCGCTTCTACGTTATTGGTTTTCTCCAGTTCAGCCTTTACATCCTTCTGAAGTGTAGACGCGGAAACAAGTGTATGCTGCTTATCGTCATCAATGATCTGAGCATACATATGGTTATTGCTTCTAAACACTGCCAAACGCGGTCTTTCAGCGGTACCGGAGAAACGATTGCGGATTCTTCTGTGCTTTTTCATCCGGACTTCAGCTCTTGATTTCTTATTAATCATTATTGTGTTCCTCCTTTAATTATTTTTTACCAGTCTTACCAACTTTACGCCTAATCACTTCATCAGCATATTTGATACCTTTGCCCTTATACGGCTCAGGTCTTCTCTTATCTCTGATTTCCGCTGCGTACTGGCCGACTTTTTCTTTATCAATACCGGAAACTGTGATTTTATTTCCTTCTACTTTTGACTCAAGCCCCTCCGGATCTGTCATAACAACCGGATGGGAATATCCCAGATTCAGGGTTAAGTCTTTTCCTGATTTGGACGCCCTGTAACCAACGCCGTTTACTTCCAGTTCCTTGGTGTAGCCCTGGGTTACGCCGATTACCATATTGTTAATCAAGGTTCTGGTCAGACCGTGCAGTGATTTCATTTTCTTTAAATCGCTGGGTCTTGTTACAGTTACTTCAGAACCTTCTAATTTGATTTCCATTTCCGTTGGAAGGGTTCTCTCTAAAGTACCCTTCGGACCTTTCACAGTCACATGATTATTTTCTGCAATATCTACAGTTACGCCTGCAGGTACTGCGATTGGCATTCTTCCTATACGTGACATGCCCGTACCTCCTGTAATTTATTGTTTATTATACGCTGTGAGGTTCCGCTCGACTAACACGCTGACTTCGCCAAAAGCAGGCTCGCCACCGCTAAGTCTCGGGAACGGCTTTCGCACTAAGCTCGAAAACACCTCGCTAAGTGCTCAATGCCTACCATACATAAGCCAATACTTCTCCGCCTACTGCTAATCTTCTTGCTTCTTTATCGGTTACAACACCCTGATTGGTGGAAAGAATTGCAATTCCAAGTCCGCCCAGCACCTTTGGAATTTCATTTTTGCCGGCATATACCCGAAGTCCCGGTTTGGAAATTCTCTTAAGCCCTGTGATAATCTTTTCATTTTTGTCACTACCGTATTTTAAGGTAATGCGAATTGTGTTAAAGCTGCCATCTTCTACTATGTCATATTTTGCAATGTATCCTTCGTCTACGAGAATGTTGGCAATTGCAATCTTCATTTTGGAAGACGGAACATCAACTGTATCATGTTTAGCAGTATTTGCATTACGGATTCTTGTAAGCATATCTGCGATTGGATCACTCATTGTCATGATATATTTTCCTCCTTTACCGGCCTACCAAGACGCCTTTTTAACACCTGGAATCTGTCCTTTATAAGCTAATTCACGGAAGCAGATTCTGCAGATTCCGTATTTTCTCAAATATGCATGCGGACGTCCGCAAATTCTGCAGCGGCTGTATTCTCTGGTAGAGAATTTCTGTTTGCGCTGCTGTTTGATTTTCATTGCTGTTTTTGCCATTGAAATTCCCTCCTTACTGTTTTGCAAATGGCATATTGAACTGTGCCAACAGTTCACGGCCTTCTTCGTCTGTTTTTGCTGTAGTTACGAAAATAACATCCATACCGCGGACTTTGTCGATCTTGTCATACTCAATTTCCGGGAAAATCAGCTGCTCTTTGATGCCAAGGGCATAATTTCCTCTTCCATCAAATGCATTGGGGTTCACACCCCTGAAGTCACGCACACGGGGAAGCGCCAGATTGATTAAGCGGTCAACGAATTCATACATCTTGTCGCCTCTTAACGTCACTTTGCATCCAATGGGCATTCCCTCTCTGATTTTGAAGTTTGCCACAGACTTTTTGGCTTTTGTAATCACTGCTTTCTGGCCGGTAATGGTTTCCAGATCGCTTACGGCAGCGTCAAGGAGTTTCGCGTTTTCTTTCGCTTCGCCGACACCCATGTTGATGATTACTTTTTCAATCTTCGGTACCTGCATTACATTTTTATATTCGAATTTTTTCATCAGAGCGTCTACGATCTCGTTCTGATAAATTTCTTTTAATCTACTACTCAACTGAATGGACCTCCTCTCCTGAATTAATCAATGACTTCGCCTGTAGATTTGGCAAAACGTACTTTTTTATCTCCGTCCATTTTGAAACCGATACGGGTAGCTTTGCCTTTGTGCAGATACATCACATTGGAAATATCAAGAGGCGCTTCCTGATGCACAATGCCGCCCTGCTGATTCGCCATGCTGGGCTTGGTATGCTTGGTCGCCATATTGATGCCCTCTACCAGTACGGTGTGGTTTTTCTTATTGACAGAAAGGACTTTGCCTTCTTTGTCTTTATCTTTGCCGGCGATTACTTTTACCATATCGCCTCTTTTAATTTTCATCATTGCCATCTCTTCGCACCTCCTATAATACTTCCGGAGCCAGGGAAACAATCTTCATAAACTGTTTCTCACGAAGCTCTCTTGCAACTGGCCCAAAGATACGGGTTCCTCTCGGGGTTTTGTCATCTTTGATGATGACAGCCGCGTTCTCGTCGAATTTAATATAAGAACCGTCTTTCCGACGGGCGCCTTTTTTCGTACGAACCACTACAGCTTTTACCACATCACCCTTCTTAACAACACCACCTGGTGTTGCATCTTTAACCGTAGCAGTGATGATATCTCCGATATTCGCATATCTTCTTATAGAACCGCCCATAACACGGATGCAGAGTAATTCTTTTGCTCCTGTATTATCGGCTACTTTCAGTCTGCTTTCCTGTTGAATCATGCCGGTAGCCTCCTTTATTTCGCTCTCTCAATGATTTCCACAAGTCTCCATCTCTTGTCCTTGGACAAAGGCCTTGTTTCCATTACTTTGACTGTGTCTCCGATTTTGCATTCATTGTTTTCGTCATGAGCTTTCAATTTATAAGTTCTTTTCACGATCTTGTTGTAAAGGGGATGTCTTACATTGTCCCGCACTGCAACAACAATCGTTTTGTTCATCTTGTCGCTTACAACAACACCGGTACGTGTTTTTCTAAGATTTCTTTCTTCCACGATTCTGCTCCTTTCCTTAAGCGTTCAATGTCTCCCGTGCCTTTTCAGTGATAATCGTCTGAATTCTGGCAATATTCTTGCGAACCTCTTTGATTCTTCCGGTATTCTCCAACTGGTTGGTCGCATTCTGGAATCTTAAATTAAAAAGTTCTTTCTTTGCAGCCACTAACTTCTCCTGCAATGATTCTACGGATTCTTCTCTTAATTCTTTCACATAATTACTGCTTTTCATTTGATTCACCGCCTTCTAAGTCTGCCCGAGAAACTATTTTACATTTACATGGTAACTTATGGGTAGCAAGACGCAATGCTTCCCGCGCAATTTCTTCCGGAACGCCGGAGATTTCAAACAAAACACGGCCTGGTTTTACAACAGCCACCCAGTATTCCAGTGTTCCTTTTCCGGAACCCATACGGGTTTCTGCCGGTTTTGCAGTTACTGGTTTATCAGGGAAAATCTTAATCCAGACTTTACCGCCACGCTTAATGTAACGTGTCATTGCGATACGGGCTGCCTCAATCTGATTGGATTTGATCCAGCATGGCTCTGTAGCCACAATACCGTATTCACCGTTTGTAATTTTATTACCTCTTAACGCCTTTCCTGCCATGGAACCACGGAACTGTTTACGGCGTTTTACTCTTTTTGGCATTAACATTATTTATCGCTCCCTTCCTTTGTTTCTTTTGTTGGAAGTACCTCGCCTTTGTAGATCCATACTTTTACTCCTACTTTTCCGTAGGTGGTGTCTGCTTCAGCGAATCCATAATCGATATCTGCTCTTAATGTCTGAAGTGGAATCGTTCCTTCACTGTAGAACTCGGTACGGGCCATATCAGCGCCGCCCAGACGTCCGGATACGGAACTCTTGATTCCAAGAGCGCCTGCCTTCATACTTCTGCCCATGCAGGACTTCATTGCTCTGCGGAAAGAAACACGGTTCTCCAACTGCAGCGCAATATTTTCTGCCACAAGCTGGGCGTCTTTGTCCGGCCTTTTTACTTCTTTGATATCTACCACCAGTTTTTTATCTGTTAATTTCTGAAGTTCTGCCTTAACTTTCTCAATCTCTGATCCGCCTTTCCCGATGACAACGCCGGGCTTAGCCGTATAGAGAATTACTTTTACCCGATCAGAAGCTCTTTCAATCTCAATCTTGGAAACTCCGGATGCGTATAATTTCTTCTTCAGGAATCTTCTGATGTTATAATCTTCAATAAGAAAATCTGCAAAATCTGCTTCCGCATACCATTTAGAGTCCCAATCTTTAATAATTCCAACTCTTAAACCATGAGGATTCACTTTCTGTCCCATGTTTGCCCTCCTATCTTTCATCAAGCACAATTGTTATGTGGCTCATTCTCTTTTCGATTCTGTAAGCTCTTCCCTGTGCCCTTGGTCTGACTCTCTTCATTGTTGGTCCTTTATTTGCATAACATTCTGCAATGTAAAGATTGTCTGCATTCATACCATTATTGTTTTCTGCGTTTGCAATTGCAGATTTCAACAGTTTCTCTATTACGCTGGATGCGTATCTCGGATTGTATGCCAGAATAGCCAGTGCAGTCTTCACATCTTTTCCACGGATTGCATCTAACACGAAACATGCTTTCTGAACAGATACTCTGGCGTAAGATAATTTGGCTGACGGCCTGGTATCTTTCTGCGCATTTCTTTCTCTCTTAATTTGACTTCTATGTCCCTTTGCCATGGATGTGGAACCTCCTTTCCTATCTCTATCTGTTAACGAACTTTGGATTTCTTCTCATCTTTTCCATGCCCGCGGTAAGTTCTTGTTGAAACGAACTCACCAAGCTTATGGCCTACCATATCTTCCGTCACATAAACCGGCACATGTTTTCTTCCGTCATGCACGGCAAATGTGTGGCCTACGAACTGCGGGAAAATCGTTGAACGGCGAGACCATGTCTTAATCACGCTCTTCTCACCTGCTGCGTTCATGGCATCTACTTTTTTTAATAAGCTTGCATCAGCAAATGGTCCTTTTTTCAGTGAACGACCCATAAAAATTCAACCTCCTAAAATATTGTCCCGCCAGCGGGCAGAACCGCCCTGCGGGTATCCCTGTTATTTCAAAGCTCTACCGTCTCTTCTTCTTACGATAAGCTTATCGCTTGCTTTGTGTTTCTTTCTGGTCTTAAGTCCCAGTGCAGGTTTGCCCCATGGAGTAGACGGGCCCGGACGTCCGATTCCAGTCTTTCCTTCTCCACCGCCGTGTGGATGGTCGTTGGGGTTCATAACAGAACCGCGTACGGTGGGGCGGATCCCCATGTGGCGCTTCCGTCCTGCTTTACCTATTTTAATAAGGTTGTGATCGGCATTGCCTACCACGCCGACGGTTGCTCTGCAGATCATCGGCACCATTCTCATTTCACCGGAGGGAAGTCTCAAGGTTGCGTACTTTCCTTCTTTTGCCATCAGCTGAGCGCTGTTTCCTGCGGAACGGACAAGCTGGCCGCCTTTTCCCGGATGCAGTTCAATGTTGTGCACCTGAGTACCTACCGGAATATTCTCCAGCGGCAGGCAGTTGCCCACTCTCACTTCCGCTTCCGGCCCGTTCATAACTTTCATGCCGTCAGTCAGACCTTCCGGTGCAAGGATATATGATTTGGTTCCGTCCACATAACAAATCAGCGCAATATTTGCCGTTCTGTTGGGATCGTATTCAATTCCGATTACGGTTGCCGGAATTCCGTCTTTTTTATTTCTTTTAAAATCAATAATTCTATATTTTCTTCTGTTGCCGCCGCCGCGGTGCCTTACAGTAATTTTACCCTGATTATTACGGCCGGAATTCTTCTGCAAAGAAACTAACAGAGATTTCTCCGGAGTTTTCTTTGTGATTTCAGAAAAATCAGAACCGGTCATATTCCTTCTGGAAGGTGTATATGGGTTGTATGTCTTAATTCCCATGATGTTTCTCCTTTCTATAAGCCTGCAAAAATTTCAATGTCTTTGCTGTCCTCGGTCAGCTGGACAATCGCTTTCTTGGTCTTGGCAGTTTTGCCCACTACCATACCTCTTCTCTTCTTCTTGCCGCCAACGTTTAAGGTATTCACTTTTTTTACCTTGGTTCCCTCAAACATTTTCTCAACAGCTTCCTTAATCATGGTCTTATTTGCTTCCGGATGAACCAGAAAAGTATATTTCTTCTCACCCATAAGGTTCATGCTCTTTTCGGTAATTACCGGTTTGAGGATTACGTCATAATATTGTACGTTTGCCATTATGCATACACCTCCTCGATTGCTGATACCGCATCCTTGGTGATTACCACGGTATCGTATTTCAAAATATCGTATACGTTGAGAGAATTGGTCATTGTCGTCTTAACAGCAGGAATATTTCTTGCAGACATTACCACCTTCTGATCATTGTCCTTCAAAACCACCAGGGCTTTATTCACCTTCAGGTTGTTTAATACTTCTTTAAACTTCTTTGTCTTGATTTCATCCAGGCTTAAGTTATCCACTACGATAAGTTTGCTCTCGTTTACCCTGGATGTCAGCGCGGATTTCAATGCCGCCCTTTTCTCTTTCTTATTCATCTTAAAAGAATAATCTCTCGGAACCGGAGCAAATACTACGCCGCCGCCTTTCCACTGAGGAGCCCGGATGGATCCCTGTCTTGCGTGACCCGTTCCCTTTTGTCTCCATGGTTTTCTTCCGCCGCCGGAAACTTCAGAACGTGTCTTTGCTTTCTGCGTTCCCTGGCGATTGTTTGCAAGCTGCTGCACAACTGCCATGTGCACCAGATGTTCGTTGATTTCCACGCCGAACACCGCATCGTTGAGCTCAAGGCTTCCAACTTCATTGCCTTCCATATTATAAACAGCTACATTAGCCATTGTTAAGTCCTCCTTTCACTACTGCTTTACAGTCTCTTTAATGGTAACCAGAGACTTCTTCGGTCCCGGAACAGAGCCCTTTACCAGAAGCAGATTGTTCTCAGCATCCACTCTTACAATCTCAAGGTTCTGAACCGTTACTTTCACAGCGCCCATATGTCCCGGCATTCCTTTGCCTTTAAACACTTTGCTCGGACTGGAACATGCACCGTTGGATCCCTGATGGCGATGGAACTTAGAACCGTGGGCCATAGGTCCTCTGTGCTGGCCGTGTCTCTTAATTGCGCCCTGGAATCCCTTACCTTTGGAAATTGCAGTCGCGTCAACTTTATCGCCTTCTGCAAAGATATCTGCTTTGATTTCATCAGCCAGATTATAATCTGCAGCATTTTCAAATTTAAATTCTTTCACAAATCTCTTGCCGGACACGCCTGCTTTGTCAAAGTGTCCTTTCTCAGCCTTGGTCAGGCCATGTCTGTTTCTGATTTCTTTTCTGCCGTTGGCGTCTCTGTTAATAATCTTCTCTTTCTTATCAACAAAACCAACCTGCACTGCGCTGTATCCGTCGTTTTCCACCGTTTTAATCTGTGTTACGGCACAGGGACCAGCCTGTAATACAGTAACCGGCACCAGCGCGCCGTCTGTATTGAAGATTTGAGTCATTCCGACTTTGGTCGCTAAAATTGCTTTCTTCATTTCTTTCCCTCCTGTTTACTCTACAGCGGAACGATTCATACCCTTGGGCAGCGGAACCGCTCATCCTAGAACAGTTGCAATACTTCTATATTGAACCCTTCAGGATTGTTACCCTTTACTTGTTCTTCATTTTGATATCAATGTACACGCCTGCAGGCATTTCCAGTCTGGACAAAGCGTCCACTGTCTTCTGGGTGGGCGTGATGATATCAATCAGTCTCTTATGAGTTCTCTGCTCAAACTGCTCTCTTGAATCTTTGTACTTGTGAACCGCCCTTAAAATCGTTACAACTTCCTTCTTGGTGGGAAGTGGAACCGGTCCGCTCACCTGTGCTCCGTTCTTCTTTACAGTTTCGATAATTTTCTTTGCAGATGCATCCACTAACTGATGGTCGTATGCCTTCAGTGTGATTCTCATTACTTGACTTGCCATAAAAAAAGCCGCCTCCTTTTCGCACTTTACTTCAGTACGACAAGCGGTGACTGTACACTTCTCCGTGTGTGTCGTAAATATTGCACACGGGGCTTCTGCTGCTTTGCAGATTTCCTGTTGTGATACAGTGACTTGTCGCCAGTTTCCTAACTTGACATTCGCTCCACGGAAAAACCTGCCCGGCTTGGGGCAGCAACCTCACGCTTCATTGCTATCATGCCACAGCAGTTGTTATTATAAAACATAATCGGACATAATGCAAGTATAAAATTAATTATTTTCAATCATTTTAAGACACGCTCTAGTACAGCAGTTTCTAAATACTCATACACTAAGTGCTTGATATTTGTGTCAGTGCAAGGCGGAGGAAGGAGGCGATGCGGTGGCATCGTTGACTGACAACAACGCAGCAATGGCGCAAATAGCGAGTGCTTAGTGTATGAGTATTTAGGAACTGCTGTACTAGCCTTTACAATCCAGCATAGACATCCATTCCGTAGGGCAGAATTGTTCCAGTATCTCTTCCTGCCTGTCTTCTGAGGCTTTGGATTCCGCTGTTTCTTCTATATTCTGGATTCCCGGGAAATTTTCAGTATTTTCCTTCAGGCTTCGGATTCCTGAGAAATCCTCAGCATTTTCCTCTGGGCTGCTTATTCCCGGGTGATTCTTATGATTCTCCCCTTCCGCAGCATTCCTGGTATCCGGCTTGTTCTTGACTGCGGGATCTTCCTGCACATCCTTGATGGCCGCTTTCACGGCTTCCCCCAACAATTCTCCGAATTGGGGATTCTTCTTCGAAATATCCGCAACATGCTGATATGCCTGACCGATAATGGTCTGCTGCTCTTCCTTTGAGGAAGCCTGTTTGAGCGCGTGTCTCAGCCGCTCTCCCTCTTTCCTGGCCAGTTCCGCCATCTGAGCCAGCTGCGGGTTCAGCCGCCTGAGAAGTTCCTTTTCTTCCGGCGTCACGGATTCTCCTCTGGCAATCCTTTTGGCAATCTGTAATATTTTCTGAGCATCCCGCTCGCTTTGATCCACTGCTTTCGGTTCTAATAACTTCTGCAGAACGGATTTCTTACTGTCGTCCGTTTCCGTTCCGGTAAAATTCCGGACAATCTGGCTGAGATCCACGGTAAGATCTCCTGTTTTTCTCTTGGCCGCCGCTGTCTGCGGATTCATAACATTCATACTGATTCCTCCCATCTGTCCGACATATACTATAGAAATATTCTACTCAGGGTATATATCGGCAGACACGGGATATTTCTTCGAGAGTGCGAAACAAAAATCAGGCGCATGCCCTCGCTTTGCCGGGGCAGACCCTAGCGGGCTATGTAACTGATTTTTGTTCCGTGCTATCGGAGAAATAGACAAGCAAGATGGTAAATTTATTTTTGCACAGTTCCTAGTACAGCAGTTCCTTCTTCCTGATATAATAGACAATCCCAGCCGCATCTGCCAAAAACCATCCAATCGGAATTGACCACCAGATTCCAGCCACTCCAATGAATGGAACCGCTGAAAGCAAATAGGCCAGCAAAACCCTTGTCCCCAAAGAAATCACGGTAAGCGCCACCGACATCCCTGGCCGGCCCAATGCCCGGTACAGACCGTACAGCAGAAATAAGCATCCGATTCCTGCATAAAAGATCCCTTCAATCCGCAGATAGCGCACCCCTTCCTGAATAATGACGGTTTCACCAGCCTCCACAAATATTCCCATTAAGGGGCGGGCAAATATGCAGACCGCCGCAGATATCAACAGACAAAACCCCATGGCAGAAACCACTGCCCCCTTTAACCCGCTCCGTATCCGCGCCGGTTCTTTTGCGCCGTAATTCTGCGCAATAAAGGTAGAAAAGGCATTGCCAAAGTCCTGCACCGGCATATAAGCAAAGGCGTCAATTTTAACTGCCGCCGCAAATGCCGCCATAACCGCCGGACCGAAACTGTTCACCAGTCCCTGTACCATAAGAATCCCAAGGTTCATAACAGATTGCTGTACACAGGTCAGAACAGAAAAGCCGGCAATTTCCTTAATACAGTGTTTGCGGACATGCCAGTATTTGCCAAGTCCCTGAAACTGGGGACATTTCACCAATGTATAACCGGCAATTCCCAGCCCTGAAACATACTGGGAAATCACAGTCGCCTCCGCTGCCCCTGCTGCGCCTCGCTCCAGCCAAAGCACAAAGCACAAATCCAATATAATATTTAAAACAGCGGAAATAGCCAGAAAGATCAGCGGCGCCACTGAATTTCCCACTGCACGCAAGAAGGCTGCAAAATAATTATATAAGAAAGAAGCCGCAATCCCGCAGAAAATCACCAGCAGGTATTCCCGCATCAGTCCCCAGACCTCAGCCGGCACCTGCAGAAAAATGCGGATACTGTCCAGACAGAGAAACGCCAAGATATTTAAAACTATTGTCAGTCCTGCCACCAGCACAAATGACGCGCAGATACTCTCTTTGAGCCCCTGTTCATCCTTTTGTCCAAACCGAATAGAAAAAACTGCGCCGCTTCCCATGCAAAGCCCCAATAAAATCGAGGTTAAAAATGTCATCAGCGTAAAGGAGGAACCTACTGCCGCCAATGCATGGCTGCCCAAAAATTTTCCCACAATCAATGTATCCGCTATATTATAACATTGCTGCAGCAAATTTCCCAGAATCATGGGCACGGCAAAAATCATCATCGAAGCCATCACCGGCCCTTTTGTCAGATCTCGGTCCATGATCCATCATTCTCCTCTGTCCGTTTTCCCGCCCATACAAATAATCCGATTCCAACTGCCAGAATAAGGATAGAGATGATCTGAGAAGTGGATAGAAAACCAAATTCTCCCCGGTAATCATCCCGAAACATTTCAATTATGAATCTTCCTATGCTGTAAAGGATACAATAGCCTGCCGCAACCCTTCCCTTGGAGGGCTGCCGCTTTGCATACGCCATCAATACGAATGCCATGGCAAAATCACCGATACTGGAATAGATTTGCGTGGGAATCAGTTTTACCCCATTGGGGGCATAATTGGACTGCCAATACTGAATGCCGAATACAGAATCTGTCTCTCTTCCATAACAGCAGCCTGCGAAAAAGCATCCGATCCGCCCGCACCCCTGGGCAAACGCCACCGCTGGAAGCACCAAATCCAGGTAAGTGAGAAAATCCGCTTTCTTGAATCGGCAGTACCCCCAGCCGGCTGCCACGCCGCCGATAATTCCGCCGTATACCACCCATCCATTCTGAAAGTTCAGCAAAATCGAAGGATCCCTTAACACCTCCTTAAAGTTTACCGTATAATACAGCAGTTTACTTCCTGCTGCGCCTCCAAGAACTGCACACCAGAAGATTCCAAATAATATATCTGTGTCCAGTCCACGTTTCCTGGCGCGCCTTTCACTAATCAGCAGCGCGCTCATGTAACCAATTGCCACCATTATGCCATAGACATGGATTGTCAGCGGCCCGATTGTAATATCATTAATCATAATGTCCTCCAAGCAACTCTTCTTTCACTCTCTGCATATGATCTCATCACTTCTTGCTGATCATACACTTCCATCAACATACTCAGTACCTCCTGCTCTCTTTTTTCCCAATATTCCCTCAATACATTAATATCCTTGCAAATTCTGATGATTTCTTTGATTGCCCTTCTGCTTCTTCCATAATTACGATATTAACATGAATCATCTTTATTTTCAATTCCAGAAATCTATCGGTTTGAGAATGCCTCAAGTCCATGCGGCAGACGGATATGCCCAAAAAAAGGGGCTGTCGGGAAATGATAAGTTATCCGCAATATATGCTGTGACACTTTCAATGACACAACTACATATTGCAGACAAATTTCATTTTCCGACAGCCCCTTTTTTCAAGGATTCATGTACATAGATTAAAGGCGGCCAGTTTTATTTCCCTTTGGCGGCATTTTTTCTCTCTTTTTTCTCCTGCTTCCTGCGAAGGTGTTTCTTCGTTCCCCACAGGCAGTAGGCGCCGTACATGCCTCCGGCAAAAATCAACGCCATCACGATTACCAGCAGGGGAATCAGTTTCTGCCATCCGGCCTTTACATTCAATACTTTTGTATCTCCGTCTACGCCGTTCATGGCATTGCTGTTTGCCACAACATACAGGAACCTCCGGGCTGCCAGGCGCACATCCTGCATCACGCTGGCGGTGAGTTCTTCCTCTTTCAAGTCCCACATATTGTTTGCCGTGTTCAGCCACATGTCGTTGCCTGCCGCCAGCCCGGCGCGGATCTCACAGTAGTCAAAGCTGGGGAAAGAGGTCTGGTCTGTGATCACGAAACCTTTAAAATCCCACTCGCCCCGGACAATATTTGTCATAACTCCCTCATGGGCTCCCATCCAGCGGGCTCCCACACGGTTCATGCTACTCATGATGCCATTGGCGTTCCCTTCTGTGATGGCAAGCTCGAAAGGCCTAAGATAAAGTTCCCTGGCCGCCTGCTCATTGGAAAAAATGGCTCCGCCGATCCGGTTGGTTTCCTGGTCATTCAGCGCAAAATGCTTGATGGTAACGATTCCGCCCATGGACTGGAAGCCTGCCACTTCCGCCGCGCCCATCTTTCCTGACAAAAAGCTGTCTTCTGAATAGTATTCAAAGTTCCGTCCGCTGCGGGCTGTCCTGTGGATATTCATTGCCGGCGCATACCACACGCTGACGCCGGAGGAAAGGCTGTCCTCGCCCACAAGCTTTCCGAATTCCTCCACCAGCTCTGTATTCCAGGTGGAAGCCACTACTACTTCCGGCGGATAGGCCATGCAGCTTAAATTTCCTCCCGCCAGGGTGCTGGAAATGCCGGCAGGCCCGTCTTTATGGATCGTTCCGGGCAGGCCGATACTGCTGACCGCATAGGTGCCGTAACCGCCGTGGCGGACAATATCATACAGTTCTTCTTTGCTGACCTGGTTTAACAAATCATCCCAGCGCCCATCCTCAAAATCCGCGCCTATCATATCCGCCAGTTTCAGCTCGCCGCTTTCGCTGGTAACTGACGCAAATTCCGGCATCTGCGCTTCTTTATCCTCTATGATTTCTGGAAGTTCCAAATCCGCCAGCAGTTCCTCCGAAGCTTTTAGGTTTCCATCCCCGTACACTGCAGGCCATGTGCCGCTCCAGTCGCTTCGGCTTAAATAGGTAAAATCCTTATCATAATAAGAGATATCCACATTTTCCATCTGGTTTTGGATTTTCTCGCCAGTCTCTGAAGATACGGCATAAGTTTCGGCGTCCGTTTTTTTCTGGGTATAGGCATATGCCATTGCTTTGTCCCCTTCTTCTGTCATGCCGTCCGCCTTTGTTTTTCCTTTTGCAGAAAGAATGTGGTTTAACGCGTCATGGGCGTTTTTCCCAGCCGACAGGAAATACTCGCCTTTTTCCAAAATGTAAGTGCCGTATCCTTCCCGGTCATATACCTTGAGCGCTTCCCTGGGCACGTTTACGGTAACCGTTTCCTTTGCCCCCGGCTCTAAGAGCCCTGTTTTGGCAAATCCGGCCAATTCCACTGAGGGCTTCTCGATATGGTTTTCCTTGTCATAGTCTGTATAGGGAGAATGGAGGTACACCTGTACCGTTTCCTTGCCTGCCGCGTCCCCTGTATTTTCCACCGTTACGGATACGGTAAAATCCTCCGCATTTTCTTTGACCTCATAGTCTGACCAGGCGAACTGCGTATAGGACAGGCCGTATCCAAAGGGGAACTGCACCTGGGATGCATACTCATAATTGGATGGGTCTTCCTGGCCCAATACAACATCCTCATACCTGGTTTCATAATACCGGTATCCCACGTAAACGCCCTCGGCATACACCATATATTTATTCCCCGCTTTTACCTGGCTGTTGGCAATGGTATAATCCCCGAAATTGACGGCCGCCGGCGCAAGGTCCGGTTCATAAGCGTAGGTGTCCACCAGACGGCCGGAGGGATTTACCGTGCCGTTTAAAGCTTCCCCGATGGCGTAAACGCCTCTCTGGCCCAACGCTCCCACCCACAGGCACGCGTCAATTTCAAGTTCTTCCAGCGCCGACAAGTTCATGGGATTTGTCGTATTCAAAATCAGCGCCACCGTATCAAAATTTTCTTTGGAGAGGCGGATTAACTCTAATTCTTCTTTTGTAAATTCCAGATATTCCGCCGGAAGGTCCATGCTCTCACTTCCGCCCCTGCCAATTACTACAATTGCCGCGTCGCCGTATTCCTGGAAGCTTTGCAGAATCTCATCCGTATACTCTGACCGGGGCACTTCATGAGCCGCCAGATTTCCCTGTCCGGTCACGCTGGGAACCTCTTTCCGGTAAGCTGAGCCTGCGCCGGTTTCATAGAAATCCCACAAGGCCTGGTTCACCTGGAATCCTGCGCTTTCCATAGCCTCCTTCAAATTTCCGGCTTTGGAAGTGTCTACGGATCCTGCGCCTGCCCCTCCGTATACCAAATCCACGGAATTCTGCCCCAGCAGGCTTACCTTTGCCTCCTGTTTCAGCGGCAGCGCATTATTTTCATTTTTCAGAAGAACCATGCCCTCCCGTTCCAATTCCTGGCACATTTCCTCTGCCTGAAAAGCCATGGCGTCCTCTGTGGAATATGCGCTTTCGTAATACTGGGGGTTGCTGCCGCCCTCGTTTTTTACAGTGGACTGGCCTAACGCCATGCTGATCATGGCCGCATAATTGTTAGAAAGCGGTATTGCCACGGCTGTCGCTCCTGTCAGCAGGATAACGACCAACGCCAAAAATACGGCGCATATTCGCTTTATTATCTTTTTCATAATTTACTTCTCCTCTTCCAGAATTTTCTTTGTAACAAATGGTTCCTGCGTCTCTTTCCCAGCTTCCCCTTCCGGGAAAATAATCTTAAACACAAAGAAAAAGATTACCATAGAAACCCCGCCTGTGATAAATGTCACCAGCAGGTTATATACAGCCGGCGGAACATAGGCCGAAGCCACTGGCATCCACAGATTATTAAATCCGTTGCAGATTAGGGAAATCACAATCCATGCCAGAAAATACCACATGGCCTGATAAGCCGGATTTCCCTTGCTCTTAAAGGTGATGTTTCTCTGCAGGGGAAAATTGATGCACTGGGCAAGAAAAGATCCCAGCTCATAACTGATAAAATACCCCAGGCCGCCGCCGATTACAACCGCCCCTGTTTCGTCCCTTAACACCTGATACCCCAAAAGGCTCCAGGTAAAATCCACGCCAAACAGGCGCATCTCTTTTTGGGGCCACATAAATTCTGTCCCGGCAAGCCCCAGCCCCAGGATTCCCGGCAAAAATGTAAATACCAGATATTGAAATACAGTCACTCCCATGCTGAACACGAAAAAATAAAAAATCTGATATACCCATTTTGCAAATTTGGGATGCTTTTCCTCGAAGCTGCCCCAGCTTTCCAGCCATTTTTCTTTCAGATTTCCCATATCCATCACCTCAAATCCCTGGGGTGGGCATGCTCCGAAAGCTTCTTTTCATACTGCTTATTCGCCCTGGCATTGGCAAAATATCCTTTCAGCGCCTGCTTCATGCCCCGGAACAAATGCCCATTCACCGCTGTCACCATGCCCTGCACCATTTCCATGCTCACCATGCCGCCCGTCATTTTGGCAATTCCCCGGAAAGGCATATTGTAAATAAAGAGAATATTTAAGTCCGGCTTCCCCTTTTCCTCGCTTTTTTTCTTTTTATTGGCAAGAATCCGGTAAACCAGCCTGGCCAGCCCGCTTTTTGCATAATACATCTGGCAGATGGCGTCGTTCACTCCCAATTCTCCCTTCCATGAGCCGTCAGGGGCTTTGCGTCCCAGCAGCTTTTCAAATTCCCCGGGTTCCACCTGCTGGATCTGGCCGGAAAAGTAGGAGGGCAGTTCCTCTCTTTTGTAGGGAAGAGGGATGTCTGTCTCAGGAAGGGAGAACACGGTCTCCAGGCGGATATCTTCTGCGCTGGCCCCCACCATAATCTTCCAGGCTCCGCCTTCCTGCTCCCACTGATCCGTTTTCACATTCCAGTAACGGAACGTCTTATCATCAAAGGGAATCGCAACCCGTTTGCTCTCTCCCGCCTTTAAAAAGATTTTTTTAAATCCCTTCAACTCTCTCACTGGGCGGAAAATCCCTTCCAGTTCCTGGCCTGGATGCTGGTTCTTCTTTTCACTGGAATACGGCAATGTTTCTTTTTCAGAATCTTCCGGTTCTTGGCCTGGATGCTGGTTCTTCTTTTCACTGGAATAAGCTATTTTCTCTCTTGCTGATTCTTCTGGTTCCTGGCCTGGATGCTGGTTTCTCCTGTCACTGGATTTTCCAACGTATAGCTGCGCCGTCTCTGCGCCGTCTCGTTTTCCTGTATTTGTGATGGTGAATTCCACCCCGTTTTCATCCGCCTGCAAATCAGAATAGGCAAAATCAGTATAGGAAAGCCCATGCCCAAAGGGATACTGCACGTTTACGCTGGCGGCCTGGTAATAGCGGTAACCCACGTAAATGCCCTCCCGGTATTCTGCCGTCCTCTGGGAGCTTGGAAAATACCGGAATGCAGGGGTATCCTCGTATTTTATAGGATAAGTCTCACTCAGCTTGCCGGAAGGATTGACCTTTCCCGTCAGAAGATTGAGCATGGCTCCTGCCCCTGCCTGGCCGTACAGGCCGCCGTATAAGATGGCTTTCAGGCAATGTGCCCAAGGCATTTCCACTGCCGCCCCTGCGCTGATCACGCCGGCAATGTTGGGATTGACCTTGGCGATGGCTTCCAGAAGCTCTATCTGGTTCTGGGGAATCCGCATATGGCTCCTGTCCATCCCTTCCGATTCGCTGATTTCATCCAATCCAAAGCAGTAGATCACCACATCCGCGCTAGCTGCCAGCTCCAACGCTTCTTTTTTCTGCATGGCATCCGCTTCCCCATTCCGGCAGTATCCCCGGTTGATGCCCGCCAACTGAATTCCGCTTGGCAAAAACGGTTCCAGGGTTTCCGGATTGCCGGACAAGAGCTGCGCCAGAGTTTCCAGGCAAATGGGATTCACCATGGAAGAGCCTGCTCCCTGATACCTGGGTTCCAGGGCAAAGTCCCCGATAAACGCCACTTTGCAGCCCGGCTTTAAGGGAAGGAAACCGTCTTCATTTTTCAAAAGCACTGCGCTTTCCTCTGCCGCGCGCCTGGCCAGGCTGTGGTGCTTTTCCTTATCGATTTTGTGATTTTTCCCTTTCGTCTGCTCTGTCAGAGTCAATACAGCATCCAGCAGCTCATCCACACAAGCGTCCACTTCCTCCTTGGTCAGCCGCCCTTCTTTGACTGCCCTAAGAATCTCCCTTGCGGAATCCAGCCCCGGCGACGGCATCTCCAGGTTAGAGCCTGCCGCAACCCCTGCCGCATGGTCATTGGACGCGCCCCAGTCTGTAATCACAATCCCGTCAAATCCCCATTCCCTGCGAAGGATATCTTGAAGCAAATGCTTATTTTCATTTGCGTAAACGCCATTAATCTCATTGTAGCTGGTCATAATGGACTTGGCCCCGCCTTCTTTCACGGCAATCTCGAACCCGGTCAGATAGATTTCCCGAAGCGTCCGCTCATCCACCACGGCATCCATTGCCATCCGCCGCAGTTCCTGGCTGTTTACCGCAAAATGCTTCGGGCAGGCATACACCCCCTGGCTCTGGATTCCGCGGATATAGGAAGCCGCCATTTTCCCCGCCAAATAAGGGTCTTCTGAAAAATACTCGAAATTCCGCCCGCAGAGAGGGCTTCTCTTAATATTCAGCCCCGGCCCTAACAGCACATGGACTTCCTGGGCCGCCGCTTCCTCTCCCAGCGCGTTTCCCAGTTCTTCCCCCAGCTTCTCATCCCAACTGTTGGCAACGGTGGCCGCTGTGGGAAAACAGGTGGCCGGCAGCGATGCGTTCAGTCCCAGATGATCTCCTGCCCCGGCCTGTTTGCGGACCCCGTGAGGGCCGTCGGAGCAAAAAATAGATGGAATGCCAAGGTGGGCAAAATCCCTGGTCTGCCACATATTTTTGCCGCTTAAAAAGGCCGCTTTTTCTCCCAATGTCATTTTGTCCAGTAAATCCTGATGTTTCACTTGTCTCCCTCCCTTAGGAACTGCCGCGAAATAAAATGTACCAGTCACGAGTAAGTTGTGCATTTTTATTTTGTGGCAGTTCCTTGTGTTTTGTGTAAATTTATCATAACAGAAAGGGGAGGGCTGTGCCGATTTATGCATAAACTGTAAAATTTCTGCATGAATTGTAAGAGTATTAGATATATTTACCAATGTTACAGTGAACTTTTCATATTTGGATGCGGACGTAAAGGCAGGATGGCCCTTTGGCACACAAACTGGGCAACGTTCCGGCGAACTAACTGCTAACTCCGACTAAGGAAGTCAGGAAAGCCTTCCTTCCTAAGTCTACGTAAGCAGTGGATTTCGTCTCCACTAAGAACGCCCATGAATCGTTTGCTTTGCCAAAGGGCCATCCTGCCTTTCCTGTGTATCGAAATATTATCTATGCTGAATTTAGAACGTGTCTTAAAATCGAATATTGCGCAAAACATATATTCTTCTGCCTTTTTCTATAGTATATTAACTAAAAAGCATATTGAAAAACATTTTTGCATATGCTATAATGCCAATAGGCAAAAAGATGTAAGAAGTCCAACGTTGACGAAGAAGCAAATCCCCCGACCGTACTGCAATACAGTCGAGGGATTCTTCTTTATTTTTATAGTGGCAAAGCATCCACTAGGCTAGCTGTTGCTCTTGTCGTCACCGTCTAACCATTTGATGATGTAGTGGCAGGCTACACCGCCCAGAACGGCAACTAAAAAAGATGTAAGAAATTCCAACTCTGACACCTCCTCCCTGTTGCGGGTATCGGTGAGCAACAAAAAAATTATAACATATTATTCGGTGTGCTTCTATCATTATTTTTTAGAAAAGATAGCTGGCGAGAATAATTTTTAAGACACGCTCTAATGTAGGTGACGAGAATGATTTTCAAGACACGCTCTAATACTACAGCGAACAATCAATATTTCGATACCCAGGAAAGGCAGGATGGCCCTTTGGCTAAGCAAACGATTCATGGGCGTTCTTAGTGCAGGCGAAATCCACTGCTAACTACGGCTAAGGAAGGCTCTCCTGACTTCCTTAGCCGTAGTTAGCAGTTAGTTCGCCGGAACGTTTGCCCAGTTTGTGTGCCAAAGGGCCATCCTGCCTTGACCTCCGTGTCCATATATTAAAACGTTCGTTGTAACGGTAAAGCGTATTTGAATTCAGCAGCCTTCATTTTTTATGGGAATCAGGATTTTCAAAGAAAACCAGTTTCCCTGATTCGTCACGTCCACCTCGCCTCCGTATTTGCGCACTGTATACCGCAGGCTTTTCAGTCCGTAACCGTGAAACCTGGCATCTTTTTTCGTAGTCCTTGGAAGATTTGCTTGAAAGTCCAGACTGTCCTCACAGTAATTTTCAAACCGCACAATGAGGAAATTCTTCTGGGAGCAGGCGGTGACGTGAATCAGCCGTTTTTCCTTGTCTGGAATCTTCTTTTCGCATTCGATGGCGTTGTCCAGGGCATTGCCAAAAATGGAACAGATATCCATCACGTCCATAAAGTGGAATAAATTTCCATCCGCCACGCAAGTCATGGATATGTCATTTTTCAGGCAATACAGGCGCTTGGAAGTCAAAAGGGTGTCCAGCACCTGGTTTCCCGTCTTATTCTGAGCCTCATAATTTTGGATTTCCTGTTCCATTCTGTCAAGGTAAGCGTTTCTTTCCTGAGCGTTTTCCTGGGCCCGAAGGGCATGGATGTAATGTTTCAGATCATGGTATTTGTAATTAATCAAATCTATGGCTTCCTGGGACTGCTTATATTGGGCATACTGGTTGTGCAGGATATTTTCCATGCTTTCTAATTCGTGCCGGGCCAGAAGTTCCATTCTCTGGGCGTGATAGGCATAGAGAATCGCCACGCCCCCGAAGTCGATTAAGGTTCTCACATTAAATATCTCCGCCGTATACCGGCCGCTGAAGGGCGTGCTCCAGGGCATAAATCCCACATTGCTGATACAGAAAATGGCAAAGCCAATCATAATATACGACAGCAACTCCCGGTTTTCCACCATAAGCTCCTGTCCAGCCCTGGCATAGCGGCGAAACATCAGCCATATGGCAAGATATGCCAAACCGTACACTGCCACAAGCCAGAAAACGCGAAACCAGTCTGCTTCCCATCCCATAGAAAAACGAAAAAAGCAGTCCAATTGCCATTCCAGCGACGCTGCAAATTCCGCCACCGCAAATGCCCGGACACAATAGTACCCCGCATCCTTTGCGTTAACCTCACAGCACAGATATAAAAAGAAATACATTAGGCCAACAGCCATTCCCATACAGAAAACCCACCAGAATCCCTGCATGGATTCCGTCAGAATCAAAAAAGTTCCAAGAACTGCAAGAAAAGCTGCCGAAACCCCGGCCAGCCTCCACCCTGAAAATCTTCGTTTCATTTCAAATATACAAAGCAGGCAGGCCAGCCATTCCGCAAGAGCCGTAAAACCCCGGGGAATGTCCGGCAGCGCTGCCTGCAGATTCTCTACATTCATTCTCTATCCTCACTATCTTTAGGCTTACTGATTTTCTGTTGCCAAAATGTTGCCATACACTTATTCTATTCTAATCACAAGAGAATGCAACAAAGCACTTTGGCTTTTATCCCAATGTCAATATCCGCACCGTCAAAAAACTCTTGTGACAAAGATATTGTATCGAGTTTTCTGCCTTCGTCGCCTTTGTATATCACATATAATTCGAGTTTTGGCATTTTTACTTTTTGCTCTTATACAGGCTCTGACTGGTTCGCTCAAAATATTCATGGTAACTCTGTGCTAAATACAATAATATTCTGATTAAGATATTTACTGTCCAGCTTGACTGAGCTTCAAAAGCAAGAGCAATCTGTTATTGCCTGCCATAATACCCAAATCATTATTATTCCGATTCTTGGTTTATTCCGATTGATATTTTATTAAAAGTTTCCCAGTTTGTCGGACTATAGAAAACTGCCTATAATCCGGCAATTGTTACTGGCAGCTCCATGATAATGCCGGTTGGCTGGCAAGAATCTGCTGATTTTAGCATTTTTTACCCGTTTGGTTCCCGGAAACGGATCAGGATTCTTGTAAAATACTGTCAAAAATCCTTGTAAACATAGTCCGAATATTTTATAATAGGACTATATAAAGGAGTGATTTTTATGGCAGTTCCAGCAGATATCAGGGCAGTCAAAAGGCCCGTTAATACCATCGTTGATGACAGCGGCAGGGATGGTCCCAAAAGGTACGCTGTCAGGGAACGCTCCGGGGCAAAATATGTCCAGGGCGGCAACCCGCAGCCCCGAAACGGCAAAGTGATTGGCCACATCATCGATCATGTTTATGTGCCGTTAGAAGAAAAGACGACACCCATTGCACCAGACATGCTTTCCTATGGTGCGTCAGCATTGGTCAAGTCGGTCACATCCGACCTGTTCCACGACCTGCTTGCAGTATATCCAGCGGGTGAGGCGTACTCCATCATGTCCATGGCAACGCTCAAAGTAATAAAGCCGTCGATCACAGCGATGAGGATGTCAACACACTATAACCGGACATTTGTCTGCAGGGATTATCCCGGCGCAGCACTTTCAAAGAACACCGTCTGCAGTCTCCTCCAGCGGATTGGACAGGACGGCTCCAGGAGAAAGATGTTCTATCAGCGCCGTCTTGCACAAGTGGCAAAAGACCATCATATAGCCATTGACGGTACTCTGAAGCAGGACACCAGCAGGGTGAACGACCTGTCGGATTTTTCCTATAAAGCACGGGTCAAGGGGTGCCGCGATGTGTCCGTCCTGTATGCCTATGACATCGAGCTCATGGAACCGGTCTGTGCGGAAGTGTTTCCCGGCAACAGCATTGACGCAAGCTCCTACCCGGCTTTCATCCGCGACAACGATATCAGAAAAGGCGTCATAGTTGCAGATAAAGGCTTCCCTCCCAGCAAGATCAAAGAGGAACTGAAGGAACGCCCGGAACTGCATTTCCTCACGCCGATCAAGCGGAATGACAGCCGCATATCTGAAAATGATATGCGGTCCTTTGAGGGCGTACTCACCGGCATTGATGCCCATGTCCTCTTCAAAAAGAAGCAGCTCAAGGGCGGGCGCTATTTGTATTCCTTCAAGGATGTCAGGAAGGCATCCATAGAGGAATCCGATTATCTTGCAAGGGCGAAGGCATCCAAGACCTTTGACACAAAAAAATACGAACAGAAGCATTCCGTGTTCGGCCTGCTCGTATTGGAATCGGACCAGGACCTTGAGCCTAGAACTGCATATGTCTGTTACGATGACCGCTGGCTCCTGGAACTTGTCTTTAACCGCTATAAAAACGATGAATGCCTTGACCGGACGAACGTACAGGGTGATTTCTCGGTCCTGGGGAACGAGTTTGTAAACTATATCAGTACCGTTGCCACATGCAGGATCATTCACAAGGCCAGGCAGTGCGGCCTATTGGAAAAAATATCTTACGGAGACCTGATGGATGACCTATCCTCTGCCTGGCGGAGGACGGATGCACCGCCGGAACCGAGATCGGATGATGGCTACTGGGTGCACACACTCAAATGTGTGTTTGAAGAACTGGAAACACTTGGCCTTTCTATCCCGGAACCGAAACCAGAACCTAAGAAGCGGGGGCGCAAGCCTAAGCCCAAGGATCCGGAGACCGTCAAGCCTAAAAGGCCACGCGGTCGTCCAAGGAAGGATGCAAATCAGTCTGTCGGACTTCTATAGTCCGACGGATTGGGAAACTTTTATTTAATTTAGGTTTATATTTTTTGAATATATCTACATTTATATCAAATATATCTAAAAGTGTTTCTAAAACTTCATATTTTAAATTTGATTTTGTTTCTATTTTTCCTTGTATTTTTATATTTTTATTCAATATTCCTAAAAAATTTTTTGTGAATTCACACTTTTGACTAACCGCTCTTTTCAATAAAAGCTTAAAATTAAGAGGTAATGTTATCTATTGTAAGTCCCTCTAATTTACTTAATATTGGTGCAGCTTCAAGAACCAAATTATTCTTTTTATCATCTTTCAGCTTCCCCAAAAAAGATAACACTGTGGAAATCCTCTGCAATCCATCCACCAACTCTCATACATTTCCACCAGTTTCCGCAACAAAAATAGGCGGAATGGGTATTCCCAATAATAATGATTCAATAAATTTAGTTTGCGCATCTTTTTTCCATCGAAAAACTCTTTGAAATTCAGGTGAAATTACCAACTCTCCTTCCTCATACATATTCATGATTTCACCAAAAGACATATCCATTCTATCTGCACGTATTTCTTTTCTTGAATCAGAAATCTGCCTTTCCAATTCCTTTTGAATTATTTTAATATCAATACCCATAAAATCCTTCTAAGTGTTAAAGTTATATCATATTGCACCAAGTATCACAAAAGTTTTCTGGTTTCAATTACCAGATACCAAATATTTAAAATCTTATATATCTCTTAGAATAACATATCCCAAATATACCCCTATCCTAAAATAATTCAGTATAAAAAATCCACTGGAAATCACTGAAAATTTCTTTTTCAGTGATTTCCAGCAACTAAAATCCATAATAAAATACATTCTAACTTTTTTCAGCTACAAGCTTTTTCCGTAATGCCTCCACATCATCCTGTGAATAGCTGGACACCAGAGAAGCTATTTCCTCTGAGGAATAGTCTTTCTTTATCATTTGAACTACAACTTTTCTGTATGCCGACATTTCTGCCTGTTTCTCTGCCTGCTGTTTCTCTTCCTCAAATGTCTGCGCTGCCTGCATCAATGCCTGCTGTTTCTCTTCCTCAAATGTCTGCGCTGCCTGCGTCAATGCCTGCTGTTTCTCTTCCTCAAATATCTGCGCTACCTGTGTCAATGCCTGCTGTTTCTCTTCCTCAAATATCTGCGCTACCTGCGTCATCTCAATCGCCCTCCTTATCTTATTTGCTGTCTCGCGGTCAATGACTTTGTCTGTAAACGCCAGGATTCCCGCCAGGGCAAACAACTGCTGGCCGCGGTCCTGGATTTGGGTGGCCAGCTTTACCGTTTCCTGGATTTTCTTTTGCTTCTCCGCCTTTGTCCGGTAGGACAGGGGAGTATGATAAATTCCATAAGCTCCCGGTCGTCCAGGCGCTCATTCCGCCCCACCTTCCTTTCCAGGCGCTGGAAAATCACTTCCCCGTCCAGTTCGGAAAGGAAGGCGCGCTCCACCGTCAGCTTCACCGCCCCAAGGTCGTATTCCCCGGACGTCTGCTCTCTTTCAATGTCCCCGGTGTAAATTACCACCATTCGCAGTTTCGGGCAGGATTCTTTCTCTTTCCGGTAACGGTTCGCGATCCCCGTCAGGTAATTTAAGTATTTTACCTTATCCTCTTCCTTATATGCGCTCTCGTAGTCCACAATGGCCGCTGTCCCGTCCGCAAGCTCAAACAGATTGTCCAGCCGAAGCTCATTGGCCTTCACCGTCGGGATATTGGTGGGGAGCGCCCGCCTGATTTCCGGCAGGTCCAGGCCATACGCCTGGAAGGATTTCCCTTTCATCTGCTCCGCCAGCGCTTTGCTGGTGATGTCTTTGTTCTGGTACGCTATTTCATCTGTTCCCATGTTTTTTCCTTTCCGGGATGTTTTTCCGTTGCTGCTTTTATTATATCTGCTTTCGTCCTGGAAAGCAATGGTTGAGAAGAATTCGGTCTCTTTACCGAAGGCAAACTGGAACAGGCCGGCTTCAGTAACTATGAAGCCGAAGGCTGAATAGTTACGCCCTATTTTTATTTTTCATCTTCCCCCTGTGACAGCGCCTGCGCGAACACTGTCAGTATTCCGATGATTATAAATTTTATGAAGTGGTTCATTCCAGGTTCGCCTCCTTCCCCTGCCGGCCTTCCCAGGCAATCCTGATTTCCCCGCTTTCCCTGGAATAAAGGTATACGCTCCCGGACAGCCGCTCCTCTGCCGCCACTTCGCAATGGTTGACTTCGCGCACCATGCCCGCAAGCTCTTCCGGCCTTTCCCGGCCCGCCGGAATTGCCAGGACCTCAAACACGGAGCTTGGGAGGATGTACAAATCATCCTGGAGCCGATCCGCAGCCTCCCGGAAACTTTCCGGGTACAGCAGGATGGAGGCTCCGCTGACGCTCCCGGCGTTCACTGCCACATACATCTTTACGGGGAACCCGCCCATGGCGCGTTCCCCGTCGGGCAGGCGCTGCCCTCCGGCTTCCAGGAGGATTTCACGCATGCTTCTCACCTGCGGGTTTTTGCGTCTTTTATGGCATATATGGGCGCGTTCCTCCTCCAGTTCTTCCTGGCTGATCCCCCAGAGCTTCAGGTGGCTTTTCGGTGGGGAAGGCTGTTTCGCCGGGGCTGTACAGGATAATCCCGCGCCTGCGCACCCCGTTGTTTTTCAGGACTTCCCGCAGTCTGGCTGTCTTCCCCTCAAAACTTTTTTCCAGTGCTCTGGCTGTCTTTTCTATAAATTCTTCAAATTCCATCATTGTGTTATCCTCCATCCATAATAAGAAAATGCCGCTTTTACGCGGCTTCTTTGGGTTTCGTTTTCTTTAAGCTGTTCAACGCGTTTGTGTAAATCTCCGGGGTCATCTGCCCGATTCCGCTGATATGGTAACGCTCCAGGACCGTTTCCAAAGTGACCCCGGTGCGCTCCAGCTCTTTTTCCAGGGCTTTTTTCTGGGCGGCGCTTATCTTCTTCCCTTTCCCGGCAGGTTTTGCAGGCTTTGGCGGCTCCATTTCCGTTGTGGTTTTTAAGTCTGCTGCCGCCCCGGTTTCTTCCGTGCTTCCTGCAGTTTTTCTTCTTTTGCCGCTTCCCACGGTTTTCTGTTCTTTCACGCTTCCTTCCCTGCCAGAGTCTTTCCCGCCTTTGGCTTCCTCCCCGCTCTCAGACGCGTTCTTTCTTCCGGCCTCCTCCGGGGGCATCTCCGGTTTCCCTTTGAGTTCAAACACCGTCTGCCCTTTCCCGTTGACGATGGAGAGGGCGCGGATTTCCCTCTGGCTGTTACAGGCGATGGAACGCACCCGGAAACGGTCCGGGGTCACATACCGCCCTTTCCGCTCCAGGATCTCCGCTTTCCCGGCCGGAATCCAGATAAACGGGGCGGTGTAAAGCTCCCGGCCTACGCCCCAGTTAAAGCAGGCCCGCTTAAAGGAATCGGAGGCCTGCCCCTTCTCCTTTTCCGCGTAGCCCGCGGTTCCCACGTCCTGTTTGGCAATCCACTGCCCTTTTTCCCGGTCCCACACTTCCACGGTGCAGTACAGGTTACCGTTAATCTCCTGGTGGCTCCTGCGCCAGCCGAAGGGCGTGAAGGTTTCGTCTAAAATCCTCTGGTCCACCCTGGCGTCTTTGAACAGCAGCAGGCTCAGCCCTTTCCCATTAATTGCCGCCACCCTGCATTCGATTTCTTCTGCCCGCAGCAGGCGGATGGTTTCTTTTTCCATACGCGCTCCTTTCTTTTTATGGCAGCGAAAAGCGACAGTGGATAGTTCTTCCCCCTGCCGCGCCCTGCCTTCAGTTTCTCCCTGAGGATGCGGCAGTGAAAATTTCTGTTTTCCATCGCCGCCTTTCCGTTTTCTTCGTCCGCGGTTGGCGGCCTTCCCTACGCAATCTTTTTCATCAGGCGGTGCGCCCGGTCTGTCAGCAGGCTCCCGTCCATGACCCTGGAGAACAGGTTCTCCTTATAATTCCCGGAATCCCGCAGGGGCTTCCCGTGGGTGGCGAAGTCTGACGCCGCGTTGACGAACCGGTACCCGTTCTTTGGGACTTCCCGGAGGTCCGGGGCTTCAAAATACCTGAGTTCCATGTCCTCCCGCTGCCTTTCGACGTTCTTTTTCTGGGTCCGGCTCATGGATTCCTCCAGCGGGAGCAGGGCGTGGATGGCTTCCCTGGCTTTCGCGTCCGTGAGCTTCACCCTGCTTAACGCCTCAAGTTCCCTCCCCAGCGTGTCCATGTAGCGTTCCGCCAAAAGCAGCGTGCTTTCAGCCTCCCCAATGCGGTCCCGCACCCTGGAAGTGTGCATGGCGGACCAGCTCCTCGCCGCTGTGGACAGGGCGAGGTTCAGCGTGTTGCTGCAGACCACCCGCACGGGGGTCATGGCCACCTTTATGGCGCCGCTCCCGTCATGGGAGTTGGAGAACACCATGTAGGGGCTGATCCTGTCCCCCAGCATGATGTACTCCCGCGGCATCCTGGCCAGCACCCACACTTTCCTTCCCCCGTTGAGGGAGCCGGCGGTCTCATAGCGCACCCCTTCCCCCAGGAGCCTGTCCGTGAAGGCGAAGGCCTCCTCATTCTGCACCACTTTATAGCGGTCTGAGACAATCCCAAGGACTTTCCCGTCCGAGTCCCTTACGTTCGCCCAAAACCCCGGCGCTTCCAGCCCGTCTTCCGTGCGTATCCCTTTCTGCTCCACTTTCCAGTCCAGCCCGGCCGCCGCCAGGGCCTCCCTGGAGCTTAAAGCCTCCGCCACTCTGACGCCCAGCCCGTGCCAGGGCTTTTCCCTTGTGTAAAACATGGTTTCCACATCTGCTGCCATATAAAATTCCTCCTAGTATAATAATGGTGTAGTCAAGAATGACTACTAAGTTAATAGTTGCAAAGTCCAATCTAATAAATCTATATAGATATAACCGAAGGAGGAGTTCCCCCTCCATCAGAATGTAGCCCAGCAAACTAAAGTTCCTATCTTCCGCACAAAAACGTCAAATTAAA
>CAJUBP010000017.1 GCA_910584585.1 uncultured Lachnospiraceae bacterium | reverse complement strand
GGAACTCTGCATCCTGCAGATAACGTTCCGCCAAAAGCGCCTGGGGCGAAACTCCCGCATTCAGCTTAGGGATAATCTGGTTCAGGCGTTCCATTAACTCTTCCGCTTCCTGCAGCGCCCTGGCTTTGGCCGATTCCAGTTTCCTCTGCTGAGCAACCGCCATTGCCACTTCCGCAGCCCGCCTGGTCTTCTCCCATTCTGACAAAACATCCTCTATCCTGGGCTGACCGGTGTTTGATGTCTCCCACCATTCTCCGCCTGAAACAGGCGTCTGCACCTGCCCGTCCCAGTCTTCCGCCAGCAATTCTCTGAAATCCGTCTGCAGAGAACCGTCAATCTCTTCATCCGTTTCAATATGACCGTACCTTTCCTCTTCGCCCTCTTCCATTCCGGCTTCTTCTTCCTGCTGAGGCATCTGCAGATAAGGAATTTCCTCCACAATCTTCTTAATGTTATCCATGGTGTCGCTTACGGTTTCCCTGGTACTGGCCTCCATAATCTGCTGCATTCCCTTTGCCAGCTCTTCCTGAAGATTCATGGTGTTAAACCGGCTGGTATTGGCAGTAATATCCGGTATCTCCACCGTCTCATGAATGATTTCTTCTGATTCTATCGTATCTTCCGGCTGCGCTTCAGGAACTGCCTCCCCCCTGCGCGTCTTAATCTCCCGGTACTTCTCTTCCTGATATTTATTCAGAGGCTGATACAGCATCTTAAGCTCCAACGCCCGCTCCACATACTTGCCTTCCCCAATCCACAGCACCAGTTCGTCGCATACTTCCACACAGCATTCACTGTTGCCGGAACGGTGATAGAGACAGGCCAGTTCAAAGGCCCATTCTTCGGTATATTCCCGTTCCTTAAATTCCTCCAAAATGGCAATCAGCTCTTCGATGGGCAGGCCTTCCAGCCGGGCAAGCTGATAGCGAAGCACATACTTCAGATTATCATATGGAGCGACTTCCAGAAATTCCTCATAATATTCCTTTGCCTCTTCCAGATTCCCCATTTTCATGGAAACCAGCGCAAGGCGGTAGATAATGTTCCTTCCCACCGTCGCCCGCTCATACGCCATAAGAAGGATCTCACGGCTGTTTTCATACTGTTTGTTTCTGTCGTATATTTCTCCAACCATACATAGGGTGGCTGCACTCTTTACTTTTCTCCAATTAATCGTATCTGCAATCTCTGCCGCAGTACTATAATCTTTCTCTTCCACCAGATTTTTCAATTGTTCCAGTTTCAGTTTGTATTCATATTTATCCAAACGTTTCACCTCAAAATGATATCAAAGGCATAAAACTCCTAATTATCAACCTGTACCTTATAGTCTACCATAATTCACCCTGAAATGTCAAAATAATATCGCAGGCATTATCTATTTCAAATAATGCCTGCGAAAATTTAAACGCTATTTCTTATCTTCTTTTTCCACTTCATTTTTCTCTTTCTTTTTCTCTTCGCCCTTTTTCAGTGTTTTCTGTATTTTTACCGGCTCTTCCGGAAAATAAACCAGAGTGTTGCTTTCTATATCCAGCTTCTGAGCCCTAATATAACTTCGGGTATCTCTGGGCAGCCGTTTTCTCTTTAGAATATAATCCAGAATTTTCTTGATAATGTAGAAAATCACCGCAAAAACCGGAACGCCGATAATCATGCCCGGAATGCCGAATATTCCGCCGAAGGTCAGGATGGCAAATACTACCCAGAAAGAAGACAGCCCGGTAGAATCTCCCAGAATCTTCGGCCCGATAATATTTCCGTCCACCTGCTGCAATATGATAATAAAAATAATGAAGTACAAGCCCTTAATGGGATCCGCCAGCATAATCAGAATGGCGCTGGGCACAGCCCCCAGATAGGGACCGAAAAATGGAATTACATTCGTCACTCCCACAATCACGCTCACCAGAACACTGTAAGGCATTTTCATAAGATACAGGCAGATAAAACACAGAATCCCAATAATCAGAGAATCCAGTATTTTGCCGGAAATAAATCCTCCGAATATCTCATTGCTTTTGTGCACCGTATGAATCACCGCATTGGCCTTTTTCCCCGGCAGCAGCCCATAGACGACCTTTTTGCCCTGGCCGATAAAAGCTTCCTTGCTCATCAGCACATAGATAGAAATAATAATACCGATAATCACGTTAAACATCAGTTTCACTGCAGTAATTACCCCGGTGGTAAGGCCCGCCAGAACATTTCTGGTCTGGGGAAGAAAATCTGTCTGAGCCCATTCCTCGAAAAATTCTGTCCCCTTTGTCAGCGCCGTCTCCAGATAACCGGAAATATTGCTGTCGGAACTGATATACTCACTCAGCCAATCCATAAAACTATTCACCTGCTTAGGCAGTGTGCCAATCATCCCGTTAATGCTTCGGTACAATTCCGGTATTACCATCTGCAGCAAAATGCCGATAACAATCAGCACAGACAGCAGCGCGCCTGCCACGCTGACGCCTCTGACCAGCCTCTTTGCCTTCCTTTTGTTCTTTATCTTTTCCTGCATCACAGGCAGCAGATACCGTTCCTCAAAATTTACAATCGGCATGACAAGATACGCCAAAACAAATCCGATGATAATCGGCTGCAGAATCACTGCCATCCGATCCATGACCAGCGCTATCCCCTGAAAACGATAGACAAAGAAGAAAAACGCAATACTGGCTGCAATTACCAGAAAGGAAGTCAGCCCTATCGCCAGGTAGGGCCTGATATTCCAATTGTTTGTTTCATTGCTTTGTTTCTTTTCCTGCTCTTCCAAAATAAACCTCCATCATGCTCAGCCTGCCGTCTGGCGGGCCGCATGGCCATCCTACTATAGAAGTCGAAGACTTTCATAATAAACCTTCCATCATGCTCAGCCGTCCGGCGGGCCGCATGGCCATCCTCTTTTCGCTATCCTTTATAATAATTAATCAGGCATCCCTTCAGGATAATCGTCCGTTCATCTTCCGTCAATTCTCCCAGCCCTAAGGTAAACGCTTTCAACACGCCGTCCTTTACCACATAAGCGGGGATCTCTGTCTTCTTCTCCTCCACTGCCTTGCGGATATCAGGAATAAAAATATAATCTCCGTTGGCAAAGGGCAGTTCCCCTTCCGGAATCAAAAACGGCAGCATACCCCAGTTAATCAGATTAGAGCGGTAACGCTTGGTGGCATATTCATTGGCAATATTGGCCCAGCCGCCCAATACCTTCTGACAGGAAGCCGCCTGTTCCCTGGCGGAACCGTCTCCCGGCTTCACTGCAAAAATCGTGCTTCCCACGCCCAGCGTTCCGGGACCGTTCTTCTCCCCGAAAGCTTTTTCCGGAAACGCCTGATTGACGGCTGCCATCACCGGCCCCAGCTCTTCCACTGCATCTATCGGGCAGGTTCCCGCTTCCAGGGCCTTCTGCGCCTTCTGAATCTCCTTGGCCCTTCCCACGTATGCCGGATCCTTTCTGGATAAGGTAAATTCCGCCAGTCCCAGCGGATTGGAACGATAGGAAGAAGTCTCGCCGGAAGGAATCAATTCATCCGTAGTGGTAACCGGATCATGGATCTCAGACACTACCTTCAATACCATGTTCTCCGGCAGCTCACTCATAGCCGGCCAATCCTTGATATTGGGGCCGAACCGAACCTCCTGAGAAGGATCCGCCTTGCCTTTGCTGTCAAAGACACGGTTTGCGTAAATCTGGCTGTCAAAATGATATTTCGGACTGGAATATTCCACATCCAGATCCGTAGCCGCTGTCAGATATCCTTTGTTGGCCGCTGTAGCCGCGATGGAACGGGCATCCATCAGCGCCACTGAGGCAATCTGTCCGCTCTGCAGCTTGCTGCCCTCCCGGTTGGGGAAGTTCCTGGTGGAATGGCGGATGGAAAATCCATTGTTGCCCGGCGTATCTCCGGCGCCGAAACAGGGACCGCAGAAGGCGGTTTTCAGCACGGCTCCTGTGGCCATCAGAGAAGCTGCGGCGCCGTTTTTCACCAGTTCCATATAAATCGGCATACTTGCCGGATAGACACTCAGGGTAAATTCGTCCGCGCCGATACTTGCTCCTTTCAAAATATCCGCCGCGTCACAGATATTCTCAAACCCGCCTCCGGCGCATCCTGCTATAATTCCCTGATCCACATACAGCCTGCCGTTTCTCACTTTATCTTTCAGAGAAAACTCCACGGCGCCGTCCAGGCTCACCTGAGCTTTTTTCTCACAGTCATCCAGAATATCCATCAGGTTCTGGTTCAGTTCTTCAATGGTATAGGTATTGCTTGGATGGAACGGCATGGCAATCATGGGTTTGATCTGATCCAGATCCACTTCAATCATTCCGTCATAATAGGCAACCTGTCCGGGGTTCAGTTCTTTATAATCTTCAGTTCTTCCATGAATCTCATAAAACTCCCGAATGGTATCGTCTGTCCGCCAGATAGAGGACAGGCAGGTGGTCTCTGTGGTCATAACATCCACGCCGATTCTGAAATCCGCGCTTAAACCGGAAACTCCCGGCCCTACAAATTCCATTACTTTATTGTTGACATAGCCGTTGGCGAACACTGCGCCGATAATGGCAAGAGCCACGTCCTGAGGCCCTACGCCCTTCCTGGGCTTCCCGGTCAGGTAAACGCCCACTACGCCGGGCATATTGATATCATACGTCTTATTCAGCAGCTGTTTTACCAGTTCCGGCCCGCCTTCGCCCATTGCCATGGTGCCCAATGCGCCGTATCTGGTATGAGAATCGGAACCCAGAATCATCTTTCCGCCGCCTGCAAGCATCTCCCTGGCATACTGATGAATCACTGCCTGATGAGGCGGCACATAGACGCCGCCGTACTTTTTGGCACAGCTCAGTCCAAACATATGATCGTCTTCATTGATGGTTCCGCCTACCGCGCACAGCGAATTATGGCAGTTGGTGAGCACATAGGGAACCGGGAACTTCTCCAGACCGGAAGCCCTGGCTGTCTGAATAATTCCCACAAAGGTAATATCGTGGGAAGTCAGTTTATCGAATTTTATTTTCAGTTTCTCCATATTGCCCGAGGTATTGTGGTCCGCCAGAATTCCATAGGCAATGGTATTTCCGGCAGCCTGCTCTCTGGTAACGGACAGGCCTGTCTCTGCCTGAATGGCTGCAGCCGCCTGGCTGTTTTCCTCAATCAAAGACGTTCCATTTACCAGATAAACGCCGCCGTCGTGTAATGTTATCATGTGATTTCCTCCTGTTTTCTGTCAATTAATATTCTATCTGCTCTAATTATAGCACTTCTGTCAAATAAATTCTTTGATTTTCCGATGCAGAAGCTTCATCTCTACCGGTTTCGTCAGATACTCGTTCATTCCGATCTTCTTGGCGTGCTGGCTGTCCCCCGGGGACACATTGGCTGTCAGCGCCATAATCGGCACCGTTCCGGCGTCCGCCCGGTCCAGCGCCCGTATCTCTCTGGTGGCGGTCAGCCCGTCCATCACCGGCATGCGGATGTCCATCAATACCAATTGATACCATCCCGGCTGGGAATTCTTAAACTTCTCCACCGCAATCAATCCATTTTCCGCTGCGTCCACCTGCAGATTCCAGCTCTCTAAAAAAGTCTGCACTATTTCCAGATTAATCTCATTGTCTTCCACTACCAGCACACGCTGCCCCTGGAACACCTGGGAAAAGTCGTATTCTTCTTCCGGGGCCTCTTCTTTCTCTTCTGTTTTTAACAATTTAAATGGCAGCTCCACCACGAAGGTGGTTCCTTTGTGCCGCTTACTCTCAAAACGTATGGTCCCGCCCATTAGCTGCACCAGGCTTCTGGTAATGGGAAGTCCAAGGCCGCTGCCCTCAAAGACCCGCCCTTCCGTGGCGCATTCCTGTTCAAAGGGTTCAAACAATACCTTTTGAAATTCTTCGCTCATGCCAATTCCGTTATCCGCAACGGTAATTCTAAGCCAAGCTTCCTCTCCCCGCCCTGAGATCTGTTCTGCCTTCAGGGAAATGCTTCCGCCTTCCAGCGTATAGGAAACAGCATTGCTTAACAGGTTAAAAAGAATCTGATTCAGGCGCAGATCATCTCCCAAATATGCCTCCGCCACACTGTCATCAACAGAGATCTCCAGCTTCTGGTTCTTCTCTTCCGTCTGAAGAAAGATCATTTCTTTCAGTTCCTGTATCAATTCCCGGAATTGGAATTTCTTCTCCGCAATGGCAAGCTTTCCGCTTTCTAATTTGGACATATCCAGAATATCGTTGATCTTAGACAGCAGAAAGCGGGTGGAAAGTCCCATTTTATCCAGACAGTCCCGCACTTTTTCCGGGTTTCTCAAGTTCGTGGAAGCAATATTTGACATCCCCATAATGGCGTTGATGGGCGTGCGGATATCGTGGGACATTCGGGAGATAAAATCCGTCTTGGCCCGGTTTGCCCGCTTTGCCGCTTCCAGGGCTGTCTTCATCTGTTCTTCCATTTTCTTGCGCTCGTCAATATTCCGGCTCAGGGAAATCTGCATCACATCATCGCCGTAGGGGTTCTCTACGCGGATTACATGGGTATCGGTCCAATGATATTTCCCGTCATCCCCCATCTGCCTGTGAGCCATATATCTGGAATTTTCTCCCGAAGCATATAATTCCAGCAGACTGTCCCTGCTGAACTTTTTCAGAAAATCCCCTCTGTAATCCGGGTGCATGCTGGCTGCCCCCGCAGCAACCAAATCATCATATCTGCCGGAAATCGGCGCGCAGTGACTGTCAAAATCAACATATTCCACCATAAAATATGTGTTTTTCGTCAGGTTCACAGATATGACCATCGTATAAATCTGGGAGAGGGCGACCTGCATCTGCATCCGTCTCAGTTCCGTCCCCTGATCCATTTTTTCTATTGCATGGCTGCAGACAGATATCACATGGGCCGGGATTTTATCCTCCCACATTACCTCCACAGCGCTGATATCCACAAATTTTCCGAAAGGCACATCATAACTGGTGATAGTACGGCTCTCTTCTCCCTCCATGCTGCAGGCAGGACAATGTTTGCAATCGCATTTCCAAACCTCTTCACAGATATCTCCCGGTTGAATGGAATGCTTCATCTTTTTCACCCGTTCATTGGCGTATAATATCTCATGGCTGCCCTGAGCAGTAACGAAAATAGAGGCTCCTGTTATACTATCCAGCACCCGTTCTAACTGGCTTCTTTTTCTCATAATCCCACCATTCCTCTTAAAATGCGGAAAATCCGCCGCATTTTGCGCTGTTTATCACGAAAATATATAGATATTCTTATTATAGAGCCTTTTGTTCGTTACTGCAATAAAAATTTCCCTTTTTCCAAACCCGGTTTTTCGCAAAAATTTTGCCGCCTTTTATCCAACATATTCCGGAAGTTTGAAAATCGGAGAGCTGCCGCAATCAATCCCGGAGATCACTTTTATCCTTCCTATTCCGGAAGTTTGAAAATCTCCGGCTCCTGGGAAAAACAGATTGTAACCTTAAATAAATCTCCGTCCAGATAAATTTCAAAGTCTCCGTTCATCAGCTCCGTAAGACTCTTGGCGATGGACAGCCCAAGGCCGCTGCCTTCCGTGCTTCGGGAAATGTCTCCCCGGATAAACCGTTCCGTCAATTCTTCCGCCTGGATATTCAGAGGATTTTCAGAAATATTTTTGATAGAAAATCTGACCTGGCTGCCGTCTGCCTCCATGTCCACATAGACCCGGGTATGTTCCATGGCGTATTTCGCCACGTTGCTGTAAACATTTTCTAATACCCGCCAGATCCGCCTGCCGTCCGCCAGAATAACCACCGGTTCTCGGGGCAGCTTATTGACCACAGTAAGATTTCTGGCCTCAAACCGCTCGTCGAACTCCCCTTCCGTCTGATGGACCAGCTCCACCAGATTAATCCGCTCCATTTCCAGCTTGATATTTCCGGAACTGACCTTAGACGCTTCCACCAAATCTTCCGTCAGCTGTTTTAACCGCTGGGATTTACTGTCCAGCACCGCAATATACCCCCGCGCCCGCTCATTCGGAAGTTCCTCTCTTTTCAGCAAATCTACATAATTGATAATGGATGTCAGGGGCGTCTTAATGTCATGGGAAACATTGGTAATCAAATCGGTCTTCAGATGTTCGTTCCTCACACTGTCATCCACCGCGTGAAACAGGCCGTCTCCAATGGCATTCACCGCCTCCGCTACGCATTTATTATCCCCTCGCAGCTCATCTAAAGCGATTTTATATTCCAGATCCCCGCCGGAAATCCTGCGGATGCCTTCCATTACTTTGTTGCGCTGCGCGCCCTCCCGCAGAATCAACACCGCCTCCACGCAGGAAATCAGCACAAATGCCGCCTCAAGCAGAATCAGCGTATTGTCATCATATAAATCATTATATAAACTGCTCCGCAGCCCGGACAAAAGCCCGAAGCAGATCACCAAATGAATTCCAAACAATATCAGCATCTTAGAAGAGGATTTCCTGGTGATAAACAAAAGCCCGAATCCCCGCACAAACCAGCGCAGAATACTCCTCTTCCATAGAACCCCGCCGCGAATCCTCCGCACAAAGCTCAGATAACAGATAGAAAATACCGCCGCGCTGAAAAAAGACACTACCCCGGACACCATCATCAACGCTGCCAGTTCTTCACTGCTGAACTGGTAAAAGATCCATCCGAACAAAAGAAAACTGACGATTCCTGAAAAAATTACCAGAATATATAACATCTCCGTGGGCAGCCGATCAAAGAGATTCAGATACACCTTCTCTTCCCCGTCCCGTCTTCCCGCAGCCATGCTCAGGTAAATCAGGCAGACCAGGCAAATCACAAGACTGACTGCCACGCCCATCAGGCTGATAAAAATCCAGGGCCGCAGCCCCGTAAACTCTTCTTTTGCTTTTTTGAACTCATCTTCATTGGGAAAAGCTGTGTCTACGCAGACAAAAAGAACATTGCCTTTTCCTCCGTATTTCGGCTCCAGAGAACTGTAGAATACATCTTCCATGCCATTTACATTTGTCTCCAGCCGAATATCATTTTCCCGATAGTACACATATTTTCCTTTGGCAGCTCCATACTCGGCAAACCCCATATTCAGCGGTTCTTTGATATTAGTGTATATGGCATCTTCATTTCCCTTGCTGATCCAATAAGACACATTGGTTCCATTTTCTGATAAATTATACAGATTCAGGCATCTCTTATACTGATTAAGTTCCCCGCCGATATTGGTAAGGGTGTATTCCAGAGCCGCGTACGCGCTGCACATCCGGCTCATGGAATAGTCTCCTTTCATGAAATTATCCCAGATTCCTCCGCCTTCCACCGGAAGATAGTCTTCTTCGATAAATTCATAATTGACAGCGATATTCAGATTCGGCATATTCATACTTTCCAGAAGCAGAACCAGTTCTTCTCCGTCCAAATCATATAATTTGCCGTTTCGGACTTTTTGAACAATGGAAGCCAACTCTGCTTCATCGGAAGATTCCTCTTCTTCGGCGCTGAGTTCCTGCAAATCTTCCGCGCCCGTGTCCTCTTCCGTTTCAGCAGCAGGGGACGCGCCGCTGCCTTCCCCGGCATCTTCCTGGAAATCCTTGTCTGAATCCACGGTTGTCTCTGAATATTCTCTTCCTTCCTGAATTCCCATAACACTGTAAGAACCGCCGTAATAATGCTCCACATTCTGTACAACAATCTCCTGCAGTTCCGTAGTCATTTCTTCCAGGGAAGAGATGGTCTTTTCCCCGCTCAAAATAGAAACGCCGTCTTTGTACACATTCTGTTTTAAGTGGATTCCCTGGTCTATGGTATATTCCGACGCAAAATCATAGGACGCCGTCCGATAATCCCGCGACCATTCCGACAAATCCCCCAGATAATACCGCAGACGTTTTCCGTCTTTGCTTTGTCTCGGGCGGCCGGTGATTTCCTGATTGTTGTAATAACTCCAGATTGACACTTCTTTTTCCGTATCATAACTTCCGTCCGTTTCAAACTTTTTCCTTAAATTAATGAAGTTTAAAATTTCTTCGACCGAACTCTGAAACTTTGAAGAGAAATATCTGGAGGATTCAAAGGATGTATTTTTCAAATCCCCAAAATCCAGGATATCTTTCTGAAACAGCACGGTCAGCATAATCACAGACAGCACCAGCGTCACAAAAAACACAAGCTGCGCTGCAGCCGCAATAATTTTCAGACCGGCAGAATATCGAGTCTTTGCCACTTTACCACCGCTTTCATTCTATTACTTTGATTTTTCTATTTTATAGCCTACACCCCAGACCACTTTCAGATATCTGGGCTCTTTGGGATTGATTTCTATTTTCTCCCTGATGTGGCGGATATGTACGGCCACCGTATTGTCCGCGCCGATGGCATCCTCGTTCCATATGCTTTCATATATCTGGTTAATAGAAAAAACTTTTCCCTGATTTTTCACCAGCAGCAGCAGAATATTGTATTCAATGGGCGTAAGCTTCACCGGGGCGTCGTCCACCGTGACTTCTTTCAGATCGTCATTGATCATCAATCCACCCACCTGGTACACCCGTTTGCTGCTCTCCGCCGCATTGCCAAGCTGAGTGTAGCGGCGAAGCTGGGACTTGACCCTGGCCACCAGTTCCAGGGGATTAAAAGGCTTGGTCACATAATCGTCCGCTCCGATATTCAGCCCCAGAATCTTGTCCGCGTCTTCGGACTTAGCAGACAGAATAATGATGGGAATGCTGCTTTCCTCCCGGATCTTCAATGTGGCCCGGATCCCGTCTAACTTTGGCATCATTACATCCAGAATCAGAAGGTGCACCTCGTTTTCTTTCAGAACCTGCAGCGCCTGTTCTCCGTCGTAGGCTTTCAGAATACGATAGCCTTCCTGCTGCAGATAAATCTCAATTGCGTCCACAATTTCCCTGTCGTCGTCACAAACCAGAATACTTTTCATTTCTCTCACCTCGTTTTATCGTCGGAATTACCGCTTTTTCATTATAACCTGCAAAAAGTCATATGGCAAGATTCCGACGATCGGCGTGCAGAAATTCCCTGTTGCCGGCCATGATCTGGTTGGTTATAGTATAACAGCCGAATGTTAAGTTATGCGGGGGAAATTTATTAAGATTTTTTGAAATTATGATATGAAGGATGAAAATGAAATTTTCGGCCGCAGAATGCGCGCAGCATTCGAGACAATTCAAAAAAGTAACATTGTCTGCATACCGAAATATCAATTAAGCGCTATAGCGTTGATGTATACCCGAAAACCATGTTATACTATTGCTATACGAAACGCTGCAAAAATTTTGTTTTCAGGAGGATATGATGAAATGAGATTAGCGGAACAGGAACACAAACGAACGGAAAAAATAAATGGCGTGCTTTATAACATGTCTCCTGCGCCTAACTACCGCCATGGAATTATCAGCAACAATATTAATAAAAGAATATCCTATGGCTTGGAAAACAGCCTTTGTCTGGTGTTTATGGGAAACCTGGATTTTAAATACCATCTGGATAAAAATGACGATTATTTATGCCCGGATCTTATGATTATTTGTGACCGCAAACAGTTAAAGGGAAGTTCTTACAGCGGCCTCCCCAAATTTATTGCGGAAATTTTAAGCCCTTCTACGGCAAAACGAGACAGAACAGAGAAAAAAGACATCTATGAAAAAGCAGGAGTCTCGGAATATTGGATTGTCTCGCCTCAGGGTTCTGTGGAAATCTATTATCTGAGGGATGGAAACTATATCTTAGAACAAAGTTATATGCTCCAAAATGAACAGGATGAGGATGAGTATAACGCCGAAACGGAAATCTGTTTGAGAGAATTTCCTCATATTACAATGACCCTGGGCGATATTTTTGCCGGGCTGGAATAAAACAGCTGCCGGCAGCAATTTTCCGCTGAAATGCTGCCGGCGGTTGGCGTCACATGCTGAATTTTATACAGAGTCCTGTTCCCCAATCAGAACTTTTTTCCCTGCAAAGGCAACCCCGTATTTGCGGATATGATCCCTCGGAATATTTTTCTGAATTAAAACTGTATCATATTGTTTCTCTTCAATCTGGGCAAGGGCAGCCTTCACGGTTTCTGGCAGACCGGCTTCTTCCTGGGGATCGCAAATCTTAAATTCCATCAGAATTCCATCGTATTCTCCGGTCCGCGGCTCTAACATAACATCATATCTTCCAAAACCGCTTTCCCGATTAGAAGTAATCAAATACCGATCTTGCAGCGACGCCATAAGTCCCAGCACAAACCCGTGATAAAAGCGTTCCGGCTGAGGGAATCTTCCCGTATCAAAACTGCTGAAGCATTCCAGGCTAATCCGATTCATACAGGCATTCATTTCTTTCAGATTTCCTGCCAGCAGCGCTCGGATGAAGTCATTGTAATCTGACGCGGAACGGCCGAACCACCCCCGCACCATGGTTCGGAACATCAGCTTCACTTCCAGATTTGTCAGTGCCAGCTCGTATTCCGGTCCACAAATGATCCCTGCGCTGTAATCCGCCTTGAAGCTTTCATAGGAAACCACTTTCAAATAACCGCTGGCAAGCAAAAGGCTCCATACCGCGTGTTCATCGTTGTCTAACTGGTTATAGACAATTTGTTCGTCAATCGTTGTTACCAGTGTGCCGCCTGCCAAAAGGTTTTCAAAATCCTGCTTGATAGATCGGCTGCCTTCCTGAATTAATTTCCCTGCCAGGCTGTTGGAACTAGAGCATGTCTTAAAATTGCTTTCTGACAGATGTATTCTCCACTTAGTGGGAGATTTGTGCCAAATGAAGGGCGCATAGCGGGCTATGTAACCTGAATTTGGCGCAAATATCGCGCTAAGTGGGGGATGCAGATGGCGGGAATGAATTTTAAGACACGCTCTAGTATTTGCCCAGTAGGTATCCGCTTTCTTCTGGCTGAGATAATTGAGAACCGACCATGGATTATAAATATCTTTCATTGCGCCAAACGCAAACCCATCATACCATGCTTTTACTTCCTGTCTCTTATCGGATAAAACAAATTCATCCAGCGACTGGAAAACTTCTTCCTCTGTAAATCCAAAAGAACAGGCATATTTATTTGCAGTAGTCGTCACTGTCTCAAGATTATTCAAATCGGAAAACACAGATTCTCTGCCCACCCTTGTGATCCCCGTCAGAACGGCCCGTTCCAGATAAGAATTTGTTTTAAAGGCCCCGTTGAACATGTTTCGTATAAACTGCACCATTTCGTTCCAGAATCCGCTGACATATGCCTCCTGCATAGGGGTGTCATATTCATCCAAAAGGATAATCACTTTTTTTCCATAATAGCGGAACAGGAATTCCGACAGCTTGTGTATCGCAGCCGTTGCAACCACTTCCGGCATATCCGCCCGCACGGAACGGTAGAATTCCTGCTCCGCGTCTGATAATATCCCGCTGTCCAGAAGGAAAGAATTTTTTTCATACAAGGAAGAAATAATCTGGCCGATTCTTATTTTGGCATTCTCATAAGTGATCTCTTTTACATTTGCGAAAGTAAGGCTGATGACAGGATAACTGCCCTGCAGACTGCGGTAATCTTCTTTCTCCCAGATATACAGCCCCTCAAACAATTCTCCCCGGCCTGCATAATCCACAGAGAAAAACTGTTCCAGCATACTCATGTTCAGCGTCTTGCCGAAACGCCTGGGGCGGGCGATCAAGGTTACCTGATCTTTATTCTCCCACCATTCTTCAATAAAATGAGTCTTGTCGATATAGAATATCTGTTTTGTGATGATATCTTCAAAATTTTGGTAGCCGATTGCAGGTGTTTTGGGCATAACGTTCTCCTTTCGCCAGAGGATTGAGATGGATTTCAACTGTTTGTTGGAATCATTATAGCAATCTGCAAAAAAGCTGTAAAGTTTCTTTCCTAATGAGCTGATTTTTTAGTAACAGTTCAGTTACTTTTCACGCCCATGCCAATCACCCCGCTGATTGGCATGGAGCCAATACCGTTCTGGAGCCAAAGGGGCTGCCCTCGCCGAAGGCGACTTTAAATGGCAGTCCCAGTTACATTTTTTACAAAAAGTGTCATAATTCTTCTTTTTTAATTGTCATAGTATTTGGAGTATGAATTCAAATAGATTTTTCAGCAGATGCTGAAAAATTATAGAGGGGCTGCCGGGCAATGAGGTTTATCAACAATCTATGGTTATGATACTGAGAGAATCAAACTATATATTGTAATAAACTGTCATTTCCCGGCGGCCCCTTCTTGAAACTTCGCAAGAATCCACCTCGAATCCGCAGATTACTGTTTAAAATTCCCACTACTTTCTCCCAAAATGAAACCGCTTCTCTTTCTTCTCAGACGCAGGATTTTCTTCTCCTTCCTTCCATTTAAAGTACTCAGCGTCCAGATCCACATGGATCTCCGGCGGCAGCTTGGGAATCTCCGCTGTTTCCATGGATAATTCCGACCTGGAGGAAATGGTGGAACCGCCCGTTCTTGCGGCATTTTCTATTTCTTTAATCTCAGATTCCACCATGGCTGCCAGGCCGGCGCCGGCCTTTGCCAGAATATCATCCAGGCCCTTTTCCCTTTCTTCTATGGTAGTGGCTTTTTTCTCCGTATCCAGGGACATATCCTCGATTTTCATCTCATTTCCCCGGTTTCTTTTCGCCCTGCGGCGCAGATTCTCCGCAAACTCTTTTCCTGTGATATGGGCCAGGCTGTCTGCTGCGTCCGACTGGCTGTCCGCACCCTGCTGTTCTGATTCATAAGTTTTGCCGGTGCGCTCGAAGTAAGCCTGATTGATTTTAATTTCCGGTTTCACGGCGGAGTAAGATTTCCCCTCGTTCTGGATTCTTTTTTCCTTCCGTCCTTCCAGTTCCATCTGCCGTTCTTTTTCCCGCTGCCGGTTCACCTCTTCAATCAGCTTCACATATTTGTCTGTGTCAGCAAAATCCCGAAGCTGTCCCGTCAGTTCCAGCTGGTTGCGTCTGACCCGATCCCGCTGTTCTTCTATATCCGCGTTCATCCTGCGGAAAATACTCTGAACGGCCTGGTTGGCGTCATCCATAATATAGCAGATCCGGTTGATGGCGTCATCTGTATACATAATAGAAGCCGCGTAAATATCGTCTGCATGCCTGCTTGCTTTTTGAAGGATTTCCTCTCCCCGTTTTTCACAGCGGCGCTCCGCTATTTCATGTTTCCTTGTGGTAAGCTCATATTGATCCATCGCCTCATAAACGGCAAGATTCAGTTGTTCCAATAATTCGAAAACAATCTGCTTTTCCACAATAATCTTCGTGCCGCTTCCCTCATAAGGCTCACTTTTGGAAAACAGCAGGTGTATGCTTTTTAAAATGCGTTCTATTTTGTCCTGTACGCTCATATTCCATCCCCTGTTCTGCTGAAATGTATCTGAAACAATCCTTGTATTCTTTAAAAATTCTGAGGACATACCTTTGTCAATTTTACCAGAATTGCTTCATAGTTGCAAGAAAAAATCAATTTCTGCCAGTTGCGGACAGCAGTTTGCGGATAAAATGGACGCGCTCTGTCAAACAGCAAAAACGAAAACCTCCCCATAATGCTCCAAACGTTTAAAACCGGAAATCCCTCTCTCCGTTATGGATATTTGCCAGGTAATCAACCACTTTCTCCTTTACTTTGGGATTTGTGATGACATCCAGTTCTTTTTCAATCAATTTATCCCCGATTTCCCTGGTTTCGGGAGAGGCATAATCCTCTAAATATTCCTTTAACGTCATCAAAGCGTTGGGGTGGCAGCAATTTACAATCTGACCGCTTTTCAGCAGCGTCATAAACCGATCTCCGGTTCTCCCTTCCCGGTAGCAGGCTGTACAGAAGCTGGGCACATAGTCCATTTCCATCAGCCACCGGACTACCTCGTCCAGGGTACGGTTATCGCTGACGTCAAACTGGGCGGAATTCTCTTCTTCCGGTTCCGGCTCCACATAGCCTCCCACGCTGGTTCTGGAGGCCCCACTGATCTGGGAAATTCCAAGGTGCAGCACTTTTTCCCGGCAGGCTTTACTCTCTCTGGTGGAAACAATCATTCCTGTATAGGGAACGGCAATCCGGATACATGCCACTATTTTTTCAAAAATCTCATCGGAAATGCCGTTGTCAAACACATCCGGATCTATATCGTCTGCCCTTCGCAGCCTGGGAACGCTGATGGTATGAGGGCCTACCCCTTTATAAGCTTCCAAATGTTCCGCATGCATCAGGATTCCGGTGAAATCATAGCGGTAATTGTTCAGTCCGAACAAAACTCCCAGGCCCACGTCATCAATTCCGCCGTCCATGGCCCGATCCATCGCTTCCGTATGATAGACATAATCGTGTTTCGGCCCTGTGGGATGCAGCTTTTCATAAGATTCTTTATTGTAGGTTTCCTGGAACAAAATATAAGTGCCGATTCCCGCCTCTTTTAATTTCTGATAATTCTCCACGGTGGTTGCCGCAATATTTACGTTCACCCGGCGGATTGCCCCGTTCTTATGCTTAATGCTGTAAATGGTATGAATGCATTCCAGAATATATTCAATGGGATTGTTGACCGGATCTTCCCCTGCCTCCAGAGCCAGCCTTTTGTGGCCCATATCCTGCAGAGCCGTAACCTCTTTTACAATTTCCTCCTGGGTAAGTTTTTTCCTGGCAATATGCTTGTTTTTCAAATGATAAGGGCAGTATTCACAGCCGTTTATGCAGTAATTGGACAGATACAGCGGCGCGAACATTACAATGCGGTTGCCGTAAAAATCTTTTTTGATCTGCTGGGCAAGCTCATAGATTTCCTGATTGATATCCGCAAGCTCACAGTCTAACAGCACAGCGGCCTCCCGGTGGGAAAGTCCTTTCCGCAGCTTTGCTTTTTCCAAAATCTGCTTTAACAATTCCCGGTTATTTTTGTTTTTCTCCGCATAATCCAGAGATTCCAGAATCTCTTCGTGACTGATGAATTCTTCTGCTTTCGGTGACATTACGTTATACATAACTTTCCTCCTTATAATCGCCCCGGTCTGTGACCAGTTCATATCCAATCTGTTCCATTCTCCGGTTCAGGCAGGCCCGGCATTCCGCCGCCTCGTCTCCGGTACAGATTTTATTGTCATACAGTTCATATTTTTTCCGCACGGAAGTGGGAGACAGGTTGGGCATAACCACGTTGGCCCCCGCCAGGATTCCCTTTTCCCTGCCCTCAGGATTTATCGTTCCCAATGCGGTGGTAGCCGGCAGCAGCAGTTTGGGCTGCATAACTCTGAGAAGACCAATCAAAAACAGCGTCAATTCCAGGGTTCCGGCAGCTTCCCCGGCAAAAGGAGTATCGTGATGGGGCACAAAGGGCCCGATTCCCACCATATGGGGCTCCAGTTCACGGATAAATATCATATCCTCCGCCAACTGGGCCGAAGTCTGGCCGGGGCTGCCCACCATAAATCCCGTGCCTGTCTGATAACCGATTTCTTTCAGATGGTACAGGCATTCTTTCCTGTGTTCCAAAGAAAGTTCCGGGGGATGCAGTTTCCGGTAATGCTCTTCCTCTGCCGTTTCATGGCGAAGAAGATACCGGTCGGCTCCCGCCTGAAAGAACCCTAAGTAACTCTCATAGGAACGCTCTCCGATTGACAGAGTCAGGGCGCAATCCGGATAGTTCTTTTTTATCTCCCGGATGATCCCTTCCAGCTCTTCCTGAGAAAAAGCTCCGTCCTCGCCGCCCTGCAGTACAAAGGTGCGGAACCCAAGATCATAACCTGTCCGGCAGCATTCCATCACCTGCTCTTTTGTCAGCCGGTAACGCTGGGCATTTCGATTGCTCCTGCGGATGCCACAATATTTGCAGTCATTTCTGCAGTAGTTGGTAAATTCGATTAAGCCTCTGGTATACACTTTATTTCCGTAGTATTTATGCTGCCATTTTCTGGCTTTTTCAAAAAGGTATTCTGCCGTGTTGGGGCTTCGGCCTTCTAACAGGGTGATCCATTCATCTCTGGTGAGGCGGGATTGGGCTTCCAGTTTATCGATTAATTGTTTTGTCTGCTGCATAGGTTCTCCTTTTATAGTTGAAAAAATTGGGGACGGACGGCAATTCCAAATTGTCCTTCCTCACACAAATTGGATGAGGATTTGGCGATCTGGTTATGTTTGGAGACGGACGGCAATTCCAAATTGTCCTTCCTCACACAAACCGGGCAGCGCGCCGGCGAACTAACTGCTAACTCCGGCTAAAGGATTCGGGAGCGCCCTCATCCTTAAGTCTGCGTAAGCAGTGGATTTCGCCTCTGCTAAGGACGCCCGTAAACCGTTTGCTTTGAGGAAGGACAATTTGGAATTGCCTGTGTACTCAAATGTTGACCAACGGCTGACTCAAATAATTGCTATTAATTCCTCTATAACGGAGGAAACCCCTGCGCCAAAAGGCACAGGGGCAGAATATTCTCGCAAAAATTATGCGTACAGGCTGCACCGTTCCTTTCAGGCTCTCCTTGTGGTCTGGTTTGCTTATATATTTTCTTTACATGTTGTCTAAAATGCTTCCGCAGAATTATTTTCCGGTTTGCAGTCAGAAATTTCTTCCTGTTCACCTTTCTAAGAATTCTCCGGCAAATAAGTATACCCTTACGTTAAAAATTATTTTCCAAAGCAAATGTTTTATATTCCAATACGCAGGATATCCAGGTTAATCGTTCCGTATTTCAATACACAGGAAATTCAGGATTGCCCTTTCTCTAAGCGAACGATTCACGGGTGCCCTTAGTGCAGGCAAAATCCACTGCTTACGGAGACTTAGAAAGGAGGGCTTTCCCGACTTTCTTAGACGAAGTTGGCAGTTAGTTTGCCGGAACGTTACCCGGTTCGCGTGAGAAAGGGCAATCCTGAATTTCCGTCCGTTTCTCATTACCGAACATTTCCCATCTTACCTGAATTTCCGTCCGTTTCTCATTACCGAACATTTCCCATCCTACGCTTTTTCTTTTTCCTCCACCGCACAATCATTACAATCGCCAGCGCCAGAATAATTACCAGCCCTGCGCCAATGGAGAAAACGGCAACCGCTATCCGGTTGGGATTTCTCAGGACAGCCCCCAGGCTGCTGTCAGCCTCCACCACCTTACGGTTATGGGTGGTGCTGTAATATTCCGGGATTTCCGGTTCTGCCGCCTCTGTTTTTTCCTCAAAGGAATCCAGGTATCGGGCCACACATTCCCATGCTTTCAATTCCCGCCCGTCTGCATAGATAATATGCTCTTCCAGCTGATCTATGGGAATCTCATTTCCCTGGGCGTCTTTGGGCACAATGGAGAGAATTCCGTAGGACTGCTCAGTCACTGCGCCTAACATCTGACCGCTGTAGAGATCCGCAACCAGACGATAGAGCTTGTCGTCCTCTAATTCCTGCACCGTTCCGTCCATATCCTGAAATTCCACATCTGTTACTTTGTTCAGTATCATACGGCTGGGATTGATGGTATAGGACAGGCCGCTGACATACAATTGGGCGGTTGACATGATCGGCGAAATGGACGCGTCCACTTCTGCCATGGTTTTCAGTTCTTTTCCGGTAAAATACGCGCTTACCAGGGGATATCCCGGCACGCCGTCCGGCCCAATCCCCAGGGAAAGAACCTGAAACGCGTCCGCAACTGTGATATCTTTATTCTTATGAAACGTATCCCGGATACACCCGCTGGGCACCACCGCTACCATGGCCGGATTGTCATCCCCGGTATCGCTGCTGTTAACCACATAACGGTAAGAATCCGCCAGAAGATTTCCCAGAGGCTCTTCCTTAAGAATCTCCCCCAGCCCGTTTATTTTCGTAAATTCCCAGGGATTGTGGGCCAGTACCTGATCCTTGGTGAATCCAAACTGGGACAGATAATCAGAATCAATGGTTTCGCCCAGCTCCTGAATCTTCTCTGCCGCCTCTTTGTCCTCTTGATAGGATTCGTCCATCAGGGTCAACTGATAATCCGCCAGGCTCCAGCGTCCGTTTTCTTTCTGAACCATCTCAAGCGTGCCCACTCTGGCTCCGTATTCTCCGGTTGACACAATCACCGTATCGCCGTGGACAATAGGTTCTTCCAATATACTGTGGGTATGGCCGCTGACAATCAGATCCAGCTCCGGCACTCCCTTGGCCAGCAATTCATCTTCTGACTTCTTCTCATCTTCCCAGGTTCCGCTGTGGGACACGCATACAATCAGGTCCGCCGTTTCCTGTTTTTGAATTTCCTCCACCGTTTCTTTCACTGCTTCCACCGGATCTCGGAAAGTCAGGGCACAGGTAGGCGCGCATTCCAGGGAATCTTTGCCGAAAACGCCGATAACCGCAGTTTTTACGCCGCCTTTCTCCACGATGATATAAGGTTTTACGCCGTACATTTCGAAGGCTTCCTGAAGTATGGCTCCATCCTCCGCTGTCTCACTTTTTTGCGTTGCCTCCCAGTCAATGTTGCAGACCACCAGAGGCGGAATTTCATCCCCGCTGTCTTTTGCGGCCTGAAGCATATCTGCAAGGCCTTTGCTTCGGTAATCAAATTCATGATTTCCGAAGGTTGTGGCGTCTGCCCCCAAAGCTCCCAGCATCCGAAGTTCGGCTGCCTGTGAAGCATACACAGTCTGGTACAGAGTTCCCATGGAAAAATCCCCGCCGTCTAAGTACAAGAGATTCTCATTTTCCTGCCGCTGCTCCTTCAGATAGGTCATAATCCGGGCAAACCCGCCCACCTTTTGTTCCTTCCCATCCTCTTCCAGGTAAAAAGGCTCCAGATGAGAATGGAGATCATGGGTAAAAACTACTTTCACTTCTTTAGATTCTTTGGCAAAGGCAGTGCTTTCCGACACAACCATCCCCATCAGGAAAAGCAGCAGCAGTTTCCATACGTTCTTTCCTATTTTCATATAAGTTCTTTCCTTAAATCTCAATCAATTCATATTCCCGGCTGCCAATGCCGATTTTTTCCGCATGCTCCACACAGGATTTCCAGTTGGTATCCGGATGGGTCACATGGAAATGGTCGTGGTTTTCATCCTGATCATGCTCTTTATTTTCCTGCAGGATACTTCCCGCAATCACCGGCTGACGGTTGCAGGCGTCTGCGCAGGCAACGTCCAGCGCCACCGGATCAAAGGACGCAAACATTCCCACATTTGGAATAATCGGAATATCATTCTCCGGATGGCAGTCACAGTTGGGGGACACATCACAGACAATGGAAATATGGAAATGGGGCCGGTTCTGAATCACGGCTTTGCTGTATTCCGCCATCTTATAATTCAGCACATCATTGGAATCTCCGAAGCTCGGCTCAACTGCGTCTCTGGGACAAATGCCGATACAGCGTCCGCAGCCAACACAATTGTCATGATTAATAGAAGCCTTTTTGTCTGTTACGGTAATTCCCGTATGGGCACAGACCCTGGTGCACATGCCGCAGCCTACGCATTTTTCCTGGTTCACATAAGGCTTTCCTTCGCTGTGCATCTCCATCTTGCCGGCCCGGGAACCGCAGCCCATGCCGATATTTTTCAGCGCTCCGCCGAAACCTGTCATCTCATGGCCCTTAAAATGGTTCAGGGAAATAAAAATGTCCGCATCCATAATGGCGCGGCCAATTTTGGCCTCCTTCACATATTCGCCGTCCACTGGAACAAGTTCTTCGTCCATTCCTTTCAATCCGTCTCCGATAATCACATGACAGCCTGTGGACAAAGGAGAAAAACCATTTTCATAAGCAGTGTCCAGATGATCCAGGGCATTTTTCCGGCTGCCTACATAAAGGGTATTGCAGTCTGTCAAAAATGCTTTTCCACCCAGTTCTTTCACGATATCCGCTACCACTTTGGCATAGTTGGGACGCAAAAAAGCCAGATTTCCCAACTCCCCGAAATGCATTTTAATGGCAGCATACTTATCTTTAAAATCAATGTCTTTGATTCCCGCTGTAAAAATGAGACGTTTTAATTTGTCCGGAATATTTTCCGCATATGAGGTTTTAAATGTTGTGAAATATACTTTTGACTTATCCATAAGAACTGCTCCTCCTTGAATTGTATTTAAAGTACATTATAACATTCCATCCTTATTTTTTGCAAGAAAATATCGAAAACCTTTCACAAATCACATTGCCTGAACTGTCATTTTTTCACCTGATATTTTTTTTACTTTTTCTTCATAATTTCTTTTGAATTCTTTATCTTTCTTTTAGAAATTGTCCACAATTTGCACACATTTATGTCCTATACTCATTATATCAAATGAAGTTGATAGCACAAACAAGCGCGCACCGTTATTGACTTCGACCAACAATAATTTAACTTTTTACGAAAAGTTATTTTACATATATTGGTGCCACCGCCCAAGATGTGGCACCCCATGAAACATTTCATAAATTTACTCCCCCAAAAAGGGTTGCCAGACGGCAACCCTTTCCTTCCTTTTCGGAGAACACTGTTTTTCCGGCTATAAACAATCCCGAACATGTACAAAACACCGTCCCAGCGCTGCAGCGAACGCTTCATATTGGAATAAAGAGGTCAAGGCAGGAGAACTAGAGCGTGTCTTATAATTCATTCCTGCAATGGTAAGTAACCTTTCCGTCAATCAGCACATAACAGAGCCTTGTATCAGAAATCATAGGATCTCCCTCCGCAATCACAAAGTCTCCGTCTTTTCCAACCTCCAGGGAACCTACCCGGTCAGATACGCCGATATGTCTGGCAGCATTAATGGTAATGGATTTTAAAGCGTCAAATGGATCCATGCCGGATTTCACGGCAAGTCCGGCGCACAAAGCGAGATACTGCTGGGGAATTACCGGAGAATCAGTAATAATAGAGACCTGGCAGCCTGCCCTTGCCAAATCTCCCGGAGTCGCAAAACTCTTATTCTTCAATTCAAATTTGGAAGCATGAGTCAGCGTGGGCCCTACCGCCACCGGATATCCCTCCCTGGCCAGCTCTTCCGCAATCAGAGAGCCGTCGGTACAGTGATCAAGGGCCAGTCCAACGCCGAACTCCCGGGCAATGCGTATGGCGGTAAAAATATCATTTGCCTGGTGCACATGAGCTTTTAAGGGAAGCTCCCCCTGAATGACCGGTATCAGCGCTTCTAACTTGGGATCATATGCAGGCTGCTTTAAGATATCATCTTTGGCTGCCTCTTTTCTGGCCAGATACTCCTGCGCCCTCCGGAGCATAACCCGCAGTTTCGAAGCTGTGGTCATTCGGGAATAAATTTCTTTGTCTTTATAGCAGAACTTGGGATTCTCGCCGAAAGCGCATTTCATGGCGGCCTTTTCCCGGATCACCATATCGTCAATCCGCTTTCCAGCTGTTTTATAGACCGCAAAAGTCCCGCCCAGCACATTGGAGCTTCCAGGCCCTGCCGCTACGCAGGTTACCCCTCCCTCCATAGCCAAATGGATGCTTTCATCCTGGGGATTCAGCCCGTCCACAGCAGACAGCTCCGGCGTCAGAGCCTCTGTCATCTCATTATAATCTGACCCTTCATATCCGATGGCATATCCGTCTAATCCCAGATGACAGTGAGCCTCCACAAACCCGGGATACACCTGCAGGCCGGATGCGTCCAGTACCTGGGCTTCTCCAAAGTCTTTTTCCTCCAGGCCAGGTCCTATCCCGGCGATTTTCCCGTTTTTCACCAGAATATCCGCCTGATAGGCTTCCCTTTGCACAGCGTCATGGACCGTTCCATGTTTAATTAATAATATATGTTCCATACTATCACTCGTTCCTTTCGCTTGCCGCGGCACACATAGCCCTGAAAAATATGATTCCTCACACTATTTCTCTTTTTACCGCAGTCCCTGTATATCAAAGTACAAATATATTATATCAAATTTCCCGCCGCCTGATACCCCAATTCTTTCAGCATTTCCAAATCCTTCTGAATCGTAATCCCCGCAGTTGTCAGCATATCGCCGGTAATAGCGGCGTTGGCCCCAGACTGAAAGCATCTTCGTCCCTGATCCTTCATCAGCCCTCTGCCTCCAGCCAGCCGGAGATACGCCTTGGGCAAAATAAAGCGGAAAATGGCTACAATCCGGCACATCTCATCCTCTGTCAATCTTGGATTGTTCTCATAAGGCGTCCCTGGAATGGGATTCAGCATATTCACCGGCACTGAAGTCACTCCCAATTCCCGCAGTGTCATGGCAAGGTCAATGCGATCTTCCATGCTCTCCCCCATTCCCATGATTCCGCCGCTGCAGATACTGAGCCCTGCGTTCCGGGCTGCCCGCAGCGAAGCAATTTTGTCTTTCTGTGTATGTGTGGTGCAGACATTGGGGAAATAATTTTCCGAAGCTTCCAGGTTATTATGCACCCGGGCTGCGCCTGCCTCCTTCACTTTCCGAAATTCTTCCTCGTCAAGAAGTCCGAAAGATACGCAGACAGAAATATCCACCCTCTCTTTTATCTGCCGGATGCTCTCACATGCCTGATCTATTTCCCTGCCGCTCAGTTTCCTGCCAGAGGTGACAATAGAATATCTGGGCACCCCCTGTTTCCTGTTATATTCCGCCTGTTTCAGCAATTCTTCCGTCTCTAATAAAGGATAGCTCTCTACTTCTGTCGGATAAAAAGAGGACTGTGCGCAATATTTGCAGTTTTCTGTGCATTTTCCGCTCTTTCCATTGATAATCGTACAGAGGTCAAACTGATTTCCGCAGAATTTCCGCCGGATCTCATCTGCTGCCTGTGACAGTTCCTCCAAAGGCAGTTCTGCCAGCTCAAGCGCCTCTTCCTTATTGATTTTCCCGCCTTCCAGGACCTTTTTCTTTATAAGTTCCAACTGTTCTTTCATGATTCCCTCCGTCTTTCTGATTTCTGCATAGTAGTTTCCAAGAGATGGCAAAAAAGGACATCACTATTCGCTGTGATGCCCGCTGCCATGATGGTGATGCTGCTGCCCGCCGTGGCTGCAGCCCACCTGCATATTTTCTAATTCATTACTGCTGACTGCCTCTTCCCTTCCTGCCTCATATTGAGACAAAAGTTCCCGCAGCTGACACATGGAAATATTTTGGCAGTCCTCTGCCGTCAGTCCGGAGCCATATTGAGACAAAAGCTGGTACATCTGATATTTTCCCAGAGACATATCATGATCATGCGCCGACGCCACGGTTTCCATATCCGCGCTTCTGCACATTCCATGGTAGTGAGTAGCCACTACACTGTTCTCAAGGCCCGACAGGAGTTCCTCTGCCTTCATGGAAGCTACTGTAACGGTCAGTTCCGCGTCTGCGGTCAGATACGGCTGCATTGCGTCGCTCTCTACCAGCAGTTCCACCGCTTCCAGATAGTCCTTTCCTTCTAACTGCACATGCTCCAGAACTCTCGCCCCATCCCTGTTCCGGCTCTTGGCGTCTGTCACGCGGTTTCTCCGGTTCAGCGTCAGTTCAATGGACGGATTCACGTCCACACTGACATAAGACACCGGCATCTCCCAGAAATACCAGTTTCCAATTCCAATGCATATCAGCAAGAGCGCACAGACTGGAATCAGAGAACGCATACGGAATCTAAGGGAATGATTTGCTGTTTTCCGTCTCTTTTCAACCAGATAATCAGAGACAGACTGCTTCATCTGCTCTGTGGCATGAACCTGATCAAAAGCTTCCCGAATCTCATCATACATTCCTGTCACCTCCCAGCTTCTGTTTCAGCAATTCTCTCCCCCTTGACAAAAGAGAATATACGGTGTTTTCCTTTTTATGCAGCATTGTCCCGATTTCCTTTGCCGTGTAACCTTCATAATAATGAAGATAAATCGCCTCCTTGTATTTCACCGGCAGCGAAAGGACGATTTCCAAGATTCCCATCTGTTCCGGCATCACGCTGGCCGCTTCTTCGGAAAGCACCTCCAGGGGCACTGTACTGTGACGGAATAATTTCCTCTTCAAATCCTTACAGGCATTGATTGTGACGCGGATCAGCCATGCCTTCTCATGTTCCCGGCTTTCGAAGACCGCAGAATGGAGGACATACTTCAAAAACACCTCCTGAAGCACATCCTCCGTATCCTCATGGCTATTCAGATGCAACAGGCAAATCCTGCGAATCATGTCAGAATACAAATCTATTGCCTGCTCGACCTCCTGTTCGCTGCGCATAAAATATCCCCTTTGTATTTCCTACCAGTGATGGCCTCCATGATGTCCGCCGCCATGGTGTCCGCCGCCATAGCCGCCGTTACCGCCGCCGGAATAATTGTCACAGATCCCGTCGCCGTTGGCGTCTGAGTAATTACCGCAGTGGCCGCTTCCGTTATGGCTGCAGTAATCACAAACCCCGTTTCCGTCAGCATCCACATAATTGCCGCATGCTCCGCCGTGGGCACAGTAATCGCAAACCCCATTTCCGTCAGCATCCACGTAATTGCCGCATGCTCCGCCGTGGGCACAGTAATCGCAAACCCCGTCTCCGTTGGCGTCCACGTAATTATCGCATGCTCCGCCGTGAGCGCAGTGGTCACAAACTCCGTCTCCATTGGCGTCTACATAATATGGGCAGGCTGCCGGCGCTGTGGTGTCAGGAACCTCTGTCTCCGCAACATCTGCCGGTTCTGCGGGCTGCTCCGCGGGCTCTGTCTCATCTGCTGTGTCATTGACTAAATCTGTATCCTGAATATCTACAAGATTCTCGGAACTGTCTTCTGCCGCCGGCACAGCTTCGGGCGCCGGCTCTTCTGCCGGTACGGTATCAGCAGATTCCTCAGCTGTCCCTCTCGGGCTGATTGCGCTGGTATTTAAAATTGCGTTGCTCAGGCTTGCCTTCCTGGAACTTACTTCCTGCTCTACACGGGTGTTGTTTTTCTGCATATTCGCTGCAATTACCGGCGCGGAAATCCCGCACACCACAATACACGCAAATATTGCAATCAATACTTTCTTCATCTTATTCATATCTGCCTCCTGAATTCAATTGTTGGGTTGTCACTGCTTCATTTTGTGTCCTTTACTTATAATACGTTCCATTCGGGAAAATACTTGCACTCTTTTGAAAAATTTTCGCTTACGCAATTGGCGCGGCATTCAAAGGGCAGCCTTTCAGAGCATTCTTTTCCAAGAGCGTGTTCGAAAAATACTCTGGGCAATCAGACAGCGATTTTTTATTATCATAACATAAATCGGGAAAGAAATCCACAAATAGCCCCTTTTTGTTACTGTTCGCACCGTATATTAGCTATTCGCGCCGAAAAAAAAGACAGCCGAAAAAAAGATGATATATTAATTAGGAATAAACAGCAAGCACGCAAATATTATAAGCCGAAAAGGAGGAACATGATGAGAAAAAGAAAGTCAAGAATTTTTGCGCTGTTTCTGACGGTATCCCTGTTGTTTACAGGCATCCCGGCAGATGCCGCTGGGACAGACAGCGGGCAGCAGGCAACTGCGCCCCAGGCCGAAACAGGCAGCGGACAAGAAAGAGACATATCCCAGACTGAAACAGGCAGCGGACAAGAAAGAAACGTATCCCAGACTGAAACAGGCAGCGGACAAGAAAGAACTGCAGCGCAGTCAGAAATAGAAGTAGGCGCGGAGGTCACATATAATCAGACCGACGCCCGGCTGATGCTGCAGCGAATCAATGCGTTCCGAACAGGAGACGAGGCTTGGGCCTGGGATGAAACAAATACTGAAAAAGTTCCCTATTCCGGCTTAGAGGAACTGGTTTATGACTACGAGCTGGAAAAAGTGGCTATGCAGCGGGCAGCTGAACTAATCGCCGCCTATTCCCATACGAGGCCGGATGGATCGCTTGCCTTTACTGCCTTCGGCAGCGAATTCGCAGACAGCGCGAAGGGAGAAAATGTCGCCATAAGCGCGTACGGCGCAAATGAACAGCAGGCATTTACCATGTGGAAAGAAGACAATCTGCAATATTCCGGGCAGGGCCATAGAAGAAATATGCTCAACAGAGATTTTAAGGCAGTGGGCATCTCGCATGTAGAATACGACGGGTGCACTTACTGGGTGCAGGTATTCAGCGGAAAGGCCGTAGATACCCAGAAAACTGAGGCTCCGGATGGTCTGGCAGAGGTTCGTATGAAGATTGCCAATGACCGTATCACGGAACGGACACTGAAACCGGTAAAAAATTCCATAAGCATCAAAGTGGGCGAAACCGCAGCCGCGCCCCAGGCTAATATTGCCCTTAGAACAATAGAAACATGGGGATACGGCCCGTCCCTTAAGGTGATAGGCACAGTCCAGACAAATTGGAGCGTGCCGGCAGGAGAGACATTGGTGTCCCTTTCAGCTGACGGCAGCCTGCAGGCACTGGCAAAAGGCACTGCCACGGTAAAAATTATCTATGACGGAATCGAAGCGGATATCCCGGTTACCGTTACAGAAACTCCCCCTCCCTCGGCCGACGCGGATACAACTGCTTTTTTCACTGTGGACGGAAGCAGCCATGGAATGTTCCATCCGTCCCGTGATCTGACCGCCGTCGTATTTGGCCGGGAATCGTGCCCCAATACACGAAATACTTTAAAAGCCCTGGATGATTTAGGCTTGCCGGCCGATCAGGTGGATATCTGCTACGTTGACATCATGAAAGCCGACCAGGCAGCAGTGGCGACATTCGGCGCGAGGATGGCCACTGCCGGCGTAACTTACTGCTATGATCTGGAAGGCACGGCAAATAATACTTTATGGCGTTACGCGGAGGAATACCTGGGCGCAACCTCTTTCCAGCCTGTAAACCTGCCAGTCTGCGTATTTACGGACGCTTCCGGCAATGTTTTGAAGGCCGCCTCCGGCGCCCAGAGAGAAACCAGTCTGAAAACACTGTTAAAATCCATCGACTGTGAATATTTGCTGCCGGATAATTCCAATCAGCCCGTCATCAAAGGCCTTACGCTTAATGTCCGCAGCAACATGTATTATTACCCTGGAAAGTATTGGCCGCTTACCGTCGAAGGAACACAGACAGGCGATACTGTGGAATACGCCCTGGCAGGCGACAATCCAGTTTATGCCTCCGTTATGAAGAAACTGGTTCATGCGGGAACTTATCAGGTGATATGCCGGGTCAGCCGGGAGGGATACCAAACCTGGAGCAGAACCGTCACAGTTACCGTGAATCAAATCGATCCGGAATACGCAGTTCCTGAAAACATAGAGGGGAAAAGCGGCACAACACTGGCCAATGTAACCCTTCCAGAAGGATTTTCGTGGAAAAATCCGACAACAGCTTTAAAGACCGAAGGCACGTATTCCTATCCGGCTGTTTATACTCCGGAAAATGCAAGGGATTACCGGACAGTAGATGTTACCATTAATGTAAAGGTTTCCTGCCCCGGCCATAAGTACACTTCAACCGTGACAAGAAAGCCCACAACAAAACGGGAAGGAACAAAAAAATTTGTATGCGATTACTGCGGACACACCTATACAGAGAAAATTGATAAACTTCCCGCGGACAACAATTCAGGTTCCCAGACAGGCGGCAGCTCAGGCTCTCAGACAGGCGGCAGTTCCGGTTCCCAGACGGGCGGCAGCCAAAGCAACAGCAATAACAGCAAAAAAGTTTCTCCGCCGGCAAAAGTGAAGCTGAAATCAGCAAAGAGAATCGGCAAAACAAAGATAAAGCTGTCCTGGAAAAAAGTCTCCGGCGCAAGCGGCTATGAGATCTATATGAAAACCGGGAAAGGCAACTATAAAAAAATCAAGTCCCTTGGAAAGACTAAGACTTCCTATGTGAAGACGGGGCTCAAAAAGAAAACATCTTACACGTTCCGGATACGCGCCTATAAGAAATCCGGGAAGAAAAAAATTTACGGAGCGTACAGCAGCGCAAAGAAAGTCAGATAGTAAAAATATTTACTGGGGAATTCTCATCTTTCACTGCAATGCTTCTGATTGTCTCCGAATGTAACGGAACAGGCTGTCGGAAAGTGAAATTTGCACACAATATATGGGATGAAACACAACAATTCATGGCTATATATTATGCTAATTTTCCATTTCCCGGCAGCCCCTTCTTTTGTCTCTTAAAAAGCTGAATATTCAAAAATACGGTAAGGGAGGCCCATGCCACCGGGGACCGCTGCATCCTGGAAATATGGAAATCCTCTTAGGATCCGGGCAGAAGGAAAATATCCGGAATGTGAACATTTCCATTTTCTGTGTGATTCCGATGGCCTTGTGCTGAAAGGGGAATGCTGCAATGTGATGCATAAATTGATACTGGATGTGGAAATCCCCCGCGGAACGAAATTGTAATCCTGTATCCCACATATTTCTGCATTCCAAAAAAGCACTGCAAATACCAGTACTCTGCCTGATATCTGCAGTGCCTCTTTCTTCTACTGTTTCACGTCAAGACGCACCAAAGCTTTCTTCAACGCAATCTCCGCGCGGGCCACGTCAACATCCGCGCTGTGGCTGCGCAGCCGCTCTTCGGCGCGGGCCTTCGCCGCCTGCGCCCGGCCTGCGTCAATCTCATCGGGCCATTCCGCAATCTCCGCAAGAAATGTCACCTTTTCTCCCAGAATCTGCACAAACCCTGCATGAACTGCCGCGTGTTTCTTCTGGCCCGGCTCTGTTATGGTTACAATTCCGGGAGCCAGTACAGTGGTCAGAGGGATATGATGCTTATAGACACCCATCTCTCCATCTACGGAAGTAAATTCCACCATGGACGCTTCCCCTTTGTAAAACACACGATCCGGCGTGATAATTTCCAATTGAAAGTTCTTATTTTCCTCTGCCATATGCTCACCCCCTACTTCATGCGGGCGCGAACTTCATCAATAGATCCGGCATTCAGGAAATGGCCTTCCGGAACATCATCATGCTTGCCTTCCAGGATTTCTTTAAATCCTCTTAATGTCTCTGCAATCGGTACGTATTTTCCATCCAGTCCGGTAAACTGCGTTGCCACAAAGAAAGGCTGTGATAAGAATCTCTGCACCTTTCTGGCGCGGTTTACTACCAGTTTATCATCTTCTGACAACTCATCCATACCCAGAATAGCGATAATATCCTGCAGTTCTTTGTACTTCTGCAGAATCTCCTGCACTCCACGGGCTACTTCAAAGTGCTCTTCTCCCACCACACGGGGATCCAGAATACGGGAAGTGGAATCCAGCGGATCCACTGCCGGATAAATACCCAGCTCCGCAATGGAACGGGACAAAGTTGTGGTAGCGTCCAGATGGGCAAATGTGGTCGCCGGCGCCGGGTCAGTCAAGTCGTCCGCCGGCACGTAAACTGCCTGCACGGATGTGATAGAACCGTTCTTCGTTGAGGTAATACGCTCCTGCAAAGCGCCCATTTCGGTCTGCAGCGTGGGCTGATAGCCTACGGCGGAGGGCATACGTCCCAACAGGGCGGACACCTCAGAACCTGCCTGGGTGAAACGGAAAATATTGTCAATAAACAGCAATACGTCCTTTCCGCCCTTATCCCGGAAATACTCAGCCATGGTAAGACCTGTCAGTCCCACACGCATACGAGCCCCGGGGGGTTCGTTCATCTGTCCGAACACCATACAGGTTTTATCAATAACTCCGGATTCTTTCATTTCATAATAAAGGTCGTTTCCCTCACGGGTACGTTCGCCTACGCCGGTAAATACGGAATATCCGTCATGCTCTGTGGCAATATTGTGAATTAATTCCTGAATCAACACGGTTTTTCCCACTCCGGCGCCGCCGAACAGACCGATTTTACCGCCTTTCTGGTAAGGGCAGAGCAAGTCAACGACTTTGATGCCGGTCTCCAGCATTTCCGTAGAGGTTGCCTGTTCCTCAAATGTGGGAGCCTTTCTGTGAATCGGCATGTATTCCACATTTTTCGGCGGATCGATTTCATCGATGGGATCCCCCAGCACATTAAACATACGTCCCAATGTCTGCTCCCCCACCGGAACGGTGATGGAGGCGCCGGTTGCTTCGGCGTCCATTCCCCGAACCAATCCGTCCGTGGAACCCATGGCGATACATCTTACCGTATCATCACCCAGATGCTGGGAAACCTCCACAACCAAACGTTTTCCGCCTTCCAGCGGAATGTTGATTGCTTCATTGATTTCCGGCAGGCTGCCTTCGGAAAACTTAATATCCAAAACGGCGCCGATAATCTGAGTGATTTTACCTATATTCTTATCTGCCATAATTTCACTCCTTAAATTGTTAATAACTGCATAAATCTCAGCCTGAGATTTTCCTCAGCCTGATTTCAGAAGCGCAGACGCGCGCTTCTGCGCAGGCAAAGCGCCCTGCGCTAATTCCATTTCATAAATTTCTATGAAATGGCTTCGGCGCCGGCAATAATTTCTGTCAGCTCCTGTGTAATAGAGCCCTGACGCGCTCTGTTATATTTCAGTGTCAAATCACTAATCATTTCCTCTGCGTTGCTGGTCGCGGAATCCATGGCCTGCATTCTGGCTCCGTTTTCACTGGCAACCGCCTCCACCAGCGCACCGTAGAACAGACTTGTCAAATACTTGGGGATAATCAGGTCTAACGCCTCGTCCTCATTGGGCTCATAATTCATCAGCACATTGCTGTCCGTCTCCTTCAGTTCCGCCTCGTCAAATTCTATGGGAAGCAGCTTCATCAGAGTGGGCTCATGGCTGACCGTATTCTTAAAATGAGTATAAGCAAGATAGATTTCTCCGATTTCCCCCCTGGTAAACGCTCCTAACACTTCCTTGCAGATCTCAGCGGCATCCCCGTAAGTGGGGCCTTCAATGACATCTGAATAATCCGCTGTAATCTCATAACCCTTTCTTTCCAGGGATTCCCTGGCCTTACGGCCAATGATATACACCTTAGCGTCTTCCTTGGAAATTCCGCTGTCTGTGACAAGCTTCACAATATTGGAATTATATCCGCCGGCAAGACCCCGGTTGGAAGCAATGGTTATGACTGCTTTTTTGGAAGAGCTTCCGGCCTGCAGATAGGGATGGGTCATATTCCCGGAGCGGGCCAGCATTGAGGTTACCGTCTGATACATATAGTTAAAATATGGATTGGACTGCTCCGCGCGGCTTTTGGCCTTCTGCAGTTTAACGGTGGAAACCAGCTTCATGGCTTTTGTGATTTGCTGCGTACTTTGTATGCTGCCTTTTCTTCTTTTAATGTCCCTCATGGACGCCATAAACATTCACCACCCGTCTTACTTAAATTGCGCTTTGCACTCCTCAATAGCTTTCACAAGCTTGCTCTCGGTTTCTTCTTTGATTTCCTTATCCTGACGGATTGCCTCCGGAATCTCAGGATATTTGGTATCTACAAATTCAAACAATTCCCCTTCAAAGCGAAGAATATCCTCTACTGGAACATCCAGAAGGTATTTCTTGGTAGCCGCGTAGATAATCATAACCTGGTATTCTACCGGCATGGGCTTGTACTGGGGCTGCTTTAACATTTCACGGATTCTTTCCCCCTGGGCCAGCTTCTCAGTGGTATCCGCGTCCAGCTCTGAGCCGAACTGGGCAAATGCCGCCAGCTCCCGGAACTGGGCCAGCTCCACACGGATAGGCGCCGCAATCTTCTTCATAGCCTTAATCTGAGCGGAACCTCCTACACGGGATACCGACAGACCGGCGTTGATTGCCGGGCGGAAACCTGCGTTGAACATTTCTGTCTCCAGATAAATCTGGCCGTCTGTAATGGAAATTACATTGGTCGGAATATACGCGGAAACGTCTCCGGCCTGAGTCTCTATAATCGGCAGCGCCGTTAAAGAGCCGCCGCCCAATTTCTCAGATAATCTGGCTGCGCGTTCCAGCAGTCTGGAATGCAGATAGAATACGTCGCCGGGATACGCCTCACGTCCTGGCGGACGGCGCAGAAGCAGAGAAAGGGTACGGTACGCCGTCGCGTGCTTGCTTAAGTCATCATAAACAACCAGCACGTCTTCTCCCTTTTCCATCCATTCCTCTCCGATGGCGCATCCTGCATAGGGCGCAATATACTGCAGCGGCGCAAGTTCGCTGGCAGTAGACGCCACTACTGTGGTATAATCCATCGCGCCGAACTCTTCAAATGTCTTTACAATGGTTGCGACGGTAGAAGCTTTCTGGCCGATGGCAACGTAAATACATTTTACGCCCTGTCCTTTTTGATTGATAATGGTATCCACCGCAATCGCCGTCTTACCGGTCTGGCGGTCGCCGATAATCAGCTCACGCTGCCCTCTTCCGATGGGCACCATGGAGTCGATTGCCTTGATACCGGTCTGTAACGGCGTATCTACAGATTTTCTTGAGATAACGCCGGAGGCCACTCTCTCGATCTGTCTGAACTTTGTTGTTTCAATGGGCCCTTTGCCGTCGATGGGCTGTCCCAGCGCATTGACCACACGTCCGGTCATGGCGTCGCCCACCGGAACCTCAACCACTCTTCCCGTAGTCTTAACGGTATCCCCTTCATTGATATTTTTCTGATCGCCTAATAATACGGCGCCCACATTATCCTCTTCCAGGTTCAACACCATTCCATAGACTTCGCCGGGAAATTCCAATAATTCGCCCTGCATGGCGTTTTCAAGGCCGTGAATACGGGCAATGCCGTCCGCCACCTGAATGACCGTACCCACATCGGATACTTCAAGCTGCGCCGCGTACCGCTTCACCTGCTCTTTTATAACTGAACTTATCTCTTCCGGTTTTAAATTCATGGAGCGCATTCACCTACTTTCAACTGTATTTTTGATAATTCCCTGGTAAGGCTCTGCAATTTGTTCTTCACACTGCTGTCAACCACCCTGTCACCAATCCGAATTACCATGCCGCCGATTAAACTTTCATCCACATCATAATGCATCTCAAACTGCACATATCTGGTGGTTTCCTGTAATTTATTCCTGATCTGCTCTTTCTGACTGTCTGTAAGCGGCATGGGCGCAGTCACATAAGCAGTGCCAATGTTTTTATATTCCTTTACCTGGTCAATGAAATATGTGAATACAGATTCCATTTCACCATAGTGACCCTTAGAAACAAGCATACGCATCATCCCTGTGATTTCATCACGGACTCTGCCCTTAAAAATCTGTTCCAGAATCTCTATTTTTTCTTCTTTTACGATTTTCGGGTGATTCATCAGTTTGGAAAGCTCGTTGTCTTCTCGAAGAATCTGCTGTATGCTTCTTGCTTCTTCCAACATTTCATCCACCTGACCAGATTCCACAGCAAGCTCAAACAGTGCGTCCCCATAAGTTTTGGATACTAGCTTTGCCATGTACTTTCACCTATTTCCTTCAATGTTTCCTCCACCAGCGCGTCCTGAATGGATGTATCAATGGAGGCTGTGACTACCTTGCCTGCCATCATTGAGGCTATGGCAATCATCTCCTGTTTTGCCTCATCCATAATACGCTTCTTCTCCAACAACGCTTCTTCGTTGGCGCGTTTTATGATCCGGGCAGCTTCTTCCTTCGCCTCATCTACAATCCTGTTTTCATTTTTCAGAGCTTTCTGGCGGGCCTCACTTAAGATTTCCTCAGCTTCTTTTTCAATGTTTTTGATCTTCGCACTGTACTCTGCTTTGACGGCAGCGGCTTCTTCCCTGTCTTTTCTGGCAGTGTCAATGTCATTCTTAATGCGATCCTGTCTGTCCTTCAACATCTTCTTTGCCGGATTAAACAGCAGGTAAGACATTAAGGTAAACAGAAACAGAATGGCAAGAATGGAAAGAACCGTATCATGCAAAAGCTGCGGATTTAAGCCAAATAACTGTTCCAAGGCCGGTCCTCCTTTCTGCTGATTTGTGCTGCTCTCTGCACATAAAGGTATGCCCGAAGGGCGCTTCCTCTGATTTGTGCTGCATTTTGCACATTAAGGGATGCCCTTATTTTAATGGCTGCACAAACATCAGAAGGATTGCAACCAGCAAACCATACAGACCTGTCGTCTCTGCTACCGCCTGGCCTAAAAGCATCGTAGAAGTAATGTCTGATCTTGCTCCCGGGTTTCTTCCTACTGCTGCCGCCGCGTGACCTGCCGCGATACCCTGCCCGATACCAGGTCCGATACCTGCGATAACCGCAAGACCTGCGCCGATTGCTGAACAAGCTCTGATTAATTCTGCTCCTGTAATGTTATCCATAAGATTTTTCCTCCTTGCGTTTTCTTTCTGAAACTTATAGCTCTTATAATTTTCCCGGATCTCAGTCCGGATGTTACCTGATTCTGCATATGGCCTATTCTTCCTCTCCGATTGCGTTGCTGATGTACGTCATAGTCAGCATACAGAACACATAAGTCTGGATGCATCCGGAAAACACATCGAAATACGCATGCAGCGCGCCCGGCCAGAAATAGGCGAATTTGGACAATAAGGCATAAATCAACGCCATAATAATAGTTCCTGACAATACGTTCGCAAACAAACGCAATGACAGCGAAATCGGAACAGCGATCTCACTGATCAGGTTAATGGGGAACCAAATGGGCAGCCACGGCGGAAGCGGGGAACACATATCGGTCCATATCGCTTTCGGCGTCTGATATTTAAACTGATTAAAATGAATCAGAATAAAACTCAGCAGCGCCAGCGGCAATGTTACGCCGTAATCGGCTGTGGGCGGCCTCAATCCAAACAGGCCGGAAAGGTTGGATACCAATATAAAAATAAATATCGTGCCCACGTAGTTGACGAACCTGCCGCCGCTTTTTCCCATAACGCCGTGAACCATACCGTCCAGTTTCTCCACAATCAGCTCCACTACATTCTGGAAACCGCCCGGAACCTCTGACGCGTGTTTCATGGCGCGGTTGGCCGCGATGGAGAATCCAATCAGTACAGCCATAACAATCAGCAGGCTTACATGCGTTGTGGTGATCCAAAATGTCTGCCCGAACAGCTCATAAGAAAACAAGCCGTGCACCATAATATCAATATCCGCGCCGGAAGACAGTAAAATTGAGCTCTGCACTCTCTCACCTCCTTATCAAATTTCTTTTTTAACATTATTTACAATATTTTCTAATCTATCACCTCTTTTAACTTTTTCCATGAAAATATTTTTTCTGCAAAACTGCTAAAAATTTATGTGTCAACGGCTGCAGGTAAGCTGAGACTTTCAGCCCCATTACGCCCAGAAACATAACGACTATATTGCCAAGATTAAAATAGCCCACAATGCCGAAAGCCAATACAACTGCCAGATACCGAAGAGCTCCATACAGGGAAGCCCTTCTGGAAGACCTGCCCTCTGTCATCTCTTCTACCGTGTCAAAAATAACAACCGCCATATTCACTGCCATTCCCATTGCCAGAATAATGCCGGCCCAAAGACCTGTGGAATATCTTACCCGGTCGCTCACAAACCATATGCCGGTGATCTGAATCAGCATGCCATACGCCAGAATTCCGGCCAGCAGTTCCGGCAGCGCCTGATTAATTCTTCTTAACATAAACTGTACCCTTTTCTTAACAGTTCCTTATTGCCCGGTTCTGTCATAACGCCGTGAAAACCTTTCTTATTCACTCTTTCGGATGCCCGGAAAACGTCTCATCACTTTTCTTCTTTCCTGATATGGAAGAGTGCCCGGAAGACGCCTCACCGGCATAAATCTTCTTCGCCATCATGAAAATATTGCGGAATCCTGCCAGCGCGCCTACGGCAAACAGGGGAATCGTAATCCAGTTTATCCCAAACTTATCCCCCAGATAAACACCCAGCGCCACGCATAAAAAAATAGGCACCAGCATGTTAATTCCAAACTGCGTAATCAATGCGAGGGAACGGTATACGCTTTTTTTGTATTTCACATGGGCACCTCCGTCACAATACAGTAATTTCCATCATATGAAATCATTATATCTATTTTCTGCATAAATGTCCATTCCTTTCTTTTATTTTTGAGAAGTTATTGCAACAGTTCAGCCCAGGACTTTGCACTTGCTGCAAAGTCCGTGAGAATGTGTAAATTATGTCAAAAGGGAATCTGCCCCGGAAATCTCCGCCGCCTTCTCTTTGTACTGCCTGGGAGACGCCCCGTACACATTTTTAAAAGCCCTGGAAAAGTGAAGCTGATTGGGATATCCCACTGCATTCCCGATCTCATTGATGGAAAGATTGGTGGTAATCAAAAGCTGGGCAGCCTTGGACATGCGGTATTCCATCAGATACGCCTGGGGGCCTTTTCCTATCTTGTCCTTAAAAATCTTCAGCAGCCGGTTTCTATGAATATTGCACTGCGCGGCAATGGATTCCACAGTAATGGGATCCTGAAAATTATGTTCAATGTAGGTAAAAGATTTCTGCAGATAATAGTCCGCCATAGAACCGTCGGAATGGCCGCTTTTGGCCAAAGCAGAAGATCTTGCAAGGCAGTCCGCAAAAAGATACAGCTTGGACATTTTATAAAACTGGGTTTCTTCCGAAGAACTCGGCGGGGATTTGGAGGAAAATTCTCCCGTTGCCGCATTGTAATATTCCGCGTCCCTGTCCGGCTTTGCCATTTCCATCATGGCCTCCAGCATCAGCCGAGTCAGAACTTTATCATTGGAAGTATAGACAGGATCTTCGATGGTTAAGCCGCACATGCGCAGAATCTCCGGCGCCAGCATTCCGTCAAATTCAATCCAGACATATTCCCAGGGATGATGCTGATCCGCGTAATAGGTTGTTATCTGATTGGGAAAAATCATAAATCCCTGTCCGGAATGAATATGAAAATGAAGTTCCGTGCCGTCAGGAGCGTTGGACGTCAGCGCGCCTGCGCCGGAAATCACATAATGAAACAGATAATGGTTGCGGACAGCCGGGCCAAAAGACGCGTTTTTGGCATTATCCGCATAGCCGGACTGGTACGGGCGCAGATCCAGATAATTTTGATTGGGAAATAAATAAAACATACCGGGTTTCATAAGTTTCCTCCTTGGAATTCGGATACGCTCAAAAAGAGATATGCTCGTGGGTATAATTTCATTATATACCAAAATGCACACCTTGAAAACATAATTTTTTAGGGGTGTGCATTTTGGTATATTAATCAGGTCATAGAGATATGTCGGGAAAAAAAGAGGCGTTGTTATAATATCCATATCAAAAACAAAAGGAGGAAAGTTATGAAAAGCAAGATCAAAAAAGGAGCCGCCGCCCTTATACTTGGCATGCTGGCAATGGGCCTTACCGCCTGCAAACCTTCCGGTTCAGACTCCGGAAACAAGCTGATTTTCCAGATTTGGGATCAAGGCCAGAAAGCCGGCATGGAAGCTCTGGCAAAGGCTTACACAGAGGAACATCCGGAAGTTGAAATTGAAGTTCAGGCCCTTGGATGGGACGAATACTGGACGAAATTAGAGGCTTCAGCAGTCAGCAATACCATGCCCGACATCTTCTGGATGCATTCCAACCAGATGTTCAAATACGCAGACGCCGGAATGCTGGCAGACTGCACCGGGATTGTGGACGCCGGCAACTTTGCCGAGGCGTCGGTGGCAAACGCCAAAGGCAGCGACGGAAAAATTTACGGCGTGCCAAAGGATAAGGACATTGTGGCGCTTCTCTATAACAAGGACGTCTTTGACGCAGCAGGCGCAGAGTATCCAAACGACGCCTGGACCTGGGAAGACCTGACCGAAACCTCTGAAAAAATTTTTCAGGAAACCGGAAAATACGGGTATATGGCCTATTCCCATGATCAGATTGGATACTGGAATTTCGTATACCAAAATGGAGGCACAATCTTAAACAAAGACGGTTCCGCAGCCACTTATACAGACCCGGCGACCAAAGAAGCCATTGCTTATTACATCGGGCTTCAGGAAAATGAATGGTGCCCCTCACAGGCACAATTTGCCAACACCGGCGCGGCAGAACTGTTTTTCTCCGGACAGGGCGCCATGTATTTTGCCGGAAGCTGGGATCTGGTCAACCTCTGCAAAACTTATGAGGATAGGAACGGAACATGGGACGTGGCCGTGCTGCCCAAATGTCCGAATCCCAAAAGCGGCGACGGGCGGGCCTCTATTTCCAACAGCGTGTCCTATGCCACCTCTGCAAAAGGTAAGAAAAAGGAGGCCGCCATGGACTTTCTGGCCTACTTAGGCTCTGAGGAAGGACAGCGGCTCCAAGGCGAAACAGGAGTTGCAATTCCAGCCTACAACGGACTGGAAGATACCTGGGCCAAAACTTTTTCGGAAAACGGCTACCAGATTCACCCGGAAAATATTCTGCCCATGTTCGACTACAGCGTCAAGTATCTGACCAATCCTTCCAGGCCCGCTTGGGAGCCCAAAGTAGAAGTAGGCATACTGGATATTTACGCCGGAAATATCAGCGTAGAAGAAGGCATTGAAAATATCCAGGATATCGTAACAGAAGAAATACGGAAATACTGATACTCAGATTTTTCTATCATAATTGATTCAGGAAAGGAGACAAAAACGTGAAAAAGAAAAATCGGTTCCGCATGAACCAGGATCACCTCTATGGATATTCCTTTGTAGCTCCCACGATTATCGGGCTTTTAATCTTAAATGTATATCCGCTGATTCAGACCATTTATTTAAGCTTTACCTCTGCAAAAGCATTCGGCGATTATGACATGGTAGGCTTTAGCAACTATCTGACCATGCTGACCAGCAGAGAGTTCTGGAGAGCCACCTGGAATACGCTGCTCTTCTGTATTCTGACGGTTCCTGTCGGCGTGCTGCTGGCCCTTTTGGTGGCAATCCTTCTGAATTCCAAAATCAGAGGCAAAGTGGCGTTCCGGGCTATTTTCTTCCTTCCCATGGTAGTGGCTCCTGCAGCGGTTGCCATGGTCTGGAAATGGATGTTTAATTCGGAATACGGCATTATCAATACCATTTTCCATCTGAAAACAGAATGGATTACCGATCCGAACATTGTTATCCTCACCGTGGCAATTGTGGCAATCTGGAGCTCCATCGGCTACGACGCCGTGCTTTTGCTTTCCGGCATCCAGAATATTTCAAAATCTTATTACGAAGCGGCCAGCCTGGATGGGGCTACGAAAATCCAGCAGTTTTTCCGGATTACGCTGCCCATGGTGTCCCCGACGCTGTTTGTGGTGATGATTATGCGTCTGATGGCTTCCATCAAGGTTTATGATTTGATCTATATGATGGTTGGCGAAGGCAATCCGGCCCTGAGCAAATCCCAGTCCCTGATGTACCTGTTTTACCGGGAATCTTTTGTCTCAGGCAACCGGGGCTACGCGTCCGCAATTGTCATTTTTACAGTACTATTAATCGGAATTATCACAGGCATCCAGTTTATCGGACAGAAAAAATGGGTGAACTACGAAGTGTAAAGGAGGCAGACAAAATGGCTAAAACAAAAAGATGGAGTACAATAGGAACTTACGCCGCGCTGATACTTGGTTCCGTTGTTATGATTTTCCCTTTTATCTGGATGCTTTTAACAGCATTTAAGACAAATTCAGAGGTAATGCAGATTCCGCCTTCCATTTTACCCTCCCAGTGGAATATGGCTTCTTTCCAAACAGCGCTGGATCTTCTGCCCTTTGGAAACCTGTATTTAAATACGGCGCTGATGATCTTGCTGCGAGTGCTCTGCGCCGTTGGATTCTGCTCTATGGCAGGCTATGCCTTTGCAAAACTGGAATTCAGAGGGAAAAATCTGTTATTTGTACTTGTTATTATCCAGCAGATGATTCCCGGACAGATTTTCATTATTCCCCAGTATCAGATGCTTGCAAAGGTGGGACTGACCGACAGCCTTTTTTCCCTTGTATTTCCCGGGCTGGTCAGCGCCTTCGGCGTGTTCTTTCTCAGGCAGGCATATATGGGCATTCCCGATGAGATTGCGGAAGCCGCTTATCTGGACGGCTGCACCAGATGGCAGACCTTTACCAAAGTGCTGTTTCCGCTGACCAAATCTTCCGTAGCGGCTCTTTCCGTATTTACGGCGGTATTTGCCTATACGGACTTGATGTGGCCTTTAGTCGCCAACACCAACATCAACCATACCACGCTGTCCGCCGGACTTTCCACATTAAACGGACAGTTCAGCACCAATTATCCGGTGCTGATGGCAGGCTCCCTTCTGGCAATGCTTCCGATGGTAGTCTTATACCTTATATTCCAGAGACATTTTATTGAAGGAGTGGCAATGACCGGCGGAAAATAAAATTTTCCAATTTACCATTATATATGAAAGGATCGGCTGTAACTGGTGGAACATAAAAAATTTCAAATGGACTATATTACTTTACATACCAAACACACAACATATCAGATGGGAATTACAGAATCCGGCTTTCTGCTGCATCTCTATTACGGGCCGAAAGCCCAGGGAGAATTGGGCAGCCTTCTGACATTTGCAGACAGAGGATACAGCGGCAACCCTTATGAACTTCGTGATGACAGAACCTTCTCTTTGGACGCGCTTCCCCAGGAATATCCCAATTACGGAAACGGCGATTTCCGCAGCCCGGCTTTTCGGCTGCGGGATGATTCCGGCGTGTTCGGGACAGATCTGCGGTATGAAAGCCACCGCATGATTCCCGGAAAATACAGAATTCCGGGGATGCCGGCTGCCTATGCAGAGGAAGAATCCGGCAGCTGTCTGAAAGAAACACGCAACAGCAAGTACACTGCCGCCTATACTTTAGAAGTGACGCTTACCGATGCAAGGACAGATATAGAGGTCAGACTTCTCTATGGCGTTTTCCCGGAATTGGACGTGATTACCCGCTGCGCAGTTGTCAAAAATGCGGGAAACAGCACCGTTTTTGTGAATAAAGCCTACAGTATGTGCCTGGATTTCCTTACCGGGACTTATGATTTGATTCATTTTCATGGAAGACACGCCATGGAACGGAACTTTGAGCGAATTCCAGTGATCAGCGGAACCCAGAGCTTTGGAAGCATCCGAGGCGCTTCCAGCCATCAGCACAATCCGTTTTTTATCCTTGCGGACAGAGAGGCCACAGAAGATTTCGGAGATTGCTACGGGGTATCCCTTTTGTACAGCGGAAATTTTAAGTTTGAAGCGGAACGGGATCAGTATTGCCAGACCAGGGTGCAGATAGGCATTTCTGATGAAATGTTTGACTATCGGCTGGAACCGGGAGAAGAATTCCATACGCCGGAAGCAGCCCTTGCCTATACTCCAAAGGGCTTGAGCGCTCTATCCCATATTTACCACAGGCTGATCCGGAACCATATCTGCCGGGGATTCTGGAAAAACAGGCGCAGGCCCATTTTAATCAATAACTGGGAAGCAACTTATTTTAATTTTACCGGAAAACAAATTCTCTCCATTGCCAGAGAAGCGGCAAATCTGGGCATTGAGATGTTCGTTTTGGACGACGGCTGGTTCGGCAAACGGGACGATGACAGCAGCGGCCTGGGAGACTGGCACGTCAACGAGAAAAAGCTGGGCAGATCCCTGGCGGAACTTTCTGAGGAAATTCATGGAATGGATATGCTCTTCGGCCTTTGGATTGAACCGGAAATGGTCAATGAGGACAGTGAGCTCTACAAGAAGCACCCCGACTGGGCCTTTGTGATTCCCAATAAAAAGCCGGTGATGGGACGAAATCAGCTGGTACTGGATTTTTCCAGAAAAGAAGTGGCGGACTTTATTTTTCAGGAAATTGCAAAGGTGCTGGACTCCATTCGGGTGGAGTATCTCAAGATGGACATGAACCGCAGTATCTGCGATGTTTACAGCGCCCTCTCGGGCTATCAGAATTACGGAAAGATTATGCATAACTATGTGCTGGGAGTATACGATTTCCTGGAACGGCTTCATGCCCGCTATCCCCGGATTCTGATAGAAGGCTGCTGCGGCGGCGGAGGCAGATTTGACGCAGGGATGCTTTATTATACGCCCCAGATTTGGTGCAGCGACGATACAGACGCCATTGAGCGGATTAAAATCCAGCATGGAACCTCTTTCGGCTATCCGATTTCCGCCGTCGGATCCCATGTATCCGCTGTTCCCAACGAGCAGACAGGCCGAACCGTGGATATCGGCACACGGGCTGTATGCGCCATGGCCGGAAGCTTTGGATACGAGCTGGATATCGGCAAACTGCAGGCAGAAGAAAAAGCATTCGTCAAAGAACAGATTCTGGATTACAAGAAATACTGGAACCTGATTCACAACGGGCTTTATTACCGGCTGCACAATCCGGCAAAGGACAGGGAAGCAGCGGCCTGGCTCTTTGTCTCAGAAGATAAAAGCGAAGCTCTCCTTAACATGATTTCCCTGGATACCCATGCCAACGCGCCTGCGGTTTATATCCGCTTAAAGGGACTGGACGCTGAGAAAAATTATCTGATTGGAGACAGCGGGAATGTGCTAAACGGAAATGTGCTGATGCATACCGGGATAGCAGTTCCGTTCCATTCGGGAGAGTACCGGGCCTGGCAGTATCATTTGCGGGCATTATAAGGATTGTTATTTTCTGACATCCCCATTTTCAGGGCGAACAATTTATATTTAGAGCATATTCCAGAATCTAAATTGTTCGCCTTTGTCCCAAAAGTTTTATTGACACACAGAATAAAACTAATTACAATAAACAAAAGATAATGTGCGGAAATAAAACGTAAGGAAGGGAACCCATATGTATCTATCTAATATTCATATTGAAAATTTTAAAGGCATCAAAAATGCGGATTTTGACTTTGACCGTTCCGTGAACCTTATGATAGGCGATAACGGAACGGGCAAAACTTCTGTTCTGGAAGCAATCTCTGTTGCTCTCGGCGGATTCCTTTCAGGAATTGACGGCGTAAATACCATTCATTTTTCCAAAGACGAAATACGGCGCGAAAATCAGTTAACCGGCACTGGCTCCAATAATATTGTCTATAAAACACCCATTTATGTGAAATCCTGTCTGGAACTTAACATGGGAGATCGGGATAATATGGAAGTCCGCAGCTTCGAATTCTCCAGACAAAAAAAAAGCATCAAGAGTTCACGTTCCACGGTAGAACCCCGAGAAATCTGCAGAGCAGCGCAGCTTATGGCCGAAAATCCCCGTTCCATTCTTCCTGTTATCAGTTACCAAAGCTTTTCCAGAGTCTCCAATCAGAAAAAAGATAAATGGGAAAATCCATTTTCAGATGATTATTCCAGGGTAGTTGGTTATGTGGATTGTCTGGAAGAAGCCGCCAATGATAAAATGTTATCCAACTGGTGCAAAAAAATGGAGCAAATTGCGTGGCAGCAGGAACAGCCTGTTTTAGAATATGAGATAGTAAAAAAAGCAGTTTCTGCTTTCATGAAATTTATGCAGAACAACGGTGAAATTGCAGTTTACTACGATAAACGCACAGAAGAGCTGGTATATTCTAATGGGGAAGAGACTTTGCCCATCCGATTATTGAGTTCCGGATTCCGTAATCTTCTTGGAATGGTGTTCGACATTGCTTACCGAATGGCCGTCTTAAACCCTGATTTGTTAAACGAAATTACCCGAGAAACGCCTGGAATTGTTTTAATTGATGAAATAGACATGCACCTTCATCCAAACTGGCAATGGAGAGTAGTTGACGCCCTGAAAAATACTTTTCCTAAGGTACAGTTTATTGCTACTACCCATTCACCCATTATTATCGCCTCTTGTCGGGACGAGAAACTCATCACTTTACAATTGGAAGATATATTCCTTGACAAGCCATCTGAGATTATACCTGGAAAAACTGTAAAGGGCTGGATGGTAGACAGTGTTTTGAAACAATGTATGCACACAGAAAACCGCGATCCGGAAACCGCAAACAAATTAAAACGGCTGACAGAACTTGCAAAAGAAAAATTATCCGGAACACTGAAAGGTTCCTTCAAAGAAGAATATGAACGCCTGATTAATGAATTGAGCTCCGTACTGCCGGAAGATGATATTGCAGTTGAAGAAGCAGCCTTTCTGTCAATTGATGAAATACTGGGAGAAAAATATTGAGAAAAGTAAACCGTTTGCCGCAGCCGGAAAGTTTAAAAAATTATTCCGGCCAATGGACAAAAGAATTGATGGATGAGATAAAAAAACAGGGTTCCTATGCCAAAGTTGACGAAAGTTTTAAAAATAAATACCGGCAGCAGGATGTAAAAGAAACACTCGAAAAAATGTACCGAAGACATTGCTGTTACTGCGAAGCAGTTGTAGGAACAAGTTCTTATGGAAGAATAGAACATTTAAAGCCAAAATCGCTGCCCCCATTTTACCAGTTTGCATTTGAATGGGATAACTTACATTGGTGCTGCGAAATTTGCAACACCAGTTATAAAAAAGCAAATTGGGATTTTCAATATCCTATTTTAGATCCTTCTCAGGATGATATTCCGAAACACTTAAGCCTCAATTTGGCCACCGGAGAATATGAACCGAGAAACAACAGCAAACGAGCGCAAACCACCATCAAACATACTGGAATAAACCGAGAAACTCTCGTAAAAGCGCGAAGAAAAATAATCATCCGGTTTCTGAAAGACTATAAAGCCCATCAAAAGTGCGGCGGCGAAACAACATTCTGCAATGAATGGATGCTTTTAAAAGAAGATATGGATTATCCCAGCCTGTATGACGCATTAATTCATGCCGTGAATTTAGGAACTGGATAGAAATAACTTTTAAATAGTACGCCTGATTTTTGAGTAGCGCTCTCGAAAAAAACAAGTAATATGAAAAGTTATTTCTATCCAGTTCCTTAGCACTACGGCGAACATTTCATATTGGGATACGGAAGTCAAGGCAACATGTAAAAATCCTAAATGTCCCCCCGTTACAATACCATCTTCACTTCCCGCCCCGTATGGGTATACTGGTAATACCGCACCCCTGCCGCGTCCAGCATCCGCTTGGAAGCAATCACAGAGGGAGTATCCTTATATTTATCGCTGTCATACACCACCGTTTTAATACCTGACTGGATAATCGCTTTGGCGCATTCATTACAGGGAAACAGGGAAACATACAGCTTGGCTCCTTCCAGGCTGCCGCCCCGGTAATTCAGAATTGCGTTCAGCTCACTATGCGTTGTATACAAATATTTATTCTCTAATGGCTCCCCTTCCCGGTCCCAGGGAAATTCATCATCGGAACATCCTATGGGAAACCCATTGTAGCCCATGGACAAAATCTTGTTGTCCGGACTGACAATGCAGGCGCCCACCTGGGTTCCCGGATCTTTGGAGCGCATGGCAGACAGCATTGCAACTCCCATAAAATATTCATCCCAAGTAAGATAATCCTGTCTTTTACTGCTCATGTAATCTCTCCTTCTCCTGCAAAATAATTTTATTTCGTTCCGAAAATCCGATCTCCCGCGTCTCCAAGGCCAGGTACAATATACCCGTGGTCATTCAGCTTTTCATCCAAAGCGCCGATGTACACGTCCACATCCGGATGCGCTTCTTTCATCGCTTCCATCCCCTCCGGCGCTGCAATAATGCAGAGAAAATGTATATTTCTGACGCCTTTGTCCTTCAGCATCTGAATGGCCGCCACAGCAGAACCGCCGGTAGCAAGCATTGGATCAACCACAAATACTTCCCGTTCCGAACAGTCCTCCGGAAGCTTACAGTAGTACTCCACCGGCTCCAAAGTCTTTGGATCCCGGTACAGCCCAATATGCCCCACCTTTGCCGCCGGAATCATTGCCAGCATGCCGTCCACCATTCCCAGGCCGGCCCGCAGAATGGGAATCACCGCCAGTTTCTTTCCTTTTAACCCTTTTACAGTAGTGGCGCAGATGGGCGTCTCAATCTCAATGTCTTCCAGTTCCAGATTCCTGGTGGCCTCATAGCACATCAGCATGGCGATTTCTCCCACCATTTCCCGAAAATCCCGGGAACCAGTATCGCTTTTGCGTATCCATCCGATTTTGTGCTGAATCAGCGGATGATCCATAATCATTACTTTTGCCATATTATCTACCTTTTCCTTTCGTATCATTCCGGCGGGGACTATCCTGAAACATTATATTTTTCTCACCAGATTTCATGCCGGCTTCAGTCACTGCCGCCGGCTTCATTTATCAGATTTACCAGTTTTTTAATGGTCTTATTCAGCGTCTCATAGCAAAGGCCGTAAGACTGGAGAGTTCCGCCGTAAGGATTTAAAATTTCCAGCTCATCTCCCGTTAAATCCGTCAGCACCTCCACATCTGCCAAAAGCTCTTCCCCGTATTCCTCCAGAATCTTCTGCTTCTGGGCAGCCTCCATAGCAATTACCAGATGCCCAGGCTGCAAATCCTCCTGGGTAAGCTGCTGAGACATCTGATTCCCGGCATTGATGCCGTTACTGATCAGCACCGCCTCTGTTTTTTGATTCAGAGGCTCCGGAAAAAGCACCACAAGTCCCCTGCTCTCTATCTCCACCGGATATTTCAAGATGTATTCCTTCATAATAGCTTCTGCCATAGGCGCACGCGCCGTACCGCTGTCACATACAAAAATAATTTTGCTGTATCTTTTCATAATCCGCCGCCTTTCTGTCTACGCTTCTATGATCTGACGCCCCGCTGCTTTCATCATCCGGTTTCTGACCGCCTGCCCGATTCCCGCCTCTGAAAAACTCTCTGAATATATGATTTCTACATCTAATTGATCAAATTCTCTCAATACGCCGTATAAATGGCGGGCAATGGAAGCCCCATCCGTTCTGGTTCCAATGCTCTTTACAATTCCCAAGGGGTATCCGTCCCTGGTCTCATCCGTTCCTATAATTCCTACAGATTTCCCCTCTTTCGAGGCTTCCTTTGCCAATTGATTAATTTTCTCCTGCACATGCTCTTTAGAACCTTCCACCAGAATCAGTTGGGCTTTCGGCGCGTAATGACGGTATTTCATCCCCGGCGCTTTGGGACTGATCCCGGAATCGTCCGGAATAAGCCCAGGATCCATTCTCACTTCCCCGATTGTCTCCCGGATCATATCCGCTGTGATATACCCGGGCCTTAAAATCATGGGAACCTCTGCTGAGAAATCCACAATGGTAGATTCTATGCCGATTCCCACCGGCCCTCCGTCCAGAATCATAGGAATCCTGCCCTTCATATCTTCCGCCACATGTTCCGCCCGGGTGGGGCTTGGCCTTCCGGAAGTGTTGGCGCTTGGAGCGGCAATAAACCCGCCGCCGGACTCGATCAGAAGCAAGGCCGCCGGATGGCTGGGCATACGCACCGCCACCGTCTGCAATCCCCCTGTGGTCTCCAGGGGAACGATATCGCTTTTCTCAAAAATCATAGTCAAAGGCCCGGGCCAAAACCGTTCTGCCAGTTTTCTTGCGCTTTTGGGCACGTTCTTTGCTATTTTCTCCAAATCTCCCATGTTAGAAATATGTATAATCAGCGGATTGTCTGAGGGGCGTCCCTTGGCTGCGTAAATCTTCTCAGACGCCTGGGGATTGAGGGCGTCTGCGCCCAGTCCGTATACCGTCTCTGTGGGAAACGCTACCAGGCCGCCCTGCCGGATGATATGTCCTGCCGCGCGGATTTTTTCCATAATTGTTTCCTGGTTTTGTGTTTCCTCTGTAATATTTATAATTGCTGTTTCCATCACTTACCTGCTTTTGATTTGTTTCCTGGTTCTATGTTTCCTCTATAATACTAATTCCTTTGATTTGTGTGCAAGGCGGCAATCCGGCAGTGTCTAAGGAACTGTGATTTCTGGCCGGATGGAGTGCTAGATACTCAGTGCGTCAGCAATATCAGAGAAATTGATATACAAATCTTCATAGATATTGACCTTAATTACAGCATCAAAAGAATATTGCACATTCATGCCGGCATATCACGCGCTTCCTTTCTGCTTTCTTCTATGATTCTATTATACACAGCTTCCGGGAAATTACAACATCTGCCTCTCCGCCGTCCCGCCTTGGCCTACATATCCCAATATGAAACATTCACTGTAGTATAGTACTCAATGCTGTGAAAAGTAACTGGGAAGTTTCTTATCTTCCTTCCATTATCAGAACATTGCTTCCCTGAAACGCAAATCCATAACATCGAATATGCTCCTTTGAAATTCCCCTTTTCGTCAACTGCAAAGCATATGCCCTTTCCTCAATCTGTAAAAGCGCAGCCTCCGCCGTATCCTGTAAAGTCCCTTCTTCCTCCCCGTCAAAAACTTTAAATTCCAAAATGATAGCGTCATCTGTTCCCGGATTCCGCGGTTCAAGCATCACATCATACCTGCCGTAACCACTTTCCCTGTTTGAGGTAATTATATAACGCTTACGCAAATCCACCAGCAATCCCAGAACAAAACCATGATAAAAGCGTTCCGACGTTCTGCGGGACGGTTTTTTCCCTGTATCAAAACTGCTGAAAATCTCCATGCTAATCTCATTCATATAAATGTTCATTGCTTTTATATTGTCCTGAAGCATCGCTTTTACAAAATCATTGTAGTCCGCGTCCACTTTCTGAAACCATCCCCGCACCATATTGTGAAACATCCGCTCCACTTCATAATTAGTAACTGCCAGCTCGTAACAGGCTTCTTCTCCAAATGCCAGTAATTCCTCTTCTTCCTGATTCAGTGCTTTCAAATAACCGCTCGCTAAAAGCAGGCTCCACACAGCAGTTTCATTTTCATCAAGCTGGCTGTATACAATTTGTTCGTCGACAGGCGTCCAAATACTCTCTCCCTGCAGCAGCCTCTCAAATTTTTCTTTTACCCGGCGGTTTCCCTCACGCAGCAGCTTGCTCACCAGGCTGTTGGAACTGGTATTTGCCCAGTAAGTCCTGTATTTGCCTGTATCCAGAAAATTTAAGATAGACCAGGGATTATAAATATCTGAATGCTTTCCAAAAATAAAGCCATCATACCACTGTTTTACTTTCTCTTTTTCTCCTCCCAGATTACACTCATCCAACGCGGCAAAAACTTCTTTCTCCGTAAATCCAAAAGAAACCGCATACTCATCCGAAGTGGCAGTAACCACCTTTATATTATTCAAATCTGAAAAAATAGATTCCTTGCTGATTCTGGTAATTCCCGTCATCACCGCACGCTCCAGCCATGGATTTGTCTTAAACATCGCATGAAACATACCTCTGGTAAATGATGTCAGTTCCTCCCAATAACCGCCCACATAAGCTTCCTGCATCGGCGTATCATATTCATCCAAAAGAATGATAACCTTTTTGCCATAATAAAGATATAAATACTTTGACAGATAATGCAGGGCCATTGAAGCGTCCACATCGTCCATATCCGCTGAAATCCGGCCGAAAAATTCCCGATCTTCGTCTTCTAAAAACTCACATTTCCGAAGAAAAGCGTATTTTGCGTACAATTGCGCAATCATCTGGCAAATCTTTTTTCTGGCATTGGAATAATTCTTCTCTTTTATATTGGCAAAGGACAGGCTTAAGACCGGATATGTTCCCTGCAGTTCCCTGTATTTTGCATAATTCCAAATAGATAAGCCCTGAAATAAATCGCCTCTGTTTTTATAATCCACCGAAAAAAACTGCTCCGCCATGCTCATATTCAGCGTTTTTCCAAAACGGCGGGGCCGCGTAATTAAAGTCACATCATCTTTTCTTTCCCACCATTCCCGAATGAACTCCGTCTTATCTACATAAAAACAATGGTTCGTAATCATTTTTTCAAAATTCTGAACGCCTATTGCCACTGTCCTTGCCATAACTGCCGCCTCCTGGAAGAGCATCTGTTTCGCCGCATTGCGCCTGTACCCAAAATATGCCTCACGGGTATAATCCTATTATACACAGCTTCCGGCAAATTACAACATCTGCCAGTCCAAACGGGAAACAATCTCTTCTTTTTCTGGCATCGGAATAAAAATGAAATGTTCCTATAGCGCTCAATGAGAATTCATCAACATTTATCTGCATTCAAATTCCTATATTCCCGGGGCGTGCATTTATAAAAACGCTTAAAAATTTTAGAAAAATTGCTTGGACTGTCAAAGCCGCATAGCGTTGCTATCTCCGAAATACTGTCCGCCGGATTTCCCAACAGCATTCCGGCCCCCTGCATGATCCTGTATTTCAGCAAATACTGGATTGGGGAAAGCTGGATTGTTTTTTGAAAGCAGCGCAGGCATTCTCTTTCGCTGACGCCAGCCGTGCCGGCAATTTCCGGCACTGATATAGGATCCGCGTAGTTTTTATGGATAAACGCAAGCATTTTTCTGATACGGAGATTGTCTTGATTTAGCGGAATATCCCCTGTCTCTGCCTGGGGTTTCAATTCCCCGTATAAGAAAAGACAGATACGGGATAACTTTTCCCGCACAATAAATTCATATCCGCAGCAATCGTTCGCCAGAGCTTCGAACGCACAGTTAAACCAGTGGGTTACCTTCTCATGATTTCCCGCTTTTATGAAATATCCGCAAAAGCTGCTGCAGGCCAATAATGGCTGCATATACTTCTTTAAAAATACAGAATCCTCATTTCCTGCAATCAGCGCCGGACTAAAGACAAGGGAGCGCAGTTCACATTCCCCGACAGCCGCGCCGTAATGAAGCATATTGGCATTGATCACTACGCAGTCCCCCTTTTGCAGAAAAAAAGATTTTGACGGTATTTTTATTTCCATTTGCCCGCTTTTCATAGATACAATTTCCATTTCCTCATGCCAGTGCCACGGAATAATATCTTCCTGTCTGTCTGTGTGGCGGGAGGCATACCCGGCACAGGGAAATTCCAGGCTCCCATGTGGCTGGAGTTCTTTTGATGCCCCGTTTAAGTTCAATCCGCATTCTTGTAAAGCCATATTTTTCCTTTCTGCCCGTGTGGCGGTTTTTTTATATTATACGTCTGAAAATGTATTGTATCAAGTGCCATTTGACGGTATTCTTTTACTAAAGAAAAACACAGGAGGTTGATAAGATGTTTCAGTTATTATTGGTTATTATTTATCTTGCTTTTATCAGTCTGGGACTTCCCGATTCCTTATTAGGTTCCGCGTGGCCGGCAATGTATCAGGAGTTTTCCGTACCTGTTTCCTACGCAGGAGGGATTTCCATGATTATCGCTGTGGGGACCATCGTTTCCAGCCTGCAGAGCGACAGATTGACAAAGAGCTTCGGAACGGGAAAAGTTACGGCTGCCAGTGTGTTAATGACTGCTGCCGCGCTGCTGGGATTCTCCATCAGCCATTCCTATCTTTCATTGTGCTTGTGGGCTGTCCCTTACGGGCTTGGCGCTGGAAGCGTGGACGCTTCTTTAAATAATTATGTCGCGCTTCACTACGCAAGCAGACATATGAGCTGGCTTCACTGTATGTGGGGCGTCGGCGCTTCCCTTGGCCCGTATCTCATGGGCTATGCTTTGACTGGCGGGCTGGGTTGGAATATGGGGTACCGCTATATTGCCATTCTCCAGATTGTATTGACTTTTATCCTGATTTTCAGTCTGCCGTTATGGAAAAAACAGGGGGCAGATAATACTGGGCAGGCAGACGGAGATGAGAAGGCCAGACCCCTTTCTTTACGCCAGATTATCAGCATTCCGGGAGCGAAAGAAGTTATGGTTACATTTTTCTGCTATTGCGCTCTTGAACAGACGACCGGCTTATGGGCAAGCAGTTACCTTGTGCTTAGCCGCGGGCTGCCGGCAGAAACCGCCGCCGGATTTGCAAGCCTGTTTTTTATCGGGATTACGGCCGGCAGGGCCTTGGGCGGATTTTTGACAATAAAGCTGAATGATACGCAGATGATACGGCTTGGACAGGGATTTATGCTGCTTGGCATCGCGCTTTTATTTTTGCCATTCGGCAGCACAATCGCATTGCTTGGTTTGATTTTTGTCGGACTGGGCTGCGCCCCGGTTTACCCTTCCATCATACATTCCACGCCGGAACATTTTGGAGCAGATAAGTCACAGGCTATGATAGGCGTACAAATGGCCTCCGCCTATGTGGGAACTTGTTTTATGCCGCCGGTTTTCGGGTTTCTTGCAAACCATATCAGCGTTTCCCTGTTCCCGGTTTATTTACTGGCAATATTGGCTCTTATGGTTGTCATGCATGAAAAAATGCTGCCAAAAGTATCTGCAAATATAATGGGAGGGTGCCTATGACAGACTTGCATATGCACAGCAGATACAGTGAGGATGGAGAATTTACGCCTTCCGAACTGGTAAAGCAATGTGCCGAAAAAGGAATTCGCATCATGTCTGTCACAGACCATAATTGCGCAAAATCAAATGAAGACGCTGCGAATGCCGCTAAGCAAAACGGAATTACTTATATTCCCGGCATTGAAATTGACTGCACTTTTCAAGATACAAATTTTCACCTGCTTGGATATGGCATTGACTTTCAGAGCAGTGATTTTGAGGCAATCGAGAAAAATATTGACGACCAGAGCCTTCAGGCTTCCCTTGACAGGCTTACCGAGACACAGGCGTTAGGTTTTGGAAATATTACAGAAAAAAATATGTGGGCATTATCCAAAAACAATTATTGGAAAGGAAGCTGGTCCGGTGAAATGTTCGCGGAAGTTTTGCTGGCAATGCCGGAATACGCAGACCATCCGCTTTTGAAACCATACCGTCCCGGAGGGGAGCGAAGCGACAACCCGTATGTAAATTTTTATTGGGATTATTACTCCCAGGGGAAACCCTGCTACGCAAACATTGACTATCCGGCTATGGAAGAAATCATTGCTATCATCCACCGCAATCACGGCGCCGCTGTAATTGCGCATCCCGGCGTGAACCTGAAAGGAAAAGATTTTCTGCTTGAGGATATTCTGAATCTTGGGATTGACGGTATAGAAGCGTTCAGCAGTTACCACAACCTCAGGCAGGCGGCATATTATTACAAAATAGCGCAGGAGCGAAATATGTTTGTCACCTGCGGAAGTGACTACCACGGGAAAACAAAGCCATCCATCGGGATAGGGCAGCATAACTGCCCCATTCCTTATGAAGAAATGGCTCAGCAATTAGAGAAACATTTCCGGTAAGTCCCTGCCTCCTGCCATGTACTCTTAATCTCCCGCCTGTTTCTTTGACGATTCAGACTGACTTTCCTCTTGCTTCCCTGACGATTCAGACTGGCTTTCCTCTTGCTTTCCTGACGATTCAGACTGATTTTCTGTCTGTTTCTCTGACGGATCCGCTGCACCTGTGTCCCGGCCCAGATATTCCAGAATCCCGTCTTTCACCGCTTTTGCCACTTTATCCTGATATTCCTCGGTGGCCAGAAGGGCCGCTTCCTGGGAATTGCTCAGAAATCCGCACTCCACAATAACCGTAGGGCTGGGCGTCTTTTTCAGCAGGAAATAGCTCTCATTGGCCTTGGCCTGCCGGTGATTCTGGGGATCTAACTGGGCCACCATAGCCTTTTGCAGCGCCTCCGCCAGTTTTTTCCCCTCCTGGGACTGACCGTAATAGAAGACCTGCGCCCCCTTCACCGATCCTTCCGGATAACTGTTCTGATGGATGCTCACTGTAAATACCGGTTTGGCTTCCGTTATGATTTCACAGCGTTTGCGCATATCTTCCACTTTCTTATTGTTGGAGGACTGTTGATAGAGCCCGCCTTCATCAGTCCGGGTCATAACAATTTTAATGCCTTCTTTTTCCAGCAGCTTCTGAAGTTTCCTGGCAATTTTCAGGTTGATGTCCTTCTCTTTTTCCTTGTTGATGCCGATTTTTCCCGGATCGTCGCCTCCGTGTCCGGCGTCCACAACGATACAGATTTCCCCTTTCTGCGCCCGCATATTTTCCACCATATGGGCCCCTTCCCTTGCAAAAAAATAGGCTCCCACCAACAGCACCACTGCCATAATCACTTCAATTCTTTTTTTCATCCGCTGCTCCCAGCTTATCTTCCTTGTTACTATTTATGATAAAAACGGGAAAAGTATTCTTTTTTCTTTTTATGATGCTAAAAGCGTTACATATTGGGATACGGACGAAAAGGCAGGATAGCCCTTTGGCACACAAACTGGGCAACGTTCCGGCAAACCATCCGTACAGCAGCATTTATCACTCTGTCATCAAAAGAATGCCGAGACAGAACTCACCGTTGCTTACCGTAATATCCAGATCACCGGAGTAATGACTGGCCACCCGCCGAATATTGGGCAGCCCGTATCCATGCCCCTTTCCCTGGCCTTTGAAGGTAATCGGAAGGCCGCTTTCGGGATTCCATTTCAATTCCCCGGAAAAACTGTTGCGTACTTCTATGATATAGGCATTATTTCTCCGGTAAGAAATAACGGAGATCCGCTTTTCCTTACCTTCACTATCTGCTCCATTTTCTGCATTGTCCACCGCGTTCTGCAAAGCGTTATTTAAAATCACGCTAAGGTCAAAGGCATCAATCGCCGTTCCCGTGGGATAATAAAATTCCGAATAAAAAGAAATCCCCCGCTTCTTTGCCTCCCTGGCAAATTCCTGGAGAATCACATTGGTTACCGGATTCCCGGTTTCTATTTTGCCTTTCATTTGGGCAAGCTCCTTCTTGAGAGCCTTATTGTACGCCTCCGCCTCTTCTGTCTGCCTCTCTTCGTACAGCCGTTCTAAAGTAAGAACATGATTGGTCATATCGTGCCGGATGCTTCGGATATTCTGGTACAGGCTTTCCACCTGATCCATATGCCGCCGAATGTTATCTATCTGCGCGGCAAGGAATTCTGCCTGCTGCCGCTCCTCCTGTTTTGCCCGAATTCCCTGATAGAGCATAATAACCGCAATCACCGTCAGAGAAGACACGCCGCAAAACAGCAGCGTCAGCCGGTCATAGGTTTTCTCCATCTCTCCTGTTTTCAAAACATAAAACACACGGTAATACCGCATAATTTCATATCCTATGAGCCCCATAAGAGAAGGAAGCGTCAGCATCAGCAATTCTCTTTGCCCCAGTTCCTCGCTCTTATTGCCGTAAACCCGCGCCACCTGCCAAAGTCCGGCGGCCGTAAACAGAAGTTCCAGAGCTAAATCACAGACGCACATCGTCAGATACAAAACCGGCGACAATTCCGGATGATTCTGCATATAATCCATACTTGCCGCCGCGTCATAGAGAAAATCATACAGGATTTCCGCAATGGCCGCTGCCAACCAATTCAGGGAAAAAAAGGTCAGCCCCAAAAATATTTTCTGCCTGTAATTTCTCTTGTCCGCCCGGCAGATTACCAACAGCATAGCCAGGCTTCCCATACCGTAAACCACGTAAGCATCCATGGAAAGCTGTTTGGTATACAGCAGAAGAATAACCAGAAAATACGCCAGTCCACCCAAAGCGGCCCCTTTTTCTCTGAGAATCCCGGACAGAGACAAGCGCGCCGCTTCTGCCCTTTTCCTGAAAATCCCGGACAGAGACAGGTGCGCGCCACTGTCGCCTACTTCCGCTGCGCCTGCTTTTTCCCTCAAACCCCCGGACGGCACACAGGGCCGCCCCATAAAAGGCTTTGCAAACCGATAAAAGCAATATCCCCTTAAAGCGCCCCTTGCAATGGGCATCAGATAATGTATCGCCTTTTCGATTCCGGTGATATCCGCCTGGGCCATCTCTTATCCCTTTCCTTTTCTCTGATTAAATCTCAAATAGCATTTGACAAAATCCTGATAATTCTGTTTCGCCACAAGAGCCTGGCCCTTTTTTAAATAAATCACAGCGGCGTTATATCTCCGGACAAAATTGAAATTAACCAGATATGCCCTATGGGAGCGGTAGAAATCTTCCCCGGCCCTTTTCTCCAGTTCTTTCATTTTCCCATAATATTCTATATCCGCATCCATCGTGTGGAGAATAATTTTCCGGTTGAACACTTCCGCATATACAATATCCTCAAAAGGAACCGTGATATGTTCCCCTTTTGACGTGATCATCAGACTGGGCCTTTCTCTTCTCGCGCCCATACCCTCTAAGGCTCTCTCCTTATACTGGCTGACGGCCTTCTCAAGAACTTCCCCAAACTTCTCATCCTCCAGGGGCTTGACAAGATAATGGAACGCGCCCACATCAAAGGCCTGAAATACATAATCCTCCGTTACCGTTACAAAAATGATTATCATCTGCCCATCCCGTTTGCGGAGCTCTCTGGCTGTCTCCATTCCGTCCGGCTCCGGCATCTGTATATCAAGAAACAGAATATCCGGAAGATGACGCGCATCCAGCAATTCCCGGCCTGAACCATAGGCAGTTATGCCTTCTGTTGGATAACAACGCCTTACTTTATCCATGATCATCTCCCGTATTTCCTTCTGGTCGTCGCATACGCCAATCTGCACGCTTTCACCTCCTGGAAACTATGGTATAGTAAACCCTCATCATGCACAGCCTGCCGTCCGGCGGGCCGCATGGCCATCCATACTGTGAAAGCTTTAGCTTTCATAGTAACATATCGGAATTCTGTTTCAATTTCAGCAGAAACATATCGCCAACGGGCTTTTTTCTGATGTGAATTTTAAGACACGTTCTACTTATCTTTTCGTCCGGAACATGCAAATTACCGTCAGCACATAGCCTACCAGCAGCGTTCTGTAGTACTGCCAGCTTCCGGAAAATGCCAGAAAATCATCCAGCTCCACAAATATGTCCGCAAATCCGAATCCATTCTCCTGCATGACCTCGTAAATCTCCCAGGACCAGGCAATCCGGTTGGCCAGGTAAATGGTAAACGCCGTCACAAGCAGAGTGATTACCATTCCTTTGCGATCCATGCATTTTCCCAGCTTTTTATAGCCCCAGGCGGCACAGATGGCAGCCACTGCGCCTGCAAGTCCCGCAATGATCCCCAGCCGGAAAAACAAGACCCACAGCGCGCCGCCCAAAAGAGAACCCAGCAGAGCGCCGATAAATCCCGGCACCGGGCTGCTCTTTTCCTGGGATATCTCTGAGAAAAACCCGTTGCCGCCTCCCTGCTGCACCGGTTCCTGAACTCCGGCAGCGGCACATTCGCTGCACAGATAGCAGTAACCGTCATTCTGTTTCTGCCGGTTGGCCAGAGAAACCGGTTTCCCGCAATTCCGGCAGCCTGATATGTAATGGTTGGCAGACAGATACGCAATCAGAGGTTCCACTGCACTGTTTATAACCCCGGGAATATCCTTTTCCTTTTTTTCAATGGAAACAGACAGTTTTACCATATATTTTTCCGTCTGATATCCGTTGATCTGCTCTTTTTCCCTCTGCTGTTCTCTCAGAAATTCTTTCACGCTGTCATTATTTTCCGCTTCCGGCAGATGGGCGGCCACCGTTATTATATACTGGCCGTTTCCCGGTTCCACCATGATATAGAATCCCTGGCATTCGCCGGCCATGTGATCTCCGTACAGCTTTAGGCTCCCTGAAAGGATCCTGCTGCACAACTCCTGCTGCGACATTTTCATAACTCTCATCTCTCCTTTATCTAAAGTTCTCCCGGAACATGCAGAGGATTGGATTCCTCTGCCGGCAAATAAGCCAAGGGCCGGGCACCACTATTATAACAGATCCTTACACTTATTTCTCACAAGATTTTGAAATTCTTCAAACCCAACCATATCGGCATAGGCGTCTATTTTCTTATTGCCCTTTTTGTCCCATAGTTTGACCCGTTTTTTCTGTATCTCTGCTTTGCCGATCTCATCCCAGGTCAAAATATCCGGTTTGTCAAAGAACCGGCCAATCACAATCCTCTCTTCTCCGAAAAATATGTGGCTTGCGTAGCAGTAACGCCCAGACAGGAAAAACAATCCTCCAATTCCCGAAAAGATAAGGCCAGCCACAACAACTACAGCCAGTTCTGCGCCATATAAAAATGCCACAGCAATAATCACCGCTGCAAAAATCAGCATCATGCATCCCCCGGCATACAAGACATAGCGCAGGATCGGGGGTTTTGTCAAAAGCTTCATCCCCACCGGGACATTCTTTTCCTCCCGCTTATTATTTCCAAAAACTGCGAATAAAACATAAGCAATCAGCATAAAGCCCAGCGCATAAAGCCGGCGGGGCATTCCAACGCCCATAACTCTTCCTCCCTCAAAATGATTTACAGCTTATTCCACTGTCACTAATTTGCTTCCCACGCTGTAGCGGACTTTATAGCCTTTCTTGGACACCGTGGTTTTAATCCGAAACTTCAGATCTTTATTTTCTGCGCTTAACCCTGTCAGCTCACAGATATATCTTCCGCTCTTTCCTCTTTGAACCTTGCTCAAATACTTCCATTTCTTTGTTTTCTTATCATATTGGTACAGTTTTTTCGCTGTCACCTTAAAAGAAGCCACTTGTTTTCCGGTGCTCTTTTTATACTCATAAATACGGTATGACGTCGCGTTTTTCACCGGATTAAAGCAAATCTGGACGGAAGTGTCTGTCAGGCGCACGGCTGACACTCCGGCAGGAGCCTTAGGCTTCACAATAATCTTAACTTCCTTGGACAGCGGCCCGTAATATGTCTTTCCGTTTACCTTTTTATAAGCCCTGATTTTATACCGATAGGCCTTGCCCCCCTGTTCTCTTCTTATCGGTGTAAGCAGTTTTCGTCACATTGGCGGCCTTTACAAATTTCTTTTTGGAAGCATTATAGCGGAGCACCTGATAGCCGCCTGCTCCTGTTACCTTTTTCCACTTTAATTTCACCCGATCTGTTTTTTCAGAAGAGATGGTTACGCCGGATACTTTCTTTAGATTCGGCTTCTTTTCCGCCGGCTCTTCTTTTTTCTCCGGTTCCTCCGGCGCCGGCGTAATCTGGGAACTTCCGTCTCCCGGCGTCGGCGTAATCTGGGAACCTCCGTCTCCCGGCGCCGGCGTGACAGTTACCTTGCAGACGCCGCTCCAGGCTTCTGTGCCTGCCGCGCCGGATCTTGTGGTTACCGCCAGCGTATAATCGCCCTCGTCCTGCTTCGCGGCAGCCGAAACTGTCAGGCTCTTTCTGGTCTGCCCTTCCAGCGGCTCCCCGTCCTTATACCACTGACAGGTATAATCCAGACCTTCCGGCGCTGTAATCTCCGAAGTGATCTCAAATCCCTTTTTCTCTTCCGCGCTTATGCTGTCTGTTTTGAGACTTACCTGCGCAGGAAGCGGAGCCGGCAGAACCAAGGTTTCTCCCCGTTCCGCTTCCTTTTGGCTGACAGACTCAGCCACAAACTGGGCCTCAATAATATCTCCGTCCCGCAAAGACTGATAATCGGCCTTTATGGTCATGGATTTGCTGTTTGTAATCTCCTGGTATTTTCCGCCTGACACCACAGCATCTATCACATATCCCTCATCTGCCTGAATCTGCAGTTCCCGGACTTCCCCCTGAGCCAGCGTCAGGATGCCTTCGTCGGCGTCTCCGGTAATCTGTCCGCCCGGAGCGGCTGACAGAATCATGGATTTTGATGTTTTGGGGGTTGTTCCGTCATCCTCCACCGCCACAACCGCGAAGGGGCTGAAAGATTTGCATAAAATCACAAGCCCGTATCTTGTCACCACTAAAGGAACTTCCTCCAACCCCTGAATCACCCCATTTTTATCCCGCTTAAAATGGTATGCCTTAAAAGTAACTCCCTCATCATCCGGCCCATAACCTTTGGGAAATCCAATAGACAGACGGACGGAAGAACCCACCGTTAAAACATTCTTATTGCAGGTCAGAAGATCTATGTTATATGTTTCGCTGCTCTTGATCTTTCCTCCCAGTTCACTTTCCAGCTTGTGATTGATAATATCCGTCTCCGCATTGGAAGTGGATGTCGCTACAAGAGTAAGCCCTGTCAGCATCTGAGGCGTTACAGCGGCATTGTCGTCTGTCTTCCACTCCTGGAAATCCTTCTTGGAGAGATCCGAATTTTCCAACAACTGTGGTCTTCCAAAATAATTTAAATAATACCCCTGAGAACGGAACGCGCAGATTGCCGTTTTCCTGGAGGCAGTATAACTGAAGCTTTTCGGAACCTTTTTGCTGTCCACGCCCACCAGTCCGGTTACGCCGAATACATAATTCACCTTTTCATCCAGCCACATTTCGCTGGGCGTAAAATCAAAACTGATGGTTTTGTCGCCGTCCCACTTGAAATTCTCAATCTTGCAATACTCCAGCGCAGTGGTATTTTCCTCTAAAACAGAAACATCCACTCCAGCCTCCTGAGCGCCCTCCGCCAGCTTGAGAGTTTCATCAAATTCCACTGCCACATGATGGGTTTTCCCAATAATTATCCTGGAAGTCAGGGAAGGCGACGCCTTCTTTACATACGGCGGCGGCGTATAAGTTCCGCTGGGATTAAACAGTTCTCCTGTAGACGCGTCAAACAGCAGCGGATCTCCCCGAAATGTCAGCCTTTTCAGTCCTTCTACGCTATTCTCCTTATAATCCCCCGGATCCTCGCTGGTAACCGCAAACTCTGTATACTCCGCGCTTGCAAGGAGAATCGTGGCCTCCGTATCCGTATCCTCAAACTCATATACATCCGGCAGCAGATAGCCCCATTGCCCGTATTCCCAACGGTTTGTCTCTGGGTAATACTTCGTAGTGCGCATCAGAAAATATTTTCCGTTTTCTATTGATTTTGCCGCGCCCATGCCCTTGTAGCTTACTTTATACACTCCGGTTTTCACTTCACCGTCCACAGCGTCAGGATTGTATGTAACGACCAAACCATTTGTATTGGCCACTTCCTGAAACATCCTGTCCGCTCCCTCAAGTTCCGGGTATTGGAACTCAAAATTGGCTTCTGACATCACGCCGTCCGGAACATGCCTTCGGCTCATGGTATCATTCCCCGCCAAAAGATAATCGGATCGCTCAAAGCCGTCTACGCCCCCTTCGCCTGGAAGCGAAGATATGGGATCGTCCGCCGTGGCGTCCAATCCATACCAGACGCCGTTCAGCTGCACATAATTCCACATATGGGGTTCCGTTTTATCTGATGTGCGCCGAAATCCTCCCTGCACAAGAATGCACGGAATCCCCAGCCGATCCAACGCTGCTTTCGCCGCTCTGGCATATCCCTCGCACAGGCTTTCCCCTTTGATCCAGGCGCCGTATGAGGTTCGGATATGCCCCACATTTTCTTTCTGACAGGTATTTTCCATCCGGTAAGATGTGTGCTGTATCAGTTCATCATGAATATAGGTAACCTTCTGCGTTTCAGGATCTTTTCCCTCTTCTGCCGGAAGGCTGTTGGCGCCTGCCGTAAGTTCCTGGATTCTTGCTTCATATTCCGCAATCGCCGCTTCCACTTCTTCCTGACTTGTAAATCCTTTTACAAAATAATTATCGCTTCTGCCAGGTCCAAGATAGGCGCAGTACTCTGAGCCTTTTTTCGTTACCCGCAGGGTCAGATACGAAAAATCCACATAAAAAATCTCCGGATAATCCGCGTAAAAGGCGTCTCTTGCCGCCCCCATATCCGTGAGCAATGTCATATTGCCGTTGGCATAGCCATCCAGCTGTGACTGGTTCAGATGCCCGTTGGCCACAAGATCATAATCCCCAGTTCCTGTTTTGAATATTCCCTGTGTATACATCTGACACATCGCATCGTAAAACCCTTTTGCCTCATCTGGAAGCTGGCTGTAATAATATCCTCCATTCCCCCCTGCATCCGCTGCTCTGCCCTCATCTTCCAACTGGGAGGCAGATACCTGACCCGTAAAACTGCCGGCTGCAGATGACACTGCGAACAAAATTGCCAGCACAACGCCGGCTGCTCTTTTCCACTGCATAAAATTTCCTTTCCTTCTTTTAAGGAACTGTCAAGGAAATTATTGCTTGACAGTTCCTAAGTTAGTAAAATTATTGCTTCGATGTCAGGATAACATGGGAAGGATCTCTCCGTCAAGAATTAATCCAGTTCTTGTCTTTTCTTCGTTCGCCGTAATGCTCCAGCTTCTTATTGAGCTGTTCCGCCTCCCGATAGTCCAGCCAGGAAGAGCAAAGCCATACCGCAAGGTACACAATGGCAATGGCCGCCGCCATCCCAAGCACCTGCTTTAAATTATCAAAGGAAAACCACCCGAACAAAAAACCGCAAAACAACACTACCGCATTCACGTAAACATAATACGCCGCAATGCGCGCCAGCATGGATTTCCTGGACACTTCACGTTCTCCCTCCACCGGAATCACCAGGCTTCCCAGCGTACAGATGAAGGCAAGCCCGAGAATCTGCCAGAGGATCTCCGCCTTAAGTTCCGTCTCCCAGCCGTAAAAAACGGTAATATACGCCGCTGCCGCAAATAAGATTCCAGTTGCGATTTTTACAAATAGAGCGGCCATTGCATTGAGCCGTTTCTGCATCATCCTTTCCTCCTTACACGCCCAGTTTTTCCTTCAGCGAACTCACATACTGCCTGGAAATAATCACCTTTTCTCCGTTTTTCAAAAGAGCCTCATAACGTCCTCCGAAGGCCGGGGCCAGTCTTTGAATCTGATTCAGGTTCAATATGGAAGACTTGGACACCCGGATAAAATCCCGCCCCGGCAATTCTTCCAAAAGTTCATATAAGCGGCTTTTTATCTGATATACCTCTGTTTTGCAGTAAGCAAACACTTTCTGGTCTACCGATTCAAAATAGAATACTTCCTCCGGCTTCACAAAAAACATGCCCTCTTCCTGATACGCCGCAAGCTTTCTGCCGCCCTGTTTCAGCTGATTGATCAGCTTCATCATATCATCATCCAGGGAATGGCATTTGATGATCACTTCCGCTTCTTCCTCAGGCCCTAGATCTAAAATAGTCACTTTCATAGTTATCCTCTATCGGTCACTGATTTCTTTCCTTTTCTGCGCCAATACAATCAGTATAAATGCAATTATACCACAAGCCGCCAGAAAAAGCGCCTGAAAAAGGAAATCCGCTGTCTCTCCACCCATTTTCACCTGTATCCCCATATATTCGCTGTATTCCGCCAGCAATTCTCCCGGCGTCCCCGCAAAAGCAGTTTCCAGCGCCTCTTCGCAGCAGACTTTCCGCAGCAGGGAAGCTCCGTGAAGCACCGGAATGTATTTTAACACAGAAGCGACCCCCGGCGGAAGACTTCCCATGGGAAGATAAATGGCCCCCACAAATCCCACCAATGTTCCCACCACTGTGGCAGCCCCGGACCAGGCGCTGCTGCTTTTTACAAACAGCGCAAAAAAATACATAATCACCGCAAAGACACATACATTCAGCAGAATCAGAAGGAATACCTGCCCCAAAGTGCCTGCGCTTAACATCGTTCCTCCGGCTGCCGCAATATAGCACAGCGCAGCTCCCAGCGTCAGCGTGCACATGAAAATTCCAATCACTGCCGCCGAAGCCACATAGGAAAGCGCTGCCAGCCCCCGGCTGATGGGAGCGGAATACAGGCTTGCCAGCCTTCCCTCCGAAACGTCGGCAACCCGGGTTCCAATCACTGTCAATGTGACCGTAACGGAGTTTACAATAAGAATTCCCGCCAATGTCCAATATAAGACCAGTTCTCTGGCATGGGCTTCATCTTCGGAAATATTCCTGACGCCTCCGTATTCCTGCAGCAGATTTACCACCGTTTCTTCGTTCATATTCCCCAGAAATATCCCCATCAGCATCAAAACAATCAGCATGGACAGCAGCGAAAAAAACACCGCCCCTTTATCCCTTAGAAATACCAGACAGTTGCGCCTGGTAAGGCTTATAAATTTCTGCATCTTATGACTCCTTCCTTTTTTGTATCACGTTTAAGAATACATCATCCATGGTTCCCTGAATCACCTCAAACCCTTCCAAATATTCCTGCAGTCCGCCCGCTAAGGGAAGAGCGGCAAGGGTATTCTCAATCTCCACAAGAATCCTTTCTTCCCCGGCCTTGAACCTCAGATTCTCTGACGCAAGCTTCGCCAGCAGTTTCTCTTCTCTGCCTGGCTTGGGAATCAGGTAAAGCTTATCTTTGGCGTACTTTTCTTTTAAGGAAAAGGGCGTTCCATATTCCACAAAATGTCCCTGATCCATAATTCCGATGTGATCCGCCCTGGCCGCTTCCTCCATGTAATGAGTCGTCAAAAATACTGTCATTTTCATTTCACGCTGAAGTTTGTGCACCGCTTCCCACACATTCTTCCTGGTGGCCGGATCTAATCCTGTGGTAGGCTCATCCAGAAACAAAATATCCGGAGTGTGCATCAATGCCCTGGCAATTTCACACCTTCGCTTCTGCCCGCCGGACAGTTTTCCAAAGGGGCGTTTCAGCACTTCCTCAAGGCCCAGGATTTCCGTTACCTGCCCAAGATTTTTCTTAAGCTTTGCCCTGTCCTTTTCATACAGGCCGCCCCGAATCAGAAGATTTTCCTTTACTGTCAGCAATTTGTCCAGACAGTTATTCTGATACACCACGCCGATCCGCTTCTTGATCTCCTCATTCTCTTTTCCAAGCTCTAATCCATGGATAACGGCTCTGCCTTCTGTGGGCGCCTGCAGGGTGCAGAGTATGTTAATGGTAGTGGACTTCCCAGCGCCGTTCACTCCAAGGAATCCAAACAGTTCCCCCTTTTCCACGCAAAAGCTGATATCGTCCACTGCCTTTACGTCTTTATAGTACTTTTTCAAATGTTCCACTGTAATTGATGGCTCCATATGTCTCATTCCTTTCCTTTCGCTGACATTACAAACTTCCGAGTGCGCGGGCTTAAAAATAACTGTAACAGAAAATGGAAAGAGCACAAGAGCCCCGCCGCTGACATGCAAAAAAGGCAGGCCAACCTGCAAAAAATCAGGGTGACCTGCCTGGAAAAAATGGCTTTTTGCTGTTTTCATAAAATATTTTTCTGCGGTCCGAATGTTTTACCAACATTGCAGCCGCCCTTGCGGGCCATTTTATTTCTTTGCTTCCGCATTGCCCAAAGACGCAAACAGCAGTTCCGCAGAAAAATACGCCTGCTGCACATAATCCTCTCCCAACAGCCGTTTATCCAGCATCCGCTTCGCCTGCAATTCCTCTAACTGTTCCATCAGCTCCTTGCTTCGCTGCATCCGCCGCTCCCAGAAGCTGTCCTCCGCCTTCTGATTGAACAGGCTCTCCCCTTTTCCGTTCTGATAGCCGGCATGCCAGCTCTGACCGCTGTATTCCTCTTTCGAGGCTCCAAAGTTATGCACCACATAGCTGCCGCCGCAGATTCCCGCCCAGGGATTGTTGAATCCAAAGTCATACTTCAGCCTGTCCAGCACCCATTTTTCATACTCCGGATCTGCCCTCATCGCCTCAAACCCTGCATCCGAAATATGCACGGAAAAAGAGGACGTCATCTGGGACGGATGGATGGGGATCTGAGATATTTGATCGTAGATATACTGTTTGTATTCTTCCAGCGGCATTTCTTTCGGAACAATCTCCGCCTGCTCTGTGCCTGCCGCTTCCAGCCGTTTCTCCGCTATCTTATCCGCAAAGGACACAGGTGTCGCCTGCGCCTGTTTCGCCTCCTGGCTTTTCAGGAAATTGTGATAAGTTTTTGTCATATAATTTACATACATGGCATTCTTCTCCTTATCCCCAGATATCATATTTATTTCCAAGAGCTGCGTAACTGTTTCCCTTGGAATTGTACTTGCTGGAATAACTTAACGCATTGGCTCCGGCATTGTCCGCGATCCGCTCGCCTAAGAAAGCAACCTTTTCGGAAAATGACCCAGAGGGGCCCAACAGTTTTTCCAGACTGTCCAGATCCGCTTCTTTTAATTTTCCTTTATCCAGGCTTAACGTCCCGTCTTTCCCTATGGTAATTCCTGCGGTCTTAAGGGCTTCGCTTTGTTCTCCCGCCGCGCTGCCGAGCATCTGACGGTAATAGTCGTCCAGCGGAGAAGAACTGGACTTTAAAGACTTTAACGCCTCATTGTAGTTCTCTAATAGCTTTTCCAAATGGCTGTAAATTTCTTCCATATCTCCGCTTTCCTTTGCCTTGGCAAACATGGAGTCCTGCCCTTCTGCCAGAAACGCCTGGGCGCTCTTTGCCAGTTCTTCCGCCGTTTTCTCCAGCTTTTCATACTCCTTTTTCTTTGTCAAATCCGCTGCGGAACTGGTGCCAAACACATCCTCAAAACTGTTTTTCTGACTCTTGTTCAGATAATCCACCAAAGACATATTCACCGGCACTCCGGCTCTTCTTGCTGTCGCGTTCATAATCTGATCTGTCACTCTCATAAGCTTACCTCCTGCCCTTTAACGGCCGCTTTCTGTCCTGTCATTTTGCTGCATCATCACTACAACCTGAAACACATTTTCTTTTATCTTAATATCCATAACTCCAAGATAACGCTCCGCAATTTCCTTTACGTTTGTCAGCCCAATTCCATGTTCCATCTCCTGGAAATCCGCCTCCGGCCCTTTTTTTGCAGACATATTCCGGGACAATTGCAATCCCTCCGTTTCTGTAAGGCCAGATCCTGTTTTCCTGGTTGCCGGAACCGGGCTTTTCTTCTCCCACCGGACAATTCCGTCAAAACTGTTTTCCACCTCAATCAGCAGAAAATGATTTTTCCTTCTCAGGCTCAGGCGGACAAACCGCCGCCCTTCCTCCATCCGCTCACAGGCTTCCAGGGCATTGTCCAAAAGATTTCCCAGCAAAATCCCCATATCAAATACTGGTATGCCATCCTTGGCCCCGTAATGGAAATTCACCTGAAAATCAATGCCAAGAGCTGCAGCTTTCCGGTATCTGTCATTGATTACCACATCCGTAACCGGATTTCCCGTGGCAAACTGATAATCCAGCGCCTCCATGGTTTCTTCCAATTTCGCCATATACTGCTGCGCTTCCTGATAATTCCCGGCTGATGCCAGCCCCCTGAGATTTAACATGTGATTCTTCATCTCATGCCGGGCCTTTCGGATACTTCCGTAGAAGTCCTCCGCCTCCTCTAAACGCTGCCAGAGCAGCTTCATCTTCTCCCTTTCCACAAAATGCTTCTGTCTCTCCCGCTGAAGCTCACCGTATTTCTGAAAAATAGAAACGGCAGACAATTCTCCCCCGTAAAGCAGCAATGCAATCAGCGGCACTTTCCAAATCATATCCCGCTTCTCATCAAAGAGCACAAAGATTCCCTGTTCTGTCTTCACCATGGAAAGCTCCATTACCGTCCGCGCCAGCAGAATGCCGGCGCCATTGAGAGACGACAGAAACGCCGCCTCCTGCCAGGTCATTTCTCCGGTTCCATGGAGCGCCGGCCAAACTGCCGCGTCCCTTTGGTTTCTTTCCCAGGATCCACTCACAATTCTTTGCAGAATTCCCACCATTGCCCATAGCGCCAGGCCATAGCCAAACACCAGAATCATCTGGCAGCAGGCAGAATATTTGTAAATCTCTGACAGATAATCTGAAGAAGACAGATCCAGACAGTCAAAATACAATTCTGTCAAATACTGGTGCAGACTGTTTGCCGTCAAAAATCCCAACCCATGAAAATTATAAAACAGTAACAGCACAAACACCGCTTTTTCCAGACGTCTCTGACACCGGACAAACACACAGGCCAGAATCAGCAGCGCTGAGACCCCATAGCGGATTCCCGAGGGCGCCTCCGGCCAGAATCCCAGCAGAAGATTCACCGCCGTTAGGACTGCCGCCTCTGCGTTCCGAACCCGGAAATCATGTTCCGGATAAAATATCCTCCATAGAATCCGAAAGCAAACCGCCTGAATGATAATCAGGCATCCTCCGGATAAGTTCACAATTAATTGAAACATCTCCTGGCTCAATGATTTTCCTCCGAAACGCCTCCGATAAACTTTGCGAAAACCCGATGCCCGCATCCTGACATCAGCCGTTTCCTCCCGAAATATATCTCAGATACGCTTAACAAAACCTTTATATCTGCATTCCGGTATCAGCCGTTTCCTCCCGAAATATATCTCAGGTACGCTTAACAAAACCTTTATATCTGCATTCCGGTATCAGCCGTTTCCTCCCGAAATATATCTCAGGTACGCTTTCGCGAAATCCTGGTATTTATACCTGGAAATCAGCAGTTTATCGCCGTTTTTCATCCAGATCTCTGTCCGGCTGTACCGCTCCACATATTTCATATTTACCAGATACCCTTTATGCACCCGGAAAAAATGATCGGAAAGTTCTTCCTCCAGCCCGCTGATCCTGCCGTAATAAGTGATCTTTTCACTGCCCAGACACAGAATCACCTTGCGGTTGCTGCTCTCTGCGTAATAGATATCCTCTTCCAGCACTTTTCTTGTGGTACTCCCCCTGCGAATCAGCAATTCATGGGGTTCTTCCCGCTTCCGGCTCTTTATCATCCGGCATTCCGCCGCAGCCTGTTCAAACACAGCCGCAAATTCTTTTTCTTCAACGGGCTTGACCAGAAACTGATAGGCCTGCACCGAAAAAGCCTCCCTCACATAGTCCGGATAGCCTGTTACAAAAATCAGAAGAGGAAGGCTTCCCCACACTGCCGTTTTCTGTTCTCTGGCATGTTCCCGCAGCATCCTTGCCGCAGTCATCCCGTCCACATCCCCCATGGAAATATCCAAAAAGAGAATGTCGATTTCTCCCGGCGGCTTCTGTTTCGATGAGACTCCGAGATGATTTTGCTTCTGCGGCATATTCCCCATATCGCTGACTTGCCCCTGGCGCTGCGGCAATTCTTCATGGCAGCTGCCCACCCCCTGGGACTGCAGCAATTCTTTTCCAGAAGAATATTCCCAGATTTCGCAGTCTGTTTCCTGCTGTTCTATCAGCTTTCGAAGGAAACTGCGCACATACTTTTCATCATCACAGATTGCAATCTTCAACACGGTCCACCTCGTGATATCTCTGAAAAACTTAACTCCGGCTCATAGCTGTTTTTTGAACCTGAAATAGATCTATTTTCGGTCAATAATGTTATCGGCATTCTTTGGAGAAAAACTTTAGAAATGAAGTGACAGGAACAATATTTGTTGTGACTGGCACCTATATGGAAGAATCTTTTCTAGAGCGTGTCTTAAAATTCATTTCTGTAATCTACTGCAAATTTCCATGCGAAAATTGTTGCGCATTACGTACAATAACTGATATACTAAAAGAAAAAGATTGGAGAACGTGAAATGCCGAATATAAAGCCGCTTTCAGATTTGAGAAATTACACAGCAGTTGTAAATGAAGTATCTTATGGCAACAGAGTTTATCTTACCCGTAATGGACATGGTACATGTGCCATTGTTGATATGCAGGAATTAGATGACCTAGACAAGCAGAAAGCATTAAATCAATTATTGTTAAAATTACAAGAAGCTGAAAATTCCGTTGTTTCCGAAGGGACTATATCTGCGGATAATCTGGAAAAAGAGTTGGGGGTATCGTAATTTGCTTAAACTGGAATACTCACAGATTGTCAGAAAGAAGTTGAAAAAACTGCGCAATGAATTGACGCAAAACTATGGTGAACATAATTCAAAAAAGATTATGGGTAAAATAACAAAACGAATCCGGCTTCTTGAGACTTTTCCTCAATCCGGCAAAAAAATTTCCTCACAATATGATATGATTAGGTAGTCAAAAGGGGATTTGTATTTTATCCTTTTCACGATGGG
>CAJUBP010000016.1 GCA_910584585.1 uncultured Lachnospiraceae bacterium | reverse complement strand
CCTTTTATCCATCAAATCCCTGCCGCCGGCAGCGTAACCGTAAAGGCGCTCCCGTTTCCTTCCTGGCTGACGACCTGGATATCGCCGTCCATCAGTTCCAGCACCCGCTTAACCAGCGCAAGGCCAAGCCCGTTTCCTTCTTTTGAATGGGAAGTGTCCCCCTGATAAAATTTATCAAAAATATGGTCCATGCTTTCCTGGCTCATGCCGCAGCCCGTATCCGACACGGTGATCCGGATGCAGCCTGCATCCGAAGTCTGGCTGACTGTAACGGTTCCCCCTGGCTCTGTAAATTTGAACGCATTGCCAAGCAGGTTGTTCCACACCAGTTCCATCAGGCTCGCGTCCGCCTTTACCATTGCCCGATCCTCGATTTCCGTTTCCAGCTCAATCCTTTTTTCTTCCCATATGTCCTCAAACTGCAGGACGCATTCACAGAGCTGCCGGCATATGTCATAGCTTTCCATTTCCGGCATGATCTTCTGGCTTTCCAGTTTGTTCAGCTTCAGGATATTGCTGACCAGATCGGAAAGCCTTGCGGCTGCATTTCCCACGGCTTTCGCGTACTCTTTCCTCTGCCCCTCTTCAATCCGCTCTGCCCCAAGCAGCTCCGCATAGTTTTTCATAATGGCAATGGGCGTTTTCATCTCGTGGGACACATTGGAGACAAAATCCGTCTTCAGCGTCTCAATGCTCCCCAGTTCTTCCACCATCTTGTTAAAGTCCATGATCATAACGTCCAGATAATCCAGCTTATCCGCCGCGTGGACGGTGGGGACATATACGGAAAAATCCCCTTCCGAAACCTTTTTGGTGGCTTCCGCCATTCTGTGCAGGGGGTCTTCATAGGTATCCTTTATTTTCTTCCTTGTGAACAAAGTGAGCCCTACCGCCACCATACCCCAGTAAACCATGGGGACAACTGTCTGGACCAGCTTCCCCCAGCCGACCGCGTTCATAAAGACAAGCAGCCCGGTATGGATGCCGGCCATTAAGAGCAGCACCCCAAAATAAATTGCGAACAAAGACGGCGGGAAAAGGGATTCTTTTATTTTCATCGCAGCACCGCCTTATATCCCAGCCCTCTTACCGTCACGATCTGGAATCCGTCGCAGGCCGAGAGCTTATCCCTGAGCTTTGTCACATACACATCCACCGCCCGCAGGCCCGTATCGCTTTCCACGCCCCAGAACTCATCCATAAGCTGCGCCCTGGAAAACGTCTTTTTCGGGTAGGACAAAAGCTTATAGATGATGTTAAACTCCCTGGTGGTCAGGCTGACTTCTTCTCCATCAATTTCCGCGCTCATGCCGTCTGCGTCCAGCGTCAGGTTGCCCACGGCAATCTTCCGTTCCAGTTCAATATTCGCTCTGCGCAGCAGCGCCCTCACGCGCAGGATAAGCTCATCCAGCTCAATGGGCTTTACCATGTAATCATCAATCCCAAGCTGGAATCCTTTCTGTTTGGAGGGCAGATCATCCTTTGCCGACATGAACAGGATGGGGATTGTCCGGTTCACTTTTTTTATTGTCTGGGCAAATTCAAACCCGTCAATCTCCGGCATCATAATGTCAGAGATAATCAGTTCATACATATTGTTATAAAGTTCATCATAAGCTTCCTTCGCGCCCAGGCAGCCCTTTGCCCGGAACCCGCTGTCATTTAAGTAAGTGCATACAGCCTGGTTCAATTTGGGATCATCTTCCACGATAAGAATATTAATCATACGCTTCACCTCCACACTTTCGTATTTTATTATTTTAACATATATCATGTTTCTATTTGTGTTTTGTTAGGATTTTGTTTCAGAATTGTTAATTTTAGGAACTGTCAAGAAATAACTTTTAAATAGTGCGTAGGATTTTTCTTTGAGAGTGCCGCTCGAAAATCAAGCGCATGCGCATTTACTCGATCTGTTTTTCCTTTTTCTGTAAATAAAACATGGCTTTTTGTATTTCGATTTCTTTTCGCAATTCTTCTTCTGTCGGCAAATACAACTTATATTTTGATGCAAACAACTGCTCATTGCCATGAAGGACAGAATACCGTGCGATATCTTCATCTGTTTCTGTACAGAGTACGATACCCAATGTTGGATTATCATCTACACCCTTCTTTAACTCATCGTACATGCGGATATACATATCCATCTGCGTGCAGCAGAATCTGACACCTGTAATAAAGCACGGTAATGAGACCAGGACAGCCGTATATGAGATTGTCGACACGCTGTGTCGACAATCTGGGGAAACTCTTTATAAAAACGCAAACAATGATAAAGATTACTGCGGTCATAACCTTTTCCATACTGTGCCGTCAACTCTTGGGATAATTTCTTAATGATTTTGGCGCCATATTCAGCCCGGTTTGAGCCATCAATTTCTTCCTCGGCTATCCGATGTCCAATCAGGCAGTTTCTTTGTGACAATATTGTGTCTACTGCATGATAGGCTTGCCGCTGGGAAGTCTCTATGATATTTTGTATATCCAATAATATATTTTCTGATTTTTGATAGATACTCATAACATCAATATTTTCAGTTTTTGTCATTGCAAGAAATTGTTTGTAAGAGCCTAAAATAAAATTTCAGAAACGAAAAAGAGTTTCGAAAAGATATTGAGAGAAATCGTTTCTTAGGGTATACTAAGTAGAGAATACATTTCAAGCGAGAAAAGCATTGACAGAACTATCGGATTTCAAAGGTACGCAAATCATTTTATGAACCAACAATTTTTCTCGAATCAACAGACAATTCCACAATTTCAAAAATAAACGGAGGTATGAAAATGGCATATAAAGAATTTATCAGCCAGCTGCAAAAAAAGCTTGAGGAAAAGAAGGAGGAGCTGGGCTATGACAAAATCGTCTTCTTAGAGGATGGAACCACATCGTCTGATGAGAAGGATCTTTCTATTATACGGGAGACAAACATCAAGTATCACAAAACAGAATCGGATGTGCTGATTGGCGATTATGTCATCCTGTACCAATATGAGGGCAAGAGAGAACAGATGTGCAGATTTCACTGCGGGCAGTTGTACCGTGAGTATGAAAGCGGCAGCTGGACGGCTGTATGGGAACAGATTTTTTCTTCCATCGAAGCCAGCAGAAAATTCATGGAACTGGAAATTATGGATTTGCTGGAAAAAGATGAGTATGCCCCGTTAAAAGACAAGCTTTTTATCCGCCCGCTGAATTTCAACAACCACCGATATGAACTGAAAAACCATATCTACAGGCGCGTCGGCGATATGGCGCTGGTGCTCTATATTCTTGCAAGTGATGAAAATGACGGCGAAAGACATGACATATTGTCTGTCAAGGTGCCCAAATCCTCAGTGCAGACATGGGGGATAGAGGAAGAAGAAGTGTGGGAGAACGCGATGAGCAATACATATATCATGGCGCCGCCGCGTTTATACTTAAATCCGATGGAATTAGTAAATCCGCCTTATCACAAAGGCGCGTTTATGGCGTTGAACAGTGATATAACTTCACTTCCGCCCCTTGCAGTGCCGACTGTGACCACGACAACGCAGATAAACGGGGCAATCGCCATGTTTTATCCCGGCGTAATGAAACGTATCGCAGAGCTTTTCGGAGATGATTATTATATCGCTTTCACGGGCGTCAGCGAGGCCAGGCTTCATAAAAAAGGCACGATACAGCCACGAAGCATACTTATGCGGCTCAAGCATATGAACAAAACCTTTGACCCTTCTGAAACCCTGTCCAACAAAGTTTATCTGTACGAGACAGCGAATCAAAAACTGAGGCAGCTGGAGCTTTGAGCCTTTAAAAGAGTCCCAACTTAGAGCGTGTCTTAAAATTCATTCCCGCAAGCTGCCGCCCCACTTCACACCAGATTTTATGCTGAATTTAGTCAATGTAACCCAGTACGTTTCATGAGTTGAAAAATGATATTGGCATGGAAATCAGCGGGCCAGGCCCATCAGCGCAAGCAGGAGAACGCTTTCACTGGCGTTCCCCTAAGCGCAGGCCTTCTTCTGGACTCTTTCCTTCTGTATCACAATTTCACCCTTTGCCTCCTCAATATCCCTGATAATCTCGCAAACTGCCGGGACATATATATGTCCGGACAATGGATTTTTGATGCTGGCAACAGGCGCCGTCAGCGTTGCCTCTACTTCGGAGCGCTCAAAGCTTAAGTCCGTATCCACCATCTCACAGTCCACAAGCCTGAGATTTTTACAATAGCAAAGAGGCTGTGTCCCGATGATTTTACAGTTCTCAAAAGTGACATTTTCACTGTACCATGCCAGATATTCTCCCTTAACCACGCTGTTTCTCACGGTTATGTTCTTTGCATGCCAAAAAGCGTCTTTTGTGTCAAAGGTACAGTTTTCAAAAACGGAATCCTCAATATACTGGAACGAATATTTCCCTTTCATATGCACATCACGGAAATGTAAATGATCCGAACGCATCATAAAGTATTCACTTTCAACCCCGCAATTCTCCATGTCCATTCCCCGCACAGACCAGCCAAATTCCGGGGAGATAATGTCGCACCCTCTCATTTTTACATTTTTGCATTCCCGCAGCGCCTTAATCCCGTGGAGCTTGCTGTCACGAATGTCCAGCCTTTCTGAATACCACAATGATGCCCGGCAGGCTTCTGTCATCTCGCAGTCTTGGATGGTAAGCCCCTTGTCATGCCAGAACGGGTAACGCAGGTTAAAAAAGCACCCTTCCGCCGTTACCTCCCTGCTTTCCTTTAACGCGCTTTCCCCGTCTGCCGGGCCGTCAAAAATGCAGTCCTTTACCACCACATCCTGTACGCCGTACAGCGCTCTCTCCTCATCAAATGTTTTGCCAGTAATCATATTCATACCGGGTGTCTCCTTCCTTTTATAGATATATTCCATCACGGAAACTCTGCTGCCTTGCCGTTTTCATCCGAATCTCCATATTCCGCCCTGTTTCCCCAAAACGAAAAACAGCGCCCTTTACGGTTCCGCAGCTTTATTGACGCAGTTTACCGCATTCAGGCTGCGGGGATAACCGATATAAGGCAGGCACTGTGACACCACCCGGATTAGGAAATCTTTGTCATTTCCAAGATTCATGTTTCCCTTTGCATGGGCGGTAAGCTGCGGTTCACAGCCGCCCTGTGCCGCCAGAAAGCAGAATGTAATCATCTCGCGCTGTTTCAAGTCCAGGCCATTCCTTGTGTAATAGTCGCCAAAACAGTTGGCCGCCAGCCACCGGTTGATATGCCCTGCTTTCCACGCTTCCTTCATATGCTCCCCGAAAATCTCCGCCTGGGCGTTTGCTCCTTTTTCCAGCCTGTCTTCCTGGGTTGTCGTCGCCTGTGCAGGCAGCGGCAATTTTACGCCCCGGGCAGTTAAAATATCGTTGGTAACAGATAAAAACGGCATCACCCTGCCAAGCCCAAGGTAATCCACCGCCTGATAAACCATCTCTTTTACCATAACAGGGGAAAGCCCCTCATCCAGTGCTTTGGGCAGAATATCCTTATAAACCTCAAGCCCCTGGCAGCCTAATAACGCAGCGAGAATTGCCAGACAGCGCGTATCCTCCGGCAGCTCCTGGCCAGGCTCCTTCACTGCTTCCTCCATTGTAAAATGCTCAATAATTTTCATAAATTCCGGATCTGTTTCATGATAGTTCATCATTTTGGTTTCATCCTTTCCCTTTTTCCTATTTTATTAATTTGTTCTTTTTCAGCCATCTGCTCAGATTGGAAGAAAGCTTCCCTCCCCCGTCATACTCAAATTCAAACCCTTCCCCGATATACGATTTCGGAAGTGTTTTGGAAAGGTCTGAAATACTCTCCCCAAATATCCCGCTGCCATGGCTTACAAAGGGATAAATTATTTTTTTATCCAAATTATAACTCTCTGCAAAGGAGAACACCGGCATTGGCGCAGTGGCCCACCAATTGGGAAATCCCAGCAGGATTACGTCATATTCCGCCATGTTGGAAACCTTCGTCTTCAGCTTTGGCCTTTTGTTGGCATAAAGATCTACCTGCGACTCATGGTACAGATCATCGGTATAAGGCTTTCGCATCTCAATTTCCGCCAGATCCGCCCCGGTTTTCTTCTGCAGAAGTTCTGCCGCCTGCCTGGTATTGCCGGAATCTGAAAAGTAGGCGATCAAGATTTTGGGGTTCTTTTTCTGTTTTACGGTAAAGGTTTTTTTCGTTGTAAATTTACCCCCTAACCCCTTTTTTATTCCTGGCAATGCGGAAACCCAGGTTCTGGTCAGAGCTTTCCGGGTCTGCCACGGAACGGTAGGCAAAGCGCAGATGCTTCGCGTAATCATTGTAGCCGCCGCCCCGGTTTACCCGCAGCGTGCCGCTTTTTGGTCCGGCTGGGTTTTTCTTTTGCTTCGTATTGTATGCGCCGTAATAATCAAAGCACCATTCTGATACGTTGCCATGCATATTGTAAAGCCCATAAGCATTGGGGGCAAAGGAGCTGACCTTTACCGTCGTCCCCCGGTAATCCCCTTCCACCACATCAGGATTCGTATGGTTTTCATAATTTTCTTCAATCAGATATGGGTAATAGCCATAGTAATTTGCCTGGTCACTGCTGATCTGGGAACCCGTGGTAAAAATCCCCTTCTTCCCAGCCCTTGCCGCATACTCCCACTCTGCTTCTGTCAGCAGGCGGTAACCGTCGGCATTGCGGTCCCATGTAACGGTTTTTCCGCTTATTTTGTAAGCCGGCTTCAGCTTATGCTTTCTGCTCAGCTTATTGCAGTAATTGACTGCATCGTACCATGTCACATTTTCCACCGGCTTATTGCTGCCCTTATGCTTGCTTGGGTTTTTCCCCATAACAGCCTTGTAATCTTTCTGTGTCACTTCATAAGGGTCTACATAAAAATCATTCAATGTTACACTGTGTGAGGTTTCGTCTTCCCCGCGCAGCCGCTCTTTTTTCGGGCTCCCCATCGTAAAGGTTCCGCCTTCCACCAGCACAAGCCCGTCTTTTTCGCGCTCTGCAGCCTTTGCATGAATGCCTGGCATTGCAAATACAGCTGCTGCCGCTAATATTGCTGCCCCCAAGCATATAGCACGTTTCGGAAAGTATAAGGGTATGCTCAAAAGGCGCTTCCTTATATCTGCCCGTTCCCCAGGACATAACGGCATGGCCGAAGGGCGTTTCCTTATATCTGCCCGTTCCTCAGGACATAACGGCATAGCCGAAGGGTAATTCCTCTTTTTCATAGCTTCCTCCTCCATCCAGCGGAATTTACTGCAATGCGCCATAAGATGCATCATCCACAGGCTCGCACCATTCATTGCTGGTCTCTTCACCCGGAACTTCTGCCGCAATATGGGAGAACCAGCTGTCTGCTTTTGCGCCGTGCCAGTGTTTCACCTCCGGCGGGATCGTGATGACCATTCCCGATTCCAGGCTGACTGCCTCTTTTCCTTCCTCCTGATACCAGCCGCTGCCTGCCGTACAGATTAAAAGCTGCCCGCCGCCGCTCTTTGCATGATGGATGTGCCAGTTATTGCGGCATCCCGGCTCGAAGGTGACGTTTGCCAGAAAAACTGCCGTTTCCTTCGGATCCGTGAGGGGATTCAGATAGGAATTGCCGATAAAATACTGGGCAAATGCCGTGTTCTCCTGTCCCAATCCAAATACGTTCTGTCTGTTAAATTCTTCCTTATTGTTAACCTTCATAATAATCACCCTTTCTCTTTCTTTTTCTGCATTTCATGCCGGAGATAATCCATATGCGCGATCTGTTTTTCCTTAAAGTGAATCTCATCCAGAGTCTTTCCCCTTATCCTGTTCAGCATCGCTATCCGCTCAGGTTCCGTATGATTTCCCTCCAGGGTAAGGCGCATATAGGTTTCCACCTCACTGCTGTTAAAACCGATGTCATGCAGCGTCATGATCATGCCAAGCCGCTCTATATCCTGATCATCGTACTGCCATTCTCCCATAACCTTCTTTACTGCGCCGCACAGTTCCCATTTTTCATATTCTTTTAATATCTTGAGAGGTATCATATACCGTTTGCTTGCTTCCTGCATGGTCATTTTTATAGGCATCCTCCCTTCTGAAATTTTTTAAGCAATTAAATTGTAAGCCTGCGGCAGCTAAATGTCTAATACCTATTATGTATTCTCAGAAATGCCTGTTTTGTATTATATGCAGCATATTCCGCCTTCCATTTCTCCTTCCATTGCCGCCAAATATTCTTTCACATATTCTATAAATCTCTGCATCACCGGCGAAAGCCCCTTTTTCTTAAGAAAACAACAGAAAAATTCAGAGGATCAACAGTCCAAATTACTGCCGATCCTCTGAATAGAATCACAAGAAACCCTTGCCTGGCTCACGCCTTTTTCAAAGCTTTCTCAATCTCTTCAATTACAATTTTCAATGCCTTAATTCTGGCGTATTTTTTATCATTGGACTCCAGGACATGCCAGGGTGCATAGGCAGTGCTGGTTTTTTTCATCATCTCATTGACTGCAGTCTCATACAGATCCCATTTGTCCCGGTTCCGCCAGTCCTCTTCTGTGATCTTCCATTGCTTTTCCGGGGTATTCTGGCGGTCGGTAAACCGGGCCAGCTGAACGTCCTTGTCAATCTGCACCCAGAACTTGATAATCACTGCGCCCCAGTCTGACAGTTCTTTTTCAAATTCATTGATTTCATTGTAGGCCCGCTGCCAGTCATTTTCACTGCAGAAGCCCTCCAATCGTTCTACCATAACCCGCCCATACCAGGTCCGGTCAAAAATCGCCACATGTCCGGTCTTGGGCAGCCGGTTCCAGAACCGCCACAGATAATGTCTCGCCTTTTCGTGCGGCTCAGGGCTGGCAATGGGATACACTTCATATCCCCTTGGATCCAAAGCGCCGGTAATCCGCTTGATGTTGCCGCCTTTTCCTGCTGCGTCCCAGCCCTCATAGGCAATCACCACAGGGATTTTCTTCAGATACAGCTCATTGTGAAGCATTCCCAGCTTATCCTGCAGTTCCTTTAACTGACGCTTGTATTCCTCATCGGTCAGAGATTTATCCAGAGAAATCTCTGACAGCTTCGGCACCTTTTCCATCGGAAATACATTCTGCAGAAGGGGAACTGCCATTGCGCTGTTCTTCAATGCGGTTTCAATTCCGCTGACTAAAGTCTCCAACACCTGCAGCTGCGCCCACTTCTTGTTCTTGGCGTCTACAATATACCAGGGCGAAGTGGATACATTGGTATCGCTCAGATATTGGTCGTAGACTTTCAGGCATTTCTGATAATGCTTATTCTGCCAGGTGTCATTGGAACTGACCCGCCAGCTTGTAGTCTCATTTTTTTCCAGACCTTTCAGCCGCTTCTTCTGCTCCTCCTGGCTGATATGGAAGAAAAATTTCAGTACAAGATATCCATTATCCGTCAATTGCCGCTCGAAACGCTTCACGCTGTCAATCCGTTCTTTATATTGTTTTTCTTTGATTTCTCCGTGAAGACATCCCCTGGTCACTTCGTCCATCCAGCCGGAGTCCAGGAAGCAGAATTTGCCGGCTTCCGGAATTTTCACGAAATAGCGGTATAAAAACGGCTTGCGTTTTTCCTCTTCCGTAGGAATATCCATCGTGGCAACCTTGAAAAACCTGGGATCGATTTCCTTGATGATTTTCCCCAAAATACTGCCTTTGCCGGCAGTTCCCCAGCCTTCAAACAGCACAAATACCGGCAGCTTATGCTCCTTAATCTGCATCTGCTGCACTGCAAGTTTAGCCCTTGCCGCCTCCAGACGTTCTTCCAGTTCTTCTTCCCCCGGCCGCTCCGGCTTATTCCAGTTTTTTAGCATACCTTCTCCTCCTTACTAATGAATCAATATCTTACCGAAAACCTCCGTTCTCCCGGCTCCGGTTCCATCCTGTCTCTGGTAACCCAGTCAATACGGATATAGCTGTCCTGCTGCAGAGACTGGACAATCTTATCCAGTTCTTCCTCCCGCCCCTGCATTTCAGCTTCCACAGAGCCGTCATAATTGTTCCGTATCCATCCGGTCACTCCGTAATGCTTCGCCAGATGGCCTGCACGGAACCGGAATCCCACTCCCTGCACTCTTCCTGTAAATACCAAATGTTCCCGAATCACTTCCATCTTATAAAAGCTTCTCCCATTTCTCCGGCTGAAAGCCTGGCGCTATGCTCTTTCCATTTCCATCTTATAAAAGCTTCTCCCATTCCTCCGGCTGAAAGCCCGTTGCGACGCCTTTTTCTGTTACCAGTATGGGCCGCTTCACCAGCATCCCATCGGTGGAAAGCAGGTTGTATTTTTCTTCCAGAGACATTTCCGGCAGTTTGTCCTTCAACTGCATCTCCCGGTACAGCATACCGCTGGTGTTAAAAAATCGTTTGATGTCCAGCCCGCTTCTTTCATGCCATTCCTTTAGTTCTTCTTTGGCAGGATTCTGTTCCTTAATATTGCGATCTTCAAATACCGCCTGATGTTCTTCCAGCCACTGCTTTGCCTTCTTGCAGGTGGAGCATTTGGGATATTCAATCAATACATTTTCCATGGGACTCCCTTCCTTTCCTTCCCCGGATAAACCGGGCTTTTTCCTAAAATTAATATGCTTTTTTCCGTATTGCAGATTTTATCACAGGTTCTTATTGGTAATTCTTATCGCAAAATTTTTTATTGACGATCTTTATTTTCCCTACCTCACCAGCAATTTATAACACAAAAATGCAAGCACAATTCCCAGTACGCTTGCAATATTTATCTTAATCGTCAGTCCCAAAGTAAGAACCAAAGCTCCCAAATCCAATACAAGAGGACTTGTCAGCCCGAATATCTGTCCGTAATTCAGCCAGCTAAGCGCCGGAATGCCTCCGCAGTAACTGCCGATGACTGTGCCCAGTATCAGCCCAATCAGCATGATAAAAACAATGACCCAGCTGCTCTTTATTTTCAAAACTCTTGTCCTCCTCACAGTTTCGCTGTATCTGTTTTTATTTTAAAACAATCTCACTGTAAAGTCAAACCTTAGGACAAGGAAAATGAAACTGCACAGACCTATGGGTTACAATTCCCACCTATACCAATCAGCAAAGTGATTGGCATAGGCATGAAAAATAACGATCCATGCGCCTCCTTGCTTCTGCGAACAGCAGCAATGCCAGCAGCTCCGCCAGCAGACTATACGCCGCTGTTCTGAAAAATCCGTCCATCCACTCAAAATCCGGAATTCCTTTGGGAATCCGAAGCAGCAATTTCATTCCTTCCAGTTTTTCTTCCCATAACCCGGTCCAGAAGGAAAAATCTGACCACAAAGTCGGAATATAATCATCCGGTATCCGCACCCATTTCCCCAAAAAGAAAATCAGCCCTGCAGCCAGAGCCAGAGAAAATCCCCCCAGCACTGCCTTTTGCCGCAAAGTCTCCTGTCCCCTGCACCGGCGGCACAGCAAAATCCACAAAAATAAGCAGACAGTCACCGGAACAGCCAAAAGCAGGCATCCTCCGATTCCCCGCAGCAGTTCTGTATCCAGAACCTGTACATCCAGCCCGTACTGACCGGCCAAAATCATCTGCAGATCCCGAATAGAGCTTTCCCCGGGCTTTTGCACGGTAATCCTCTGTAAAACAGAATCCGCAGAGGGTTTTTCTTCTCCCTCTGCAGACAGTTCTTTCACAATCTGAGCATGGCTTGCCTGAAAAGCCAGAACTCTCCCCTTTGCCGGGATCACCTTTCGAATGATATAGCTTTTCTCCTGGCAAAAGACTTCTTTTCCCACCACCTGACTGCTTCCAAACAATTCCCATGCTGTTTCTTCATCTATCAGACACCCCTGGGCGTCCTCCTGTATGGGAATGCGGCAGTCTTCAAACAACAGCTCCGGATTGCCGCTCAGATAAATTACATCTGCGGCCGTACTCCTTGACAACTCTTTATTGGACACAGCGGCCTGTTCTTTCTGCCCCCAGATACAGTAATTCAAAGGAACGGCCTGTCCCTCCTGTCCCTCCTGCCGCATCTTAGCCATTTCCCGGTTTACCTCCGAAATGCTCAGCGCCTCTTCCACCGAAACCGGCTCTTCCAGATAAAACAGCACGCTGTCTTTTGCCCAAAGCATACTGCACCAGGCAGCGAAAGCCAGGTAAAACAAGGTGATGCCAAGCATTCCTATCCCTGCGAAACACAGGTATTTTCCATATTTTTTCATATTCATCTTCATGCCCTAACCTTCTTTCTTCCTGACACGGCTTCCATCCCCGATACTTCTGCTGGAAGTGCTGATAATCTCCTGTTCTGAGGTCAGAATCCCATCTTCCAATGCTGCCTGGACGCTGTTCTTATCCTGGACCTTTACCTCATAACGTTTGGCAACCAGTTCTGTTCCCATCACGCCCTGTTCTTCTTCCATCACCAACACGTAGGAACCGTTCTGTTCTTCATGCAGCGCCTGAACCGGAATCACTGCGGAATAATTTTCTGACTTCTGGACAATCTCTATCTCGGCCCGGGTTCCCGCTTCCAGCCCTCCGTCCGGCATATCAATCACGATATCCAGCAGTGCAGGATCTTCTTCATTTTCTGTTATGCTGGTCACCGTGTATTTCGTAATTTTCTCTTTGCTTCCGGGTACGCTGATCACTGCCTGACATCCCTTGCTGACATATTCTTCATTGGATTTATCCACCGAAGCCACCAGACGGCTTCCCTGGGAGGTATCCGCCAGACGCATGGCCGTCCCCTCTGTGGTAAAATCCCCTGTGGTGACGGCAATATTTGTCACAACGCCCTGTACCGGCGCCGTTATTTTTCCCTCCGCCTTTTGCAAAGCCTGAAGTTTGCCCAAAGCCAATTCCTGCTGTCTGGTGGTAATTTCATTCTGTCTGGATGTGCTGTCTGACGCTGCAGGCGCATTGGCGTCTTCCATGGCTCTGGCCGCTGTCTTAACATTTTCTGTCCGGGAGGACACTGCAGTCTCATAATCTGCCTTTGCCTGGGCTGCCGCCTGCTCTAACCTGGCTTTTTCCGCTTCCCAGGCTGAAAGTTCGTCCTCCTTGCTCTGCTCATTTCCAGATGATTCCGACTGACTTCCTCCTGCATCCTGTCCATCCCCGGATGTTTCCGGCTGGCCGGTTCCGGTATCCTGTCCATTCCCGGTCGATTCCGGCTGGCCGGTTCCGGTATCCTGTCCATTCCCGGTCGATTCCGGCTGGCTGATTCCGGTATCCTGTCCATTCCCGGTCGTTTCCGGCTGGCCGGCCCCCAGATTCTGCTCACTTTCATCCGCCTCCGGCTGACTTCCTCTTGCGGCGTTCTGCTTACTTCCATCCGTCTCCGGCTGACTTCCTCTTTCAGCGTTCTGCTTACTTCCATCCGTCTCTGGCTGACTTCCTCTTGCGGCGCCCTGTTCACTCTCATCTGGCTGAGAATCACTGCCTTTTTTCTTACTTTCTGCCGCTTCGGGCTTTTCGTCTGCCTCTTGTTTTGCCCTGTTTTCCCCAGCGGCTGTGTCCGGCGGCCCCGCCGCCAGAAAGTTCTCAAGTTCCTGCTCTGCCTGGTCCCAGACCGCTTTCGCCTGAGCCACTGAGGCGTCTCCCTCAGCTACCGCCTGGCTGTAATCCTCTGCCGCCCTGTTCTTGGCCCGTTCCCGGTTCTGTTGTTCCACATTCCGGGAACTTTGCGCATCCTGATTCTGCAGCCTGGACTTTTCCAATTCCTGCTGCGCTGCCAGAATCTGTTCCTCCAGTTCTTCCAGATCAACGGTAAACAACACATCTCCCGCCTTCACCGACTGGCCTTCCCGGACACAGATTTCCTTGACCCGCTGCCCGTTTTCCGTATATACCGCAATTTCTTTTCCGGCTTCCACCCTGCCGCTTCCGTTTACCTTGTGGTCAATGGTTCCCGTGGTGATTCTCACCGTTTCCACCCTGGCCATGGACGCGCCGCTCACAGCCCTTGACAATATGGTAAAGATCAGCATAACCGCCAGAAAACCGCCGAATATTCCAAAAACTTTCTTCCTAACCATTCGTCTGTCCCTTTCCCTATTCTTTCACTGCTCCTGCCATGACTCGTCTGTTCCTTTCCCTGCGCCTGCTCATTCGTCTGTCCCTTTCCCTATTCTTTCACTGCTCCTGCCATAATTCCCTGCTCCAGATAATCCTGCCCGCCCAGAAATACCAGCAGCGCCGGAAAAAACGTGATCACTGACGCCGCAAAAGCCATGCCGGACTGGCCAACCGATGTGACATCCGGCAGAAAAACAGATAAGGGAAACAGGCTCTTATCCTTTAGAAATGTCAAAGGCTGCTCAATCAGGCTCCAACATTCCAAAAATCCCAGCACCATAGCCGCAATAATCCCGGAAGATCCTATGGGCAACGCAAGATAAATAAACAGCTGCCACTCCCTGGCTCCGTCCAGTCTTGCCGATTCCAGCAGACTGTCCGGTATTTCTTTAAAAAAACGGTAAATTGTAAATACCGGAAACGTGGAAAAAATCCCCGGCAGGATAATCCCCCACAAATGATCCGTCAGCGCCAGCCGATCCAGAACCAGATAATCGGAAAGCATCAGCACCTGAAAGGGCAAAAGCATCAAGATCATATAAATCAGGAAAAATCCTTTTTTTCCGGGAAATTTATATTTGGCAAATCCCCAGGCCGCCATGGTTCCCACAATTAACTGCCCCGCCAGCGTACAAAAGGTGATTGTTACGGAATTCCAGAACATAACGAAAAATTCCGGGGAATCTAAAAAAATTTCCACATAATGGCGCAGTGTGGGATATCCGGGCAAAAGAGGGAAATCCGCATATCCCTGATTCCCGGAAATCACTGCTCCAAGATAAACTTCAAGCTCATCTCTCCCCATAAAGGAACCGAAAATCAGGAAAACCACCGGATACAGGGCTGTAATTGCCAATATCGTTAAAAGAACCCAAAGAACTATTTTTCCTGCATGGGGAGTCTTTCGCCTGCCAATTAATTTACGGAACAACAATTTTTCTATCCATGTTTCCTGTTCCATATCTAATCTACTCCTTCCCGCTGTCCCAGGCCCTCTGCAATAATAAAATCAGCCCCAGCAGGATTATGCTTTCCGCCACTGCCGCAGCCGCCATCTTATCAAAGGAAAAGGAGCGGAACCAGTTGTTAAACAAATGCTGCATCATATAAATGCTTTCATGGGGATAATCTCCTGCTACCAGATAAGCCTCCCGGAATACTTTAAAAGAATTCAGAAAAGACAACACGGTGATGGTATACAGGGATGGTTTTAAATTGGGCAGCGTAATTTTCCAAAAACACTGCCATTCCCCTGCCCCGTCCACTTTGGCCGCCTCATAGATATTCTCTGAGATTCCTGCCAGCCCTGCCATCCACAGCACAATATCATAGCCCAGGTTTTTCCAGATATAGCTTATCACCAGAATCCAGAAAGCGCCCGGCCCGTTCATCCAGTCCTCTCCCGCTATGCCCAAACGGGAAAGCCAGTAGTTCAGAAGCCCCTGGGAATGAAACAACAGTCTCCACACCAGTGCGACGGAAACTGCCGGCAAGGCCATAGGCATCAGAAAAGCGCTTTTGATAAAACCTCCATATTTGCTCCGGTATAAAACTACCGCGCACACAAGGGCAGTCATAATCAGCAGCGGGATACAGCACAGGGTAAACTTCAGCGTGTTTTTCACCGCCAGCAGAAATGCCGCGTTGTCCATAATCGTACGGTAGTTTTCCAGCCCCACAAAGCGGTTGTCTACCGCCCCCAGAAAGGAGCGGCGGACAACATCTGCATAAGGCAGGAGGTAAAATATCATTACTCCCAGAAAGCTGGGCAGTATCCAGAGGAATCCCCGCCAGTTTTTCAAATATTGTTCTGTGCCTTTCGGGCTTAATTTACCTGTCCTGCGCATCTTTTGTTCCTTCCAATCACTCTGCCAGGTAAATATTTACCTTCTGCATAATGGCGTCGGTTCCCTCTTCCGGGGACAATTCCCCTTTGAGCGCCTTTGCGCCCTGCTCTACCACAGCCTCTTTGATCACATCATCCTGCAGGGCCGGAGTTTTCAGTGATTCCACCAAATTTGTAAGCTTTTGGATCTCTTCTTCCGGAGTAGGAGTCAATGCGTAATCCAATATCTCTTCCGGATTCACCCCGCTGCTTCCACTTACGCCTACCAGGTCGTCTTTGCCCTCATATTCATGCCCGTCGACGACGCTTCGGAACGCTTCCTTCTCCACCGGAAAGCCGCCGAATTGGGAAATCTTCTGGGCTTCCGTGGTAAACAGGTATTTCACAAATTCTTCCGCCGTCTCCGGCTGAGCCGCCTTGCTGCTGATTCCCAGTATCATGGCAGGCACAAACGCATTCTCTGCCTGTCCCGGCATCAGGCCGTAGTCTCCATTTTCCAATTTTGCGTTTACCGCGCTCATCATGCCGTAATCCATCCGGCCGAACAACCCTGCATTTACTTTCGCCCGGCCAAACGCCAGGTCAAAATCTCCCCAGCTTAAGGACACTTTCTGCAGCTCATTGACCGCTCCGCCCTGCGTAATCGCCTGGTAGTAGGTTTCCTCCTCATTTGCGCTGCTGTCATATTCCCCGAAAGCGTTTTTCAGCTTGGTCAGAAATTCCGTTATTTTTCCCGCATCCAGCGTCTTATCTTCTTTCTGCCAGGCCGCCCCGCAGCTATACCAGAACTTTTCCATCACTTCTTCCGGATCCATATGGGCTAAAATTCCCTGCTTACTGGTAAAAGCGTCAAAATCTTCTCCCGGCGTATAATAAGCGCTGCTGCCCTGGGCCGCCGGAATCATAAACCTGGCGGGAATGGCGCAGAGCTGCCCCTGAGCATCTTCATAAGCTTTCAGAATATTCTCAAAATAACCGTCCTTGTCGCCCAACAGGGATGACATATCTGTTAAGATCCCTTTCTCTATATAGGTTTCTACCGGCATACCGTCTAGAACCATCAGATCCGGCCCTTTTCCAGCCATAATTTCCGTCGTCAGCGTCTTCAAGGCGTCTGAGACAGTTGTGCCGTTTTCTTCAGACATCGCAACCTGATAATTCACGTATATCTCTGTATGGGCTTTCTGAAAACTGCTGACTGCCTGGCGCAGTTCCCGGTTATTATACAGAGAATACACCTTCAGCTCTTTCTCCGGTTTGGCCGGAGTATCGGCAGACCAGGTATATTTTAACACCGTCATGCCCGATCCTGACGCAGAATTCAAGTCATTTGCCGCCACGAAAAGATTCTGCTCGTCTAACATGGTCAGCGCCGCAGGGTAAAAAGCCGGAGCTCCAAGAGAATTCATAGTTCCGTCAATTAACTGCTCCATCACGCTGCCGCCGAATTTATAATGGAATAACCCTTTTCCGGTGAGATAATAAACGCTTTCCCCTGCGTCAATGGTGTCAACTCCGTTAAAAAATCCGCTTTCCGCTACGCTTTGCTGCAGCGCCTCTTCCGTCTGCAGCTGTTCCCCGGTTTCCGAATCATACAAAAGAACCTCTGTGCTAGTCACCACAATTACTTTGTTTCCAGCCGTAAAAACCTGATGGGTGTCTTCCGCGCCGCTGAAATCGTAAGTCTGCTTCACGCTTCCGTCCGCAGTATTGATCTGAAACACCCGATCCGACATATCCGTTACCAGAATCTGATCATTTCCCAGAAAGCAGAGATTCAGAATCATATTGTCCACACTGTCACCTACTGTTCCCTGGTCGTCCTGGCCGGTTTCTCCATCCTCTTCCTCTAATGGAACATCTACAGAAAAGGCCTGGGCAGATGTCTTTCCATCGTCCGCTGACGGAAGTTCAAAGGGAATCCTGCCCAGATTTCCTTCTTTGTCCAACAGATACAGAATCGGCTTAATTCCGCCGTCTCCGATCTGATTATAGGCCCACGCAGACTGCCCGTCGGACGAAAGCGCCGCGTAATCCGTATATCCGTTTCCCCCATCCTGCAGTTCCCCGGGGGCGTCAAACGCCTTTTCCCAAGTGGCCCCGGCGTCTTTGGAGTCCCATACGGTTTCCATGTTATCATCCGCATTTTTCCCAATAATCCGAATGGTGCCGTCTTCTAATTTCTTCATATCATAGATATTGCCAAACATAATAGGCAGTTCCACGTCTTCTTCCAGGAAACGTCCCATGGCCTGTTCCCCGCCGCCGTCTTCTCCGCCGTTTTCTCCGGCACTGGTTCCGCCTTCGTTTCCGCCGCCATTCTCTTTCCCGCCGCACCCGGCAAGGCTTCCGAGAATCAACGTAACCGATAATAAGATTCCCGCCGCGCGTTTTAACTTTCCGTATTTCATTTTCTTACCTCCTGACTATCATTCTGATTTGGAATCTGAAAACAGAATATCACAGGAACCTCTAATCTCCCTCTAAAGAACCAAAAAAATTTTAGAGATTATTTAGAGATTTTTGTGATAGAATTTATTATATAATCTCATTCAAAAAAGGAGCCCAACGCCCATGCGCATTTTAATCATAGAAGACGACAAATCCCTTGCGGAAACCCTCCGCTTCCAACTGGAACGCAATCATTTCGAGACAGACGTATGCCATGACGGCGAAGAGGGCCTGCATTTTATCGAGCAGCAATCCCACGACCTGATTCTGCTGGACCGGATGCTGCCCCTTTTAGACGGCATCTCTGTGCTGAAAATCGCCCGGGAGAAAAACATTTCCACGCCCATTATATTCGTCACTGCCCTGGGCGCGTTAAACGACAAAATCACAGGCCTGGACTGCGGCGCAGACGACTATCTGGTAAAACCTTTTGATTTTGAAGAACTCCTTGCCAGAATCCGCTGCATTCTAAGGCGCCCTTCCAAATGGGAGGGCAGCAAGCCGCTGGAATTAGGCGACATTTCTTACGATACAGACCAGAAAAAACTCTGCTGCAAAGACCTGTCCTGCTCCCTTTCCGCCAGGGAAGGAGATTTGCTGGAATTTTTCTTAAGAAACCCGGGGCAGACCATTCCCCGCGCCTCCCTGTTAGCCAAAGTCTGGGGGCCGGACGCGGAAGTGGAAGACGGCAATCTGGACAACTATATTTATTTTCTGCGCCGCAGGCTGAAAAGCGTTCAAAGCTCTCTTCAGTTAAGAACCATCCGGGGCGTCGGTTATCAATTGGAGGTATAACATGTTTCAGAAACTTCACATCCGGCTTACTCTGTTCTGCACCTTTATCTGCGGCATGATTCTTGTTTTTATGTCTCTGATCTGCCTGTCTGTCTCAGAAAAAGAATCCCGGGAACGGAACTTTGCTGATTTCCGAGTCAATATCAGTATGCTGGTCAACCATTTAGAAAGCCAGGCTGTCATCTCCTATGCCTGGCTGACCCAATTCTGCGCCGATACCCATTTTGAGCTGGATATCCAAGACAACGGCTCCCGGCTGGTATTTGACTCTCTGTCTCCTACTTCCCTGGAAGAGCAGTATTTCACCCAGGTGCGGCAAAAGGCAAAAAATGACTATGGAATCCTGGAAGAAGCCATCACAGCGGAATCTGTCCTGTCCTCCCACGAAGAATTTGAACTGACCATTCACGGAGAAACTTATTACGGCGCAATGGCCCTCATCCCCAAAAACAGCGGCGCCCTGAATATCGCAGCACTTTATTCCCTGTCAGGCTTAAAAAAAGCGGTCCTTTATCAGCGTCTTCTGTTTGCCGGAGCAGATATTTTCGGTATTCTTCTGCTGGGAATATTTTTCTGGTTTTTCACCTGGCGCATGATACAGCCGCTGGCAGAAAACAGGCAGAAGCAGGCGGAATTCGTGGCTTTTGCTTCCCATGAACTGCGCTCTCCCCTGACTGTCATGCTTTCCTGCCTGTCCGCTATGAAACAGGCTTCCCCGGAGGAAGCAGCGCATTTTTCAGAAACCATAGAACAGGAAGGGAAACGCATGGGCCGGCTGATTGACGATATGCTGACTCTTTCCAATACGGACAGTTCCCATTTTTCTATTCACAAAAAACCGGCGGAACTGGACACGCTGCTGCTGTCCGCCTATGAAAAATTTGAACCTCTGGCAAAGAAAAAGGGCATTTCCATGCACATTTCGCTGCCGGAAGAAATGGTGCGTCCCTGTCTCTGTGACAAGGAGCGCATAGAACAGGTATTTGCAATCCTTCTGGACAATGCCGTCAGTTATACACAGGAAGGGGGAAGCATCCGTCTTTCCCTGAAAGCTTCCCAGGATCGGCTGATTTTTCGGATTGCAGACAATGGAGCTGGAATTCCTGACGCTGAAAAAGAAGCGGTTTTTGACCGTTTTTACCGATGTGATAAATCCCATAAAGATAAGTCCCATTTCGGGCTTGGGCTTTGCATTGCCCGGGAAATTATTCTGATGCACAAAGGAAAACTTTGGATTGAGGACACTCCGGGAGGCGGGGCTACTTTTGTGGTTGTGCTGAATTTATAATATTACTCTCAATTACGCACTGGAAAAACGCTGGCCATTGTCCCGCTCAAAATCGAGCAGGGAAAACGTTCCCCCCCGCTCGCCGCCTTAGCGGCATATTTCCTCTGCTTGGGCTGTGCATAAAAACATCCCGCCAAAACTATCTGCTTTAACGGGATGTTTTTATTCTGACTGTTTTCTGCAGTTCCTTACGCTTCACGGCGATTCCTGTCAGAGAGCCTTTTATTTCTGGTTGGCAGGCTCAATATTGATGCTCTTTCCTTTTATCTTGGAATGGCTCATGGCCCGCAGCACTTCTTTGCCGTATTCCCGGGGAACTTCCACAAAAGTATACTTATCATACATGTCTATGGCGCCCACCAGATCTCCTGACATTCCGGACTCTCCGGCTATAGCCCCTAAGATATCTCCCGGCCGCACATGCTGCTTCTTGCCGATGTTAATAAAGAGACGGACCATACCTTCTTCTGCGCCTGTGTCGCCGAATTCAAAGTTCTCCATGCTCTTTTGAGCGTTCTCTTCCTCGCCCAGCAGCGCCAGCTTCAAAAACGCCGCTGCAATGTCCATGGCAGTGTAATCGGATTCATTTACCTGCTTCTCAATCATATTTACCATGGAGGTCAGATCTTCTTCTTCGATTACTGTGCCGATATGATCCATGATTTTTTCCAGCCTTACCTGCACCACGTCTTCCATGCTGGGAATCTTCTGGGCAAGGATCTTGGTCTTGCAGTACCGCTGGATATCTTTTAATTTGTAGACTTCTTTGCCTTTGACAAAGGTAAAGGAACGGCCGGTTCTGCCCGCTCTTCCAGTTCTTCCAATGCGGTGCACATAATATTCGTCGTCCTGGGGAAGATCAAAATTAAACACCGCTTCCACGTCATCTACGTCAATTCCCCGGGCGGCCACGTCGGTAGCTACCAGGATCTCTGTTTTCCCATTGCGGAAATGATTCATGACACGGTCACGCTGCATCTGCTTCATATCTCCGTGCAGTCCTTCGGCGAAATATCCTCTGCCCTGCAGCGCGTTGGTAAGCTCATCCACCATACGCTTGGTGTTGCAGAACACCAGAGAAAGCCTGGGATCGTACACATCCAGCAGACGGCTTAACACTTCAACCTTGTCCTTGCGTTTTACATCATAATAATACTGCTCAATATTCGGAACCGTCAGTTCCTTTTTCACTACCTTGATGGTAACGGCGTCCTTCTGGTATTTCTTGGTAATTTCCAGAATCGGCTTGGGCATGGTGGCAGAAAACAATACCGTCTGCCGCTCTTCGGGAATGTATTCCAGCACCGTTTCGATATCTTCCCGGAAGCCCATATTCAGCATTTCGTCTGCTTCGTCCAATACGATAGTCTCTACTTCTTCACACTTAATGGTCTTTCTTCTTAAGTGATCCATCACCCGTCCCGGCGTGCCGATAATAATCTGGGCGCCGCCCTTTAAGGAACGGATCTGCTTGACAATATCTTGTCCGCCGTAAACGGGAAGCACTTTCACCCCATGCATATATTTTGCAAGGCAGCGGACTTCTTCTGCCACCTGGATGGCAAGTTCCCTGGTGGGACAGAGTACAATGGCCTGGGTCTTCTTATTGTGGGGATCCACCTTCATCAGCAGAGGTATTCCAAAGGCCGCCGTCTTCCCGGTTCCGGTCTGTGCCTGTCCAATCACATCTACCCCTTCCATTACTACAGGAATGGCCTTGCTCTGAATGGGGGTAGCCTCTTCAAAACCCATTTCCCGAATTGCCCGCAATATCTGTGGGTATAAATCTAAATCATCAAATCTTACTGTCTCCATATATTTCCTTTCACTTTCTGTTGCAAACCTGTTGCTAATCATAACAGAGAAACAGCGGGATGTCAAACAATTTTCACAAACTTCCTCTATTTCTCTTGACATCCTCCCTTTCAAGGTGTAGTATTTATTTACGTTCAATGTAGTTTTTATTACTACGTATTCATATTTTTATTACTTTTACATATAATATTGATAGGTTCATTCACGAAAAATACGGATGAGCGCCAAAACCTTTTCGAAAAAGGAGGAGATGTTATCATGAAATTCAAATTAAAAGATCCCGGAAGTTCTATTACACATTTTATCGGAATGCTGATGGCCCTTTTTTCCGCTACGCCGCTTTTGATTCGGGCCTCTACCAATCCGGATAAGGTTCACGTTATTTCTCTGGCAGTCTTTATTACCAGCATGATTCTGCTTTACGGCGCAAGCGCAACTTATCACGCGCTGGATTTGTCAGAACATACCAACCGGATCTTGAGAAAGCTTGACCACATGATGATTTTTGTGCTGATTGCCGGCACTTATACCCCGGTATGCGTGATTGTTCTGGGCGGGCGCACCGGTTACAGCCTTCTGGCTCTGGTTTGGGGCATTGCCCTTGCGGGAATTCTGGTAAAAGCCTTCTGGATTACCTGTCCCAAATGGTTTTCTTCCTTATTATATATTGCTATGGGGTGGGTATGCGTTCTGGCTTTTACGCAGATTATCAATTCCCTCTCGCCCCAGGCTTTCGGATGGCTGTTAGCCGGAGGGATTATCTATACGGTGGGCGGCATTATCTACGCACTGAAGCTGCCGATATTCAATTCCAGACATAAGAATTTCGGCTCCCACGAAATCTTCCATCTGTTTGTGATGGGCGGCAGCGTATGTCATTTTATCATGATGTACTGTTTTGTTGCAAATATGCCTATTTTATAAAATTTTTTTTCGCGCAGTTTCTGCCCATGCACTGATATTTTTTTGCTGATCAAATGTTTCAACGATATGCGCTGATGTTTTTTGCATATCACACGCTTCAATCGCATATGCTGATGTTTTCCGCATATCGCACACTTCAATCGTATGCCCTGATGTTTTTTGCATATCACACGCTCCAATCATATGCTGATGTTTTCCGCATATGATTGGAGCGTTTTGCATTTGACTGCAGGCAAAACGCCGAAACAGAACAATTATTTCCCATTCTCCCTTTGATATGCTTCTATCAGCTTCTCTTTTTCTTTCCTGGTCATTTTCTTAATCCGGGCTTCCCGCTGCATGGCCTCCTGTTTCGTATCATACATTTCCTGGTATGCCAGTTCCACAGGCCTGCGGCCCCTGGTATATTTCGCTCCCCGGCCTTCATTGTGGTCATTCAACCGTTTGTCCAACTGGTTGGTCCACCCTGTGTACAGTGTACCGTCACTGCACCGGAGTATGTAGGTAATATTCTGTTTCTCTTTCATCGATTGCCCCCTGTTATATCCGCAGACATACTTATATGCAAAATGATTTGCTGCTTATCTTAAAAATACCGGAATCTGCCGGCAAATCGTTTCGCCCACGGGTATATGTACAGAGACTGCAAGCAGTCTCCTGTATGCAAAAGCAGCACGGTAAAACTGGTATTTTTCCAAATAGGGGATAAGTTAAAATGATTCCAAAACTGGTAGGAGGGCCGGTGCTGCGGACTTTTTTTGCTTATACCCTATCATATGAAAAATACCGGAAACTGTGCCTGTCTATCATTTTAAATACAAAATGATTGCCATTCTCCTTATTTTCACATATAATGCTTATAAAATTCAAGTTATTTTTCCAAAATTCCAGTTGTCAAAGTACGCGCCTCCTTTCTGATAAGGGCTGCTGCTACCGTGAACTTTTTGCCTTCGGATATTTAAGAACTTCCGCAAAATAAAATTCTGCGTAATTTGCGCATTTTATTTTGCGGAAGTTCCTTGCCTTAACGCTTACTCTAGGTATTCCATAGGGTTCACCGGCTGATCGTCTTTCAGCAGCTGAAAATAAAGGTTCGATCCTTCCACAGAGTAATATTTCGTCGGTTCGCTGACATAGCCGATAATTTCTCCGCTGTCTACATAATCGCCTTGATTTTTGGGAACTTCTTTCAGCTGTCCATAACGCGCGCTGTACCCGTCTCCCATATCCACCGTCATGGTAAGCCCTGTTTCCTCGCTGGTCTCAATGGAAACCACTTCCCCGGAAGCCACTGCGTTTACGGGGGTATTGACTGCCGCCTGCAGAATCACCGCCGGATTATATTTGTACTGATCCAACGTTGCAAAATACACGGTCTGATCCATGTTGTAATTTAAAATAACATTTCCCTGCAGCGGCCAGCTTAAATCCGCTGCCGCGTCAAAATGAAGTTCCGGCTGCACGGGAACGCTGGTTTCCGCCACCACTTCCGGCTCATCCATAAAATCATCTTCCACCGGCTCAATAATTCCGGACACTTCTTCTGTCTCTTCTTCCTCTTTTTCCTGTTCTTTGAGCCGGGCTTTGGCTTCTGCCGCTGCCTGAGCCCTTGCTTTCTCCAGAGACGCCTGCTCTCTTGCCGCGTCTTCTTCTCTGGCCTGCTGCACTTGCTGCTGACGCTCTTTCGCCAGCTGTTCTTCCTGTTCCCGTTCCTGTCCGGCATAATACAGTCCCAGCATTCCGAATGCCGCCACTACCATAATCACCGCAGCCACAAGATAGGACTTCCGATTGAAAAATGCCGCAAATTTTTTATTTCTCATCCTGTCACCTTCCATTTCTGTTTGTTTTTTCCTTCTTATTCTTGCCGGAAAAACAAGGATTATTCAGAATAAAAAATAAATTTTTTATAGGCTTCTATCTTTTTTCAATGGAACTGTCTTTATAATAATACTGCAGGATCTCTTGATAGGATTTCCCCTCTTTGGCCAGTTCATTGGCTCCGTACTGACTGAGGCCCAGGCCATGCCCCAGCCCTCTTGTGACAATGCGCACCTTACCTTCCACTTCTTTCAGATAAAAACAGGCGGAATTCAGATTCAGGCAGTTTCGGAATTCCTCTCCCGTCACCGTTTTTTCCCCGATGTTTACCTGGACTGCGTAATCCGCCGAATCCCGTTTGGATACGGTCACAGACTCCAGAATGTTTTCTTCTGAAACTTCGGGGCAGAGTTCTTTTATTTTGTCTGCAAATTCTTTTTGTTCCAGAAAAATAACCTTCAAAAAATCAGGAGAGGGAATATCCATCTCACTGTCCGCGCCGGCCAGATAGGGCTCGTCCTCCCGCTGCAAAGCCTCTTTGGCGCTTCTGGTCTTTCCTGCGCTGACAGCGTGAAACGCAGGCTGAATAGGTTTGCCGTCATAAAGCAGAATTTCTCCTTTTGTAGATTTTGCCGCTTCCTCCAATTTCTGAAAATTTTTCTCGAATCCCTCCTGGCCCCACAATTTCAGCATTTCCTCTCTGGTCATGGAGTCCGGCAGCTTCTTCTCTTCTGTTTCCAATGCCAGGGTCAATGAGGTTCTGGCAATCACCGCCTGGGCCTTAATTGCCTCTTCCTGATAATCCAGGGGAATCTGTTTTGCCAGAATACCGGTGAGATAGTTTTCCACATCCAGTTCTGTATCTGGTTTCTGGGAGTTGGAATCTGCCTTTTCATCGGAATCTATCTGCGCACTCGATTCTTTCTGTTCGGCGGATTCCTCCTGGGATTCCGCTTCTTTCTGTTCGGCGGATTCCTCCTGGGATTCCCTTTCGTTCTGCTCAGCGGATTCCTCCTGAGATTCCCTTTCGTTCTGTTCGGCGGATTCCTCCTGAGATTCCCTTTCGTTCTGTTCGACGGATTCCTCCTGGGATTCCCTTTCGTTCTGCTCAGCGGATTTTTCCTGGGCATCCGCCTGTTCTTCCAATGCCTTCTGGATTATCTCTGTCTCTGCGCCCACCTCCCCTCCCTGAAACGCCAAGGTAACCACATAGGGCACGGTAACCACAAGAATGCACAGAGCCAGGCATGTTTTTATTTTTTCTTTCAAAAAAACACCCCCCTTCTCAGACTATATGCCTGAAAAGGGGGAAATATGCTCTGTCCTAAAAATCAGAAATCAGCGCTTAACAAAAAATCTGCTGCGTGCATGGTTTGAATTCCCTCATAATTACCTCCGGCAAATTCATCTGTACGCAGTACATATTTCGGATAATTGTCCCGGATTTCCAGCAGCCGCTCGTATTCCCGCTTTTCGGTTTTTTCCGAATCTATCTTTAATGTAACCTGAACATAAATCTTTTCATTCTGACGAACAGCGACAAAATCAACTTCTCCCTGTCCTGTTTTTCCCACAAAAACAGTGTATCCCCGGCGGCACAATTCCAGATAAACTACATTTTCAAGGCTTGACGCTGCTGAATCATCCTGATATCCCAGAACACTGTAACGAAGGGATGTATCCGCCAGATAAAACTTTTCCTGGGTCTTAAGAAGTTCTTTTCCCTGCAAATCATAACGGGAGCAGCGGTGCAGTAAATATGCCTTTTCCAGTTTATCTAAATAATTGTACACCGTTTCTGAATCCAGGGATCTTTGCTCAGATTTCAGATAATTAGAAATAGCTTTCGCCGAAAATGTATTTCCCACATTATTAAAAGCGTATTTTACCACTCGCTCCAATTGATCCACTTTACGTATTTGGTTCCGTCTCACAATATCTGAAAAAACCGTGGAATGGTAAATGTCGCGTACAATAGTATACACTTCATCCTGACTGTAATTCCGCAGATGCACAGCCGGAAAACCGCCAAAACGGACATATTCCGCAAGTTCCGCCCGCTCTTCTTTCAAGGGGGCGTACTGCTTTTTAAAAATGAGATACTCAGCAAAGGATAACGTATAAATTCGAAAGGCCACATATCTTCCCGTCAAATATGTGGAAATCTCTGAGGACATCATTCTGGAGTTGGAACCTGTCACATAGATATCAACGTCATAATCTGACGCCAAAGAATTGACAACCTTTTCCCATCCATCAATTTCCTGCATCTCATCCAGGAAAATATAAGTTGTTCCCTTTGGGACAAGCCTGCTTTTTAATTCTGTATACATCTGTTTTGCCGTCATGCCTTCATATTCCATGGAATCAAAACGATAGCTGACGATCTGTTCTTCCGCTATACCCCGTTCTTCCCGCAGACGTTCCATTATCATTTTCAATATGGTTGATTTTCCGCAGCGGCGGATGCCGGTAAGAATTTTGACAAAGGGCATGTCGGTATATGCCATAATTTTCTCAACATACATGGGTCTGTAAATCATTTCAGCACCTCCATATAATATGAAGTATACTAGGATTTTTATAATTATTCAATAAGTTTTACGGTTATAATAGGAAAACTTTTTAAAAATAGAAGATTTTCATAGTATATATTCATAGTATATATTCTGAACAGTTCCTTACATGGCAGAAAGCCGGAAAACCTACAGTTCCTGCGGTTTTCCGGCTCTCTGATTATCTTTTAACGAAATCAGGCTATTTTTTTATTATCCCAATAAGGAAAGCACTCCCTGGGTAGACTGGTTAGCCTGTGCCAGCATAGACTGTCCGGCCTGTGCCAGAATGTTGTTCTTGGAGTATTCTACCATTTCTTCTGCCATATCTGTATCACGAATTCTGGATTCTGCCGCTGTGGTATTTTCAACAACATTGTCCAGATTAGCAATCGTATGCTCTAATCTGTTCTGGATTGCACCAAGGGCAGACCGTTGAGCCGACACTTCCGCAATAGCATTAGAAATCGTATCAATAGCATTGGTTGCAGTTTCTTCTGTTGAAAGATCAATAGCCTTACCATTCTCTTTCAATCCCAATGTTGTTGCATCCATAGATTTAATCGTCAGTTTAATTTTGTTCGTATCTTCTGAATCTGCACCTACATGGAGATTTAACTCTAATGCGTTGCGCGTTGTCACTTCTACTGTCTCACGATTTGAATCTACATAATCATCAATCTGCTCTGCCCCGACTTCAAGCAGATTTCCTGCTCCATCATCTTTATACAAACCGCCTTTATATTTACCATCTTTTTCAAAATAATCAGCTAACTTATCCGGAGAAACGGCATTTCCTCCTGCATCCTGCAGTAAGTCAGATTCTACTGTATAAATTCCTGCAATATCTGCTTCTGTTGCCAACTTATCATTTAACTGTGCACCAAAATCTGTTGTTTCATCCGGAGCTACCTTATAGATCTGATATCCATCCATCACTTTTGCGCCTTCGGTTTCTTCTGTGGTAGCAGCCTTAGTATATAAATCATCACCGTTGGCTACCGCTTTGATGATATCCATATCCGTCAACGCTTCTGTTCCGTTTTCTGCATAATAGTCGCCTGTTTTGGTCAGGGTCGCAGCTTTAAGCGAAAAAGTCTTACCGTCCATAGCAGCATTTGCAGTAATATCACCAGCATTCAGACCTAATTTTGTCTCAAGCTCAGCTTTGGTTATCGTATCAGCATTCAGATTATTTGTAAATACGCTATTTGTACTATCCCATGTATAAGTGATATCTTCCTCAACTTTGTCATTTGCAATCGTATGCGTACCCAAAAAACCATCTGCATCAGTCTTGGCTACATCGACAATCGTATAATCTCCTGCCGCCACTTTATCAGCAGCATCCTGGGTCACTACACTTGTCACTGTTCCAATCTCAAAAATATCATTAAAATTTGCATCCGTAATAGCCTCACTTACGCCATCCTTGGTTGCATAAAGAGTTGTTCCAGCTGCATTAAATTTTAATGTCTTTTCAGTACTGATAGTGTCCTTATAAGCCGGATTCACAGTCTCCTTGGTCTCCGTCTTGCTTCCTTCCCCACCTTTTAATAAATATGTCTCATTAAACTTTGTTGTTTCGGATACACGATCAATTTCCGTCACCAGCTGATCGATTTCATCCTGGATTGCTTTGCGGTCTGCTTCTGAATTCGTACCATTTGCAGACTGTACTGCCAATTCGTTCATACGCTGCAACATTGCATGAACCTCTGTTAATGCGCCCTCTGCTGTCTGTACACAGGAAATTCCATCCTGAGCATTGGTGGAAGCGCGATCCAATCCCCTCATCTGCTTTCTCATTTTTTCAGAAATTGTCAGTCCTGCTGCATCATCCGCTGCCCTGTTAATTCTGTACCCTGAAGAAAGTTTCTCTGAAGATTTTGCCTGCTGCCCCGTGGTGATTCCCAGCATCCTGTTAGAATTCATTGCTGTTAAGTTGTGTTGTACTACCATTGCCATAATGTTTTCCTCCTTGTTTTTTCTTTGCAAATCCATTTGCAATATTATGGTCTCGGCCATCAGCCATGTTTCTTTAAAACCCGCTTAATAGCATTCAAGCGGATTTGAAAACTCCGCATCACGGAATTTCTTCTATAACAATGCCAGATCCCTAGGTTAATCTGGAATTATTAACACTTTTCCTTTTTTCTAAAACCCGCGCCTGTCTGCGTTCCGCCATAAGAATTTTCCTGATCTTTTCTTTCGCTTCCGGAGATATCTCTCTGTCCCGGTAATGTTTTACCTCATTGCCGGGATCGGGAGCCATGCCATAGCGTTCCAGCGCATCGCTTCTGGCAATGTTGTACTTTTTCGGCGCATCCACCAAAATCCTCAGATTATTGGAACTGCCGCCGGTAAATACAATCTTGATATCATCCCCGATCAGTACGTATTCCCCTGGTTTTACAGTAAGTTTCAGCATCCTTTTAACCTCCTGTTTCCTTTCATTTTCCTGATGAGATCATGCAACACTTTATATCAAATTGTTGCATGGCCCCTGAAAGCCTGGAAAATAAAGGAATTGCGGAAGTAAAACAAGGAAAAACTTTTCAATTTTTTTATAAAATGAGGTTAAGTATCTCCCGGAACATCCGATATTATCAGTGTAATTAGAAAAATGCAACAATTTGATATAAAATGTTGCATTTTTCTAATCCTTATTCTGTTTAAAATACCGCTTGAAAGCAGAAAAAGCGGTCATTGTTTATGCTCAGTCTTAAAATAAATTTTCGAACAAATATTCTGTTTTTCTCTTGATTTTCTCCCGCCCATATGTTAATATAGTTTCAGAACATGAGTTCGTACTTGTTTTGGAAAAGGTTGTGTGCTTATGAATTTACAGAAAAACATGAATTTATTGGAGAAATTAACAATCCTGTCAGACGCCGCCAAATATGATGTCGCCTGCACTTCCAGCGGCGTGGATCGGAAGGGCAACGGCAAAGGCATGGGGAATTCTGTTGCTCCCGGCATCTGCCACAGTTTTTCTGCTGACGGAAGATGCATTTCGCTTTTGAAGATCTTATTCACCAATGAATGCATCTTTAATTGCGCCTACTGCCTGAATAACTGCGGCACAGATGTGGTCCGGGCCTCTTTTACGCCGGAAGAAATCTGTACCCTTACTATGGAATTCTACCGCCGCAATTATATTGAAGGTTTATTTTTAAGTTCCGGCATTCTGGTAAGCCCTAACTATACCATGGATTTGATTTACCAGACCATATATCAGCTCCGCAATGTCCACCAGTTCCGCGGATATATTCATGTGAAGTCCATCCCAGGCGCCGATCCATTTTTAATCGAGAAGACCGGTTTTCTTGTGGATCGCATGAGCATCAACCTGGAACTTCCCACGGCAGACGGACTCCGCCGGCTTGCCCCTTGTAAGTCCCGCAATACGATCTTAAAGCCCATGCGCCAGATCCAGAACCGGATTACCGACAATAAACAGGAATTAACGGTATATCGAGAGGCTCCGCAGTTTGTCCCTGCCGGCCAGTCCACCCAGATGATTATCGGAGCCACCCCGGAGAATGATTTTCAGATTATGAGCGTTGCGGAAGGTCTTTACCAGAAGTTCCAGCTGAAACGGGTGTTTTATTCCGCTTTCGTCAATGTGAACGGGAATTCTCTTCTGCCTGCCCTGCCCGGAGGTCCTCCGCTGCTGCGGGAACACCGTCTGTATCAAGCGGACTGGCTGCTGCGCTACTACCACTTTCAGGTTTCGGAGCTGCTGTCAGAAGATCGCCCGGACTTTAATATCTTTCTGGACCCCAAGTGCGACTGGGCCCTGCGCCATTTAGAATGCTTCCCTGTGGAAATTAATAAGGCTCCCTACCAGACGCTGCTGCGGGTGCCCGGCATCGGCTACAAGTCCGCCGAACGCATTGTGAAAGCCCGGAAGAGAAACAACCTCAGCTTTGACGATTTGAAAAAAATCGGCGTAGTTCTGAAACGAGCCCTGTATTTCATTACCTGCTCCGGCAAAATGATGTACAACACCAAACTGGAAGAAAACTATATCTGTGAGAATTTGATGCGGGATAAGACGCAGCTTCCGAGAGATATCCGGGAAAGCGGATACCAGCAGCTCAGCTTCTTTGATAAAGACATGCGCTCTGAATTCCAGCTGACGGATGCCCGGATCATTCCGCCAAATCAGCAGATTGCCGCTGTTTAGCTATCTTCCGCGCTGCTGCCTGAACGATGTGAAAGGAACAATTACTCCGAACATTGCCGCTTCGACTTGAATAAATGATTCACCGCCTGCTGATATTCATGCTCAAACGAAAGGAATTGCCATGTATGTATTCATCTGTGAAAACAGTATTGACGGAATTTTTACCGGGGTCTACGATGCCTGGGCCAGCAGATACGGACACGCAAATATTTCACTTACCGTCTGTCCGCCGGACAACTGCACTTTATTTGACCAATATATTACTGTCTCCACTGATTATGAGAAAAGTGAAAAAGTAGCCCGCACGCTGCGAAAGCGCCTGGGAGAAGAAACCTATACAGAATTGTGCCAGGCCGCCTCTGCGCTGGAGGAACATTGCAAACAAAAAAAAGAAATGGACAAGGCAAATGCCATCTACCATACGGTCGTGCTGGCACTGTCCCTAAAAGACGGCAGCAAGGTACTGAACTATCTGGGAGAGCCCTGCGTCAACCGGGTATTCCAGCTTTCCCGAAGCACTTTCAATGAGGCCCATCATCTCCTTGGATTCCTGCGGTTCCAGGAATTGGAAAACGGCCTGCTTTTTGCCAGAGTCCACCCTAAGAATCATGTACTTCCTTTCCTTGGAGAACACTTTGCTGACCGGCTTCCCCAGGAGAACTTCATGATCTATGACGCCTCCCACAGCCAGGCCGCCCTTCATCCCAAAGGGAAAGGCTTCTTTCTGACAGATACCAGCAGCCTGAATGAAGAGATGCTGAGCCGCTTTTCCCCAGAAGAGCTGGAATACCAGAAGCTCTGGTGCGGGTTCTTTCACAGCATAGCCATTGAGGCCCGGATCAATCCCAAACTTCAAAACCAGAATATCCTGAAACGGTTCCAGAAGGATGTGATAGAATTTAACCAAAGTGAGGCTTATCGGAAATAGAATGGAATTTTTATATTTGGGGACGGACGGAAATATAAAATGTTCTTTGTAAGGCCAGAGTGAGTTTAAGGAATGTTTCGCTGCTGCTCCAGAATGTCGCTTAATCTTGCAAATTGTTCTAAAGTGAGGGCTTCTCCCCGTACATTTGGATTTAGTCCCAGTTGTTCCAACGCAGCCGCTATTTGTTCTTTTGAAGCCGGAATTTCCGGTGAATTATTCAGTCCGTTTACCAGCGTTTTGCGTCTCTGGTTAAAGGAGGCGCGGATTACGCGAAACATCAGCTCTTCATTTTCTGGCTGCACCGCCGCCTTTTCATGCCTAACCAACCGGATGACTGCGCTTCCCACTTTGGGCCTTGGCATAAAGCAATTGGGGGGTACGTGGGCAATTATTTCCGGCTTGGCATAGTACTGGACTGCCAGGGATAACGCTCCGTAATCCTTGCTTCCCGGTCCCGCCTGCATGCGCTCTGCCACCTCTTTCTGCACCATTATGGTAATGCTGTCTACCGGAACATGGCTTTCAAACAGGCCCATAATGATGGGAGTCGTAATATAGTAGGGCAGGTTCGCCACTACTTTGATGGGGTTGCCGTTATTCTTTTCCTGAGCCAGACGATTGATATCTACTTTGAGAATATCTTCGTTGATTATCTCCACATTTTCATAATCATGCAGCGTATCCTCCAATATGGGAATTAAGTTTCTGTCAATTTCCACCGCCGTTACCTCTCTGGCGTTTTCACAGAGATATTGTGTCATTGTTCCGATTCCCGGCCCGATTTCCAACACAAAATCCTCTTTGGTAATTCCGGCGGCAACGATAATCTTATCCAGAACTCTGGGATCAATCAGGAAATTCTGTCCGAATTTCTTCTGAAAGTTAAAGTGGTATTTCTGCAATATAGCTATGGTGTTCTGCGGTTTTCCTAAATCTGCCATGACTTCCTCCATCCGGTGCGTTCTCCCGCACTGCATACTTTGGTTCCCTAATAATGAAAAGATTATACATGTTTTTTCCTGAGATAGCAATCTGTTTTCCGATTCCTGTTCCGAAAATGGCAACAGTTCAGCCTGATCTGTTACCCAAAAATCACAAGAAAATTCCTCTGCGGCACAAAAGGCTACCCTGCATGGCATAAAAGATGCACGATAATGATTCCTGCTACAAAAGGAACCGGAAACAGATTCATTGCCCGCTCTCCCAATACCATCAAGAGCAAGAAGGAAAGAAAATACCAGATTCCAGCAAACAGCGCGGCAATGGTGATAAACCCAATGGTTTCCATGGGAATCTCCCGGTGCATGAACATCCTGCACAGATAAGCAGCCCATTGAACCCCAAGAACCATTCCAATCACATGTCCCGCCGGCACTGCCTTAGCCAGCAGATATTTCTTTCTGTCTACAGGAAAATATTTGATTTTCTGGTAGACCGGCCGCCAATATTCTCCTTCTTTTCTGGTATAACGGGCCATGGTAAAGAGCATAAGAAACATGACAAACGCTGATGCCAAATCAGCCATAAATACCGACTCCCTATAATCTCCGCACAGAGCCAGAATAAAATAAAAACTGTATCCCAGAAACAGGAGCATCCCTCTGGTGCCCATGGCGCCTTTTCCGGTAACTCTCTGATTGATATTCAAAAAAGGGGAACGCACAAATCCTCCCAGACCATTTGGGTTATCAAACTGCATAATTTTTTTCCACATAATGTTTCCTCCCTGTTTTAAATCAATGTTTTATCATATAGTACATCCACTTTGATAAATCCACCTCTTCCTGCACCGCGCTCTCCATAATACTCCGAAGATTGTCCGAAATATTTTGCAAATCCGCCATTGCTTCAAATCCCACTCTGCTGACCTGAATTCCCAGAATTCCAGGTTCCTTACTCATTTTCAGCCTTTTTCCCATCTCAGGATCCCCTTTCAGCAGACAGTAACGGGATTTCAGCATCTCCATGGAATCACAGTAGAGAAGCTCTCCCTGCTCCAGCAGCGCAACCCCATCTGCAATCTGCTCCAGATCCGAAGTAAGATGGGAAGAAAACAATACGCCAATCTGTTCTTCCTCCACTGCCTCCTGTAAAAGTTCCAGAAACTCTTTCCGGAACACAGGGTCCAGATTACCAGTGGGTTCATCCAAAAGAAGCGTTTTCGGATGGTGCGACAGGGCAAAGGCAAACTGGAATTTCATCCGATCCCCCTTTGATAACATCCCCGGCCAATCTGACTTTTTCAGTCTGAATACAGAGAGCCATTTCCGAAAAGTATCCTCGCCAAAGGCCGGATAAAATTTGCCGAAAGCCACTCCATTTTCCCACAGGCTTCTTGTCTCAAAAAACATAGGTTCATCCAGCATCAGGCCAATCTGTTCTTTGGCCGAAATCGGTTCACGATCCAGATCATAACCCGCAACCCATATTTTGCCGCCGCTTTTTCGCGTATGCCCCGATAATAATTTCATTACTGTTGTCTTGCCTGCGCCGTTTCTGCCCAACAGCCCAAGGATGTTCCCGGCCGGCACTTCCAGGGTAACGCCCTGAAGCTGAAAATTACGGTACTTTTTGGACAATCCCTCTGTTTTTATGCTGCTTTTGCAGTGTTTCTCATCTTCCTCTCTGAAACCATTTTCAGCGATTTGTAATTCACCCAGACATTTTTCCATAATCCTTCTCTTCCCGCTTTCTATTGCAATACTCATCTTTATAATATCTGCAAATCCTCAAACAATGCTTCAATTTTATCTTTGCAATATTTAGAATTCTTCAAACAGCACTTCAATATAATCTTTCATATCTTCTTTGGTCAGCCCTGCCAGTTTCCACTCTGCCGCCAGTTTTCCCAGCTCTTCCTCCAGCATTTGTATCTTTTTTTCTTTCAGCATACTGGTATTCTGTTTCGCAACGTAGAACCCTTTGCCTTTCACAGAATAAATCAGGCCTTCTTTTTCCAGTTCTTCGTATGCCCGTTTTGTGGTAATCACGCTGATCTGCAAGTCTTTGGCCAAAGAACGTATGGAAGGCAGCATTTCTCCCTCCTGAATCTCTTTGGCTATCACCGCGTCCTTAATCTGCCGGATGATTTGCTCATATATAGCAAGATTGCTGGTATTTGAAATTAAAATTTTCATCTGCGTCCTCTTTCCAATCCTGTTTTCTCATTTTTCATCTGCGTCCTCTTTCCAATCCTGTTTTCTCATTTTTCATCTGCGTCCTCTTTCAAGCTGTTTTCTATATTTTATTCGCATTTTCCTTCCATCCTGTTTTCTATATTTCGTCATAATATACATCTGCGCAACCGAATTTCCAATAGAGATATCCGACGGTAAACAGATTTACGATATAATCTGTTACTGAAAGGACCAAATCTAAGACGTCCCAGGAATCTCCGAACACAATAAAATTCAAAAAGCAGCATATCAGCACCAGAAGAATCACAGCGTTCGACAACTGATAAATCTTTTTCCCAGTCTGCTGGCTCTCTTTCACCGGCTTAATGGCCGCAATTGTATAGATGCTCATAGCGCCGCTGAAAGGAATTGCCTTCAAAAAAAAGTTTCTCCAAAAAAACTCCGCGTCTTTGTTCATACAGGCAAGAAACAATGCCATCGCTCCCAAAACCATCAGAAAAGTCCATGCCAGGCGCCGTATCTGCAAGGCCGCAAATTCTTTTCTGCTGACAGGAAGCAGATACAAAAGCTTATTGTTTTCCAAAGTCACCAGCATGGCAAGCCCCATGGCCACCCACAGCAGAGAGGCAACCAGGACAAAAGGCTCGAATTCCCCTCTGGCAGCCCCTTTCGCTTCACTCAGGCCCCAGAGAAATCCTGCCAGAGATAAGATAAGTCCCATTTTTCCCCTGGCTGTATAAAGAGAGGCGCGAATCTCCACCAGCATTTCCTGACCGGTACTCAGGAATTTTGCAGGAGAAAAATTCTTCCATTCCGCGTACTGCCCGTCTTTTGTCCCCTGCCGTCCTCTGCCGTCTCCCGTCTTTCCTTCACTTCCCATTCTGTTTTCTTCTGCTTCCTTCCATATTTTCTTCATATTCTCATTCCCCTTCTGTCCATTTTAAAATTTTCCATCCAGATAATCCATCAATTGGGCCAGAGTGGGCCGCGACTGGCTGACCTCCACCCATAATTCACGGCCATCTTCCTGAAACAGTCCTTCTTCATAATGTTCCATGCTCTTTCTGCCCACCAGACGCTTCTCCAGAAAGTCCAACTGGGCTTTGCTGCCTCTGACAATCCGGTATTGTTCCTCTATCTTTGGCATAGTAAGAGAAAATATCTGCCGGCCCTGAGACAGCATAGTCACAGCATCTGCATATTGTTCCAGTTCTTCCGTCAAATGAGTGGCAAACAAAATACTGCACTCATCATCCATAATGTCATAAAGCATATTCATCCATTCCCGCCGAAACACCGGATCCAACCCTGCCTCCGGTTCGTCCATCAGTATCAACCGGGGACGGTGGGCCAGGGCAAACGCCAGCTGGAACTTCATATAATTTCCTTTGGACAATTTCCTGACATTTTGACGGATATCCACCTCAAATTTTCTGCAGTATGACAAAAAATCTTTCTGGGAGTACCTGTCATAATATTTTCCATACACCTTTCCCGCATATTTTACAGAGAGATCCAGCCGAAAATAGTCGTCATCAAAGATAATTCCCAGCTTCTGTTTGCAGCGTCCCGGCTCCTGCTTCATACTGATTCCCTCCAGCCAGACATCTCCCTGACTGATGCGGCAAAGGCCGCAGAGCATATGAAACAGCGTTGTCTTACCCGCTCCGTTTCTGCCGATGATTCCCATAAAAGTTCCTGGCTCCAATGTCAGATTCACATCCCGCAGCCAAAATGCATTCCCACGCTCCGCGCCTGCGTGTTCCATCTGCAGAACTGTCTGCATATTACCTGTTTCCCTTTCGTTCCATTCCATCTATATTCACCTGCCCTTTCTCCGGCCAATCCCATATCTTCGGTTTTTATCTTTTTCCATTGCCTCTGTGTCCACCTGTCCTTCCGGAATTCCTTTCTTTTAAGCAAAACAGACCTGTGTATATACTGTATATATTAATATATACAGTATATACACAGGTCTGTCAAGTGTTTTTTAACAGATTCTTATTTTACTTTCCAAAAAAGCCTTCTGGCGTTCTCTCGAGTAACTTCCTCCACCTCTTCCCGGGAAATTCCTCTGAGTTCGGCGATCTCCTGAACCACATAGGGCAGATTCAGGGAAGAATTCCGTTTGCCCCGTTCCGGTTCCGGCGCCAGATAAGGACAGTCTGTCTCTAACAGAATGTGCTCCAGCGGAATCTGCGCAGCCACCTCTTTTAATTTTTTGGCTTTTTTAAAGGTTACCACGCCGCCGATGCCGATATAATATCCCATTCTGATATATTCTTTCGCCATTTCCAGGGAATATGAAAAACAATGGATCACGCCTGGAATCTCTTCTCCATGAATGCCCTGCACCAGCTTCAGCGTGTCCTCCGCCGCGTCCCTGGAATGAATAATGACCGGAAGACCCTCTTCCCGGGCAAGCTCCATCTGCCTGCAGAACCAGTAACGCTGACTGCGCTTTACCTCTTCGTCTTTATCCCAGTAATAATCCAGGCCGATCTCCCCTATGGCAGCTATTTTCGGCCGCCTGCTCGTTTCCTGCATCCATGTATAGACTTCCTCATTCAAATCGCCGATATCGCTGGGATGAATCCCTACGGCCCCATAAATAAAATCATATTTTTCTGTCAAAGCAACGGTTTCCTGCGCTCCTCTTAAATCGGAACCCACATTTATAATGGTTTCTATTCCCTGCTCCTGCATGGAAGACAGCAGTTTATCCCTGTCGCTGTCAAACCTTCTGTCGTCATAATGGGCATGGCTTTCAAAAATCATACGATCACACTTTCTGCACTATCTTCATTTTTATGTATTAGGCAAATACTGTTTTTCTTTTTCTTTTTTACGCGGTACAGCGCTTGATCCGCCCCGGAGAGATAATCCCACATACGGTGCTGATGCCTGGGAATGCTGCTGCGGATTCCCTGAGAGATTGTCACATACTCTGACTCCTGAGACTCTTTATTCTCCAGCTGCAGATCCAAAACCCGCTGACGAAGCTCTTTTGCCAGCTTCAAAATCTCCTCGTCGCTCTTTCCATAATAAATGACAATAAACTCATCTCCGCCGTACCTAGCACAGAAAATATCTTTGTCCCGCTGCATCAGTTCATCCAATATGTTTCCTATCTCTTTCAGGCAGCCATCCCCTGCCTGATGCCCATAGGTATCATTATATTGTTTAAAATAATCCACATCAAAAATCTCTATAGACAGCAAATCATGTCTTTCTCTGGCTCTGTCAAGAATCTTTCCTGCATAATCATTCAGCTTATAGCGGTTGGCCAACCCTGTTAACTCGTCCTTTTCGGAACGCTCTTTCAGAATCTGCTTCTCTCTCAGCAGTTCTTTTTCTTTTTTCCTGGCCCGTTCCAGACTGAACCGAAGCTCTGTGGCACGATGGAAAACACTGACTCCTTCTTCCTTCAGGATCTCCTGCTCCTCATAAAGCCTGGCGCATATTTCCAGATAGTTTTCCCGATCCTGCACAGCGCGGTAATATTCTGCCTGACGGCGGAGAAGTTCAATTTTCAGATTCGTAATCCCGGATTCCTCCGCCATGAGCTCCAGTTTTGGAAATATTTTTTCAAGTTCCTGATATTTCCCGATTTCCAGAAGAAAATCCAGAAAATCAAACACATCTTCCTGGCTGTCTAACAGCGTCTGAAATCCTTTCAGATTTTGGGCAATATTTTCTATATATTGATCTCTCTCCTGCCACCGCCCCTGTTCATGGCGTATCCTGGCAAACAGTCCCCGGGTCATAAAGTAATCGAACTCCGCTTCTCTCCCGGTTCCCGCCTGGTAGATCTTTTCTTCATATTCCATAGCCTCTTTCAGATTATTCCGGCAGAGGCTGCACCTTCCCAGGGAAGCATAGGCAGTGGCCAGATTGATTTTTCCAAAAAAATCATCTCTGTAATCCCAGAAAGTCTGTGACGCCTTTTTCAAATAATGGACAGCCGACTCATATTCCCCAAAAGACATATACAGCCTGCCCACATTGCTGTTGACAATGGCTGTTTCATAGGGATAATCATATTTTTTCCCATAAGAAAGGGCCGTAATATATTGATCCAGCGCCACTGTCGCATTCCCCCTGCTTACAGCGTCAATGCCCATGTCATTATGGGAGCGCACCAACAGTCTCCACTGGGATGCCTCCCTCTGATTCACAATAGCCTCGGTTAAGCTGTTGATCATGTTCTGATGATCGTTGAAACAGAAATACCCTTCTGCCAGATAATAACAGGCAAAGCCCAGAAGATAGGAATCTTCTCTCTCTTTTCCTATCTTGATGAGCCTTCTGCAGTCTTCCATATACGTCCCGTTTCTCCTGTAACGGCACTCTTCAATTTCTTTTACCAGTCTTTGGATCTCTCCGCCATAACCTGTAAAATCCATTCTTTTCCTCCACTTTTATTCTGCCTGGAGCATGTCCATTCCCACAAACCGGGACGGCGTCTTGCGGTAAGCAATTTTAAGACACACTCTGAAATCGCCGCAGAAACTTACTGCATCAGCAGATCTCTGCTCCGGAAGGCATATTTTTTTCCGGCACTACCAAGGCCAGATCGCCGTTTTCATTCTCCGCGCACAGAAGCATTCCTTCTGACAATACTCCTGCCAGTTTTGCAGGTTTCAGATTTACCAATACCATCACTTTTTTGCCCACCATTTCTTCCGGCGCGTAATATTTCCGGATACCAGACACAATCTGCTTGATCTGACTTCCAATCCGCACCTGAGAGCAGAGAAGTTTCTTGGATTTGGCAACTGCTTCGCAGGCGATGATTTCGCCTACCTGAAACTGCATTTTCATAAAATCATCATATTCGATTTCTGCTTTGGGCTCCAGATCAATGCCCGGCTCTTCCGGCTTCTTCTCTTCCTCCTGCTCAGGATACAGTGCTTCTACTTTTGCAAAGACATCCTCTAACTTCATCCGCTCAAACAGAATTTCCGGCTGAGCAGTTACCTTGGTTCCGCTTCCGTAATGGCCGAAACTGTCCAGTTCATCAAAAGGAACCTCAAAAGCGTTTAACTGAGACAATATCTTCTCTGAAGTTTCCGGCATAAAGCTCTTTAGCAGGCTGGCGCCTATGGCAATGCTTTCCACCAGATTATACAAAACCGTTGCCAGACGGGGCTTGGACGCCTCTTCTTTGGCCAGAATCCAGGGAGTTGTCTCGTCAATATATTTATTGCATCGTTTAAACAGGCTGAAGATTTCTGTCAGGGCGTCGGCCACCCGAAGCTCTTCCATTTTGGCGGATACTGTTTTGACTGTGCCTGTCACCACGCGCTTTAAGTCGTCGTCCACATCCTCCGCCACATTCTCGTTGGTCACCACGCCTTCAAAATATTTATTGCTCATGGAAATGGTACGGTTCACCAGATTTCCAAGGGTATTGGCCAGATCAGAATTGCGCCGCTCTGTCACCAGCTCCCAGGAAATGACCCCGTCATTGTCAAAGGGCATTTCATGAAGAAGAAAATACCGTATGGCGTCTACGCCGAAGACTTTCGTCATATCATCTGCGTACAGCACATTTCCCTTGGATTTGCTCATCTTGCCGTCTCCCTGCAGAAGCCAGGGATGTCCAAAAATCTGTTTCGGCAAAGGCAGATCCAGAGCCATCAGAAAGATCGGCCAGTAAATGGTATGGAAGCGGATAATGTCTTTTCCTATCAAATGCAGCTCTGCCGGCCAGTTCTTTTGGAATAATTCACTGGAATTCCCCTCCGCGTCATATCCAATCTTGGTAATATAGTTGCTGAGGGCGTCCAGCCACACATAAATCACATGTTTCGGATCAAAGCTCACAGGCACTCCCCAACTGAATGAAGTCCGGGACACACACAGATCCTGGAGCCCCGGCAGCAGGAAATTGTTCATCATCTCATTCTTGCGGGATACCGGCTGGATAAATTCCGGATGAGTATTGATATGCTCAATCAGCCGATCCGCGTATTTGCTCATTTTAAAGAAATAAGCCTCTTCCTTGGCCGGCTGGACCTCTCCCCCGCAATCCGGGCATTTGCCGTCCACTAACTGGGATTCTGTCCAGAAAGACTCACAGGGAGTACAGTACAGCCCCTCATAGGCCCCTTTATAAATATCCCCCTGATCGTATAATTTCTTGAATATTTTTGCCACCTGTTCTTCGTGATCTTTATCTGTAGTCCGGACAAAACTGTCATAAGAGGAATTCATCAAATCCCAGATATCCTTCACTGAGCCGGCAACCTTGTCCACATATTCTTTCGGGCTGACGCCTGCTTCTTCCGCCTTAATCTGAATCTTCTGTCCATGCTCATCCGTTCCGGTCTGAAAATAGACATCATATCCCTGCTGACGTTTAAACCGGGCAATGCTGTCCGCCAATACAATCTCATAGGTGTTTCCGATATGGGGTTTTCCTGAGGTATAGGCAATTGCCGTTGTCATATAAAATTTACGTTTCTTGCATTTTGTACACATATTCTATGCCTCCTTATTAACAAAGACTACCATAGAAAAGCCGGAAAGTCAAAAAAAAATGAGCTTCTACCGTTCAAATCCATGCATCCAGTCCGCCTTTAAATAATAAATTAAAAAAATAATGGAACTGAGACTCCAGGTAAGGGGATATGCCCAAAATACCGTGCGGATCACCGGCACAATTTTCACTGCCACTGTAATATAGCTGATCCGGATCACGCACCAGCACACCAGCATAACCACCATGGGCACCATGGCTTTCCCGGCTCCCCGGAAGATTCCTGCCAGACAGTGGGAAAACGCCAGCAGAAAATAAAACAGCGTCACCGTTCTTGCCTGGGCGGTTCCGTACATCACCACTTCCGGATTCGTGTCAAAGCCGCGGACCAGAGAGGGGATAAACATATAAATAAAGATTCCCACCAATTCCGCTGTAATGACAGAACAGATAATTCCAAATCTTGCTCCCTTTTTGACACGCCCGTATTCTTTTGCCCCCAGGTTCTGCCCGATAAAGGTGGTCATGGCAAGGGTAAAACAGGTGATGGGCAGAAATCCAAACCCTTCGATCTTGGAATATGCCCCGCAGCCCGCTACAGCCGTCATTCCAAAGGCATTGATATTGGACTGAACCACCACATTTGCCAGCGCAATAATGGAGTTCTGCACCCCTGCCGGAAGACCGTTGGAAATAATCTGGCGCGTCATACTTTTGTCAAACCGGATTTTCTTCCATTCAACCCTGTATTCTTCTTTTGTCCGCATCAGCCGCGCCAGGCACAGCAATGCGCTGACAAACTGGGAAATCGTGGTTGCAAGGGCCGCGGCCCCCACTCCCATTCCCATCACGGCGATAAACAGCAGGTCCAGAATCACATTGGTCACGGAAGAAATAATCAGATAGATCAGCGGGTGCCTGCTGTCTCCCACCGACTGCAGGATTCCCACAAACACATTGTACATGACAAATCCCAGGGAACCTGCAAAATAAATCCTGAAATACAGGACAGAATTAGGGAACACCGTATCCGGCGTTCCCATCCATCGCAAGATCTGCGGGGTTATCATAACCCCTGCCAGGGTCAGAATCACTCCCGCCCCAATGCCTAAGGCCACAAGGGTATGCACGGCCCGGGAAACCTCATCGGAGCTTCTGGCTCCGTAATAACGCGCAATCACCACTCCTGCGCCCATGGCGATCCCGCTGAAAAATCCCACCATCAGAAAAATCAGATTACCGGAAGAGCTGACCGCCGCCAGGGCGTCGCTGCCCACGAAATTTCCCACAATCAGGGAATCTGCAGTATTATATAGCTGCTGAAATAAATTGCCCAGAAAAATAGGCACGGCAAAGGCGATAATTTTCTTCCAGATACTTCCCTCTGTCAGCAGCGTTGATTCGCTGTTTGCCATAAGCAATCTCCTTTCATGCTTCCTCTCTTGTTTGCCAATCCGTCAGCAGCGCACATCCGCTGTCCGCCATAAGCAATCTCCTTTCATGCTTCCTCTCTTGTTTGCCAATCCATCAGCAGCGTAGATCCGCTGTTCGCCACAGGCAATTTCCCCTCACGCTTTCTCTCTTGTTTGCCAATCCATCAGAAGCGCAGATTCGCTGTCCGCCGTAAACCTACACCAGCTTAATCTTGCAGGAACCCCGCATTTTCAACGGACATTCATAAGTGCTCTCAGCTCCGTTAGAAGCTATGTAGGAAATGGGGCACCTCCTGCAGTCCCCTACGGTAAATTCCCCCAGCACTTCAAATTCCAGAATTGCTTTCCTCTTTCCATCCGGCGACTCTTTCTGGTTAATATTTTTCCAGCTCAGAATCTGGCTGCAGCCCATACATTTATCCATCCCCATAGACACCGTCCTGCCGCAGGTGGGGCAGGAATAATACATCTGATTCATGGAGCCTTTCTGCTCCACTACCTCTGCCGGAAACTGCCTGATTAATTGCGCTTTAATATCTTCACTATGCATAATGCTCCTCCTTTTTCACTGCTATTCCTATATTTTTTATTCAATATACCCTAGAAATATGTTTCCCGCCTCCCCGAACATGGCATTGCTGTCCTGACGGCCCATTTTCCGCACCACATTCACATCCGGCTGATACAGCAGAATGTTATGTTCGTCATATCCCACAATCAGCAGCGCCTCCTGATTCACCATGGCAAATACCGGCGTATCCAAATTAATATAATACAGAACCTGTTCCACGCTGCACCCGGTAAGATCAATGACCTTTCTGCCGTTTAACGCCTCTGTCAATATCTGCTTAGGCGTTTCCCCCTGGGCAATCAAATCGTCCACATCAATGTTGATTTCCTCTGTCCGCAAAAGATATGTCAGACAGCGGGAAGCGGAACTTTCACTGACTCCTGCAATGTCCACTTCTCCGGCCCCAATCATGGGCTGAACGCTTTTCCTTCCCCGTCTCCAGATATATTTCTGTTCCTGGCCTATCACAACCCCCATATTCTGATCTGCCAGGACAATGGCTTCCTTCAGTGAGGTGGTGGATAAGAGAATTCTTCCTCCGCTGTAAACGTAATAGCTTTCCTGGGTTTTCCCTGTATCCAGCTTCACATTTCGTTTCTCTGTCAAGGCAATCTCCTTGGGCACTGTTACCTGCAGCCGCTTTGCGGATTCTGACGCTCCGTCTCCTAAGGCAATCTGTACCTGGCACTGCTTTTTCTCCGATTGGGAAGTCTCCACTGCAATTTTTCTGGAGGACTCCAGCTGCTGATTCTTAATGGTGTCCTGCTCTACGCTGACATTGCCGGTCTCGGTCCGGATTTCCCGATCCAGGAAAATCGTATCCCGCTCCACATATGCCCGGGTTACGTAGAATCCCTCTTTCTGATAATCCTTTACCACCTGGGAATCCTTGTCCACAATAATTACCCGGTACATGGGAAACCTGGTGTTTCCCGCAGCGTCCGTTACCACATCCTCTGCCCTTGCTATGCCATAAACAAAATCACTTTCCACAAATCCCACGGGCTTTAAATATTCTCCGCTGCTGCCCTGAATTGTCCTGGTCTCCTCCCCTTCCAGATCCATGATTTTCAATATTTCTGCTCTGTCTGTATCCTCTCCTTCCTGCCATGCTAAATATCTTCCATTCTCTGACACCGCAAAGCTCCCCGGTTTCAGCCCCTCAATCACCTGCCGGGTCTCCCTGGCGTCTAAGTCAATCCGGTACAGGACATCCTGCGCCAGAAGATAGAAAATATTTCCATCGCTTACATAAAACAGTTTTCCCCATTCTGCTTTCAGCATCTCGCTGGATTTATCATAGGGAATAAACAATGTCTCTTCTATGGTATTGCCAACACTGTCATAATGAAAGACATTGATTCCTGTCTGGCCTTCATGATTTCCGCGGTTCATATAACCGTACACCACAAAATCCATGCTTCCCGTCTCGTCTATTTTCATAATCCGTATTTCATGGGCCAAATGGTTTTCCCGCTCAGAAATTCCTTCCGGACTGCGGAAACTGTATATCTGGGACAGATGGTTATTATCGCTGTTATAGCTCCACAGCTCCCCTTCCTGCACAAAGGCTATGATATTTCCTTTTTCATTTGCCGAATATTCCACATCCGAGGAACGAATGCCAAGCATCAGCCGGTTCTTGTCCACCGTTCCGTTTTCTCCCCGGAATATCTGATTCATGGTGCGCTCATAATTCAACAGATACATCCGGCCGATGGCCTGATCGTAGCGGACCCGGTAATATTCCTCCACGTTATAGTATTCCACTTCACCGCTGTCCCCGGTGGACGTCAGCACATACTGAAGCACAATTGCGTTATAGGAATCCCCCATTTCCTTGATGGAAGGCACCGGCGGCTCTAAGCGCTCCCCCTCGAAATCCGCCCAGTTCACCTGCCGCAGGCTGGAATGAATAGTCACCTTCTGCAGGGTTGTATTGTCCCCCATCTGATCCGGTTCCAAATAAGTGGCAAGGCTGTCTGAATTCTCTTTTTGAAAGGTCTGCTCATGGAAACCATTGACAAACTCTAAAGATTCCGCCACGTAATATTCGTTCTCTCTGGCAATCCTGGTATAATAAAAGGCTTGTTTTCCGGAATATTTCACCGTAAGTTCCAGCACATATTCGGTCTCTTCTTCCAGGATATTCTGAAACTGCAGCGTAAAATGCACTTCCCCGTTTTTCCGTGAAAATTCCTCTTCTTTTCCATTTTCAATCAGGCGCTCCATATCCATGGTGCGCACTTCATAATCCACTTCTTCAATTTCATTTTCATAAGTTTTAATCACGACCGGAAGAGACAGATCCTCTTCCAGCGGAGTTATGGCGTCGCGCGTACCCGTTCCGTCCATCTCGGAAGAATAGCCGTACAACCCGTTGATTCTGACGTCTCCCTGCTGCAGATACACAACGGGAAGGGTGGCGGGAGCCATCTCCGAAGTCATATCTGTGCTGTTTTTATAGCTGAATAATCCGGTGGCTGCCACTGTGATTGCAAAAACCGCCAGAAGCACCACTGTCTTTATCAAACCTTTACGCATTCTGTTTGTCTTCCTTTCCAGATTCCTACGATTGCTGTTTTTCCTGTGTATCGAAATATAACAACTGTACTTTCCAGCCGGATGGAGTACTAGCTTTTCTCCTGGAGCGCCGCTAATGTGGGCGTTAGATGCAGAAATTCCATAAGTTCCCGGAGATTTCCATCCTCTTTTGCCTTTCCTGTTTTCACTGCGCGGATCAGGATATTCTTAGGAGTGTGCTCCATATCAATAAATTCCAGAATCTGCACCTGGTATCCCTTGCTTTCCAGTATCCTGGCTCTGAGGGCATCTGTGACCAGAGCGGCCATCCGCTCTTTGATCAGCCCATAGCCCAGAATGGGCGCAAGCAGCTCATTCTCTATCTGCCGGTTCAGTTCATGCTGACAGCAGGGCACGGATAAAATCACTTTTGCGCCCCAGCGAATGGCTTTATCCAATGCATAGTCTGTCGCTGTATCGCAAGCATGGAGTGTCACCACCATATCCACCTGCTCTGCCCCTTCGTATCCCGCAATGTCCCCCACATGAAATTCCAGCTTGTCGTAGCCGTATTTTTCCGCCAGCCTGCTGCACTCCGCAATGACGTCTTCTTTCAGATCCAGTCCGATGATGTGCACCTGGTATCCTTTTAATTCTTTCAGGTAGTGGTACATGGCAAAGGTAAGATAGGATTTCCCGCATCCGAAATCTAAGATTGTCACTTCCCGATCTTTGGGAAGCCTGGGCAGAATATCCTCGATAAATTCTAGGAATCGGTTAATCTGGCGGAATTTGTCGTACCTTTTATTGATAATCTTCCCATCCTCAGTCTGGACGCCCAGATCAATTAAAAAATCCGTTTTCCGAGACGGGTCTAAGATGTACTGTTTCTTTCTATTATGGGATAAATCTACTTCTTTTACACAAGCGGCGCAGGGTTTTTCCTTGATGGTGAGCCTGCCTTTTTTGCTGATTAACACAGTGGCCTGTCCTAATCCTGAGGACAGCTCCAACTGACGGTACTCTGCCATCCGGCGCTCAATCTCAGCCGCCGCTTCCTTGCTGGCATAGTTCTTGTGGAATACTTTTTTCTCATAATATTCGCTTGCCTGGAAGGACAGGATGTTTTTAACCAGTACCGGGTGTATGATGATTTTGGCTGCTTCTTCCCGGTGTCTGGGATTGCTGATGATGATGCGGTTTAGCTGTTCATTTAAGTATTTATCTAATAATTGGCGTAAATCGTTCATTTGGTGCCTTTCTTTCCTTCAATCACTTTTCAGCCACGGTAAAAGTGAATAGTATATCTAATACTACATCCAAAAAACTGACATTTAATTCTTCCAATAACTTTCGACTTTGTTTATTCAATGAATAAAAATTATGTACAATCAGGCATCTCACTGCATACAAATTGCTCCCAACGCCGTGTTTTTCATACACTTTATGATTTTTCTCCAACAATTGTTTACAAAAATCATTTAATATTTCCTTCTTTTGGGATTCAATTTTAGAAAAATTACTAAACAGCCATATTACCCTTTTCTTTTCCGTCATAACGTCATTAAGTTTTTCCCTCTTTTCAAACAAATCCTCTGGAGAAGCCGCAATCTCTTGAATCAAACTTTCCATTCTATATTTAAATACTACACCAATCAGTATTTCAATGATCTGATATATCAAATGAAATTTTGAATAACTTGATTCTTGCAGCGGTATCAGCTCTATAAACAAAATATTTATATATGAAATCCCCCTAATCGGCTCAGGCAGTTGCTTTACTCTAATATTCTTGTCAATTTCAGCAGATTTTGTAAAAACATTCCCTTCCTTGCAAAAAGAATATCCCTTCGAAAATAAATCAACGGAATAATTGTATATATCAAAATTTTCTATCGTACTGTCAGCTCTTTCTTTATCGTATACAAGCACCTGAATATCATCAGAATAATAATCTAAAATACTAAAATCTGAATATTCCTCTTCAGCGAATTCTATCATTTGCAATAATTTGTATATGGCTATATACGCATATTGCAAATAATATTCATCGTCAACATAATCATGCTCTTTAGATTCCAAAGATTGCACAGGAAATACCCAACCAATCCGCTGTTTATCAGTATAAAACTTATAGATGCTGTTTTCTGAAATTCCCTCATTCCTATTATATAAAAAGCGCATTTCAAAATTATCGGGTGAAAGTGAATCATCTACACCTATGATTGTTTCATACAAAAATTCATTTCCCGATTTCCTATCTTCAACCTCAAACACCCCATCAAAATATTTAATCCCATTCGTTTCTTCTTTCATTCTCCATTTACCTGACTATCATACATTCTATATCCATTTTCAACTGCAAGCATTAAATCCGCATAAGAATCACTTTCTTCATTAAACAATTCTCTAAAAAAATATGCCAGATACATTCTTTGCGCGTTTCCTATTTTTTTCGCCTTAGCTTTGATGACATCCATGCACCTTAAAAATTCCATAAACCACTCGCCCTCTTCATCATTTGTATCATTCAATTTAATATCTTTTACAATTTTATCCAGGGAACCGAAATCTTTTATAATGCCTTTGTCTTTCATAATTCCCATTGCAGCCCCATATCCAGTCAACGCCTGTGATGTCGCAAAAGCTTTACTTACCTTTTCTGCAAAAGGAGCGCTTTTAATCTCATATTCGTGAAGTTTTTCCTGATCAGCTAAGCAATTGTTTGCCTTTTCACACAAAACATCAAATACCTTGCTATATCCCTCTATAAACTCTTTAAAAATATCTCCTCCCAGATTTTCCTTGGACATTTTTTCTAACATTTTTATATTTTCAAGCAGTTCCTGCCGATCCATCGGCAGAGAATTCCGATTCATATATGAATTAAACCCATCAATTGTATTTTTAAATACAAATTCTTTTCTGTCCGCATATGCCGCTCCTTCAACCTCTGTAATCAATTTTACTCCATTTATTTCTGTATTCAGCATATCGCTATACAGCATTTCCATCTGATGACGGGCAGACATAGGAGTTTGTCCAGTATTTAAAGTAAGCATCCGGTACAAAACGCCAAATTTATTTATATTGACATAAACTTCTAATCGCAACTTATAATTATAAAAAGTATCCTGCACCTTTTGTTCAAGCGCGTCAACCTCCGCCGCAATCAATGTATGTGTTCTTTGTAAACCATCCAGAATTAAAACCTGCTCTCTGTTTGCATTAATATATGCTTGCAGCTCATCGCTTTCCATACTTTTTAAAGAACTGTCATCGCTTATGACAGCCAACACTAACGGCGGTATCACACATCCCTCTAATAAATCTGACTTTAACAAAGAATACACTGTTTGAGATGTTTTTACACGTTTTCTTTGCAGATCATTATTTTTAATCAAATCCTTGGCATATTGTAAATATTCCCCAAACGTTGTTTCTACATATAAATTTGTGCTATTAATCCTGTGATCAATAATTCTTGACATTATTTTCATTTTCTCTTTCCTCTTTTCCATTATTCTATGTTTTAACTGCCAATTTTATCCTTTGTATCCTGCCCCTTAAACTAGAATTCTTTTTTGAGGTTTCACTGACAATCTATTGTCTGCCAAAAACTTTTTATCATAATATCTATTCTCTTTGCAAAAACATAACGTCCCAATTATTTTATCACAAAATATCTAAGAAGTCACTCCGTTTCATCCAGAAATCCAAAATTCAAAAACCCCCTGCAAAACCTTTCCAGTCCCGCAGAGAGTTTTCTTTCCTTAAAATATCTGTCTCTTCCAACCACATTTTTCCCGGTATTACCGATAAAAACAGCGGCATTTTTCTAATTACTGCCGCCATTGGCCGCGGCACATTCCAATATTACCACCAGCGCCGGCAGCGTTTATGGCGGCATCTTCTCTGGTACATCTCATTGAACAGCAGCACCTCTATAAGATTCTGCAGTCCATTGCCCTGAGGCGGTCTGCCCGGTCCCGGCGGAGGCCCCCAGCCCGGCCCTGGCGGCGGTGGCGGCGGTCCCCAGCCTGGTCTTGGCGGCGGCGGTCCCCAACCCGGCCCTGGCGGTCTTCTCTGTTCTATCAGATTCCCTGCCAGGGGAACTTCCTCCGCATTCAGGGTCTCCGCTTCCTGTGGGGATTCCGCTTCACTTTCTTCATTTTCTTCATTCTCTTCGTAATATCCAGTTTCGTACTGCAAAGGATGATATTGCTCTGGCTCGTACTGTTCCGCCTCATAAGGGCTTGCCTCGAACCCCTGGACACTCTGCATGTTCATCTGTCCGCCGGTGGCTCCGTCATAAATCCGGTTTACAATCTGGCGAAGCATCAATTTATCAGGATATTCGTCAAACATCAGGCTGCCTTCATATTCCATTTTGTCGCATTCTTCTTCTACCAATGCCTGAATGGATTTCACTTCTTTGGGATATAAATTTTTTAATTTCTGCATATCCCGCTCGTATTCCAGTTCTTCCAGAAATACGTTCTGCATAGGATACGCCATATAAAAGGGCATTTTGTTCTGATTCCGGTCCGGCATCCGGTAAAACATTTCCTGTTTATAATCCACTGCTTTACTCCCATTTTTTCTATCTCTATACTATATGCCCGGTTTCCGGTAATGCTACACTCTTTTCAAACCACTACGCCTCCGGTTTTTGACATGCGCTCTCGAAAATTTATTCTCAGTCAAATGTACGCTTATTTAAAATGGATTATACTAGCGAAGTGTCAGCAAAAACAGCGCCGCCGTCAGCTCATAGGGCTGCCGGGCCAGCAAATGCAGCTGCTCTTTCAAATCTATTTCCCCTTCCTGATACCCGTAGTACATGCAGGCCGTCATATAATCGCTGCCGCCCCGCTGCTTTAATTCCGCCAGCCCGGCCGCAAGGTCTCTGCCTTTTCTCCCATGAAACAGGAAAATATCCGGATAATGTTCCTTTCCCTGCAGTTTTCCAAAGATTTTTCCTATAAAATCCCGGATATGCCAGGGACGTTCCTCTGACAGACCGAAAATCTTCCCGCAGATTTCCGCCGCTCCGAGAAAATAATCTTCTTTCGTATAAGCCCCTGGTTTCTTCCTGATGTGTTCTTCTATATTTCCGCAGATCTTTTTGCTGTCCCCAGGCTTGATAAAGCGGTTAAAAATTCCCTCCGTCAGATAGGATTCCGTTCTGGCCGCGCGGCTGACAAATGCCTGAATGGATTCGGAAAATTCCTGCAGTTCCCCCGGATAGAAAGTATAATTCTTCCCTTCCATTTTTCCAAAAGTTTTCAGCGCGTCCCAGTACCCCAGCTCGATATTATCATCAATCACTTTCCGGTCAAAGTTCAGAATCGTTCCCAGAGAACGGCTGGGAATGATACAGGTAACATAGGGCCTGCCGACATAAGCCGGATGGCTGGGAGAGGTGTGCAGGTCTACGGCGATCACCTCATCCGCGCCCATTTTCAAGGCCAGATCGATGGGAAGGTTATCGTAATAGCACCCGTCCAGGTAAGTTTCTCCGTCAATTTTATGCATGGGGAAAATCGGAAAAACCGAGGCGGAGGCCATAATAAAGTCTTTCAATTTTCCCTGAGGGATCTCCTCCTTTCTAAGTTCCATCGCTTTCATGGAGGATACCTGAACGGTTACCAGACCGTAATCCACCTGGGAAGCCCGTACCTTCTCTTCATCTACCATCCGGTCAATGAATTCGATAAAGGGAGAAATATCCGCTCCCTTGTTTTTCACATATTTCTTCAGAAACGGCCGGATGGATTCTCTTTGATTGTACATGCCCTCAATGGTCGTAGTGAGATTCAGTCCCTCCTGCATCACATCCTCCAACCGTATCGTATTCCAGAGTTCACAAGCCATCTCATAATCTCCGGAGGCCATCAAAGCTCCGTTGATGGCCCCTATGGAGGTTCCCGTCACAATCTGATATTCAATGCCAAGTTCTCTTAACGCTCTCCATACTCCAAGTTCATAGGCGCCTTTTGTACCTCCGCCGCAAAGTGCAATTGCTCTCTTCATACAGTTTCCTCCTTGTGGTAAATCTGCTGTAAGTATAACATAAGCGGCGCTGGTTGGCGAGAATTCTTGGAGAGAACTTTTCTATATTTTGGATACGGACGGAAATGCAGGATTGCCCTTTCACACGCAAACCCATAAATCGTTTGCTTAGTGAAAGGGCAATCCTGCATTTCCTGTGTATCGAAATATAACTTCAGAATCATTCTAATGCGTGTTTGAGAATGCATATTTCAAACACGCTCTAGCGGTACTCTTCCGGCACCTCTTCCAAAGTTTTCCATTTTTCCATGGCTTCAGACAGTTCCATTCCTTTTCCGATGGCGTCTTTGCGCACTGCGTTGACTGCCTGGATTTCCTTCATTCGAGGCCCGGTGAGGGTATAGCCTTTCATTGCGATCAGAGTGGCTATCCAGGCCAGCATGGGGATGACGCAGAACAGTATCAGGACTACCATATGCATGCCGTCCGCATAGGGCGTATTGCCGTCGGGCAGGGTGCTGATTCCAATCATCGCCACGGCGATGCCCACGATGGTGGAGCCCAGGGAGCTTACCAGCTTATCCACCAGGGAAAAGAGTGTTCCCATAATGCCCGGAATGTAACGGCCGGAGCGGTAAGTCTCGTAGTCGGAGCAATCCGCCACCATGGGAATGGGCATATCCGCCGTTGCGTAATAGGCGCCGTATCCGATGCCGAAAAACAGCACAAACAGCACTGTATAAATATTCGGCGGTATCAGATTCAGCCGGAAAATCTCTGTCCCGGGCTTCCAGAGCATCAGCAGCACAAACACGCCCACATACATCACCAGGGCAATGGTGGTGTAACGCACCAGCGACGCTTTCTGCCCCTTCTTCTGGGAGGTCCGCACCGTCAGCAGGAAGAAAGGCGCGGAAAAGACGTAGCCTACAATCATCATGGGCAGGTAGAGCCCGCCGTAATTGCCCATCATGGCTCCGTACAGCATACACAGAACCGTCATATTGGTCGCAATGGAAAACGCCAGCTTACATCCTGCCCCGGCCACCATCAGCCTCTGCAGCTCTTTGTTTGCTTTTAAAATGGCAATGTATTCCCGCAGCTGCACCTTCTCCTGGGTTCCGCCCACGCCGAAGAATTCCGGCCGGTCCTTCTCCCAGATTCCGATTACTGCAAGCAGAGTCAGAACTGCCGATACTGCAATGGCCAGAGGAATCATAAAGTTAAAGAACGAAGCGCTGTTGTACCCTCCCAGCTTCTCACTTAACACCGGCGCCAGAAACTGCACCAGGCCCATGCCGATTAAGCTTGCCACCGTGTTAAATACCGTGAACAGCGGCCGCTGGTTGGGGTCATTGGTCAGGCAGGTCTGGCCGGAGCGGGTGCAGGCAGTCTGAAAGGTATAGCCAATCACATACAATGCGTAAAACAACACAAAGCATGTATAGCGCAGCCACGCCATATCCGCCGAAATCACCCGGGTGCCGAAGTACAAAAGCAGGGAAGAGAGAATCATAATCCCGTTTCCCAATACCATATAGGGGCGGAACTTCCCGAACTTCGTAGAAGTCCGGTCAATCAAAGCTCCGATAATGGGATCTGTCACTGCGTCAAAGAGACGCATCACGGTTACCATTGTGGTGGCAAACATCAGGAGCAGCCCTAAAACCCCGTTGGCATAATAAGCGATAAAATTCATCGTAAGAATATAATATACATTAGTAGCCCCGTTGTTCATGGGGAATAAAACCAGTTGATACAGCTTTGCGCGGTTTGTTGCGTGCAAAGCCCCAGACTCCTGTTTCAAAAGAACCACCCTTACTTTCCGGCATTCTTTGCCTTATAATCCTGATAACTCTTATAAGCTTCTGTCTTCTTAAACTCACGCTTTTTCCCAATCCACAGCGCCAGTGACCAGAGGAATAATACCGTAAAGAAAATGGCCGCTGCGCGGAAAGACGTAACAATCGCGATATCCTTGACTTTCACTTTTGTTTCCGGCCCTACGCCGTTCATTCCTGCGGAATTGGCAATGGAATACAGATTCTGATGGCATGCATTGCGCATCGCCGTCACCATCACAGGATCTTTCTCATACTTGGGAAGCTGGTTTGTCACATGGGGAAGCATCGCGTCAAAGGTAGATACGCCGCCTGCAATCACGCCGTCTGGGCCATTTACATAAGTAGTCAGCACGTTGTCTGTGATAATCAGGCCCTTCTTGCCCCACTCCTCACGGAGAATATTGTTCATAAGGCCTTTATTTCCGCCGGACCAGATTGCGCCCCAGCGGGTATAAGCTACCATCAGGCCTGCCTGGGACTCTTCCACCGGCGCCTGGAATGCTTTTAGATAAATCTCCCTTGCCGCCTGCTCGCTAAGCCATACCCCCAGGCCGATTCGATCCTGTTCGCAGTCGTTGAGGGCAAAATGCTTCATCACCACGAAAATGCCCTTATCCGCCATGGCGCGTATCTCTTCCTTGGACATTTCTCCTGAGAGAAACGCGTCTTCTGAGTAATATTCAAAATTACGCCCACCGTATGGGGTTCTGTGAATATTATTTCCCGGGCCGTAGAGACATGCAATATCCGCCTCCAGGCAGTTATTGCCGATGACTTTGCCGATTTCATACATGATTTCCATATTGAAAGTAGCTGCCATCACGTCCTCCGAGGTAAATGCCGTTGCTGTCAGCGCGGATTTTCCTTCGTTATCCCCTGCTTTGAAAAGAGAAGCCGTCAGTCCCTGAGGGCCGTTCTCATCGCGGGTAGCCGGAGCTTCAATAGATTTTACCGGCATAGTCCAGTGGAAGGAATCTCCGATCAGGGAAACCATCTCATCAAAGGACATCTGATCCAGCAGCTTCTCCCACTTGGGATCGTCATAATCCAGGCCGATCATATCGTACAGCTTTAATCCGTTCTTTGCGTTCAGAACTGGCATATCCACCAATTCATGCTCGGCTTCATCATACTGGATGTCCTGCAGCTTTGCAGTAAGTTTTTCTGTCAGAGCCAGCTTTAATGGCTCTGTGGGGAAGGTGCCCTCCCAGTCATTTCTGGATAAATATGTAACCTTTGCTCCGTCTAAATCTTCGCTGAGATTGATGTCGGAATCAGAAAGCTGGTTGGCAATGGCCGTGCCGTTTTCTGAAACAGCGTAAGTCTCTGCGTCAAATTTATCATTTTTCCACTGATACGTTAAGGTTTTGTCCCCTGCGTCGTCCATCCGCCCATCGGTGCTTTCCGCTGTAAAATCTTTTGCGGCCAGGATGTTGTTCACTGCGTTGTGGGCGTTTTTGGCGGCGGTGAGATAATAATCCCCTTCATCCAAAATATAGGTTCCTGCGCCGTACGCGTCATAAGAAGCAAACTCCCTGCGGTCCACATAGATGGTAAGAGTCTCGGAAGCGCCTGGCTCTAACACATCTGTTTTTCCGAATCCGCACAAAGCAACGGAAGATTTTTCCACGCCGTTTTCTTTGTCATAATCGGTATAAGGTGACTGGACATAAATCTGAACGGTCTCTTTTCCAGAATAAGTATCTCCGGTGTTGGTAACGGTCACCGACACTTCAAACTGGTCGGTTTCCTGATTGTATGCAACGTCCATATCACTGTACGCAAAATCCGTATAGCTTAAGCCGTATCCAAAGGGATAAGCCACATTGTCAGAATAAGCAAAATCTCCCGGATTGCCGCTGCCTGTCACATAATCCTCGTACCGGGTTTCATAATACTTGTAACCCACATAGATTCCTTCCTGATAGGTCATATACGTGCTTGCATTTTCCGGTATCACCCCTTCCTCATATCCGTCATAGACGATAGGGGTAAAATTAGCCATTGCCGGAGCGGAGAAATTATTATAGCAATAGGTATCCACCAGCCTGCCGGAAGGAGTTACTTTCCCAGCCAGAATCTCTCCCACTGCGTCAATTCCTGAAATTCCCACATCGCCGATCCAGAGGCAGGCGTCCACGTCATAGTCGTTATTTTTCAGGAAATCCACCTGTAAGGTATTGGCGGAATTAATCAATACAATGATTTTCTTTATCGTCCCGTCCTTCTTCATAGAAGCAACGTTTTCCATCATCTCTTTTTCATTTTCATCCAGGGCAAGGTAATTCACATCTTTATAGTCCAGGTCCGCTCCTTCGCCGCCCACCCGGGAAAATGTCACGATTGCCGCGTCGCCGTAATCCGCCACAGAGCTCTTGGCAGCGTCCGTATACTTATCCCAGGGGCATTCTGATACTTTAGCGCCTTCTGTGGCTACCATACCGGCCACTTTCCGGGCATATTCCGCAGCGTCATTGAGATAGAAATCCCAGAGGGTTTTGTTCACTTCAAAGCCGGAGTTCTCCAGCGATCCCTTTAAGGTATTGGCGGTGGAAGCGTCAATATTTCCAGAACCTGTGCCGCCGTATACCAAATTCGTGGAAGAATTGGAAAAACAGCTTACCTTGCTTCCCTCCGCTAAGGGAAGAGCCTCATTTTCATTCATCAAAAGGGCTGCGCCCTCTGCTTCCACCTGCTGGCAGAGCTGCAAGCCGTAGTGCACCATCTCTTCTTTGGAGTCAAAATCTGATTCAAAATAGACAGCCTCATCGTCTCTGTTGTCCAGATGATTGAAAGTCCCTCCCACGAAAATTGAGAAGGAATTGTCGAATATGCTGGTAATCGCTGTGGCCGCAATCAAAATCACTGCCAGCGGCAGGCTGAACCAGGTCAGGAACTTCCATGGCCTGGTGGCCTTGCGGCGGGCCCGTTTAAACTCTTTTTTTCTCTTTTTCATTTCTTTTTTCTCTTCCATAGTCTTCTCCATTCCAGTAACAGTTCAGGCAAGCTGCCCTGTTACATGCAAAAATCTATTTACTTACACCCAGTTTTTGCTCTTGCCTTTTTTCACCTTGTACTCTGGCCGGGGCGTATCTGTCCGGTAAATAACGGCCTCATCCTTTAAGTCCCCGGAGCAAACCACCAGATGGTTTTCCTGCTCCAGCTCCACCTTGAAGTGGAAGGCATGGCTGCCCTTCTGTTCCCCAATCTTTTTTCCGTTCAGATACAGCGACACTTCCTTCTGGTTGGAGTAAACAGCCACATCCGTGACAGCCTCCGTCCGGTATTCGTACCGTTTCCCACAGAGGTGGACAAAGGGTTCCTCACTCCACCAGGCTTTGTAAATGTAAAAGCTGTCTTTCTTGATTTTCCGGTCAAAGGTTACTAAGCCTTTGTGGTTCATGCCCGGCTCGCCCCCCTGATCCCTGGCGTCCGCCGCAAAATCAAACATATTCCACACATAGGTAGACCAGAGGAAAGGATGCCTTGCAAAGCAGTCCAGCATATATTCATGATATTTGGCCTGATATTCCTCCGTCTGGTCTCCCCGTCTGGGCTTCCCGCTGTGAAGGTTGGGCATTCCTTCCGCTCCGTATTCGGAATACCCAAGACACCGTTTCGGGTATTTCCAGTGATAAAATTTCAGGAACAAATCATTTAGAAACAGCCCTGGCACATACCATCCCAGATACAAGTTCCAGGCCACAAGATCGGATATCTTGGAAACCGGATGGAAAGGATGGCACATGGCATAACAGGCAAGGGTGGTGGGCCGGCTCGGGTCCAGTTTTTTTGTATACCGCTGAAGCTTCCTGTGATTGTCTAACATATCCTTTCTGTGCTTGCGGGAAATGGTAATCTCGTTGGAAAGCCCCCAGGTTACAATGCAGGGATGATTGTAATTCTGCGTAATCAACTCTTTCATCTGGAAAAAGGTATTTTTATTTCCTTCCGGCATATGGGCGGAAATATAGGGAATTTCTGCCCACACCACTATGCCGTACCGGTCGCAGAGATCGTAAAAATACTGGTTGTGCTGGTAATGGGCCAGGCGGATGGTATTGGCTCCCACCTCCCGGATCAGCTCCATATCCTGCTCCATCTGTTCCCTGGAAATGGCGTTTCCGATTCCCTTCCAGTCCTGATGCCTGGAAACGCCCCGCAGGGGATAGGATACCCCGTTTAAGAAAAATCCCCGATTGGGATCAACAGAAAATGTCCGTATGCCGCAGGATGATGTAATCTGATCCAGCAGCTCTTCCCCTCGTTTCAGCGTGGCAGTTACCTGATACAGATAAGGATCTTTGACGCCGTTCCACAGATGAGCCTGCTCCACTTGAAACACTGCTTCGGCGCCTTTCGACTGAGCCACGGTATTGCCCTCCGCGTCTTTCAGAGTCAATTCTACCGTCAGGTTTTCTTCCAGATTTTCTTCCGGTTCCCCGCTGGTCTTCTGCTGTGATTTTGCAGATTCGCATTTTACATAGGCCTGCACTGTTACAATGCCGTCGGTTCCTTTCACATCTGTGCTGATTTTAATTCCCGGCCCTCCGAAATAATCCAGATCGAAATGATTTTCCGAGACAATCAGGAATTCCACCTCCCGGTAGATGCCGCCGTAAAATGTAAAATCCGCCACCTGGGGATACACCCTGTCGTTTTTGCTGTTATCCACCTCCACCCGAAGCAGATTGTTTTCTTTCAGTTTCTTTGTGACGTCCGCCCGGAATGTGGAATATCCGTTGTGGTGGCTGCAGACTTTTTTTCCGTTCAGCAGCACATGGGCGCTGGCGTTGACGCCGTGGAACTGCAGATACACCCGCTCTCCGGCTTGAAACTTCGGCATTGGAATCTCTTTTTCATAGACGCAGGTTCCCCGGAAATAATCGTCTCCGCCGTCCTGGCCGTCCTGGGCGTTCCAGGTATGGGGCAGATTTACCTGCTGCCTGGTTCCCTTTGGCCCGGTAAACGTCCAGCCGTCCATAAGCCCGATAATTCTTCTTTCCGCCATAGTTACTCCCTCCTTTCAAATCTCTTACAGCAAAAGGAATTTTGCAATAAAATTATTATAGCAAAATTCCTTTTTTTATTTCTAGCGCTATGTCCTAAGCGGTAGTTTATGTGTCCTATGTGGCAAACTGCATTAACTTTTTGGCATATTTTATGTGAATTTGTGCACAACTTACAATTTTTCCTTTTTCAGGAAATGGGAATGACCATGGTAACAAAAAAGCACCCGTCCGCTTCCTCAATGTTCAGCGCCCCGTCATACCTTTTCAGCGTATGTTTGATGCTTTTTAACCCGAATCCATGATATTCCCTGTCTTTTTTGGTGGTCACCGGCACTCCCTCTTCGTACACCAAGGGGGCTTCCAGCGGATTGATAATCTGGATGGTCAGAAGTTTTTTCCTCCGGTAAATCATCAGGTCAATCTGCCTCTTTTCCCGCTCTTCCAATTTCACCGCTGCCTCGATGGCATTGTCAATGGCATTTCCCAGAATGGTATACAAATCTACGGTATCTATAAAATCCAGGCAGCTCCCGTCCGCCACACAGGAGAGGGTTATGCCCTGTTCCCGGCAGAACAGGCTTTTCTCCGTCAAAATAATATCCAGCGTCTCATTGCCTGTCTGTACCATGGCTTCATAGAGAGATACGGACTCCTCCATTTCATCCAGATATTTGCCTGCCTGTTCTTTTGGCATCTCCCGAAGAGCGCGGATCTGGTGCTTCAAATCATGGGCTTTCTGGTTGATTAACGTAATGGTCTCTTTCGAAAGATGGTATTGCTCCCGTTCTTTTTTCCGCAGCAGGTTCATCAGCTCGATTTCTTTTCGCATTTCGCTCTTCTTGAACAGTTCATTCTGAAGATACAGCGTTATGGTAAGCAGCAGCTGCGCCATATAGAGAATAAGCCACCGCAAATCGTTGGGGTCGATTTCCATAGAATCAAACATCACAGCCAGTATCTGCAGCACAATAAAGTCAGAAACAGCAAGGGTAAGCTGCCGGGGGCCGATTTTCTTCTCCCCGCCGTCCGGCATATTTTTCCCGATTGTCAGCGCGGACAGGATATCCCCCGCCAGGTAAATAAAAATCCCCATTGCCCAGTCGTGCCAGGGCTTCCCTGTTTGGAAGGAGCCAAAGAGCCGGCTGGAAATCTTCCAGACCTCGCTTAGGATCTGCCAGGTCAGAAAGGCCCAGATTCCATAATAGATCGAGGCATTCCAGGTCAGCCGGATTCCCTGATGGAGCAGGCCCGCAAGAAACAGAAATCCCAGTATTTTTATAAGGACATCAAACTTCTCTAAACTCTCCGCCCAGATTCCGCCTACTGCACCGCAAAGAACCAGGAACAATATAATTCCTGCCACCGTGCGTTTTCTGTTCTCCACTCTGCGCTGAAGGGTATAGACATAAACAAGGGCGCTGGGCAAAAATGCAAGAGCGCTAATCCACTGGCTCACCAAATTCATCCGCGTATTCCTCCCACATATTCTGCCAGAGACTGTAGAAAGGCGGCCCGGCTGCGCCTGCTGATTTCCAGCTCATGCCCGCCCACCACTACCGTATTCTTTTTTACCTCAGATACATGTTTTAAGTTCACAATGTACCAGCGGTTGCATTTTACAAAGGACGCTTTGGGCAATAATTCCTCCAGGCTCTGGATGGTCCCCCGAAGGGAATATTCTCCCTCGGATGTATAATAATGAAGAATGCGGTTCTGGACTTCCACATAATAAATCTGCGAGATATCCAGCTTCTTAATGCCGTCCGGGCAGGAAAGCAGGATTTCCCGTGATTCTCTTTTGCCGATGCGCCGCAGGCACCTTGACAGCCGCATGGAAAACTGGTAATAGCTTACCGGCTTTGTCACAAAATCCAGCGCTTCCACTTCATAGCCCCGGATGGCGTAGCCGGCCAGGTTGGTGATAAACATTAGTGCAACCTCGTCGTCTGTCTCCCGGATTTTTACTGCTGTGTCCATTCCGTTGATTCCAGGCATCTCAATGTCTAAAAGAATCAGGTCGTAGACTGGCCGGTAGCCGGCCAGCAGTTCTGTTCCGCTTGAAAAGGCGGATATTTTGAATTGGGTGTTTTTTTCGTTTTGGTATTGTTCCAGATAATTTGCAAGCTGTCTGGAACAGGAGGGTTCGTCTTCTACGATTGCTATGTGATACATTTTGGTTCTTCCTATCTGAATGCTGAAAAATGGGGAGGGGTGTATTGGATGCGGACGGCAATGCCGGGGCGCCCTTCCTCACACAAACCGGGCAAGGTTCCGGCGAACTAACTGCTAACTTCAACTAAGGAAGTCAGGAGAGCCTTCCTTCCTAAGTTTCCGTAAGCAGTGGATTTCGCCTCCACGAAAAGCGCCCGTGAACTGTTTGCTTTGAGGAAGGGCGCCCCGGCATTGCCTGTGTATCGCAATTCATCTCAGCCTACTCACTTATTTTTCTGCTTCCGAAAGGGGGGGCGGCATTGCCTGTGTATTGCGGTAACAAGGGCTGTTGTGCTCAGGTTAACATTGTTTATAAAAAACTTCTTTTAATAGTTTAACATGGATTGCCGTAAGTAACAACCATATATAATTTCCGTCTCCGAATCATAAAACAGTGTACAACGGCATTATTTCTGTTATAATAAGAAACGGGAGCATTGATTTCATTTAAATTTTTACTGGAGAGGACATACATATGGAGCAAAAACAGGCGATTCTTCTGGTTAGCTTCGGCACCAGTTATCTTGAAAGCAAGGAAAAAACCATTGACAGAATATTGGAAAGGACGAGAGAAGCGTTTCCGGATTATGAAATTTACCAGGCATGGAGCAGCAAAGTGATTCTCAGGATTCTGAAAGAACGGAATCATATTGTCATTCCAACAATTGAGGAAGCCATGGCTCAGATTCTCTCAGATGGCGTTACGCAGCTGATTGTGCAGCCTACTCATTTTATTAACGGAATTGAAAATGAGGCCATGGAAGAGCTTGTTGAGAAACGCGCAGCGCCAAATGTCAGTATCCGTTTCGGCGCTCCATTGCTTTCCAGCACCGAAGATCAACAGGCGGTGCTTGGGGCAGTGCTTCGGGAATTCTCCCGGCTTCCTGCGGATGAAGCTTTGGTATATATGGGGCATGGCACCGCCCATCACGCCAACTGCGTATATGCCGCTTTGGATTATATGCTGAAGGATATGGACTGCCCCAATTTCTTTATGGGCACGGTGGAGGCTTATCCTGACCTTCAGGCTTTAATCCGTCAGGTGGCGAGAACCAATGCAAAGAAAGTTCATCTTGCGCCTTTCATGTTGGTGGCGGGAGATCACGCCAATCACGATATGGCCGGGGAACAGGAAGATTCCTGGAAATCCCAGTTTGAAGCTGCAGGATACGAGGTGGAATGCCATTTAAAGGGGCTGGGTGAATATGAAGGGATTCAGGATATTTACCTGGAGCATTTGAAGAAGGCTCTGGAAAATTAGCGCGGACTTTTTATCTTTTGGAAGCGAAAGTCACTAAATAGAAAGACAGGATGCCCCTTTGTCATGCAGACTGGGCATCCTGTTCGATATTCTGCCGTTTCCTGCATCATTGACGCCGCCGGAAAGGACAGCCTTTTTCTCTTCCTATCCGCACTTCACGCAACCTGGTGCTTCTGAAAACCCAGTCTTGCAAGGGGCAGCATAACCGCCGTCAGGACGGCATACAGAATGGCCCGCATGGAAAGGGCGTCAAGAACCAGCCCGCCGATCTGGTAGGAAACATATTTACCGATTTCCGGCATAACAGAACGGTACGGCAGCAGAAACAGAGTCAGGTTGTATGCTCCGGCCGTCCCATTGGGAGAGAGGAACAGCGGGATAAAAAGCACGGGCACAAGTACGATCAGCACAAGGTAAGGGCTTTTCATTTTAGCAGATAACAGCAGCGTCAAGCCAATCATGGCAAGCAGTACCAGATAAATAACGCCCAGGTTAATTAGAGTCGCCTGAAGGAAGGTGAATGGGTAAGGGATTGTAAGGCCTGCAGTCTGTAAAGGCAAGTTCCAGCCATCTGCCCCGAAAGCCGCAAGGGGCAGACCGAAAGCAACGATAACATGCAGCGTAAATGCAAGGACGCCAAACAGCATAGATGATATTATTTTTGCCGTTACAAGTTTGGTCTTGCCATATTTGCCAGACAGGATGACGGCGTCCGTGCCGGCCTGGTATTCACCGGAAAAGACAGGCGCTATCACAATGCAGACAGCCAACAGGGCGAACATCAGCAGTTCAAAACTGGTCATAATGATTTCCCAGCCTTCGTAATATCCATATTGCAGAGGCGTTTCCACGTTACTGTTCCTATTGCTCCAGTATTCTTTCTGCTGGGATGAAAGCTCCCTTGACGGTGTGTTCAGGAGCGATTCTATCTTTTCATTCCTTGCCTCATAAAACTTAGCCCCATTTGTCAGATCCAGTTCCGGCAGTTTATCGAAACCGGAATTTTCGCCGGGGGAATCGTATGCAGAGGCGATCATTCTAAGCTGTTTTTCCCTGGGAGCGACAAAATTCCAGTATGCGTCGCCGATCAGAAACTTTTCGTTTCCGTCATAACCGACATGATCGGGATTCTCAAAGAGCTTTTGATACTCTGTGATTGTTTTTTCCACATATTCGTCCGTAATCGGGACGGAGATATCCTGATACTGGTCTTTTGTATAAGCAATGCCCTTAAGGCCTTTGATCACGCCATCCTGATTGTAGGTCTGGTACTGCAGGATGGGCAGCCCGAACAGGAATGCCGTTAACAGCAGGCTAACCGCCATAACGATAATGGTGGATTTTTTTCGCAGGATTTTTAAGAATTCATATTTCATCAGCATAATCATCGCTCCTTTCGCCCTGTACATCTTCCCCGAAATGATATAGGAACAGGTCCTCTAAGCTCGGCTCTGCCGTAACTGCGTCTGCCGCCGGCATCGTATCACTGACAATCCGCAGCCGTACCATATTGTTTTCGTGGCGCAGGTTTACCACAGAAAAATCCCGGCTGTATTTTGGAACTTCCCGGTTGTCAATCAGGATTTCCCAGACTTTCCCTTTGATGTGGTCTGTAACCGTTTCCATGGGTTCGCCAAGCAGAAACCTGCCGCTTTTCATCATTAAGATGTAGTCGGCGATATAGGAAACGTCCGATACGATATGCGTGGACAGGATGACAATTTTCTCTTTTGCGAAATCCGATATGAGGTTGCGGAAACGGACCCGCTCTTTGGGATCAAGGCCGGCAGTGGGCTCATCCAGTATTAGGATCGAAGGATGGTTCAGTTCCGCCTGGGCGATTCCCAGCCGCTGCTTCATGCCGCCAGAATAGGATTTGACTTTTTTGTTTGCTGCATCCTGCAGGTTTACCATATGAAGCAGCTGTTCTGTCCTTTGTTTTGCCGTTTTGGCGTCAAGCCCTTTTACCGCTGCCATATACAGCATAAATTCACGGGCGGTAAAATCGGGATAAAAGCCGAAATCCTGCGGCATATATCCCAAGTGGGAGTAGTACCGCTCACCCAGTTCCTCAATGCTTTTGCCGTTCATACGGATACTGCCGGAAGATGGCTTCAAAACGCCGCATATCATTCTCATAAGCGTTGTCTTCCCGGCGCCGTTTGCCCCCAGCAGGCCGTATACTCCGGGTGAAAGGCTTGCGTTTATATGATTCACAGCCCACTTCACCTCCCCTATCCCCTCAATCTTGAGGGTTTTATCTTATAGGAAATTCATGAACTTCATCACTTCACAGTGGCACGGTATTTCCCATAAGATAAAATAAGGCGGCCTATGCTTAATAGCATAAACCGCCTATCTTATCCTGAACTTTTCCCTATCTTAATTTCACCTTAAGATGCCTCTGCGCCAAAGCCCGCCCCAGCAAGGCGAGGGCGTTCGGCAATCATAACGAAACCTTAATCTGCAGCTTCTCCATTTTTACAAGGGACGTGGAGGACAAATTCTGTTCCAATGCCCCGCTGGCTTTTTACTGTGATTTCACCGCCGTGAAGGGCTGCGATCTGGCCTGCTATGGCAAGCCCCAGACCGCTTCCTTCCGGCTTTTCTGTTGTATTTGTCCCTCTGTAATACCGTTCAAACAGCCTTTCCCTCTCTGATTCATCGAGTCCCTTTCCGTTATCCCGTACCCGAAGCAGAATGCCGCCGCTTTTGTCTGCGTCAAGCAGGACGCTGACCTTTGTATCCGCAGGATTGTGCAGAAGGGCGTTTGCGACAAGATTCGTTACAGCGCGCCGGAACAGGCCGGGATCTAAAGTTACAGATTGTTCCGGTATTTTGCTGTCGAAGGCAATGTCACGGTTTGCGTAGGCGGGATCGTTGACAATATCTATGATCCATTCTTTTACACAGCGTGTAATACGGACTTTTTCCGGGTGAAAGGGCACGGAACCGGAATCAAGCTGATAAGTCAGTTTTAAATCATTGATCAGGCGTTCCGTATGGTTGATATTCTTCAGGATGATCGCGCCGTATTCCTGCACAGTCTGTTTCTCCTTATCAGAACTGTCAGCCAGCAGTTCCGCATATCCCTTGATGGGGGACAGGGGCGTTTTCAGGTCATGGGTAATATTGGCAATCCATTCCCGGCGCATGGTTTCTGTCTCGTTGCTTATTTGATCGGCATGGCATATGTCCCTGTCCATTTTGTTCAGGGCGTTGTAGACTTCGCCGAACATCCCGTTTTCCTGCAATGGCTGGTAGGCACGGAGGGAGATGTTTTTGACGCCCTTTGTAATGCCTGACAATTTCCATGAGAGCCAGAAATCATAAATAAGCACAATGATCATAAGGGCGCCCAAAGCAGTTAGAATGATTCCCCTTGCCACCGGAGAAAGCCTTGAAATTCTGCTGCCGTTGTAATGCAGCATATATTTTCCGATATCATAAGGGAATCCGACTGCGTAACTGCAAATTTCTTCGGAACCGTCCAGGCTGTTTACAAATACTGTATATCCGTTTTGATAGTCACTGGAACCAAGGGCCAGCAGTTCGGAAGCGGAATATTCGAAAGGATAACCGGCAGGTTTGTTATAAGAGAAAATCTCCTGCCCGGATTCATCCAAAAACTGAATCCACAGACCATATTTGTCCAGCCAGTCAAGCCCGATCTGTTCTATGGATAGTTCTCCGTCCTGATAGGTTGTCCAGGAAGAAAAATTGTCTGTAAAAGTCTGCGGCCAACTGGCGAGGCTCATTCCTTCCGGTTCCGGAATTGAGAACATATAATAGAACAGGCCGATTGCCGCGGCAATGCCAACCAATAATATTGCGGAAAGGAGAAGAACCATCCGAAAGAAAGGGTTGAAACTCTTTTTATTTTTCATAGGGATTTACCAGCTTATAGCCCAATCCTTTCATTGTGATAAGATACCCGGGCGCGGCAGGATCCTTTTCCATTTTCTCGCGCAGATGCCGGATATGGACCATGACTGTATTATCGCAGCCAAAACTGTCCTCCTTCCAGATCGCTTCATATAAGCGCTCACGGCTGATCACCCGTCCTTTATTTTCCGCTAAGTACTGCAGTATCTCAAACTCCCTGGCAGTCAGTTCCAGATCCCTGCCGTCTTTGAGGGCCCTGCAGCCATCCGTATCAATCGTTAAGGCTCCGATTTCTATTGTTTGGCTGCCGCAGGGGCTTTGCCTGTATTCCATGCGGCGCAGCTGCGCCTTCACTCTGTAAGCAATTTCCTTGGGGCTGAAAGGCTTGGCAACGTAGTCGTCGCCGCCGACAGCCAGGCCCAGAATTTTATCTAATTCATCATTTTTGGAGGAAAGAAACAAGATGGGGCAATGGGAAAACTGCCGGATCTGCCTGCATACTTCGTAACCGTCAATATCCGGCAGCATGACATCTAAGATAATCATGTCCGGCTGAATTTCTCTGCAGGCATTTACCGCCTTTCTTCCTGTACCGACTTTTATGACAGTAGGAAAACCCTCAATGTTTAAAGCCTTTTCAAGCAGATCCAGAATATCCGGCTCGTCGTCCACGGCCATAATTTTATATTCATTCATCGCAAGCAATCTCCCTTTGGTCTGTTTTCTTTGCTTTTTACGGTTTTAAAAAAGCCAGGCCGATAATCACTATGGCCTGGCCTCCTATGGCAATTTTCACTTACCGAGTCGCTGCGAACCCCTTATAGCAAGCGTTCTTATAAGAAGCGCGAACCGTTCCCGGGATATGATATCTTTCGTAACAGTTCAGCCTTCGGCTTCACTGTTACTATCTTTCGCCCCTGCCTTCTCTTTTTAATATACAAAAACAGCTACGCCAAACGCCGGCAGCGGATATGCAAAGGAGAAAGGCCTGTTGTCGCATTCCTGCTTTTCTGCCTTATATACCAGCGGACGCTTCACGCCTTCTCCGCCGTATTTCTTATCATCGCTGTTGAAAATCAGCTTATACTGCTTTTTCAGCGGCACGCCGACCCTGTAATCTTCCCGTTCTACCGGAGTAAAATTGCAGACAAACAACAAGTTATTTTTCCCAGTGCGGCTCTTTCTCACAAAACTGAAAATACTGCGGAAATTGTCATCTGCATTAATCCATTCAAAATTCTCAAAGCTGGTGTCCGCCTCATACATAGCCGGATATTTCGTATAAATATGGAGAAGATCCTTCACAAAGGTCTGAAGCTGCTGATGCTCCGGCTCTGCCAGCAGGAACCAGTCTAATTCCCTTTCTTCGCTCCACTCCCGAAGCTGTCCGAACTCCTGTCCCATAAACAGCAGTTTTTTCCCGGGATGCCCTATCATAAAGCCGTATCCCGCCTTTAAATTGGAGAACTTATCTTTCCCTTCTCCGGGCATTTTATTAATCATGGAGCACTTCAGATGTACCACCTCATCATGAGACAACACCAGGATATAATTCTCGCTGTGGTTATAGCTCATGGCAAAGGTCATCCTGTTATGGTTGTCTTTCCGGAAATAAGGATCCAGCTTCATATAATCCAGGAAATCATGCATCCAGCCCATATTCCATTTATAGCTGAAATTCAAACCGCCGTCTTCCACTGTTCCTGTCACTTTCGGCCATGCCGTAGATTCTTCCGCAATCATAACAGTTCCTGGGTTTCTGCCCAGAATCAGGGTATTAATATGTTTGAAAAACTCAATAGCTTCCAGATTCTTATTCTCGCCGTACTTATTAGCCACCCATTGGCCGTCCTGTTTGCCGTAATCCAGATACAGCATGGAAGCCACTGCATCCACGCGAAGGCCATCCACATGGTAATGCTCCACCCACATCAATGCGCTGCCGATAAGGAAATTCTTCACTTCATTCTTCGCATAGTCAAAAATCTTGGTGCCCCAGTCCGGATGTTCCCCTTTCCTGGTATCTGCATATTCATACAGGCAGGTTCCGTCAAATTCTGCAAGGCCGTGGGCGTCTCGCGGGAAATGCGCGGGAACCCAGTCCAAAATAACGCCGATGCCGTGTTTATGCAGATAATCCACCAGATAAGCAAAATCGGCAGGGGTTCCGTACCGGGAAGTAGGCGCGTAATATCCAGTTACCTGGTATCCCCAGGAGCCGTCGAAGGGATATTCTGAAATTCCCATCAGCTCCACATGCGTGTATCCCATCTCTTTCACATAATCCGCAAGTTTCACTGCAAATTCCCGGTAAGTATAAAACCCCTCATCCTCCCGGCCCGGATGGCGCATCCAGGAACCGGGATGCACTTCGTAAATCGCCATAGGCTGAGCATGAACATCTTTACATGCTTTGCGCTTCTCCATCCATTTCGTATCTGTCCACTTAAACGCGCTGATATCCGCCACAGCGGAAGCATTTCCAGGGCGCAGTTCTGCGTAATTGGCAAAGGGATCTGCCTTGTAAAGCTTATTGCCCTCCGGCGTTTCAATATAGTATTTGTACAAATCTCCTTCTTTGACCCCGGGAATGAACAATTCAAAAATCCCCATGGGCTCTAAGCGCTTCATCTCATTTGCGTCTTCTTTCCACTCATTAAACTCGCCGATTACGGAAACTTTTGCTGCATTGGGCGCCCATACTGCGAAATACACGCCTTTTTTCCCCTTCTCTGTAACGGGATGCGCGCCCAATTTCTTGTAGATGTCATAATGCGTTGCCTGTCCAAAATAGTACATGTCTAAATCTGAAAAACGTTCCATAGCTACCACTCCTATATTTATTTTATTCTTCAAAATCTTTTTCTCTCAGATATAAATACCCTTCCGGGCTGAATTTCTTTCCTCCGAATAATTTCTTAAATCCACCTCTTTCCGCACTGCTGATAGCCATATCCACAATTTCCTTAACTTCCGTTAATGTAGTGGCCTCATCCAGCTTTTGTATGTTGCTGATACGGTTATAAAGAGCTAATATTCCCATATCATCAATCTCACATTCCTGTTCAAAAGCATACGCCTTCGCAAACTCTACCAGTTCGTCGCTGGTAAAGACAGGTATCTTAATTCGTTCTGTAAATTTCCTGGCAAAATTCGCGTCCTGACTTAAAACCTTTTCAATCCCTTTTCTGGTGTCCTCCAAAATAAACAGCAGGCCGTCGGTGTCCTGATCCATCAAAAGAGCCAGCCTTGTAGCCGTTTCCTGAGAAATCTCTCCTGCTCGCTCAATGATGAGATAACCACCTGCAATTTTCTTAATCAACTGGCTTAAATCCTTCTGGTTCAAGGATTCTCCTGTAATCTTGCCCACTTTTCCTTCCGGATGGCTGCCGCTCTTTTGCACGGCTTTGATAATATCAGTGGCCAGCACGGTTTTGCCGCTGCCCCGGCCGCCCATAATCAGAATATTTCCGCTGCCGGAGCTTTTGTCCTTTCCTTTTCTATGTAAAGCCCCTTCCAATACCTGGCAGAGCTGCTGCTCCATTCCGGTAACCGGGACAAAATAAGAAAAAATCTCTTTCTGCTCTTCACTCAGCTTCCGCACCGGCTCTTCTTCCGGCGCAATTCCTATCTCAGACACAAACAGCGTTTCTTCCGGTTCCAGTGTCACTTCGGGAATGGAAAGTTCCTCCGGTATCGGCTCCGGTTCCGGAAGATATTCCTCTTTCCGTTCCAATTCTACCTTGGGAAGCTGATTTTTTTCTTCCCGGGAGGCTTTTGCCGCCCGAAACGCAGATTCCAGATAGCTTTCGGCATCTTTTTTTCTGGGGGGAGCCTCCGGCTGCGCAGGAGCCGCTATCGGCTCTTCCGGCTGCATGGGCGTTCCTGTCAGCGTTGCCGGCTGCACGGGTATTCCTGCCGGCGCCTTCACCCTCTTTGGCATATTCGGAAGATTCGGCTCTTCCAATTGTTTTGGCATTTCCGGCAAAACAGCCGATTCTTTCCTTACAGGCTCCGGTAAGACTTCCGGGTCTCTCAGTACAGGTTCTGGCAAAACTTCCCGTTCTTTCCTTACAGACTCTGGGTCTTCCATCACAGGTTCCGGTATGGCTTCCGGGTCTTTCATCACAGGTTCCGGTATGGCTTCCGGGTCTTTCATCACAGGTTCCGGTATGGCTTCCGGGTCTCTCATTACAGGCTCCGGTATGGCTTCCGGGTCTCTCATTACAGGCTCCGGTATGGCTTCCGGCCCTCCCGCTAAATTCCCCTGCGGCAGTTTTTGTTTCTGCGAAAAACCTTTTACCGGATATCCCGCTCTGGCCAGGGCGCTTTCCGGCGGATAGCTTTCTTCCAGGAGACTCTCCGGCACATAATTATTTCTGTCTGCCAATATTTGCTGTCTGGATTCTTCCGGCGGAACCATGTCCGATTCCATCTCTTTAGAATAGCCTGACGGCGGCATTCCCCCTTCCGGCTCTGGAAGATAATCCTCCGGCGGCAGTTCCAATACTGGCTCTGGAATATGGTTGGCCAGCGGCACTTCCTCTTCTGGTTCTGGGATATCGCCTGCCAACGATATTTCCGATTCTGCCTCCTGCGGAGATTCTTCTGGCAAATATTCCTTTGACTCCATTTCCGGCTCTGTATCCCGTATATATCCCCTCAAAACCATTCCCGGTTCTGCCTCCTGCATATACCCTTCCGGCGCAATTCCCAGTTCTGCATTCTGTACATATCTTTCCGGCGCAATTCCTGGATCTGCATTCTGTATATACTCTTCCGGTACATACCCCTCAGGCACTATCCCCGCTTCTGCCTGATAATATCCCTCTGGCATCATTCCAAGTCCTGCACTCCGTTCATATCCTTCCGGCATCACTCCAAGTCCTGCATTCTGCTCATACCCTTCTGGCATCATCCCCGGTTCCGCATTCTGCTCATACCCTTCCGGCATCATCCCCGGTTCCGCATTCCGCTCATACCTTTCCGATACATACCCCTCTGGCATCATTCCGGTTTCCGCCTGATCATACCCTTCCGGCATCATTCCAGGCTCTGCCCTGTATCCCTCAGGCATTATTCCAGGCTCTGCCC
>CAJUBP010000015.1 GCA_910584585.1 uncultured Lachnospiraceae bacterium | reverse complement strand
AATAGAATCCAGATTGCCTTGAGAGAGTAAACATAACTTTAAGCGTCAGAACTGCTCCAGAGCATACTTATTTGCCAAATGATTTGCTATTTTTCTTAAAATAATTTGAATCTGTTGGCAAATTATTTGGCTCACGGATATATCCTAATCTCCCGATAAATTATACACAGGAAAGTGAATAGAGAAATGGCATCATATGTATATGTTAAAAATCCAAATGGAACAACTTATGTATACCAGAATGAATCTTATTGGGACAAGACTGAACAAAAAACAAAACATCACCGCAAGTGTGTCGGAAAGCTTCATCCTGAAACGAATGAACTCATCCCTAACAGAAAAAAATCTATAACAACTGATTCTGACGCCCTTAAAACAGAACATTGCACTGTCCTCACAACCGGCCCGGCGCTTCTTCTTGATAAAGCTGCCCATGAAACAGGGATAGAAAAAGTCTTACGGACAGCGTTTCCAGAAGACTGGGACCGCATTCTTACTTGTGCCTATTACCTTGCCAGTGAAGGGAACTCGCTCTGTCATGTAAAGCAGTGGTCCACCCGTAACCGGCATCCGTTTCATTCCAAACTTGCAGACCAGCGCGTAAGTGAACTTTTAAGGCGCATTACACCTTCGGCGCAGCAGAAATTCTTTGGGGACTGGATGGCTTCCAACCATAATAAAGGATACTTTGCCCTCGATATTACAAGTATTTCATCCTATAGTGAATTGATTGACTACATCCGTTGGAGCTATAACCGGGACGGTGAAAATCTTCCGCAGGTAAATCTCCTGATGGTCACCAGCGAAGAATCCCATCTGCCGATATACTACAGAATACTTTCGGGAAGTATTAAGGATGTGTCAACGATTAATGAAAGCCTTGCCAACTTTAAATTCCTTAGCGCCAGATCCGTCCATCTGGTCATGGATAAAGGGTTTTACAGTGAGCCGAACATTAATGCGCTTTATGAAAGCCATTATCGTTTTAGCGTCGGCGTTCCTTTCACCGCCTCCATGGCCATAGATGCTGTAGAAGAAAACCGGACAGATATGGATTCCCATGAACATTTTATCAATATCGGAGAGGACGACCTATACGCTGTTACAAAATGTATAAAATGGAAGGGGCACAGATGCTGCCTCCATACATACTATGACAGTTTGAAAGCGGAGTTGGAGAACAAAAAATTTACCCACAGACTGCTTCAATGCCATGCTGAACTGACAAGCCACAATGAGAGACCAGAAAACCAAGTGTTTTATGACAAATATTTTTTTGTCAGGGACTTTCCGAAACGAGAACGGAAAGTACAGTATAATGAAGAGGCGATCCGCAAGCATAAGCAGAATCATATTGGATGGCTTGTAATCATAAGCAACAAGACTAAGGACGCCGCTGAAGCATTACGTTCATATCGGCAAAAGGATGCGGTTGAAAAAGGGTTTGATGACCTCAAAAATGATCTGGATATGAAACGTCTGAGAATTCATTCGAATACCGCAATGGAGGGACGTATATTCATCCAGTTTGTTTCGCTGATATTGACCACTTATCTGAGGGGCATTATGGAAAAGCAGGGTTGGGTTCGCAGTCATAACTTTCAAGAGATATTTAGTGAAATGAAATCTCTAAAAGAAATATCTGTTGAAGGCAAACGCAAAAAACTTGTAACAACCCCAACCAAATTTCAGCGTGAGATTATGGAATTATACCAGGTCACAATGTGACCTGTGTATAATTAATCGGGATTTTAGGTTTTATGTATGATTTATATGCGGATGTTAATGCATTTCCCCGTCCTTATTGGGTCAATACCAGTTCCAATGACATTATTAAGGATCTGGTCGCAAGGGCCGGCCGGGAAATGAAAGGGCAGATTGAAACGCTTTTAAGCGGCGAAACCTTAGATATTCAGGTGCATGAAGAAGTGACCTATGGGGATATACACAGTAATCAGGAGAGCCTGTGGAATTTTCTCTATTTTACAGGATATCTGACAAAAGAAAGTGAATATTTTAAAGGAAAATATACTTTTTTGAAGGTACGGGTTCCCAACATAGAAGTTATGACTATTTATGAAAATACGATTATGAATTGGATGAAAGATGTCATAAAGAAAGAAGATTTTCGTGATTTGTATCAGGCGATGGAAGACGGAAATGCCCAGAAAATGGAAGATATCTTGAGTGGACAGCTTTTTTGCGCAATCAGTTTCTATGACAGTGCAGAAAACTTTTATCACGGATTCTTGACAGGCATATTAAGCCAGAGTGAAAATTATCTGGTAAAATCCAACCGTGAATCAGGTAATGGACGGTCAGATATTATGGTGAAAAGCCCGTCTCTCCGGGGACGATCATTTGTTCTGGAGTTAAAGGTATCTGATTCCATTGATGATTTGGAGGATGATGCAGAGAGGGCATTACAGCAGATATATGATAAAAGGTATATGGAAGAACTGCGCATGGAAGGATACCGGAAGATTGATTGTTATGGGGTGTCTTTCTTCCGGAAAGACTGCGAAATCAGGTTTGGGAAAGGACAAAATTAATCAGCCAGAGCCTGTTTTGGGATTTTCCAATCCTTCCCTTCTTTGTATCCTTTCAAATTGTCTGAGCGCACAATCCAGTATGCATGGGTCATGCCAATCTTTAAGAGTCCAGAGACTTCCTCAACTGGAAATGCAGGTGGGGGATTCTTCCCGCACTGGCGCTCATTTCCTGCGCTGTATTTTTAAAGGAAACCAAGCAGCAGGGCATGACGCTTGCCAAAATAAACACCGTTGTCATAACTGAAGCCAATCCCTCATACATTATAAAAAAGCAATGTATGAGGGAATTTCGTTGAAAGGGTACATAGAAGAGCGAGCAATCAATATAGCTAATTATATAATTGAGGAAAATGCCACGGTGAGGCAGACGGCGAAAAAATTTGGAATTAGCAAGAGTACGGTACATATGGTAGTAACAAAATAGAACGGTTAATATGGAAAATAATATAAATATCGGAAGCCATCTCTTAGAATATAAAAGGTATTCAGGTTACTTTTCACGGGGTGGGGAAATTAGGGTATCATAAGCAGGGGCTCTTTTGAGCCCCTGCTTATGCCTTAAATAAGATATGGCAGAACAGGTGCATAGCCAGCCTTTATCCTGCTCTTATTCTGCTGCCTGGGTATCCAGAACGGTGTCAGTGCCAGAGATTTCGACGTTTATCTTAACAGGCTTTTCCCGTCTGAAAACCTCCTGGACGGATTTATATAGGTTTCCTTCATTGTCCGCTGCAAAATGATCCAGCACGCTGAGGCATTCACAGAAATATGACAGATGTTCAAAGCTGCGCAGGGAAATGGCCTGGTTGATCTTCCCCTTCAAAACCCGCGCTTTCCGTTCGCACAGGTTGTTGTCAGGCTCCACAAGCGGGTTTGACAGGAACAGGAGGTGGTTATGTTTGTATTTCACCATCCGCAGATATAAGTTATATCCATCCCTGTAATAGTCTGACGGCGGCTCGTCTTCGTATTCTTTTGCGGCTGTCTGTACAATAGCGTCATGCCTTGCTTCAAATGCAGCCGTTTTTTCGTCCGCCACACCTTCCGGGGACATGTTGTTTTCATGGATCATCTCCTGTACCAATTCCAGCATCTGCTTGTTCCAGGAAAGGTTTTTCTCGTTCTCTATGCTGTCCTTAAGGTAACGCTCTATATGCACCATGCACTCCTGATGGTCAGAGCCATAGCTGTAAAAGCATGCCTCGTGGTCATGGATTAAGATTCCGCCAAAAGTTTCCACAGGCGTTTCCTTTATCCCGGCATGGCCTTTGCTTTCCCGCGCAAAATACATAGTCGCCGCTCCATTGCTGCATACAACCACAGAATGGTTATCCCCGTTGACCCTGGCCGCTGTGCCGTCCACATGCATCACGGGCGCGTCAAGCAGCTCTTTGAACAGGCTGTCCTGTTCCTTTCCGCTTCTTAATGAGAATTCACGGCACAGCCCGCTTATCATCCCGACACTTGGCGAAAGCGCCCCGTCTGTAACGTCGCAGACGAACTGCGCCGTTTTTTCCAGGGAAACGTTGCATCTGCTGTTCAGCAGGAAAAGCACGGCTTTTATCGATTCGTCATAATTCACGTCATCCGTTACCCCCGCTGGGAATGCGGAATGCACGTTCCTTCCTTTTTTCTTGTCATAAAATTCCAGGGCGTGGTATTCGGTGACAACCGGCACGATGGCGATTCCAACCGTCTGCCTTACAATCACGTTCCCCGTTGGGACATACCTGGAGCTGTCTTTCAATTTTTCTTCCGTCTTTATTTCCACTATTTTATCTGGGACCATAGGCTTGCGCGGATGGTGCGGGTGTCCCTTCTGGCCGCCGGGCTTCTTCCCAGTTTTCTCCCTGTTGTTTGTAATCTTTTTACGGCCAATGCATTTGGACGATGGCATAGACGAATTTTCATAATTATGGTTTACCTGTGCGGTAAGTTTTAGGATAACCCCTTGCGCATCCTCCAATTTTACCGCTGTTTCATAATAGTCTTCCAGCGCTTTTTTCCTTTTGCTGTCCAGTTCAGCATTCCGGTTTTTCAGGCTTACAATCATATCCAGCAGTTCGGTGATCGTTTTTTTGAGTCTTTTCACTTCTTTCTCATGCTCTTTTTGGACGTCTTCCAGCACATCCATCCACTGGCGCGTGATTTCTTTACGGGAAAAGGAAAAGCTGTCACGTTCTTTCTGAAGCTTTTTTATGGCAATGTTCTGGCTGCGGATGACACTTTCATATTCAGACCGCAGCTTAACATAAGCTTCACCGGAGCGGAAAGCTTCCAGTTCCCGCTCTGCCGCTTTTAGCCGATATGATAATGAAGTTGTCTGGAAATGCTGCCCGTTATTCATATGCCCCGCCCTTTCCCTTTTCCCCTGCCTTTTTGTCGGAAACGCCGTCCGCAAAAAGCTGCAGGGCACGGTTTAGTTCTTCGATCAAACGTTCTTGCGCACGGTCTTTTTCCTCATAAACAGCCAGCTGTTCCTCCAGCTGCCGGATATACAGGTTTTGTTTGCGGATCGTCTGTTTCTCAAGGCTTTCATAGTCCATCTGCCATCCCTCCATGGATTTTAGTATAACAGAAGCCATGAAAAAAAGCGAATGTGGATAACATTGCGTTTTGGTAAAAATTACCTGGGGTGTTTTTATAGAGAAACAGGCTTCCAGCCTAAAAATGGGCAGAATCCGGCATTTTCAGCTAAAAGTATGAAAAGATATGCAGGCTGTTTTTTTATTGCAGATGGCTATCCACAATTTCAAAGAAACAGCCTGCCCTATGTTGATAAAACTTTTTTTTAAATTCAGCAAAATGCATAATTCATAGTTATGAGTTTCCCCACCCCGTGAAAAGTAACACAGTTTAGCCTTCGGCCTCACTGTTACGGAATCTGCCCATTCCAAGTCTCCTTCGGCGAGGGGCAGATTCCCTTTTGACATAATTTACACATTCTCACGGATTTTGCGGCAAGTGCAAAGTTCTGGGCTGAACGGTTACTCTTGAACAGCCAAAAACCGCGCAAAGTCAGCGCTTCATAAAATTTTCACACAACTTTAGCACTCATCTCTTGACATGGCTAACAAACAGTGATATTGTTATACCAGACATAGAACAAGGAAATAGCCAAAGTCCGAATGGCACAGCGGCCATTTACCCATAATAGTACAGAAGGGAAGGAGGAACCCTTATGAATATTCAGAAATTTACACAGAAATCAATCGAAGCCATCAACGGCTGTGAGAAGCTGGCATATGAATACGGCAACCAGGAAATCGAGCAGGAGCATTTATTGGTATCCCTGCTGTTTCAGGAAGACGGCCTGATCCCCAAGTTAATTGAGAAAATGGAAATCAACCTGGAACACTTTACAGACAATGCCAGAAATCATCTGGCCAAACGGGTGAAAGTATCCGGCGGACAGATTTACATGGGCCAGAATCTGAACAAAGTATTGGTCAGCGCCGAAGACGAGGCGAAAAAGATGGGAGACGAATACGTGTCCGTGGAGCATCTGTTCCTCACGCTGATAAAATATCCCAACCAGGCGCTGAAAGAGATTTTTAAAGAATACGGAATTACCAGAGAACGGTTCCTGCAGGCCCTTGCCACAGTCCGGGGCAACCAGAAGGTAGTGTCCGACAATCCGGAAGCCACCTATGACACCCTGGCAAAATACGGCTATGACATGGTGGAACGGGCCAGGGAGCAGAAAATCGATCCGGTTATCGGCAGAGACAATGAGATTCGCAACGTCGTCCGCATTCTGTCCCGGAAAACCAAGAACAATCCGGTGCTGATCGGAGAGCCTGGGGTAGGAAAAACAGCAGTGGTGGAAGGCCTGGCTCAGCGGATTGTTCGGGGAGACGTGCCGGAGGGCTTAAAAGACAAGCGGCTTTTTGCGCTGGATATGGGCGCGTTGGTGGCAGGGGCCAAGTACCGGGGCGAATTTGAAGAGCGGTTAAAGGCCGTGCTGGATGAAATCAAGAGCAGCGACGGGCAGATTATCCTGTTTATTGACGAACTGCATACCATTGTAGGCGCAGGCAAGACAGACGGAGCCATGGACGCAGGCCAGCTGCTGAAACCTATGCTGGCCCGGGGCGAACTGCACTGCATCGGCGCAACCACTTTGGATGAATACCGGGAATACATTGAGAAAGACGCTGCCCTGGAGCGGAGATTCCAGCCCGTGCTGGTGGCGGAGCCTACGGTGGAAGACACCATTTCTATCTTAAGGGGATTGAAGGATCGCTATGAAGTATTCCATGGAGTGAAAATTACAGACTCAGCCCTGGTGTCTGCGGCGACCTTATCCAACCGATATATCAGCGACCGGTTCCTGCCGGATAAGGCCATTGATTTGGTGGATGAAGCCTGCGCGCTGATTAAAACAGAGCTGGATTCCATGCCCACGGAACTGGATGAACTGCAGCGGCGGGTGATGCAGATGGAGATTGAAGAAGCAGCCCTGAAAAAAGAAGAAGACCGTCTCAGCAAAGATCGTCTGGAAACGCTGCAGAAAGAGCTTGCGGATCTGAAAAGTGAGTTCCAGTCCCGGAAAGCCCAGTGGGACAATGAGAAAAATTCCGTGGAGAAAGTACAGAAGCTCCGGGAGGAACTGGAAGCCATTAACAAAGAAATTGCCATGGCTCAGCAGAATTACGATCTGGAAAAAGCGGCGGAGCTGCAGTACGGCAAAATGCCGGAACTGAAGCGTCAGCTGGAACTGGAAGAAGAGCAGGTGAAGAAGAAAGACTTAAGCCTGGTGCACGAAAATGTCAGCGAAGAGGAAATCGCCAAAATCATTTCCCGCTGGACCGGAATCCCGGTGGCGAAGCTGACAGAAAGCGAGCGGAATAAAACGCTGCATTTGGATGAGGAACTCCATAAGCGGGTCATCGGCCAGGAAGAAGGCGTTACGAAAGTGACAGAGGCCATTATCCGCTCCAAGGCAGGAATCAAAGATCCCAGCAAGCCCATCGGTTCCTTTCTGTTTCTGGGGCCTACCGGCGTGGGAAAAACAGAATTGGCCAAGGCATTGGCCGCCAGCCTGTTTGACGATGAAAACAATATGGTAAGGCTTGACATGAGCGAGTATATGGAAAAATATTCCGTTTCCCGCCTGATTGGAGCGCCTCCCGGATATGTGGGATATGAAGAGGGCGGACAGCTCACGGAAGCGGTGCGCAGAAAACCCTATTCCGTGGTGTTGTTTGATGAAGTGGAGAAAGCCCATCCTGACGTATTTAACGTACTGCTTCAGGTATTGGATGACGGGCGCATTACCGATTCCCAGGGCCGCACGGTGGACTTTAAAAATACCATATTGATTATGACCTCCAACCTGGGCTCTTCGTATCTGCTGGAGGGCATCGGAGAAAACGGCGAGATTCAGCCGGAATGCGAAGCGGCTGTAATGAGTGAGCTTCAGAATAATTTCCGGCCGGAATTTTTGAACCGGCTGGATGAAACCATTTTATTCAAGCCCTTAAGCAGGCAGGATATCGGCAATATTATTCACCTGCTGCTGGCGGATTTGAATAAGCGTCTGGCAGACCGGGAAGTGTCTGTGGAACTGACCCAGGCCGCCCAGGAATTTGCGGTGGAGCACGGTTACGATCCGGTATACGGGGCAAGGCCCTTAAAGCGGTATCTGCAGAAAACCGTGGAAACCCTTTCGGCAAAATTGATTCTTGCTGATGAAGTGGGAGCCGGGGATACGATTCTGATTGACGTGGAAAATGGAAATTTAGCGGCAAAATGCAAAAAATAGAAGAACAAAGAATTATCTGCCGGGGAAACGAGAAAGTCCGTTTCCCCGGCAGTTCCTTCGTTGCCGGAGGATAGGCGGATCTCTTGGAACGGTCAGGAACTCAGCCCATCCTCCGGTTCTTGACTTTTTGTATTGTTTGTATTACTATATATAATACAAAGATAAGAGATCTTACAGAAGACAGAATTTTTGCAAAGAAGTGAGAACTCATAACAAGACAGAAATTTGCAAAGAAGTGAGAACCCATAACAAGACAGAATTTTGCAAAGGCGTGATACCCATGATAATGAAATTGGATTTTGCCAGCAGCGTACCCATTTATCAGCAAATCAGAGATCAGATTGTGCAGGCCGTGGCGGACGGCGTTTTTCAAGACGGAGACAGGCTTCCGTCGATCCGCGCTCTTGCCGGTGAGGCTGGGATCAATACAATGACTGTGAATAAGGCGTATCAGCTTTTGAAACAGGAAGGCTATATTGTCACAGACAGGCGAAACGGAGCTATTGTCCGGCATTCCGGCGGCAGGAAGAGAGCCGTGGCGCAGAAAGTGGAGAAAGAACTGGAACTGCTGGCTGCAGAAGCTAAGATTGCCGGAATTTCCAGAGAAGAATTTCTGGAATTCTGCGGTAAGGCCTACGGCGGATAGAAAACAGAGATTATGTTGTCTGCGCGTGCGGAAACCCAGGCCGGTACACATGTCGGAACTTTCAGGAGGTATCTTATGGAAATGACAGGAATGAAGATTTTTATGGCAATATGCATGATGCCGGTGCTGCCGATTATGTTTGGGGCATGCTGGTTTCTGGCAGAAGAGAAAAATAGAACTCAGTTTGGGGTAACGCTCTGGCAGGGGGCAGAAGCAAGTTTAGGCGTACAGGCGATTAAAAGGAGATACAAGGAAGAACTGAAAATTTGTGCGCTGATTTCCCTGGCGCTATTCTTTTTGGCGCTGCTGCCGGCCCATGAATCGCTGGTGGTAACGGGAACGACAGTCTGGGTGTTTTTTGTGATTGTTTTTCTGTTCCTCCCATTTCAGAGGGCCAATGCCGGAATGAAAGAGCAGAAGCGGGAATTTTTGGCATCTCGGCAGGAGAAGGAAAGTTCAGGGGAACAGGAAGAAATTCTGGTGGACGTGACGGCTGCCGGCGCTGAGAAAATGAAATATTCCAGGAAAGCCATTGGCGCAGGCTGCATAGTTGCCTTTTTGGCGCCCTTGGCTGAAATTTTTCTGTACCGCTGCTGGTATCGCCCATGGCTGCCGGAATTATGGGTCAGTGAATGTGTCCTGTTGTCTATTGCGCTGACAGACTGTCTCTTTTTGTTATACGTAAGGTTTTTTGAGAGACAGCGGACCAGAGTATTTACCTATAACAGCCGAGTCAACCTGCAGGTGGCCAAAATACGGCAGTATCACATGGGAAGGCTCTGCGCCTCCATGGCCTGGGTGACTGGCATGTTTAACTGGGGAATCCTCTGCTCTTTTCACATGCCGGCAAAATGGCTGCCGTGGCTGATAGGGGCCATCAGCCTGTGGTTCGGAGCGGTTTCCATAACATTAGTGTTCCGATGCTGGAGAAAGATAGAGAAAAACAGCAAAAAATATCTGGCGCAGGAACTTCCGGTGGAAGAAGACGATGATAATCATTGGATTTGGGGAATGATTTATTATAATAAACATGACAGCCGGACATTTGTAGAGCCCCGGGCAGGCCTGGGACTTACCGCGAATATGGCAAAGCCAGTCATGAAATACGGCATGGCTTTTCTGCTGATATTTCTGGCAGTTTTCGTGCTGGGCGCCTGCGGATTATGCGTGCTGGAAGAGTTTACCCCGGTATCCCTTACCTATGAGGATGGGACGCTGACGGCAAATCACTGGAAGAAAGTATATCAGATAGAACAATCAGAGATCAGAGAAGTGACGCTTCTGGAGGAGGAACCGGAGCTGAGGCGCAAAAGCGGAACCGGAATGGAGACGGTGAAAAAGGGAGATTTTTACAGTGATACCTACCGCCGGGATTTTAAGGTCTGCATTAATCCCAAAGAGCCGCCGTTTCTTATGATTGAGACTAACCAGGGCAGATGGTATCTGCTGGGAGGCAGCGACGGGGAGGCGGCAGCGGATATTTTGGATAAAATACAGCCCTAGAGCGTGTCTTGTCCTTTTACTTTGCGGGAAAACACATTGAATAAAATACATCCCCGGCTTCATATATTTTATGGAGATCCCTATGGAGCGTTCAGTGGATGAAAGGAAAGAAATTTTGGAAAAAATGCATGCTGTTTGATTTGTTCTGCCTTTGCCTGGCGTTCGGGCTGATCCTCACCGGAACAGGAAAAGGAAGAGAAATGAAACAGGGCCTTGCGGCAGCAGCCGAAAAGCTGGAAAAGACCCGTCAGGCTTCGGGGCCTGCCCAGGAAGACGCGAAAGCCTCGGAGAGAAAAAAGGTTGCCCTTACCTTTGACGACGGGCCGAATCCCCAGTATACGCCTGAAATGCTGGAAGCTTTGAAAGAGCGCGGAGTGAAAGCTACTTTTTTCCTGTTGGGGCAGGAAGTGGAGAAATATCCGGAGGTGGTAAAGCAGATACAGGAAGAAGGGCATCTGATTGGGAATCACTCCTACAAGCATGAACAGCTGAGCAAGCTTCCCATGGAGCAGGCGTGCAGCCAGGTCAGCCGCACCAATGAACTGATTTATGGAATTACAGGAGTCTACCCCTCCTATCTGCGGCCGCCCTTTGGAGACTGGCACGAGAAGCTGGACTGTGAGGTAAATATGGTGGAGGTGCTCTGGGACGTGGACACCTTGGACTGGTCCAGTCAGAACCAAGCCAGTATTGTGGAAAAAGTTATGAAAAATGTTCAGGAAAACGATATTATCCTGATGCATGACGGATACGAGACTTCTGTCACTGCCGCAATGGAGATTATTGATACGCTGAAAAAGCAGGGCTACGAGTTTGTAACAGTAGATGAAATTATTTTTGAATAGGCAGCGGGCAAAAGGGCAGTCATTTGGCATATTTATCTGGGGGAAGGCGACTGCAAAATAAAGTGGAAATTATACAGCAGCTGTGGTACAATATCAAAAGGATTGGTTTGCATTAAAATGTACATAATTTGCCATAGAATTTTATGCTAAGGTTATGGTACAATATCATAGGACATAAGATACAAGCGAGGATTAGAAATATGAAAATTGCAATATGTGATGACTGCCGCAAAGACGCCATGCGGCTGAAAGCACTGCTGAGTGAACATCATGACGCAGTGCTTTATTCTAGTGCCAATCAGCTTTTAAATGCGGTACAGGGCCAGAAGAAACGGTATGATCTGTATCTGATAGATATCTATTTAGATACAGGAAGCGGCCTGGAACTGGCAAAGCAGCTTCGGAGGGAAGAGGAAGACGCTGCTTTGTGCTTTATTTCCTTCAGCGATGAATTTTACCGGGAGGCGTATGATTTGTATGCCGTGCAGTATCTGCTAAAGCCGGTGAAAAAGGAAGATCTGGAGGGGCTGCTGGAACGGATTTCCGCGCGGCTGCACAGAGAAAAAGAAAAGTCTTTAAGCTTTCGGTGGCGGGGGCAGACCGGAATGATCCCATATGGAAAGATCCTGTATGTCAGCAGCCGGGAGCATACCGTTTACATTCATTGCCGGGACGGAAGCGTCCAGGAATGCACAGGAAAATTAAACGAAATTGCGGGGCAGATCTGCGGGGATGTGTTTTCCAGATGCCATCAGAGTTTTATTGTAAATATGTACCATGTCAGCAGCATGAACGGAAGTGAACTTGTGGTGAGGGGGCAGAGTGTGCCGGTGTCCCGGCGTTACCTGGCGGAGATAAAAAGGCGTTATCAGGAAATACTGTTTGAGGAGATGGAATGATGAATTCAGAATTGCTGCGGGGACTTTCTGTGATATGGTCCCTGTTTCATATATTAATACTTTTTATTATGCTGTACCGATCCAGGTTTCCCCAGAGGAAAACAATTATCCTGACGATTGTTGGCATGCTGCCGCTGATTGTTCTGAATGTGGGGGGATTGGCGGTACTGGGGGTAGATCAGATGGGAAGAATTCTGATCTTTTCCTGTACCCTTCCCAGCCTGTTTTTTTTCTATTGGATTTCTAAAGATAAGAAATGGAGATTTCTGTTTACCTTCTGTCTGGCAGATACAGCGGCCTATTGGCTGCTTGGGGTGACAAACCTTTTGGATTTTTATCTGGGCGGCGGAAAATGCGTGATTATGCTTGTAAGCCGCCTGCTGCTCTTTCCGGCGGCGGAATGGCTGGCGTTTCGTTATCTGAGGAGACCTTATATCGAGCTGCAGGATTCTGTTTCCAAAGGCTGGGGGCTGTTTGCGCTGATGTCGGCATTTTACTATGTTTTGCTGAATATGGCGCTGAACCAGCCCACCGTTGTTACCGGCCGGCCGGAAGCGGTTCCGGTGGCGGTGATGATTCTGGTTTTGATGCCGCTGACTTATGCCACAATTTTTGCCTCCCTTTATCGGCAGCTGCTGTTATACCGCAAACAGCAGGAAGAATTGATCTGGAAAGAGCAGAATATACAATTGGAGGCAAGGCTGGAGAACCAGCAGAATATCCGGAAGCTGAAACATGACATGAAAGCCCATTCCATTGCGTTATCCGGTCTGCTTTCCGCAGGCAAAATCGAAGAGGCCCAGGACTATATGCAGAATATGGTCAATGATTACGAACGGGAAACCAGCCAGCAGCAGTTCTGTGTAAATCCCTATCTGAATTCCATTTTCAGCCATTACGCCCAGAAATTTGAGCGGGCGGGCGTAGCCCAGAAACTGGATCTTCAAATAGGAGAAGAAGATCTTCCGTTTATGGAATTGTGCCAGATTATTTCCAACGGCCTGGAAAATGCCTGGAATGCAGTGGAACAGCTTCCCAGGGGACAGAGGGAGGTGTCTGTGCAGCTTCGCTATAGCAGAGAATATCTGATGATTCGGATGAAAAACCGCTGCAGTCCGGAACTTTTTGTGGAAAAAGGAAGTCTGCCGCCCAGTTCCCGGGGAGGTTCGGAACATGGGTTCGGTCTCCGTACCATTCAGGATGCAGCCAGAAGACTGGGCGGAGAAATGATCTGTTATACCCAGGAGGGGTATTTTTTGCTGGATGTAATGATAAAGACTGACAGAAAAGAGATGCCTTTGAGCGCGTAAATGAGTTTTGGTCAGATTCAGCCAGAAGCGTACGGATGTATTTGAGCGGCTCAAGGGATTTTGGTCAAATGCAAAGGAGGAAGGCAGATGGATTTATTTGAGTATATGAGGGAACAGAATCAGGAAAAGGAAGCTCCGCTGGCAAGCCGTCTGCGCCCTGTCAGTTTGGATGAAGTGGCTGGACAGCAGCATATTATAGGAAAAGATAAGCTTCTGTACCGGGCGATTAAGGCGGATAAGCTCAGTTCCATTATTTTTTATGGGCCGCCGGGAACCGGGAAAACGACTCTTGCAAAGGTCATTGCCAATACCACCAGTGCGGAGTTTACTCAGATGAACGCCACATCCGCCGGAAAGAAAGATATGGAGGAAGTGGTGCAGCAGGCTAAAAATAATCAGGGCATGTATGGGAAAAAAACCATACTGTTCATTGACGAGATTCACCGTTTTAACAAGTCCCAGCAGGATTATCTTCTGCCCTTTGTGGAGGACGGCACGGTGATATTGATTGGGGCAACTACCGAAAATCCATACTTTGAAGTGAATGGGGCTCTTTTGTCCCGTTCCATTATTTTTGAATTGTATCCCTTGGAAAAGGAGGATATCAAGAAGATACTGACGCGCGCAGTCACAGATCGGGAAAAGGGAATGGGAAGCTATGAGGCGCTGCTGGAAGAAGACGCGCTGGAATTTTTGGCTGACGTGGCAAACGGAGACGCCCGCGCCGCACTGACAGCCATTGAACTGGGCGTCCTCACAACGCCCCGGGGAGAGGACGGGAAAATCCGCATTACCCTGGACGTTGCCGCAGAGTGCATTCAGAAAAGAGTGGTGCAGTACGACAAAAAGGGGGATAACCATTATGACGTTATTTCCGCATTTATCAAGAGCATGCGGGGTTCCGATCCGGACGCGGCCGTTTATTATCTGGCCAAAATGCTGTATGCCGGGGAAGATATTAAGTTTATTGCCAGAAGAATTATGATCTGCGCCTCCGAGGACGTGGGAAACGCGGATCCCAACGCCCTTGTGGTGGCAGTCAGCGCAGCCCAGGCCGTGGAGCGGGTGGGTATGCCGGAGGCTCAGCTTATTCTGTCCCAGGCAGCCATTTATGTGGCAAGCGCGCCTAAGAGCAACGCTTCCTGCCTGGCAATCGGCCGCGCCATGGACATTGTGAAAACCACCAAGACGGCTCCGGTTCCGGCCCATCTTAGGGATTCCCATTACCGGGGCGCCCAGAAGCTGGGCCGGGGGCTTGGATATCAGTATGCCCATGATTTTCCCAATCACTATGTGAAGCAGCAGTATCTTCCGGACGGGCTGACGGAAGAAACCTTCTATGAGCCTACAGAAAACGGGTATGAGAAACAGATAAAGTCGCACCTTGATTTTTTGAAAAAGGAAGAATCAAAGACAGGAAAGAGAATGGAAGGCTTGCCTTAATCCTTTCAAAGGCAGGCAAGAGAGCGGAAGGCCGCGTCGCTCTTTTCGAAGACGGACAAAAAGTTAAAAGTGTCGTTTATATACGGACAGTTGTAAATTTCTGAAAGAAAATGCTTTACAATCTGAACAGAATAGTGCATAATGGGAATGTTGAGAAAAGAGAGAAGAGAAAACAAGACTGTTGTGGACAGTTCAAAATGATAGTTCAGGAGGAATAGAATATGCAGTCATATCAGGAAATGAGCAGAGAAGAATTGATGAAAGAAAAAACGGCCTTGGAAGCGGCTTACCGGAAATATGCCAAGAGCGGTTTAAAACTGGATATGTCCAGGGGAAAACCTTCTGCAGAACAGTTGGATTTGTCTATGGGAATGATGGATGTGTTAAACAGCAATACGGATCTGAGCTGTGAAGACGGAACAGACTGCCGGAATTACGGCGTGCTGGACGGGCTTTGGGAGGCAAAAGTACTGTTGGGAGATATGATTGAGTGCCATCCGGACAATATTATTATTTATGGGAATTCCAGTCTGAATATTATGTACGATACCGTTTCCCGATCCATGACTCACGGGGTAATGGGCAACACGCCCTGGTGCAAGCTGGATAAAGTGAAGTTCTTATGTCCGGTGCCGGGATATGACAGGCATTTTGCCATTACGGAATACTTTGGAATCGAGATGATTAATGTGCCCATGCTGCCCACCGGCCCGGATATGGATATGGTGGAGGATTTGGTCAGCAAAGACGAGGCAATTAAGGCAATCTGGTGCGTGCCCAAATATTCCAATCCCCAGGGAATTACTTATTCGGACGAAACAGTCCGCCGTTTTGCCAGATTGAAGCCGGCAGCGAAAGATTTCCGCATTTACTGGGATAACGCCTACGGCGTGCATCATCTGTATGACATTGATCAGGATAATCTGGTGGAAATTCTGGCGGAGTGCAAGCGCGCAGGCAATCCGGATATGGTGTACAAATTCTGTTCCACTTCCAAGATTAGTTTTCCAGGATCCGGCGTGGCAGCCATTGCGACATCAGCCAATAACCTGGTGGAAATCAAAGAGCAGATGAAGATTGCAACCATCGGACATGACAAGGTGAATCAGCTCCGCCATGTAAGATTTTTCAAAGATATTTACGGCATGACAGAGCATATGAGAAAACACGCGGATATTCTGCGTCCCAAATTTGAAATGATTATTGATACCTTTGGGCGTGAACTGGAAGGAAGAGGCGCTGGAAGCTGGATTGCGCCCAAAGGTGGATATTTTATTGCTTTTGAGGCATTAGAGGGCTGTGCGAAAGCAATTGTGGCCAAAGCGAAAAAAGCCGGCGTAACTATGACGCCTGCCGGCGCGCCTTACCCTTACGGAAAAGATCCCAAAGACAGCACAATCCGTATTGCGCCCACCTACCCTACCTTAGACGACCTGAAAATAGCAACGGATATTTTTGTAATTTGTGTAAAACTAGTGACAATTGAGAAAGTTCTGGAGAGTAAGCCTGCGTCCTGATAATATAGGAAAGGATGGAGAGAAAAGGAAAATGGAAGTACCCGTTAAGTTTAATGAAGGGGTAACCAGTTGGGAGACGGTTATTTTCTTATATAATTCGGCTTTGAAAGAAGTGGGTACCAAAGTTGATATTTTAAATGACGAATTCCGACATGTACATAAGTATAACCCCATAGAATATGTAAAGTCCAGAATTAAGTCGCCGGAGAGCATTGTGAAGAAGCTGAAACGCCATGGGTATGAAAGCACCATTGAAAATATGGTGAATCACATCAATGACATTGCCGGAATTCGTGTCGTATGCTCTTTTACTTCCGATATTTACCGTTTGGCGGAAATGATTGGAAGGCAGAATGATTTAACCGTAGTGTCCATCAAAGATTATATCAAAAATCCCAAGGAAAGCGGATACAAAAGCTACCATATGCTGGTAACTGTCCCGATTTTTCTGACAGACGGAGTTGTGGACACCAAGGTGGAGATTCAGATCAGAACCATTGCCATGGATTTCTGGGCAAGCCTTGAGCACAAGATATATTATAAATTTGAAGGAAACGCGCCGGAATACATCAGCCGGGATTTGCAGGAATGCGCAGGCATTGTTTCCATGCTGGATGCCAAGATGCTTTCTCTGAACGAGGCGATTATCCAGGCGAAAGAGCAGCAGAGGGCGAAAGAAGAATGGATGTAAAGATTCCTTGAAAAAGCTGCGCTGCAGCGGAGAGAATGGCTGGGAGCGGAGGAAGAATGGATGTAAAGATTCCTTGAAAAGCTGCGCTGCAGCGGAGAGAATGCCCTGAGAGTGGAGGAAGAATGGACATAAAGATTCTGACGGAAAATACAGTGTATAAAAGAGGTTTTTTGGGAGAACACGGGCTGTCCCTTTGGATAGACACAGGAGAAAAGAGATATCTTTTTGATACGGGGCAGTCCGGGGTATTTCTTAAGAATGCCGGGAAGATGAAGCTGGAATTGGAACAGCTGAACGGCATTATCTTAAGCCATGGCCATTATGACCACTGCGGCGGCATGAAAGAGTGGGCAGGAAGGCAGAAGGCTGGCGGAAAATTGCCGAAGATTCCCATCTATATTAATCAGAGGGCCTTTGATAAGAAATATTCCAGACATCCGGTTACAGGAGATTTGCTCTTTGGAGGAATTCCGGAGGATGCAGAGCAGTGGATGAAGGAAAACGAATCTCTTGTCTGTACCAGAGAAGGGCGTACAGAGATCGCAGAGAATGTCTATCTTTTATCCAATATTCCTTATGTAACAGATTTTGAATCGGTTCCCGCCAGGTTTCTGAAAGAAATATCTGTGAAGGAAGGTCTGAAAGAGAAGGCTTTGGAAAGCGGGAGTAAGGAACCGGAGTTATCAGAAGATACGATGGAGGATGAACAGCTTCTGGTAATTCGAGATAAGCAGGGATTGTGCGTATTCGCAGGGTGCGCCCATCCCGGAATTGTCAATTGCCTGAATTATGTGCAGCATTCTTTCTCGGGAGAACATATTCACAGCCTGGTGGCTGGAATGCATTTGAAAAGCTGCAGTTCAAAACAGCTGAAACAGACCATTGCGTCCCTGCAGGAATTGGAGATGGATGTGGTAGTTCCGCTGCATTGCACTGGAATATTGGCTATCGCGGCCATCAAGGAAGCGCTGAAGGATCAGTGCGTCTTGGCGGAAGTTGGAAAGACTATTGCGCTGTAACGCTGACGGGCTGCATATGTTATAGTGCCGATAGACAAAAAGCAATCATAAGTCCATGAGGGCAAAGAATGAAATCCCCGAACTGTACGGCAATACAGTTCGGGGATTCTTTTTGCCTTTTATACTGGCAGAGCAATCCAGTAGGCTATTTGTTGTCCTTATGGGCGCCATCTGGCCATTTGATGTGCTGCTATCTTTTTTTAATATGGTAAGATAACAGCATAAATCAGATCAATCTCAGGAGGAACAGGAATGAAAAAATTTATCACAGAAGAAAATATGGAAGATTACAGGACGGACCGAAACGGAGTGTATACGACAAACCTCTCAATCGGGGAGTTGAAGTGGGTTTGCCCACTTTGTTTTCTTTGGGATGTCCAAAAATGATTGACACAGTCCACTGCAAAAAGTTATAATAACCAGTAAACGCAGCTGAAAACTATAACAGCACTGTCCAGGTAAAAACGGCAGAAAGCTATAACAGCGATGCTCAGACAAAAAGCAGCTGAAAATTAGAATAGCACTGCCCAGGCAAAACAGCAGAAAGCCATAGCGGCAATACCTTGGCGAAAACAACAGCATAAAAATAAGGAGGACAAATAATGGCATTGGCAAAAAAGCCTGTAAACGGCATGAAAGATATTTTACCGGAAGAAATGCAGATCCGGGATTATGTGATGCATGTAATCAAAGAAACATACTGCAGCTTCGGCTTCACGCCCATTGAGACTCCCTGTATGGAAAACATTGCGAATCTCAGCAATAAGCAGGGCGGAGAGAACGAGAAGCTGATTTTCAAAGTGCTCAAAAGGGGGGAAAAGCTGAAGCTGGAAACAGCCCGAAATGAAAATGACGTGGTGGATTACGGTATGCGCTACGATTTGACTGTGCCTCTGGCGAGATTTTATTCCAACAATTCCAACAGCCTGCCGGCTCCCTTTAAGGCGCTGCAGATGGGAAACGTTTGGCGGGCGGACCGTCCCCAGCGGGGCAGATACCGCCAGTTTATGCAGTGTGACATTGATATTCTGGGAGAACCCAGCAACCTTGCGGAAATTGAATTGATTCTTGCAACCACTGCCACAATTGGCAGGTTAGGCTTCAAAAATTTTCAGATTCGTATCAATGAAAGGCGAATTTTGAAAGCTATGGCAGCTTACAGCGGATTTTCAGAGGAGGCCTGGGATACGGTTTTTATTATTCTGGACAAAATGGACAAGATCGGCTTAGAGGGCGTGGCGGAAGAATTAGAAAAGAACGGATTTGAAAAAGCGTCCATTGAAAAATACCTGGATCTGTTTCAGAGTATTCAGGGAAAAGAAGACGTGGCAGAGGGCGTTTCCTATCTGGCCGAAAAGCTGGGAGATTTCCTGGAAAAAGACGCGGCAGATAATCTGATGGAGATTGCAGCCTGCGTCAATGACGCCAAAGAAGCGGAATTTGATTTGGTTTTCGACCCGACGCTGGTGCGGGGCATGTCTTATTATACAGGCACGATTTTTGAAATTGCCATGCCTGAGTTTGGCGGAAGCTGCGGCGGAGGCGGCCGTTACGACAAGATGATCGGCCAATTTACCGGAAACGACGTGCCGGCCTGCGGATTCTCCATCGGATTCGAACGGATCATCCTGCTGCTGTTAGAAAGCGGTTTCCAGGTGCCCGGCCAGTCAGAGCGGATTGCCTATCTGATTGAAAAGAACTATCCGGGAGAGAAACTGGCCCAGGTAATCGCAAAGGCCCAGGAGCAGCGAAAAGCCGGAAAACAAGTATTAGTGGCCCGCATGAATAAAAATAAAAAATTCCAGAAAGAAAAACTAACCGCAGAAGGCTATACCCAAATCGAAGAATTTTTTAACCGAGATTAGTACGGCAGTTCCGTCCGTTTCCAAATACAAAAATAATGAATTAATTTCAGGAGGAAGAATTATGGCAGAATCAATGAAAGGACTGCACAGGACCCACAGGTGCACTGAAGTTTCAAATGGCAATATCGGCCAGAAAGTAACTGTGATGGGCTGGGTGCAGAAACGGAGAAATTTAGGAAGCTTGATTTTTATAGATTTGCGGGATCGCACCGGCCTGCTTCAGATTGTATTTGACGAGCCCAAGGTGGGAAGCGAAGGCTTTGCCAAAGCGGAAGCTCTGCGGAGTGAATTTGTAATTGCGGTGACAGGAACCGTGGAAAAGCGGACGGCTGCCGTCAATGAGAATCTGAAAACAGGGGAGATCGAAGTGATTGCGGAAGATATCCGGATTCTGTCAGAGTCTGAGACGCCGCCTTTTCCCATTGAGGAAAACTCCCAGACCAAGGAAGATATGCGGCTTCGTTACCGGTATCTGGATTTGCGCAGGCCGGACATCCAGCGGAATCTGATGATGAAAAGCAAAGTGGCCATGCTTTTGCGCAATTTTATGGCTCAGGAGGGATTTCTGGAAATCGAAACGCCGATTCTGACCAAATCCACGCCGGAAGGAGCCAGGGATTATCTGGTGCCCAGCCGTGTGCATCCAGGCGCGTTCTATGCGCTGCCCCAGTCTCCCCAGCTGTTTAAGCAGCTATTGATGTGTTCCGGTTACGACCGGTATTTCCAGATTGCCAGGTGTTTTAGGGATGAGGACCTTCGGGCAGACCGCCAGCCGGAATTTACCCAGGCGGATATGGAACTGTCCTTTGTGGACGTAGATGATGTGATTGACGTCAATGAGCGGCTGCTGCAGTATGTATTCAAAGAGGCCATTGGCGTGGAAGTGTCTCTGCCCATTCCCAGGATGAGCTGGCAGGAAGCCATGGACCGCTATGGCAGCGACAAGCCGGATACCCGTTTCGGCATGGAGCTGGTGAACGTTTCAGAAACGGTAAAAGGCTGCGGTTTCGGCGTATTTACCGGCGCTTTGGAGCAGGGCGGTTCTGTCCGGGGCATCAATGCCAAAGGGCAGGGGGCTATGCCCAGAAAGAAAATTGACAAGCTGGTGGAGTTTGCCAAAGGCTACGGAGCCAAAGGACTGGCTTATCTGGCAGTCAATGAGGACGGTTCCTATAAATCTTCCTTCGCGAAATTTATGACGGAAGAAGAGCTAAAAGCTCTGGTGCAGCAGATGCAGGGAGAGCCGGGAGACTTGCTTTTGTTTGCTGCGGATAAGAATAAAATTGTCTGGGATGTGTTAGGCGCCCTTCGCCTGGAACTTGCAAGGCAATTGGATTTGCTCGATAAAAACAAATACAATTTCCTGTGGGTGACGGAATTCCCTCTGTTGGAATGGTCCGAGGAAGAAAACCGTTTTATGGCCATGCATCACCCCTTTACCATGCCCATGGAAGAGGATTGGGATAAAATCGACTCAGACCCGGGGGCAGTGCGCGCCAAGGCATATGATATCGTATTAAACGGCACAGAATTGGGCGGCGGTTCCGTCCGTATCCACCAGGATGACATTCAGGAAAAAATGCTGGAGGTGCTGGGCTTTACCAAAGAGCGGGCTTATGAACAGTTTGGATTTTTGCTGAACGCCTTTAAATACGGAGTTCCGCCCCATGCAGGACTGGCCTATGGGCTGGACCGCATGGTGATGCTGATGATGCAGTGTGATTCCATCCGGGATGTGATAGCCTTCCCCAAGGTGAAAGACGCTTCCTGTCTGATGACAGATGCGCCGGGAGCTGTGGAAGAGAAGCAGCTGGAAGAACTGGCATTGTCTGTGACTAGGCAAGATAGCCCTGCGTAAGGCGATGCAGCCGCAGCTTAACAGGGAAGCCCGCAGTCTTCCCTGTCCGGATGGCTATGGGGCCCGCCTCACGTAAGGCGATGCAACCGTAACTTTACATAAAAATCTCCAAAAGCAACAGCAAAGAGGCAGACTTTACATGCGTGATATTGTAAAATAAATTCACCGAAAGCGCAAAAGGAAAACAGATGCCGGCCGGCGGACAGAAGAAAGGTGAATGAAAATGAGTGTATTTGGAGAAAACCTGCAGTTTTACAGAAAACAGAGAAACATGACCCAGGAGCAGTTTGCGGAACAATTTGATGTGTCCCGTCAGACAGTTTCAAAATGGGAGGCTGGAAGCAGCTACCCGGAAATGGAAAAGATTTTGCAGCTTTGCGATTTCTTTTCCTGCGATATGGATACACTGCTTCGAAAAAATGCGGCAGAACTGGAAATTTCCGACAGCCAGGGCTATGAAAATCATATGGAAAAGCGCAGAAGGAGCATTTCCCTCGGCGTAATGACGCTGATTTTCTCCATGGCGGCCTATGAGCTGCTGGAGGGATTTGGAAAAGTGCCGGAGGCTCTTATGAATACGGTCTTCTTCTCCATTGTTATTGTGGCGGTTCTGGTTCTTGCGACGGCCGGGATGAAAGATGAGGTTTACCGCAAGAGCCATCCGGTGATCGCGGACTTTTACACAAAAGAAGAGAAAGAACGGTTTGCTGAAAAATTCCCCCGCAGGATTGCGACAGGCCTTGGGATGATTCTGATAGGCGTTCTGATTGCGATGAACGGAAGTGAGCTGCCCCTTCGGGCAGGCATGAGAGAAGAGTTCTATGATGGAATTTTTCTGCTTCTGGCTGCTGTGGGCATAGGCCTTTTGGTGCATACCGGACTGGGAAATGCCAAGTATGATGTGGCAGGATATAATAGGGAAAATTGCCAGGAAGAAACATGGAAGAAAAACGGAGAGAGAATCGGCGTATGGTGCGGATGCATTATGATTCTGGCTGCTGTTGTGTTTTTCGTGGCTGGGTTTGCGTTTCAATTGTGGAATATTTGCTGGGTGGCATTTCCGGTGGGCGGAATGTTCTGCGGGATGGCGGCTCTCATTTTGGGCAGCCAGAAGAAAGCATAAGAACTGCAAATTACAGAAACGCCGGGGAGCGGAGACTGCAAAGCGGTTTCCGCTCCTTTTGCAATGAATTTGAATGTTTTCTCCTGTCAGATTGAGAAAATGATGAATCATTTTAGGGAAAATAAAAAAGCCGGAAAACCATCTTGTAGCGCCCGCCATTTTCTGATAAAAGATTTGTACGGGTACTGCCATAACGGTAGGTGGCTAGTTCTTCTACGGAGGGACTGTGACCCTCCGATTACATAGGAACCTGCTTCGGTCTCGGATACGCCATCGGAAGCAAGGATAATAATAAACCACAAAAATAGCCGCCCCTTTACTACATGATACTTATAGGGCAAATGAAATTTACGGAATAATCTGAATTCATGAGATAAATGCAGGATAAAAAAAGGAATGTCCCAAATATTTTTTGGAATACCCCTTGACTAGAGCGTGTCTTAAAATTGCTTTCCGCAAGATGTCGTCCCAATTTACATCAGATTTTATGCTGAATTTAGGAGGTGTAGTGGGCTACATTGACTAAATTCAGCATGAAATCTGGTGTGAAGTGGGGCGGCAGATTGCGGGAATGAATTTTAAGACACGCTCTAGCAAGTGCAAAGAGGAAAGTCAATAGGGCTTTCCATGAAAATTTTATGGAATATTCGCTCAAATTATTCCTGTTTTACGGACAATCAAGCAAATTTAATATATTGTGAAAATGATCTATCATCTTTTGGAAGATGTGTGTTATAATGTCGGCATACAATGAAAGGCTCACAGAGTAGGTTTGTTAACTGGCTTTGGAACAGCTGCAGTCATTATCATACATAAAAGGAGAATGATATATGAGAAAAAGGAAGAAAGAAATAACTCTTATGTTTCTGTCCGCCCTTTGTTGCCTGATGTTGCTTGCCGGCTGCGGTTCGAAAGAGAAGAATCCTGCTGAGGGGGAGAAGAATGAAGAAGTCCAATCCGCGGGAACAGATTCCTTACAGGAGATTTCAGGTTCCGGGGAACAAAAAGGGACAGAGAATATCGGGGAATTTTCCACAGAGGATGTTCAGGGAAATTCCTATACCCAGGAAATGTTCGGGGATTATGATCTGACCATGGTAAATGTGTTCGCTACCTGGTGCGGACCCTGTATCAGCGAGATTCCGGATTTGGAAAAGCTGTACGGCGAAATGAAAGAGCAGGGCGTGAATGTGGCGGGCATAGTGCTGGACGCAGCGGACGGTTCCGGCAATCCGGATGCGGAGGCAGTGGAAAAAGCGAAACTGCTGGCGGAAAAAACAGGGGCGTCGTATCCGTTCCTGGTACCGGACGCGGGTTATTTCGGCGGCAGGCTTGCGGGGATTAATGCGGTTCCGGAAACATTTTTCGTGGATAAAGAGGGGAATATCATAGGGGAGACTTATTCCGGCAGCCGTTCTTTCGAAGAGTGGAAGGAGATTGTAGCGAAAGAGCTGGAAAATATTTCACAATAGACAGAGTTTACTGCGTTATGGCAGGGCATTTCCTGAAAAGGGGTGCCCTGCTATTATAATGGATAAAAAGTTTGCGGCAGCATACAGAAACGAAATTTTCCCATGGGCAGTCCATCGTTCTAAGAAACTGTTGGTGAAATAAAATCCTGCGTAATTTGTGTATTTTATTTCACCAACAGTTCCTAACATAAATGTAAGATAACTGTAAGATAAAGACAATGCAGAATTAAGAAAGATTATTTATAATGAAGAAAATTGACGCACAGGAAGGGAATGAGCGGAGCATGTCTTCATTCTTAAAAAAATATTAAGAAAATTTATGAAGAAATATCAAGATTATTTTCGTTAAATAAAATAGAAGCAAAAAGCAACAGGAGAGAAAAGATGAAAAAAGACATTACATTTACGGTGCCTTGCTATAATTCAGAGGACTATATGGAGCGGTGCATTGACAGCCTGCTTAGCGGAGACGAAGCTGTGGAGATTATTATTGTGGATGACGGTTCCGCAGACGGCACCGGAGCAATTGCAGACAACTATGCCAGGAATTATCCGGAGATTGTAAGGGTGGTGCACCAGGAAAACGGCGGCCATGGAGCCGGGGTCAACGCCGGGCTTGCGCTGGCAGAGGGAAAATATTTCAAGGTTGTGGATTCCGACGACTGGCTGGAGGAAGAGGAATTGCAGAAACTGCTCCAAAGAATCCGCCAATGGGAAAAGAACGGCACAGAAGTGGATTTAATCATATGCAATTATATCTACGATCACTTTTATGAAAATAAGACTAAGCGGATGGGCTATAAAAATGTGTTAAGAGAAAATCAGGTCTGCGGCTGGAACGACATCAGGCATTTCCGTCCCTCTCAGTATCTGGTGATGCACTCCCTGTTTTTCAGAACGGAGGTGCTGAAGCAGTCGGGAGTGAAGCTTCCCAGACATACTTTTTATGTGGATAATATTTTTGCCAACCAGCCTTTGCCTTATGTGAAGACCTTATGTTATCTGAATCTGGATATGTACCATTATTTTCTGGGCAGGGAAGACCAGTCCGTGAATGAGAAAGTTCTGATGCAGCGGATTGATCAGCAGATTCGGGTTACCAAGCTGGTTTCCTGCTGCAGTGATCTGGAAAAGGTCCGGGAGAAATATCCCAAATTGGCCGATTATCTGACCAGAAATATTTCCATTATGATGGCGATTTCTTCCATCCACCTTTTGCTGATTGGAACGCCGGAGGCATGGGAGAAGCGGGAAATGCTCTGGAATTATGTGAAGAATCATGACAGGAAGCTGTACCAGACGCTGCGTTTTCGGACCCTGAGCGGATTTACTTTCCTTCCGGGAAAGCTGGGCGCAGGGCTTACGCTGGCGGGATACAAAACAGCGCAGAAGTTTTACAAATTTAACTAATGAGAAGAGAGGCTTGCGATATGGAAAAATTATATTTGGCATTAGTAGACACCCCAGGTTTATTTGCCTCTGTGATACGCAGGGTGATTGGAATTGATTACATACATGTGGTGCTTTCCATGGATGAAGAATTGAATGAAGCATACAGTGTGGGCAGGCGGAATCCGGCGGTTCCGATTCTGGCGGGATTTGAAAAAGAGGATGCCAGGAAAATTGAACAGTCATTTCCCACTGCAAAGTATAAAATTGTGAGCATGGAGTGTACAAAGGAACAGAAGGAGAATATTTCAAGGCAGCTTCTGGAATGTTTTTCTAAAAGATTTCAATACCATTATTGTATCCTTGGGCTTCCCATGTTATTATGTAATATACCGTTTTACCAGAAGAACCATTATACCTGTTCTTCCTTTGTGGCAAGTATTTTAGAAGAGAACGGGCTGGAGCTGTTCGGCAAGCATTTTTCTCTGGTGACTCCAAGGGATTTTTACGAATTGGAGCACACCCATGTGGAATTCGAGGGAACGCTGCATGAATTTAATGAGAGCTGCCTGCGTTATCCGGCCAGGAATCCGGGAATTTTCCGCCAGGCAATGCGGAAGTTGTCTTATGTAAGGAATGGAGTGGCTTAACTTATGAATCGGAAAAACTTAATCAGCGCCGGAGTCCTTTTATTGCTGGTGGCGCTGACGGTAAGCGCTATTTTGAAAGGAAATGATATGGAGGCGGTGGTTGCGGCTATGAGGAAACTGCATCCGGCCTATCTCCTTGCCGCCGCTGCCACAGCAATCTTTTTTGTGTCGGCGGAGGGGCTGATGATTTGCTATCTTCTCCGGTCGCTGAATTATGGGACAAAAGCGGCCACCTGCGTAAAATACTCTTTTGTGGGATTTTTCTTTTCCGGCATTACCCCTTCTGCTACTGGAGGCCAGCCCATGCAGCTTTACTATATGCAGAAAGAGGGCCATAAGGTTTCAGACAGTACGGTGGTGCTTATGACAGTGGCGGTCATTTACAAGTTTGTCCTGGTGGTAATGGGCGTAGGAATCCTGATCTTTTACCATGAGCCGCTGGCGGTTTATTTGAAACAATATCTGTATCTGTACTATTTGGGGCTGTTTTTGAATACGGCTCTTGTGGTGATTTTGCTTTTCATCATGGTAAGCCCTAAATGCTTTAAGGGAATTGTAATCGGCGGCGAAAAGGCGTTAAAGAAGTTCCGTCTGCTGAAATCTTCCAGGGAGCGGACGGAGAAACTGATAGATATGGCGGATCAGTATCACGAAGCGGTACTGTTTTTCCTGAAAAATAAAAGCAAAATTGCGGCGGTCATTGCCTTTACAGTGGTGCAGCGGTGCAGTGTATTTTTCCTGACCTGGCTGATTTACCGGGGACTGGGCCTGGAAGGAACCAGTGCGTTTACGGTTATGAGTCTGCAGGCGGCGATTTATATTGCAGTGGATATGCTGCCGCTGCCGGGGGCCCAGGGAATTACCGAGATGATGTACAAGACAGCGTTTTCCATGATTTTCCCGGGAGCTTATCTCACGGCTTCCATGTGTGTGACCCGGGGGCTGAATTTCTATATGGTGCTGATTATAAGCGCGATTGTTGCTCTGTGGTGCCATCTTCGTTCCGGGAAAGCCGGGAGCGTGGCGGCGGAGCTGTCATAGAGTGAAACGGAACAAGGAAGCGCAAAGCCAGAAAGTAAGATGGCTTTGCGCTTCTTTTTTTGATATAAAAAATATTCGGAAAGATAAAACCTTTTCAGGGAAAGATACGTTATATAAATAGAGAAGGCACAAAAAAGCAAAGGAGCGTCCAGCAGTGAACGACAGAGAACTGATCCGGGAAATCCAGCGGGGAAAAAAAGAATATCTGAATACCGTTGCGGAAAAATATTACGATGATATTTACCGTTTCTGCTGTTATCAGACCGGGAATTGTCAGGACGCCGGCGATTTGGCCCAGGAGACTTTTCTGCATTTTATCCGTTCCGTGGAGCATTACCGATACCGGAATCTGAAGGGATATCTGCTTACCATTGCCAGAAATGTATGCGTGGATTATTTCAGAAGCAGGAAGCGCAGACAGGAACGGGAGGAACCCTGGCAGGAGGAAATCGCCGGCGGGGAAGAAAATGCCTGGAAGGTAAGAACCCATCAGGAGGAAATTCTGATTACTGTGAAACAACTGACAGAGCAGCTTCCCCAGATGCAGCGGGAGGCCTTGATTCTCTATTATGGATATGGGTTTAAATATCGGGAAATTGCCCGGATGACGGAGACGGGGATTAGCACGGTAAAGTCCAGAATCCGCCAGGGCACGGAAAAATTGAAAAAGAGTCTGATCTAGGAACTGTTCAGAAATAACTTGTGAACAGTGTTGTCGGAGAAAAAGACAAGTAATATCGCAGGTTATTTCTGAACAGTTCCTTATCATTCATAAAAGGAGGAAGGAAAAAATTGCGAGAAAAAATGTTACAGGGAAAAAATCGGAATCCAGGCGTATCCGCTGGCAAAACAGCCCGGGAAAAAATAGTCCTGGAAGAGATTCCAATTAATCAGAGGCAGAAGCGAGAGGTTCTCCAAAATATCGCCAGGGTGGCGGAAGAGAAAAAATATGCTTATTGTCCGTCATTCTGGGATATCTTCCGGGGGCAGTTAAAATATATTTCCAGGTTCTGCCTGGGCGGGCAGCTCTTGTGCCTGTTTTTGACAGTGTTGCTGCTGGGGTATTTCCAGTGGAAGGAAGAGAGCGTGTTCACTTATTTGGGAACAGCTTCCGCGGCGTCTTCCGCAATGGGGATTTTTCTGATGATGGAACTGAACAGAAGCAGCGCCATCGGCATGATGGAACTGGAACAGACTTGTTATCTGAACTGGAAACAGGTGTGGTGTGTAAAAATGATATTGTTCGGCTGCCTGGACATCTTGCTTCTCACAGTGATGGTTGCTGTGATTGCGGGAAATACTTCCTGCGGCATGTTCCGGGTTTTGGTGTATCTTCTGGTGCCCTTTCTGCTGTCCAACGCGGTGCAGCTTCTGGTATTCACCATGCTCCGGGGCAGAAAAGGGGAATACCTGCAGGCAGGAGCCGCCGCAATGTGCGGGATGGTTTCCCTGATTCCCTTAAGCAGCCCTAAATGGTACGCCAAAGCGTATTTTGGGCTGTGGCTGTTTGCGCTTGCGGCTGCTGCGGCATGCCTGATACGGGAGATAAGCCTGGTTTACCGCAAAATGGAGGAGGGAGAGATGGTATGCTGGGATTGAAAACAGGCCAGAGCGTGATAGAAACAGAGAGAGTAAGCGGAAAACAGAAAGGAGGGATGCCAAAATGCTGGAACTGAAATTAGACAGAGTGAGCAAACATTATAAACAGAAAATTGCGGTGGATCGGCTGGAATTCACCTTCCGCAGGGGGATTTACGGACTGCTGGGAGCCAACGGGGCCGGCAAAACCACGCTGCTGCGCATGATGGTGGGAGTGATGAAGCCCACTTCCGGAGAGATTCTCTGCAACGGGCAGGAGATTGGAAGGATGGCCGGGGAATACCGGACGAAGCTGGGATATCTGCCCCAGGAGCTGGGATATTATCCTAATTTTACCGTTCTGCGGTATCTGGAATATCTGGCGGAATTAAAGGCGGTGCCGCCGGAACTGGCCCGGGAGAGAATTGAAAAACTGCTGAAAATTACAGGGCTTGAAAAGGCGGAAAAAGAAAAAATCAAAACCCTCTCCGGCGGCATGATTCGGCGGCTGGGCATTGCCCAATCTCTGTTAAATGATCCGGAAATCCTGATTCTGGATGAGCCGACATCCGGGCTGGATCCCAGGGAACGCATCCGGTTTCGGAATATGATAAGCTCCCTGGGCCGGGATCGGATGGTGCTTCTCTCTTCCCATATCGTAGCGGATATTGAATATATCGCGGATGAGATTTTGCTGATGAAGGCCGGGAAAATTACAGAGTCCGGAAATTTGCAGGAGGTTTTGAAAACGGTGGAAGGAAAGGTATGGGAATGCGTAAAAACGCCGGAACAGGCAGAATTGTTCCAGCAGGAATTCACGGTAAGCAACCTGAGAAACACAGAGGACGGCAGTGTGGTTCTTCGGATTGTTTCAGATACCCGGCCCGGGGAGGATGCAGCGCCCATTTCCCCCAATCTGGAAGATGTATATTTATACGGGACAGGAGGCAAAGTATGAGATTGTTTCAAATGGAATTTTATAAGATAACCGCAAGGCCCCTCATGAATCTGGCGCTGCTTGGGATGATCGGATTTTTTCTGTTGGTTCTGTATCAGGAGGCGGGCGGAACCAGAGCAGAAATAGATGGAACTGTGTATCAGGGCCTGGAGGCTGTCCGGCAGGAGCGTGAGCTGGCAAAAGAGTATGAGGGCGTCTTTACCATGGAAAAAGCCAGGGATATCATAGAGCGGTTTGGATTTTCCGGCTATATCGGCGGAGAAGGGATAGAAGTGATCAATATCAGGGAAGGAAATTTCTGCAGCCAGTTTGTGACCGATAAGATGACAGATTTTATGCAGACCGAACAGAGGCCGTCGGACTTTTCCAAGGGAGAGGCCTGGGAGAATTATGGAAAATATTTTGTTGACGGAGAATTTCGGTTTGGCTATACCAGGGGGTGGGAGAAGCTGCAGGATATCTGGTATATTGCGGTAACTTTTTTAAATCTTTGGCTGATTCTGATGGCGGCGCCGGTTTTTTCCGAAGAATACAGCCGGAATGCCACAGAAGTTCTGCTGACTACCAATCAGGGAAAATCCAGAGACATCCGCAGGAAAATGGAGGCTGCCCTGGCACTTGGCATTATGGTTTATGTTTTGACGATGCTTCTGCTGTTCGGGGTGACAGCGGCAATTTATGGGTGGGATGGATTGAAGGCAGGCGTCACATCTTCTGCTTTTATGCTGCATACGGATTACGGCAGTATGGGGAATTTTATGGGAATATTGTTCCTGGCAGGCCTGGCCTCTGTGCTTTTAAATGTTGGGATTACACTGTTTTTATCTTCAAAATGCAAACGTCCGGTAACGGCTGTGACAGCGGGAATGCTGCTGTTTCTTCTGCCCTACGGGGTGGATCGGGTTTTGTTTCCGATGCTGTCAGGAATGGGGGCGGCAAATTATTTCTGGGGATGGATTCTGATGGATGTGATGCGGATTTCCTGTTATTCCATGCCGGTGTTTCTGCCTCATCCGGGAATTTTTACCGTTCCTGTCCGGTGGCTGATGTATATTCCGGCGATTGTTTCTGCAACCCTGGGAATCTGTGTTTGGCGGGGGTATCAGAATTATAAAAATTATGAGTAGATATTTGGATACGGACGGAAAGTCAGGCTGCCCCTTTGGCACGCAAACTGGGCAACGTTCCGGCAAACTAACTGCTAACGGAGTCTAAGGAAGTCAGGAAAGCCTTCCTTCCTAAGTCTCCATAAGCAGTGGATTTCGCCTTCACTAAGGACGCCCATGAATTGTTGCTTAGCCAAAGGGGCATCCTGACTTTCCTGTGTATCGAAATATAGACTGTTTGCTGCAGTACTACCACAAAGCGATGGTATGCGCCTGAGTGTTACTGGCGCCTCGAAGAATATTCTTCATAACTTGTGCGTTTTATTTTGTGACAGTTTCTTACGGCAGAAGTTCCCCGAGCCGTAAGGCGAGACCCTCAAAAGTGCAGGAAGGGATTTCATCCTGAAAAGTATACTGATCTGTTTTTATTTCATGCTCAAAATCATAGACATTGACAATTCTGGTCATGGGATTCACAATCCAGTATTCCCGGACTCCGGCTGTGCGGTATTTGTACAGTTTGACGCCGTAATCTACATGTTTTGTGCCGGGGGAGGCGATTTCAATGATCCAGTCCGGGGCGCCGTTTAAGCCCTTGTCGTTTAACTGGTTTGTTTTGCAGACAACAGAAATGTCCGGTTCCACGTAGTTTCTATCATCCTGGTTCAGGAAGACGGCGAAGGGAGCTGGATAAACCCGGCAGGTTCCCTTTTTGGAATCAATAAAATCAGCAATTTTCCGTGAGAGGGAAAAAGAAATTTCCTGATGGATACGGTTGGGCGGAGCCATGTTGTAAATCTGACCGTCAATCAGTTCCGCCCGCTGGCCTTCCGGCAGGCTGTAAATGTATTCAAGGGTATAAATGGTTGGATTCAAAAGAGGCATTGACATAGATTTTCTCCTTTCCGGAAATGGGCGCTCCGGCATTTCTTGCGCATCGAAATTTTACGGCAGAAGTTCCTCCAGATGAAGGGTAAGGCCCTCAAAAATACAGGAAGAAATCTCATCCTGAAAAGTATACTGATCTGTTTTCGCTTCATGTTCAAAATCATAGACATTGACAATTCTGGTCATGGGATTGACAATCCAGTATTCCCGGACTCCGGCTGTGCGGTATTTGTACAGTTTGACGCCGTAATCTACATGTTTTGTGCCGGGGGAGGCGATTTCAATGATCCAGTCCGGGGCGCCGTTTAAGCCCTTGTCGTTTAACTGGTTTGTTTTGCAGACAACAGAAATGTCCGGTTCCACGTAGTTTCTATCATCCTGGTTCAGGAAGACGGCGAAGGGAGCTGGATAAACCCGGCAGGTTCCCTTTTTGGAATCAATAAAATCAGCAATTTTCCGTGAGAGGGAAAAAGAAATTTCCTGATGGATACGGTTGGGCGGAGCCATGTTGTAAATCTGACCGTCAATCAGTTCCGCCCGCTGGCCTTCCGGCAGGCTGTAAATGTATTCAAGGGTATAAATGGTTGGATTTAAAAGGGGCATTGACATAGATATTCTCCTTTCCGTGGACAGCCTAACATACCGTATTCTGCATATAGTTTCATTATATAGAAAAGAAAAAGGGATGTAAAGCAATTTTCAAATAAGATCTGGCAAGCCTGTGACCTTTCTCTGTTTTATCCGACTTATAAAGTGAACGAGGAGGAAGGCTAAGGCGAAGCATTACGATGAATGCTTTCCGACGATTTGCCGCAGGGGCGAAGCGGAGGGGGAGTTTCATGAAAAAAGGAGGGCATTATGGAAGATACAGAGATTATTGATTTGTTTTGGGAGCGGAAAGAATCAGCCATTCAGGAATTAAGCTGCAAATATTCCGGATATTGTTACAAAATTGCCTGGAATCTTCTGGAAAGTCACGAGGATTCTGAGGAATGTTTAAACGACACATGGCTGTCAGCCTGGAATTATATGCCGCCCAAACGGCCTTCCCGCCTGGCAGTATTTGTGGGCAGGATTACCAGAGGGCTTGCCATTGACTGTTTCCGTAAAAAGCATGCGGCAAAACGTCCGGACGCCTGCAGGACGGATGTGTGCCTGGAAATGGATGAGCTGTCTTTGTCCTATACCATTGAAGATCAGATGGCGGAGCAGCCCCAGAGTGCAGGCGGCTGTGAGAGAAATTGCCACCAAAATCGGCCAGATGTGGCAGGCGCAGGAGGATTTGTCCCCCTATGCGGAAATCATCAATAAAGAACAGGAAAAAGAAGGGTTTACTGTTACTTTGCATGAAGTAATCCTGGCGGATCATAAGATATATGCTTCAGTGACAATCCGCACGGAGGAACAGGAAGGACTGTTTATGCCGGGAGAAACCGTTTGGCTGAATGGAGAAGAACAGAAGCTTTTGAGCTATACCGATGAGATGCCGGTTTTTGACAGCGGGCAGGAAGATTCCGACAGTCTGGAGGATTTTGGATTGGAGCCAGATCATATATTTGCCCTTGGCAAAGAAAGAGGTTGAGGAATTTTTGAAAAAATAATCGAAAGGGGGATTCAGCGCTATAGCGCGTCTTAGAGCGTGTCTTAAAATTCATTCCCGCAATCTGCCGCCCCACTTCACACCAGATTTCATGCTGAATTTAGTCAATGTAGCCCACTACACCTTCGAAATTCAGCATAAAATCTGATGTAAATTGGGACGACATCCTGCCTTGATCTCCGTAGTTATAACGCAGACATCCGGCAGCAGGATTCAGAAGCCAAACACACGTTTATCCTTTTTTTGAGTGTAGTGTTCCCGCTGAATACTCATTGAGAATCTTCCGCTTCATATCAAACAGTTCATCGGACAAGTCCACATAGACCTCATGAGGATTTGCGAACCGTTTTGTCTCATTCCACAAGGTATTTTTTTCTTTTTCGCAGTATTTCTGAATTTCCATTACCTTCGGGGACTCATAAATGCAGTTTCCTTTTTCGAAGACCTTTACCAACAGTTCCCGCATGGTATAAGTTCCCCCCTCCAGGGTGGTTCGCTTCCAGGTTTCTAAGGAATCAAAGAGCCGCAGGTTTTTGCTGGCGTCAAAGGTTTCCTCTGCCAGACAGATCAAATCCGCCTTGATTTTGCCGGAAAACTTCTCATAAATCCGGTATATGGTCTTGTTGCCGGGATTCGTGACTTTTTCCGTGTTTTCAGAAAGTTTGATTTTGGGAAGAAAATTTCCATCCTTATCTTGGATAGCCGCCAGCTTGTACACGCCGCCGAAGGCCGGGCAGTCCTTGGAGGTGATCAGATTGGTGCCCACGCCCCAGGAGGTGATTTTGGCTCCCTGGGCTTTCAGGTTTTCAATGAGATACTCGTCCAAATCGTTGGACGCGGAGATAACCGCGTCTTTGAATCCTGCTTCGTCCAGCATATTCCGGGCGATTTTGGACAGATAGGCAAGATCTCCGCTGTCCATGCGGATGCCGTAGAAGGTAAGGGGGATTCCCGCCTCTCTCATTTCCGTAAAGATTTGGATGGCATTGGGGATGCCGGATTTTATGGTATCGTAAGTATCCACCAGCAGAATGCAGGCAGAAGGATAAAGTTCCGCGTATTTTTTGAATGCAGTGTATTCATCCGGAAAGCTCATAATCCAGCTGTGGGCATGGGTGCCTTTTACCGGTACGTCAAACATCTGCCCGCAGAGCACGTTGGAGGTGCCGCAGCATCCGCCGATGATGGCGGCCCTTGCCCCGTATACGCCGGCGTCCGGACCCTGCGCCCGGCGAAGGCCGAATTCCATCACGCCGTCGCCGTCAGCGGCGTAGCAGACCCGGGCGGCTTTGGTGGCAATCAGGCTCTGGTGGTTTAAAATATTTAAAACGGCAGTTTCGATCAGCTGGGCCTCCATAATGGGGGCAATGACTTTCAGCAGCGGTTCCCGGGGGAAAATCACGGTGCCTTCCGGAATAGCGTAGATATCGCCAGAAAAGCGGAAATCTTTTAAGTATTCCAGGAAATCTTCCTCGAATATTCCAAGGGTTCTCAGATAGGAAATGTCTTCTTCTGAAAAACGCAGGTCTTTGATGTATTCTATGATTTGTTCTAAGCCTGCGCAGACGGCATATCCGCCGTTGCCGGGATTTGTCCGGTAAAACGCGTCGAATACGACAGTCTCATTGTTTCCGGTTTTAAAGTAGCCCTGCATCATGGTCAGCTCGTACAGGTCTGTCAGTAATGTTAAATGGTTCATAGTGGACTCCTTTTTCAGCCGCAGCCGGGCTGTATGAATATTTTTATCAGTATAACACAATTACAGCGTGTTGGCAAAACTTGTGTTTTATTTGTGTTTTGTATCATGGAAACCTTTTCATTTGGTAAAAAGTGTGCTATTCTTTATTATTGTGAAAAGTTCTTGTTGTTTCATACTCAGAAAGAAAGGGAAACGCAATATGAAAAAAAGAATTATGTTACTGCTGTGCGCAGTATGCGCGGCGGCTTTGCTGGGCGGCTGCGGAACAGACCAGAAGGAAAACAGCGATAAAAAAGAAAGTACAGGCAAAGAGGAAGCAAGCGGTTCAGAAGATAAGAAAACCATTGATTATAATGCAGCGGATTATGTGGAATTGGGAGAATATAATGGATTGGAAATAAGTCTTGGCTCCTACGAGGTTACCGATGAGGATGTGAAAAATGAAGTGACAAATACACTGCTGTCTTATCCGGTCTATGAGGACGCCGATAAAGACACGGTGGAAGACGGCGATTTCGTCAACATCGACTATGAGGGATTGAAAGACGGCGTAGCCTTTAACGGTGGAACTGCCCAGGGGGCAGTGCTTGAAATCGGTTCAGACAGTTTTATTGATGGGTTTGAGGACGGTTTGATCGGAGTGAAAGTGGGAGAAAAAGTATCCCTTAATCTGACATTTCCGGAGGGCTATCAGAATGAAGAACTGGCAGGCCAGGCGGTTGTTTTCAATGTAACTGTGAATAAGATTGTCAATAAGTCAGATATGACTTATGATATGCTGGACGATGCCTTTGTGGAGAAAAATATGTCCTCCCAGGGCTATAAAACTGTGGCGGATTTTGAGAACGGCGTCAGGGAACAGCTAGAAGAGAGCAGGTCTGTGACCAAGAAGCAGGAGACAGAGGCCGCAGTGATTCAGAAGTTAAAAGAAGTCTGCAAGGTGAAAGAATTTCCGGAAGGGCTGTTGGACCAGAGAATGGAAGAATACATGGAGCGGTTCAATGTGAATCTGGAAGCTTACGGCATGAAAATGGAGGATTATCTGACAGCCTCCAATGTGACAGAAGAGGATTTTGAGGCCCAGGCAAAGCAGCTGGTGACAGAGACGCTGGAAGGGGAATTGATTATCGAAGCCATTGCCGAAAAAGAAAAGATTGAAATCGGCGAAGAGGAATTTGCGGAATATAAGAAAAGCGTTGTGGAAGATTACGGCTATGCCAGCGAGGAAGCCCTGCTGGAACAGCATGGGGAAGAATATATTAAAAATGTGTTCCTGAGAGAAAAGACCGTGGACATGCTGACAGAAAACGCGAAGATTACCTATGGCGAGACTTCCGGAGAGTCAGGAGACGCCGGGAATACTGCGGGAGAAGACCAGACAGCCGCAGAGCAGGAATCGGAAGAGGGTCAGACAGAGTAAGAAGAATAAAAGAAATATAAAAGGAGAAGAGCTATGGAATGGAAACTGACAAATATCAAAGATCTTTACCGCAGAAAAGAGGAATTTTTAGAACAGGAGGTTACCGTGGGCGGATGGGTGAGAAGCATCCGCAATTCCAAGAATTTCGGATTTATTGTGGTCAATGACGGAACTTTTTTTGAGCCCCTGCAGGTGGTGTACCACGACGGCCTTTCTAATTTTGCGGAGGTGGAAAAATTAAATGTGGGCGCGGCCATTCTGGTAAAAGGCAAACTGGTGGCCACTCCCCAGGCAAAGCAGCCCTTTGAAATCCAGGCGGATGAGATTCTGGTGGAGGGCCAGTCCATGCCGGATTATCCGCTGCAGAAAAAACGCCACAGCTTTGAATATTTAAGGACGATTTCTCATCTGCGTCCCCGGACCAATACCTTTGAAGCGGTATTTCGGGTGCGCTCCCTGATTGCCTACGCCATCCACAAGTTTTTCCAGGAGCGGGACTTTGTGTATGTGCATACGCCGCTGATTACGGGAAGCGACTGTGAGGGGGCGGGAGAGATGTTCCAGGTCACCACGCTGGATCTGAATAATGTTCCCAAAGACGATACAGGAGCCATAGACTTTACCCAGGACTTTTTCGGCAAGCCCACTAACCTTACCGTAAGCGGCCAGTTAAACGGGGAAACCTACGCCATGGCATTTAAGAATATTTATACGTTCGGCCCCACGTTTCGGGCGGAGAATTCCAATACCACCAGACATGCGGCGGAATTCTGGATGATTGAGCCGGAGATTGCTTTTGCGGATTTAGAGGACGATATGATTCTGGCGGAGAGCATGCTGAAATATATCATCCAATATGTGTTGGAGCATGCACCGGAAGAGATGCAGTTTTTCAACAGTTTTGTGGACAAGGGCCTGCTGGAGCGCCTGAATCATGTGGTAAATTCTGATTTTGCCCATGTGACTTACACAGAGGCGGTTGAGATTCTGGAAAAGAATAATGAGAACTTTGAATACAAAGTTTCCTGGGGGGCTGATCTGCAGACGGAGCATGAGCGTTATTTGACAGAAGAAGTGTTCAAGCGCCCGGTATTTGTGACAGATTATCCCAAGGAAATCAAGGCTTTTTACATGAAGCTGAATCCCGACGGCAAGACTGTCGCGGCTGTGGATTGCCTGGTGCCGGGAATCGGAGAAATTATCGGCGGAAGCCAGAGGGAAGACGATTACGAGAAGCTCTGCAGGCGGATGGAGGAACTTGGCCTGAACAAAGACGATTATGATTTCTATCTGGATTTGCGGAAATACGGAACGGCAAGACATGCGGGATTTGGTTTGGGATTTGAGCGCTGCGTCATGTACCTGACGGGCATGACCAACATCCGGGATGTGGTGCCTTTCCCGAGAACAGTGAAGAATTGTGAATTATAGGCGGTAAGGAGCTGTAGAAAAGGAGCCTTATGGAGAAGGCTCCTTTTCCATTTCAGAAATACACTTCAAAAACGCGTCTTGAAGCGTCGTATGCATATCCTCCCCCAGCAGCGGAATATTCTCCGAAGGAATCATTCCTCCCGCCATGGAAGGATGTCCGCCGCCGCTTCCCCAGGGCTTTAACACCCGGGCGATAAGATTGCCGGCGTGGGTCCGGTTCTGTTCGCACCGGACGGAAAACCGCAGCCCGTTGGTCTGTTTTGCGTAAATAATGGCAATATGTACCACGTCCAGAGATAAGATAAAGTCTGAGATAATGGCAATTAATGCATTGGCGCAGTGAAATGGGATATAGGCAAAGCCTGTCCCGCCGAAAATCTGTATATTTTGAATGGCTGCGCCGTATGCCCGCAAATCGTCAAATTCCATAGTGTTGGAATACATATTGGTGACAAGTTCCCAGTCGGCGTGTTCAAACAGGAAAGAAAACATTTCCGTATCCAGAGCAGTAGCGCCCCGGCAGAAATCCGCCGTATCCATTTTGATGCCGTAAGCCAGGGCAGCGGCGCAGGCCGGGGAAATAGGCGTGTTGGTTTTCTGATAATAGGAGGCGATAATGGAAGAACACGCGCCTACCGGCTGAATGTCCTGATACAGATATTCATAGGGGAAAAATATCGGATGATGGTCAATGCAGGCCACCTCATCCCCGATTAAGTCGGTTACGTTGCTGTTCTTTTTCTGAGAATCCACCAGGACAATCAGATCTTCTTCGGTCATATCAGGAAGCTCATCTTTCGAGCGCATGGCAATTCCGAAAGTATCCAGCATCTTCTTAGAACTGAGCCGGTCGATTTTTCCGTCATAACAGAGGGCAGATGCAATGCCGTGGCGATTCAGAAACTGCTGAAGGCCGAAAGCGCAGGCAATTGCGTCCGGGTCCGGAAAGTTGTGAGTCTGGATATAAACAGTGTGATCTCTTAAAATATCTGCTAAATCTAACGGGTTCATGAAACACGAAACTCCTTTGCTTTTTTGTGTTATTATATCTTTTTTTGAAAATAAAATCAATGGAAATGAAAAATAACTGGTTTTGTGATATAATCGGGTTATTGTTCACGGAACGGTAGATCAGAGCGCGTAAAAGGAGAACAGCATGGAAAAATGGGTAGTGTCTGCCAAAAAAGCAGATTTTAAGAAAATATCAGAGCAGTTCGGAATTGATCCGGTGACCGCCAGAATTATCCGAAACAGAGAAGTGATTGGAGAAGAGGCCATCGAAGAATATCTTCACGGCACTCTGGAGGATCTCCAGGATCCGGAGAAAATGAAAGATATGAAAAAGGCCGTATCAATTCTCAAAGAAAAGATTCAGCAAAAAAAGAAAATCCGCATTATCGGGGATTATGATATTGACGGAGTGCAGTCCGTCTATATTTTGTACTCAGCGCTGCGGGAGTGCGGAGCCAGGGCAGACTATGCCATACCTGACCGGATGAAAGACGGATACGGGGTCAATGAGCGGCTGGTGCGCCAGGCGGCGTCAGAGGAAGTGGACACCATTCTCACCTGTGACAACGGAATTGCGGCAGAAGCGGAACTGGCTCTGGCAAAAGAGCTGGGAATGACTGTAATTATCACGGATCATCACGAGATTCCCTATGAACAGAAGGAGGATGGACAAAAAATCTTCCATATCCCGCCGGCGGACGCAGTAGTAAATCCCAAGCAGCCGGACTGCCCCTATCCCTTTAAAGAATTGTGCGGCGGGGCCGTGGCCTTCAAGCTGGCGCAGTCCTTGTTTCAAAACATGGGATTTTTGCCGGAAAAAGCCCTGACATATCTGGAAAACGCGGCTTTTGCCACGGTGGGGGACGTGATGCCGCTGATAGGAGAGAACCGGATTCTGGTAAAAGAAGGGTTAAAAGCCTTAAATCGTACGAAGAATTACGGAATGCGGGCCCTGGCGGCAAGAAATCAGATCGAGCCGGGCAAAATCAAGGCATACCATATCGGGTTTGTGCTGGGTCCCTGCCTCAATGCCAGCGGAAGGCTGGATACCGCGTACCGCGCCCTGAAAATGCTGCTGGCGGAAGACCAACAGACGGCGGCCGCATTGGCGGAGGATTTGTATGACCTGAACGCCAGCCGGAAAGAGATGACGGAACAAGGCGTCAGTCAGGCGGTGAAGCTGGTGGAGGAGACTTCTTTAAAAGAGGATAAAGTTCTGGTGATTTACCTGCCGGACTGCCATGAAAGCCTGGCGGGAATCATTGCCGGCCGCGTCAGAGAGCGGTACCACCGCCCGGTATTTCTGCTGACCAGCGCAAAAGACGGGGTGAAAGGCTCCGGCCGTTCCATTGAAAGCTATTCCATGTTTGAAGAAATGTCAAAATGCAAAGAATTATTTACCAGGTTCGGCGGGCATCCCATGGCGGCAGGGCTGTCTCTGCCCCGGGAACATGTGGAGCTGTTCCGGCAGCGGTTAAATGAGAACACAGTTTTGACCCAAGAAGATCTCCAGGGGAAAATTGTGATAGACGTTCCCATGCCCTTAGACTATATCTCAAAACCCCTGATAGAAGAAATGAATCTTTTGGAACCTTTTGGCAAATCCAATGAGAAGCCGGTATTTGCGGATAAAGGGATACATATTTTGTCACTGCAGATTTTAGGAAAAAATAAGAATGTCTGCCGGATGCAGGTGCAGAGCCAGGGGGGAACCAGGATGAACGCAGTCTATTTCGGAGATACGGAGGCGTTTCTGGATTTTCTGAGGCAAAAATTCGGAAATACCGCATTGGAGCAGACAATGACGGGCTGCCGCGAGACGGGGCCCATGGCTGTGGAAACTGGGAATTTTCATAACGGGATTACGGTATCTTTTATTTACTATCCGGAAATTAATGTCTACAATGGAAGAGAAAGTTTACAGATAATTGTAAAGAACTACTGTTAGAACCGGACAAAATGTGATAGAATGAAAAAGATGAAACACTTTTGAAAGAAAGGGGAACCCAGATGTTCGGTATAGGGAAAAAACAGGAGGAACTGGAACGAGAGCTGCTCTCCAAACAGGCGGAGGCAGATAAATATTTGAAGAAATTATCAGAGGTGACAAATAAAATGCGGTTGGTGCAAAAAGAAACGGAAACAGGAATTGCCTCCATGGAAGAGAGCCAGAGCGAACTGGACAGTCAGATGGAGAAATTAACAGAGACAGTAAAAGGGGCTGCCGGGGAGGCAAAACGGCAGAATGTCAGAAACCGCGAACTGCAGAAGCAGATTGTAGTTTTGGCCAATAAGGCAGGACTGGCCGACGGCACCTATCAGAGATCCATTGAAGGAATTTACCGAAGAGAAAAAGAACTGCTGGAGATGATTGAACAGGGCAGCAAGCTTACTTCTCCGGAAGAAGTGCTGGAACTGGCGGCGTCAGGAATGCGCCAGGAAATGGGAGAAATGGAGGAACGCATCAGCGGCATGGGAGAGATGGAGAAGCAGATGGGAATCCTTGCGCTGAACGCGGCCATTGAAGCAGGAAGATTGGGAGAAGACGGCGTGCAGTTTGTGGAAGCGGCAGAGAAGGTGAGAGATTTGTCAGGCAAATATCACCAGTCCGCTTCTTTTATGGCTGAGAAAATGCAGAAGATGGAAGAGCGGCTGAAAGAGGCCGAGACCCAGGTGCTGTATTTAACCCAGATCTGGAAAGAGCACAATGCCCGCCTGGAGAAAGCGGCGGAAGGGTTCGGGGCTTACGCTTCCAGATTGGAAGAGACAGAAACCAGGAACCTTATGACCCAGATTCTTGCGCTGGCGGAGAGCCTGGATCAGTCTGTGGGCGACAATGAACTGATCACCAAGCAGTACGATGCGGCCGCCCAGGTGGTGGAACAGGCAGGGAAGACTTTTACAGGCCAGCAGGAGACTCTGAACAATCTGCGCAGGAAGGCAAAAGAAGTGGAAGAATGGCTCCGGGCAGTGGGAGCGGAAATCAGCAATTCATGATTCAGAATTGGCATATCATAGGAGGCGCTTATGAAAAAAAGAACCTTTGGATTTTTATCAGCGGATAAACAGACGAAAATCTATGCCGTAAAATGGGAACCGGAAGAGGGAGAATTAAAGGGAATTCTTCAGATCAGCCATGGCATGATAGAATATGTGGAACGGTACGAGGGTTTTGCGGAATATATGGTGCAGCAGGGCTTTATGGTAGTGGGAAATGATCATCTGGGGCATGGAAAATCTGTAAAATCAGAAGAATTCTGGGGATATTTCGCGCCTAAGGGCGGCAGTGATATTGTAGTGGAGGATTTGAACCACTTGCGGAAAATTATTCAGAAAGAACACCCGGATACGCCTTATTTTATGCTGGGCCACAGCATGGGTTCTTTTCTTCTGAGGAAATATCTGTCGAAATATGGCAGCGGACTGAAGGGCGCCGTTATCATGGGGACCGGGAATCAGCCCAATGCGGCCGTGATAACGGGGAAATTCATTTGCCGCGTTCTGGCCCTGTTCCGCGGCTGGAACCATCGGTGCAGTCTGGTGGAAAAAATGGCGCTGGGCGGGAACAATAAGAGATTCCGCAGTGAAGGAACAGAGGGCGCCTGGCTGACCAGGGACAAAGAAATCGTAAAAGCTTATAACAAGGAACCCCGATGCACCTTTAAGTTCACATTAAACGGATATTACACATTATTTGACACCATACATGACATCAATAAGCCGGCAAATATCAATGCCATTCCAAAGAAGCTTCCCCTTCTTCTGGTGGCCGGAGAAGAAGACCCGGTGGGCAATTACGGCGCGGGGGTAAAGGCCGTCTGCGTGAATTACAAACGGGCGGGCATTCAGGATATCACCTGCAGACTCTATCCCTCTGACCGGCATGAGATTTTAAATGAACTGGATAAAGAAACAGTATATAGAGATATTTATAAATGGATCCGGGCTAAAATGTAAGGCTTACAGAACAGCTCAGGCGGCGTTTTGCCTGAATTGCCGCAGATTCGCTCATAGCCGGAATGGAGGTAACCATGAAAGAATACGGGAAACGAATCATTGCTCTGCTGCTGGCCTGCATGGTTGCAGTACTGGCGCCGGCGCAGGCATGGGCCTCAGAGACAGATGAAAAGGAAGTGGCGCCGGGAAGCAGCCAGGAGGCGGAAGACAGACAGGGGGCGGAAGATTCCAAGGAAACGGAACAGAAAGAGAATCCGGGCACGTCCCAAGAGGATGTCTTAGAAGAACAGGGAGAAGTGACAGAGCCAATCACCAAGGCGGATAAGCCGTATCTGGCTTTGGGAGCTAATTTGTCGCCGGCACAGCAGGAAACAGTGCTGTCGCTTCTGGGCATTAATCCTGCCGAACTGGCGGATTACGATGTGATTTATATTACCAACCAAGAAGAACACGAATATTTAGGGGAATATGTAGACGCAGGCAAAATCGGAACCCGGGCCTTGTCTTCGGTTCTGATTGTAAAAAGAGATCAGGGAAACGGAATTAATATTACCACCAAAAATATTTCTTACTGCACCATAGGAATGTATAAAAATGCGCTGATCACTGCCGGAATTACCGACGCCGATATCATTGTGGCAGGGCCTTTTCCCATTTCAGGCACCGCTGCCCTGGTGGGAGCCATGAAAGCATATTCCGATATGACCGGGGCAAAAGTTTCTGAGCAGAGCATGGACACAGCTCTGAATGAACTGGTATTGACCGGAGACATTGCGGAAGCGGTGGGAGATTCTCAGAAAGCGGAAGAGCTTGTGGCTTATCTGAAACAGGAGGTTATTGAGAAGGGGCTGGATTCCGAGAATGACATCAAGGAGGCCATTGCAGAGGCCTGCAGACAGTTTGACATTACTCTGGCGGAAAACGAGATTGCGGAACTTACCGATCTTCTGCAGAAAATCGGAGAACTGGATCTGGATGTGGATTCCATCAAAGATCAGGCGGAGGAATTGTATGAGAAGATTTCAAACCTGGACGCCAAAAGCATTTTTGATAAGGTGGCGGATTTCTTCCGGTCGATTCTGGAGTTCTTTACGGGATTATTTTCTTAAGATGAACCTTTTATCATTTGGCTGCGGACGCAACTGCCGGGAAAAATTCGGTCAGCTTTAAAATTAATATACTAATATGCTCAGATGAGGCAAGCAAATCTGATGAAACGGAAAGGAGAATGAGAAGATGGAGGGTTTGGAGATGACAGAGAAAGAGCAGGCTGCAATTATGATTGATATTTACACAGATTTACAGCGTATTCAAAAAGCGGAGGATAAAGACAAGGAATTATCTAATCAGCTTCGCAAGGCGAAAGCGAAACTTGAAGCATTGGGAATTGTAACAGAGAATTTAACAATTGAGTAACAAAAAGAGCGGAACTTGCCACCGCTCTTTTCTTTCCGAGTACTGCAGTGAACGATTCATAATTGAAATGCGGACGGAATATGGATTGTTTGCTCTAGCCTAAATTGTTCCTATGCAGCAGCATTATACTCTCTTCTTAAATTTCTTTTTAACAGCCGCAATGACTTTCTCAAATTGAATCGGAAAACTTCGTTTTCCATGTACTTTCAGCCGGTTTTCTTCGCTGAATCCAACCAGGATCTCATGATTTGCCTCCGCCAGATAATCCATAATGCCGTCGATGTCAGATTTCATATTTTTGGGGCAATGGAAATGCAGGCGCTTTCTGGCGGTAATGTGCAGCGTATAAGATATGCTGAAATGATACCACAGAATCTTGTGCAGTGTGGAATGCTTGTAAATCCACAGGATTTCCTGTATGGGAATAATGGCTGCGCCGTAGCCGGCAAGGACGATAAAGTAGTGTTCGGTGATGAACATGTCCTCGGTGGCAAGCTGCGGCAGCGTGGCAAGTTCCGTTTCCGCCTGGGTGAGCAGCTCCTTGGCTTTGCCAAAGCGTCCCAGCTGCCGGCAGGCAGGCGAAAATACCGGAAACTGAATATAAATCAGGGCAAAAATAATATGCAGCAGGGCATAGGCGCCTGTAGCGAAATATATTGTCAGCAGAATCACGCTGGGGGCCAGCAGAAAGGCCGGCTCACTGATAAAATAAGGGCTGACCGATTTGGAGATCCCCTGGGCGGTCCAGTTTAAATCTTCCGCCAGGCGTTCCAGCAGGGAGTGATAGGCTGGATTTTCCTTTAAGACCCTGCCCCGGATATGGACAGAATCTATGGCGGGAAGCCCCTCTTCGCAGGTGGAAGGGGAGAGAAGCACAATCATGCAGGGCTGTCCCTTGGAAGGCTGGGTATAGTAATAATAGCCGGCGGTGCGCCCAAAAGTTTCATTGGTGTATCCGGTAAAATACAGGTCTGTCAATGCTGCTTCTATGTAAGAGGAATGATGGTCCGTGTATTGGCTTAAGTCATCAGAACTGTCCAGCGTCTGAGGAAACAGTATATCGTACAGGGGAAGGGACATCCACAGGATCATCAGAAAAATCAAATAGAGAATCGGGGATATCAGACGGCGGCGGTAGACCCGGCGGATATGTCTGGATATATAGTGGTCATAATTTTCAGTCATAAAGGCTCCTTGCAAAACTTGTCCGTTTTTACTATAATATATTAGTATACGTTTTTTGAGAAAAATAATCAAGGGAAAATGGAGGATTCTTATGGAGGCATATACAGGATTTGCCCAGGTCTATGATATGTTTATGGACAATGTGCCCTATGAAGAATGGAGCCGGTATCTCGTCGGCCTGCTGAAAGAATACGGAGTCACAGAGGGGATTGTTCTGGAATTAGGCTGCGGGACCGGGAAGATGACAAGGCTGCTGTCCCGGGCCGGATATGATATGATTGGCATTGACAATTCGGAGGAAATGCTGCTGATGGCCAGGGAGGCTGAAGGCGAATCGGAAGACTGCCTGGCCGCTGAGGAAGAAAGCAAATCAGAGGCTTGCCTGGCCGCTGAGGAAGAAAGCAAATCAGAGGCGGAAAGCATTTTATATCTGCTGCAGGATATGCGGGAATTTGAATTATATGGGACGGTAAAAGCGGCAGTCAGCATTTGCGATTGCGTCAACTATATTTTGGAAGAAGAGGAATTGCTGCAGGTTTTCCGGCTGGTGAATAATTATCTGGATCCGGGCGGAATCTTCATTTTCGATCTGAATACTTTGTACAAATACAGGGAAGTATTAGGAGAAAATGTAATATGCGAAAACAGGGAAGAAGGCAGCTTTCTCTGGGAAAATTTCTACGATGAAGAAGAAAACATCAACCAATATGATCTGACGCTTTTTATCCGGGAAAGGAAAAATTCCCAATTGTACCGGAAATACGAAGAAACCCATTTCCAGAGAGGATATGAGCTGAAACAGGTGAGAATGCTGCTGGAACAGGCCGGGTTGGAAGTGCTGGCGGTTTTTGACGGATTTACCAGGGAACCGGTAAGGGCCGACAGCCAGCGGGTTACCATAGTTGCAAGAGAAACGGGAAAATGAAAGATTACACTGCAGCTAAGGAACTGTGCAAAAATAAATTTACCATCTTGCTTGTTTATTTCTCCGATAGCACGGAACAAAAATCAGTTACATAGTCCGCTATGCGCCTGATTTTTGTTTCGCACTCTCGAAGAAATATCCGGCGCAATCTGGTAAATTTATTTCTGCACAGTTCCTAAGACAGCAGCCGGAGGGGCGCTTAAAGCAGCAGGAGAAACGGGAACAGAAAAGATTGCAAGGGAGAAAGGAACATGAAGGATTACATTGTAAGAGCAGCGGCGGCAAATCACCAGATACGGGCCTTTGCCATGACCTCCAGAGAACTGGCGGAACAGGCGAGAATCTATCACAATACCAGCCCCATCATAACAGCGGCTTTGGGCAGGCTTCTGACAGGCGGAGCCATGATGGGGGCTATGATGAAAGGCGAACATGACCTGCTGACCCTTCAAATCAAATGCAGCGGCGAGGCAAAAGGAATGACTGTAACGGCGGACAGCAGAGGGAATGTCAAAGGCTATCCCCATGTGCCGGACGTGATGCTGCCTCCCAACGCAAAGGGAAAACTGGACGTGGGCGGCGCCCTGGGGCCGGGGATATTAAGTGTGATCAAAGATATGGGCCTGCGGGATCCCTATGTGGGCCAGGTGGCGCTGCAGACTTCGGAGATTGCAGAAGATTTGACCTATTATTTTGCCACTTCCGAGCAGGTGCCTTCAGCCGTGGGGCTGGGCGTTTTGATGAATAGAGACAATACGGTAAAACAGGCAGGAGGATTTATCATTCAGCTTATGCCTTTTGCGGAAGAATCCGTGATTGGGGCATTGGAGGAAAAAATCGCCGGAATCACTTCTGTTACGGATTTACTGGAACAGGGGCTCTCGCCGGAGGGGCTGTTAGAGCGGATATTGGGAGAACAGGGCCTTACAATTACGGATCGGATGCCGGCAAAATATCGCTGTGATTGTTCCCGGGAGCGTGTGACCAAAGCAATTGTCAGCATCGGCGTCAAAGATATTCAGGAAATGATTGAAGAGAATGAACCCATTGAGGTAAACTGCCAGTTCTGCGATAAGCATTATATTTTTACGCCGGAGGATTTGAAGATGCTGTTGGAGAATTAAAAATAGGGATGAGAGATATGGCGGGCGCTGCCGCGGGAAATGAGCGGGAGACGGCACAGGAGGCCTGTCAATAAGTTCTGAGAAAGGAGCAGCCAGTGAAAGACGGATTTATCAAAGTTGCGGCGGTAACGCCGAAAGTCAGGGTGGCCGACCCTGCAGGCAACAAACAGGCAATTATAGAGAAAATAGAAGAGGCGGAACGAAAGAGGGCAGTTGTAGTGGTTTTTCCGGAACTGTGCATTACCGGTTATACCTGCGGGGACTTGTTTCTGATGGAGCCGCTGCTGCGCCAGGCCAAAGAAGCCTTGCTTGAGATTGCGGCAGAGACCAACGGGAAAAATATGCTGGTCTTTGTGGGGCTTCCCATTGGGTGGAACGGGCGGCTGTACAATGCGGCGGCAGTTCTGGGAAACGGAACGGTGCTGGGGCTGGTGCCCAAAACCTGCATTCCCAATTACAATGAATTCTATGAGGGCCGCTATTTTACTCCAGGCATGGAAGAAGCCGTAGAAGTGGAACTGACAGAGGATCTGAAGGTTCCCATGGGAAGCCGTCTGATGTTTTGCGCGGACAGCATTCCGGAATTGAAAATAGCGGCGGAAATCTGCGAGGATTTGTGGACGCCTGCGCCTCCCAGCATTTCCCACGCGCTGGCGGGGGCCAGCCTGATTGTGAATCTGTCTGCCAGCGACGAGATTACCGGCAAAGACCGTTACCGGAAAAATCTGGTTGAGGGCCAGTCCGCCCGGCTGATCTGCGGCTATGTCTATGCTAGCGCAGGGGAGGGAGAATCCACCCAGGACGTGGTATATTCCGGCCATAACATGATTGCGGAAAACGGGATTTTGCTGGCGGAAGCGGAGCGGTTTCGCAACCAGTCGGTATATGGGGAAATTGATGTGCAAAGGCTGGCAGGACAGCGGAGAAGGATGTCCACCTTTACCGGGAAAACATGCGGTTACCGGGAGATTTCCTTCCATCTGAAAAAAGAAAGAACAGAGCTGACCCGTTTTGTAGATCCTGCGCCTTTTGTGCCCAGCCAGGCCAAAGAGCGGGAGAAACGCTGCGAGGAAATTCTCTCCATTCAGTCCATGGGGCTGAAAAAACGGCTGGAGCACACCGGCTGCCGCCATGGGGTCATTGGAATTTCCGGCGGTCTGGATTCTACTCTGGCTCTGCTTGTGACAGTGAGGGCTTTTGATTTGTTAGGGCTTAAGCGGACTGGAATTCATGCGGTTACCATGCCGGGATTCGGAACCACTGACCGGACGTATGACAATGCGGTAAGCCTGATCCGATGTCTTGGGACAGATTTCAGAGAAGTGGATATCAAAGAGGCGGTGCGGGTGCATTTCCGGGATATTGCCCATGAAGAACATCAGCATGACGTCACGTATGAAAACGGACAGGCCAGAGAGCGGACACAGATTCTGATGGATATTGCCAACAAAGTGAACGGCATGGTTGTCGGCACCGGGGATTTATCGGAATTGGCTTTGGGATGGGCCACTTACAACGGAGATCACATGTCCATGTACGGGGTAAACGCGTCGGTGCCTAAGACATTGGTGCGGCATCTGGTACAGTATTACGCGGATACCTGCGGGGATTCTGAACTGGAAAAAATTCTTTTGGATGTGCTGGACACTCCCGTCAGTCCGGAACTGCTGCCCCCGGAGGAGGGACAGATTTCCCAGAAGACAGAAGATATTGTAGGTCCTTATGAGCTGCACGATTTCTTTTTATACCATATGCTCCGCTCCGGCTTCGGTCCCGGCAAAATATACCGGCTGGCAGAGTATGCTTTTGATGGAACATACAGCGGAGAAACAATATTGAAATGGCTGAAAGTGTTTGTAAAGAGGTTTTTCTCCCAGCAGTTTAAGCGTTCCTGCCTGCCGGACGGACCCAAAGTGGGGACTGTGGCAGTTTCCCCCAGAGGGGATCTCAGGATGCCCAGCGACGCCAGCAGCGCCCTGTGGGCGGCGGAGATTGAGAAACTGGAAGCAGGCATTTTATGTTAATTTTCATGCCTGCGCCAGTCACACCGCTGATTGGCATGGGTGTGAAGGGGAATCAGTTTATAAATTTTTTATAGAATCTTTCGGTTTTGTTCATTGCAATTGCCGCCGGAAGGGGTAGAATATATTCATACAGAGAGGATATTATGTTTGGATATATTATTGTAAATAAACCGGAAATGAAATTCAGAGAATTTGATCTCTATCAGTCTTATTACTGCGGTCTCTGCAAGACGCTAAAGAAGCGGTTCGGCAGGCGGGGCCAGATTACGTTAAGCTATGATATGACTTTTATGATTCTGCTGCTGACCAGTCTCTATGAACCAAAGACCAGGGTAAGCTGTGTAAGCTGCATGGCGCATCCTCTGCGGAAGCATCCGGCAAGAAGCAATCAGTTTACAGAATACGGGGCGGACATGAACTTGCTCCTGTCCTACTACAAATGTCTGGACGACTGGGAGGATGAGCGCAAGGTGACCAGAAGGGCGCTGTCCCTGCTTCTGGAAAAGAAGTGCCGTAAGATTCAGGAATCCTATCCTGAGAAAGCGTCTCTCTTTCGGGCGAATTTGAAGGAGCTTCGCCGGTGCGAGAAGGAAAACAGCAGGAACCCGGATCAGGCGTCTGGGTGTTTCGGCAGGATTATGGAAGAGATGTTTGCCTGGCAAAAGGACGAGTGGGAGACAGAGCTGCGCCGCCTTGGATTTTACCTGGGAAAGTTTATTTATCTGATGGATGCTTACGAGGATGTTGAAAAAGATCAAAAGACAGGGAATTATAATCTTTTTCAGGAAGATTTCGGAACGGAAGGGTTTGAGGCGAAGGCAGAACTGCTCCTGCGTATGATGATGTCTGAATGCTCCAGGGCTTTTGAGCGGCTTCCCATTGTAGAGAATACAGAGATTTTAAGGAATATTTTATACTCCGGCGTGTGGTGCCGGTATGAATATGTGAAGAAGAACAGGGAGAGGAAAGTAACAGATGTATGATCCGTATGCGGTGCTTGGGCTGAATCGGAACGCCACAGAGGAAGAGATTAAGAAAGCATATCGTTCTCTCAGCAGGAAATATCATCCCGACGCCAATGTGAATAATCCCCATAAGGAACAGGCGGAAGAAAAATTCAAAGAAATACAGCAGGCTTATCAGCAGATTATGCGGGAGAAGGAGAGCGGAACTGCCGGCGGCTACGGGCCCGGCAGTTACAGCGGACAGAGCCGGGGAAGTTCCGAAGGCGGCTACTGGGATTTCGGAGATTTTTTCGGCGGCTTCGGCGGTTTTGGGGAACGTCAGCAGAGCAGGGCTTCCGGTCAGGATGAAGAGAGCGCTTATCAGCAGGCGGCTTCCAATTATATCCGAAGCGGCCACTACCGGGAGGCTTTGAACGTGCTGAACAGTATGAGCAGCCGGGACGCCCGCTGGCATTATCTTTCTGCCATTGCCAATTCCGGCGCGGGCAATAATGTGGCGGCGCTGGATGCGGCCCAAAAAGCCGTGTCCATGGAACCCGGAAATATGGAGTATCAGCAGCTTTACGCGCAGCTTCAGAACGGGGGAAGCTGGTATGACGCCAGACGTCAGAGTTACGGAAGCCCAACGGTTTTGGGCGGAGATTTCTGTATGAAGCTCTGTCTGGCGAATCTTGCGTGCAATGCCTGCTGCGGCGGAGGGTTTTGCTGCGGCGGAGTACCCTATTATTAAGGAGGGCGAAACATGGATTATATGGTGGTGTATTCCAGTATCACCGGCAATACAAAGAAAGTGGCCACTGAGATTTTCAGCGCGCTTCCGGGGATGTCCAAAGATATGCAGAGCATGACAGAATATAGGGGAAAAGACGCAGAAATATTTTTTATCGGGTTCTGGGTGGATCGGGGGACCTGCGATATCTCTGTGATTGATATGCTGTCGGAGCTTCAGGGAAAGAAAGTGGCGCTGTTCGGTACCTGCGGCCTGGGAAGCGGAGCGGATTATTACAAGTCCATCGAACAGAAGGTAAAGGTGTGGATTCCGGACGACTGCGAATATCTGGGCGCTTTTCTCTGTCAGGGGAAAATGCCCATGCAGGTGCGGGAAAATTATGAGATTCCCATGGAAGATCCCAGGCAGGAGGAATGCAGAAAGAAGATGCTGCGGAATTTTGATGAGGGGCTGTTCCATCCCAATGATGAAGATTTGGAGCGGGCAAGGGAATTTGTAGAACAAATTTTAGGGCGTATTTAGCAATATTTTTCCATGATGCCTTTTAAGGAACTGTATAATCAAAGCGATTGCCTCATAAGGGCAGGCCGTCACTATTGTGAGTAGTGGCGGCTATTTCTTTTGTCTTGTAAATCTGATAAATCAAATTAGCAAGGGCAACAATAAAGGGTGACCCAATTTTCGTTAATATACACAAAAATGAAAGGAAAAAATGTGAAAAAGTAACAGAATTATAAAAAACGCTTGCAGTATTGAAAAAGCGTGCTATAATGATAATTAGAAATTGGGTCACCCAATAAATGAGAAAATGGTACTAATTAAGGGAATTCATCGTGTTTTAAAAGGGTTTGTAAATAAAATTAATAAATTGGATAATCCAATTAGAAAGGTGGGAAGACAATTGTTACTATTGGAATTTTTGCTTGCGATGCTGCCGATACTCTGGCTGATCGCAGCGCTCAGCGGCCTGAAGATGGCCGGGCACAGGGCCTGCGTCATTGCGCTTATTGTCACAGCGGCGTTGGCGGCAGGGTATTGGGGATTAAGCGCCCTGTGTATTGCGACGGCGGCTCTGGAAGGGGTTTTAAATGCCCTTTGGCCCATCTGTCTGGTGATTGTGGCGGCATTGTTCACCTACAACCTGACCTTAAAGACCGGAGCCATGGAATCTGTCAAGAAGATGCTGGCTGGAGTTTCCAGAGACAAACGGGTATTGGCTTTGATTATCGGATGGGGATTCGGGAATTTCATGGAGGGAATGGCCGGATTCGGAACGGCAGTGGCAATTCCGGCGTCCATGTTGGCGGCAATCGGACTTGACCCCATGAGCGCAGTGCTGGGCTGCCTGGTGGTGAATTCCACGCCCACCGCATTCGGTTCTGTAGGCGTGCCTACCGTAACTCTTGCGACGGTGACGGGAACAGAGCTTGTTCCGCTGGCGGGAAGCATTGTGGACATTCAATGTATCCTGACTTTTCTTTCTCCGTTTCTGATGGTCTGCATCTGCGGAAAAGGAATCAAAGCGTTAAAGGGCATGATGCCAACCACACTGACTGCGGCGGCTTCCTTTACCATCCCCTGGTTTTTGACCGCTCATTTTCTCGGGCCGGAGCTGCCGGACATCATCGGTTCTATCTGTTCTATGGGATGTGTCATTGCGGCGGCTAAGATTTTTAATAAGGAACCGGAGAAAGAATATGCCATTGAGCTGTCAGAGACGGCGGGAGAGAACCATGGGATAGGAATGGCGGAGGGGTTGAAAGCCTGGAGTTCCTTTCTTCTGATTTTTCTGTTTCTGATGCTGACATCTACCTTATGCCCGCCGATACATAACGCAATTGCGGGCATTAAGAGCACCGTTACCGTGTATGCCGGGGAGGGAGGCAATGCCCTGGGATTCAGCTGGATCAATACGCCGGGAGTTATGATATTCCTTGCGGCAGTCCTTGGAGGGCTGATTCAGGGAGCCGCGTTCCGGGATATGGGAGAGGTTTTTCTGGAGACGCTGAAAAAATACTGGAAGACAATCCTCACCATCTGTTCTGTGATGGCAACTGCGAAGATTATGAGCTACAGCGGAATGATTTCCGATATCGCGAAATTTTTGGTAGCCGTTACCGGTTCTTTCTATCCGTTTTTCGCGCCGGTGATTGGGGCGTTGGGGGCTTTTGTCACGGGTTCCGGAACTTCCACCTGCGTGCTGTTCGGCGGCCTGCAGAGCGAGACGGCTGCGGCCCTTGATTTGAATCCCACCTGGATGGCGGCGGCAAATGTGATGGGCGCCGGAATCGGCAAGATGATTTGTCCCCAGGGAATCGCCATCGGCGCAGGGGCAATCAACCAGGTAGGTTCTGAGAGCAAGATTTTGAGTAAAGTGTTTAAATATTTTCTGTTGTTTGTAATATTGTCAGGCATGATCTGCTATGCAGGAGCTTTGCTGGGACTGTAAAATTTATTTTCAAGGAGGTAGCAACATGTACAACCAATTGACCCAAGAAATCGTGGAAAAACTGAAATCGGTCACAAATTATGTGTTCCAGGGGGAAGACATTAACCCGGATTACGCCAAGGATGAAATGCCCATTTACGGAACCCATATGCCGGATGTGGCAGTTCAGCCCCGCTCTACCGAAGAGGTGGCGGGAATTATGAAAATCTGCTATGAGAACAATATCCCGGTAACCCCCAGAGGAGCCGGCACCGGCCTGGCAGGAGGAGCAGTGCCTCTCTATGGCGGCGTGCTGATGGATATTTCCAAGATGAATAAGATTAAATCTTACGATATGGAAAACTTTGTAGTGGAAATCGAAGCGGGAGTATTGCTGAATGATCTGGCGGAAGACTGCCAGGGCAAGGGAATGCTGTATCCCCCGGATCCAGGTGAAAAATTTGCCTGTGTGGGCGGAAATGTGGCAACCAACGCAGGAGGAATGCGCGCGGTAAAATACGGAGCGACCCGGGATTATGTAAGGGCAATGACTGTTGTGCTGCCCACAGGAGAGATTACCCGTTTAGGAGCCACTGTGTCCAAGACATCTTCCGGCTATTCTCTGTTAAACTTAATGATTGGCTCCGAAGGAACCCTTGGAATTATCACAGAGCTGACCTTAAAGATTATACCTGCGCCTAAGGCAGCGGCTTCTCTGATTATCCCCTTTGAAGATCTGCACACTGCACTGGCTACGGTTCCCAAGTTTAAAATGGCCCATATGGATCCCCAGGCCATTGAGTTCATGGAGCGTGAAATTGTGCTGGCTTCTGAGCGCTATATCGGCAAGTCCGTATTTCCTCAGGAATTGGAGGGCACAGAAATCGGCGCGTATCTGCTGATTACCCTGGACGGCAATTCCGAGGAAGAAGTGGACGCGCTGGTGGAGCAGGCCGCGGAACTGGTATTGGAGGAAGGAGCCATTGACGTATTGGTGGCAGATACCCCGTCTAAAATGAAAGACGCGTGGGCTGCACGTTCTTCTTTCCTGGAAGCGATTATGGAAGAGACCAAGCTGCTGGATGAATGCGATGTGGTAGTGCCGGTAAATAAGATTGCGGATTATCTGGAATTTGTCAACAAAACAGGAGAAGAATGCGGACTGACCATTAAGTCCTTCGGCCATGCCGGAGACGGAAACCTCCATATTTATCAGTGCTCCAATGATTTGGAGGAAGAAGAGTTCAAGAAACGGGTAGATAAATTCTTTGACATCATTTATAAAGAAGCGACAGACTGCGGCGGACTTGTTTCCGGTGAGCACGGCATCGGCTCCGGCAAGGTGAAATATCTGGTGGATTCCGTGGGAGAAACCAACATGGCAATTATGGAGGGCATCAAACGGGTCTTTGATCCAAAGATGATCTTAAATCCGGGTAAAGTCTGCTATCGTTTATAAAATTTATGAGGAGGAAGCATTATGAATATTTGTGTATGCATGAAACAGGTACCTGATACCAACGAAATCAAGGTAGATCCTGAAACTCACACCCTGATCCGCAAAGGCGTTCCCAGTATTGTGAATCCCTTTGACACCTATGCCCAGGAAGTAGGCGTAAGACTGAAAGAGCAGCTGGGCGGTAAGCTGATTGTGCTTTCCATGGGGCCGGAGCAGGCCAAAGAAGCTATCAAATCCTGCCTTGCGGTAGGCGCGGACAACGGTTATCTGATTTCCAGCAGAAGTTTCGGCGGTTCCGATACCCTTGCCACCAGCTATATTTTGTCCGAGGCAATCAAAGCGGTAGAGGAAAAAGAGGGATTGAAATTTGACTTAATCCTCTGCGGAAAACAGGCCACAGACGGAGATACCGCCCAGGTAGGGCCGGAGATTGCGGAGCATCTTGATTTGCCTCAGATTACATACGCGCTGGATATTGTGGAAAAAGACGGAGAAATCCAGGTGAAGCGGGAGCATGATTCCGGCTATGACATGATTTCCACCAAGCTTCCGGCAGTGGTAACCGTTGTGAAGCTTCCTTATGAGCCCCGCTATCCCACTATTAAGAGCAAAATGGCAGCCAAGAAAAAAGAGATTCCGGTATTGACCGAAGAGGATATCCCCTCCATCAAGCTGGAACTGTGTGGATTAAACGGTTCTCCCACCAGAGTGAAAAAGACTTATACCCCGGTTCGGGAGAAATCCGGCGTGAAACTGGCAGGCATGGAAGCAAAAGACGCGGCAAACGAAGTAGTGAAATTGCTGGAAGAAGCAAAACTTTTATAAGGAGGGGCTTAGCATGGGCAATCTGAATGATTATAAAAATATATGGGTGTTTATAGAGACAGAATGCGGCAAAGCAAAAAATGTGGGCTATGAGCTTATCAATGTGGCAAGGCCGCTGGCAGACCAGAAGGGATGCCCTCTGGTAGCAGTAGTCATCGGCAAGGATATTGAAGGCGCGGCTAAGGACGCTATCTGCTACGGCGCAGATTCCGCCATTATCGTAGACGGGCCGGAATATGAATATTACACCACAGACGCCTTTACCAAGGCAATGGTAACCTTGGTAGAGAAATACAAACCGGAAACATTGATGATCGGAGCCACCAACAATGGCCGGGACATGGGGCCGAGAGTGTCCTGCCGTTTGAAAACAGGATTGACGGCAGACTGCACCGGCATTGACATTGATGAAGAGACTGGAAATATTGCGTGGACCCGTCCTACCTTCGGCGGCAACTTAATGGCTACCATTATGTGTCCCGAGCACCGTCCCCAGATGGGAACCGTAAGGCCGGGCGTATTCAAAAAAGGCGCCTATGACGAAAGCCGCGCCGGAGAAATTGTAAAAGAAGAAATTCATGTGGATGCCGGGGAAATCCGCACCACCTTAGTGGAACGTGTCAATGAAGTGGCAGAAGCGGTAAATCTGGAAGAGGCAGAGATTATCGTATCCGGCGGCAGAGGCGTGGGAAGCGCGGAGAACTTTAAGCTTCTGGAAGATTTGGCGGCAGAACTGGGCGCAACCGTTGGCTGCAGCAGAGCAGTGGTAGACGCAGGCTGGATGCCTCATGCCCATCAGGTGGGACAGTCCGGCAAAACCGTAGCGCCGAAGCTTTACTTTGCCATCGGCATTTCCGGGGCAATCCAGCATTTGGCGGGGATTTCCGGATCTGATACGGTAATTGCGGTGAACAAAGATGAAGACGCGCCGATTTTTGATGTGGCGGATTATGGAATTGTAGGGAATCTCAATGAGGTTGTGCCGGCGCTGACGGCAGCGTTTCAAGCGCGGAAGGCTTAAAACTGCAGCCAACGATGCATATTTGGGAAATGGAGATTGCTGCGGGATTGCCTCTTGGCGGGTAAACTGGCCAGCTTTCCGGCAGAGAAGACGGAGGAAATAGTTATGGATTTTAAGAGAGATGAATTACACCAGGATATTCTGGATATGGTACATGATTTTGCGGTGAATGAAGTAAAGCCCCTGGCAGCGGAAATTGACAAGACAGAAGAGTTTCCCATGGAAAACGTGAAGAAAATGGCGGAGATGGGACTGCTTGGAATTCCGTTCCCGGAAGAATACGGCGGAGCGGGCATGGATACGTTGGCTTATATCCAGACGGTGGAGGAATTGAGCAAATATTGCGGAACTACAGGCGTTATTGTATCTGCCCATACTTCTCTTTGCTGTACCCCGATTTACCAGTTCGGCACTGAAGAACAGAAACAGAAGTATCTGCCCAAATTATGCTCCGGGGAATGGATCGGCGCCTTTGCGCTGACGGAGGCCAATGCGGGAACTGACGCTTCCGGACAGAAGACCGTTGCAGTGGACAAAGGGGATCACTGGGTATTGAACGGCTCTAAGATTTTCATTACCAATGCAGGGGTGGCGGATGTATTTTTCGTGCTGGCTATGACAGATAAATCCAAGGGCACCAAAGGAATTTCCGCATTTATCGTAGAAAAGGGGTTCCCGGGATTTTCCATCGGCAAGCTGGAAGATAAGATGGGAATCCGCGCTTCTTCCACCTGCGAGCTGGTGTTTGAAGACTGTATTGTTCCAAAGGAAAATCTTGTGGGAGAGCTGGGCAAAGGCTTTAAGTACGCGATGATGACCTTAGACGGCGGACGGGTAGGCATTGCGGCCCAGGCTCTTGGCATTGCGGAGGGCGCGATTGAAGAAACCGTGAAATACGTGCAGGAGAGAACACAGTTCGGCCGCCGCATTTCCCAGTTCCAGAATACCCAGTTTGAACTGGCTCAGATGCAGGCCAATACAGAGGCCGCAAAGCTGTTGGTGTATCAGGCTGCATGTGCCAAAGATGACCATGAGCCCTTCTCTCATAAAGCGGCAATGGCTAAATTAGTGGCTTCCAGAAATGCTTCTGACGTTACCCGCCGCTGTCTGCAGTTATACGGCGGATATGGCTACACCAAGGATTATCCCATTGAGCGTATGATGCGCGACGCCAAGATTACAGAGATTTATGAGGGCACATCAGAAGTCCAGATGATGGTAATTTCCGGCTGGATGGGCGTGAAATAAGAGGCGTGAAATGAAGCGGACAGCCTGGAACAGATGTTTTTCATTGCTGTCCGCGCCTGAGTGAGACGAAAGGAATGGAAATTTTTATGGATATGAAACTTCCATTTTCCAGAGAGGGCATGATGCTTCATCTGGATGATAATTTAGATTATGAGATTCTGGAATCTTCCATTGAATCTATGCCGAAAACCGGGAAAACAGAGGATGAGCTTGTATTGGAAGCTATGGAGCATCCCATCGGATCGCCGAAGCTTTCAGAACTTTCCAAAGGGAAACAGAAAATAGTCATCATCTGTTCCGACCATACCAGGCCGGTGCCCAGCAAGCATATCATCCCATTTATGCTGAAAGAAATCCGGGAAGGGAATCCAAAGGCGGATATCACACTGCTGATTGCAACCGGGTTTCACCGGGCCACTGCCAGAGAAGAACTAGTAGGAAAATTCGGAGAGAAAATCGTGGATCAGGAGAAAATTGTGATTCATGACAGCCAGAATATGGATGATATGGTAAATCTCGGGACGCTTCCCTCCGGCGCGCCGCTGCTGATCAATAAAATAGCGGCCGAAGCAGATCTTTTAGTGAGCGAGGGATTTATTGAAACACACTTTTTCGCGGGATTTTCCGGCGGGCGCAAAAGCGTCCTGCCCGGTGTATCCAGCGCGGTAACAGTTTTGGGAAACCACTGCTCCGCGTTTATAGATTCTCCATACAGCCGTACCGGCGTATTGGAAAATAACCCGATCCATAGAGACATGGTTGCCGCCAGTAAAATGGCAGACCAGAAGTACATTGTCAACGTGATTATCGACGCTGACAAAAAAGTTGTGCATGCGGTGGCCGGCGACGCAATGGAAGCTCATGCGGCCGGCTGCCGGTTCCTCCAGCAGTATTGCCAGGTAAGCCCAAAGAAGCCTGCCGATATCGCCATTTCCACCAACGGCGGATATCCTTTGGATCAGAATATGTATCAGTCTGTAAAAGGCATGACGGCGGCGGAAGCAGCCTGCAAAGAGGACGGCGTGATTATTATGGTATCCAATTGCGGAGATGGGCACGGCGGCGAAGGATTTTACCAAGCGTTAAAAAACTGTGAGAATCCAAAGAGCCTGATGGAGGAGATTTTGAAGGTTCCCCAGGAGGAAACCAAACCGGATCAGTGGGAATACCAGATTCAAAGCCGGATTTTAATCCATCATAAGGTGATTTATGTGATGTGCGGGCAGTACCGGGCCATGGCGGAAGAGATGGGATTTGAGACAGCTTCCGATGTGAATGAGGCGCTGGAGCGGGCGCTGCAGGAAAAAGGCAGGGACGCTCATATTGCAGTAATCCCGGACGGAGTGTCTGTAATGGTCAAAAGTCCGTAAAATGTTTTCGGCGGAATCTGCATGGGCGATCATATGCCGAAAGGCAGATGATCTGTACATATACATACAACAACATTTTCAGAAGAAGCAGGCGGATCGGGGATACCGGTTCTGCCTGCTTCTTCTTTTCCTTGCAAATTATCTATTATTATACTAAAATAAACGTTATGACGCAAATATGCAGAAGAGAGGATTTAGAATGGATCATTCCAGGTTAGACGGAAAGAAAGCATATGAATATGTATTTGAATATTGTTCTGAGAAGATATTGTCCGGAGAATTAAAGCTGAATGATAAAATTCCCACAGAACGGGAATTGGCAGAAGAGATTGGCGTCAGCCGCAATTCCGTTCGGGAAGTCATGCATATGTTAGAGATTACAGGTTTGATTGAGTGCCAGCAGGGAAGCGGCAATTATGTCAGATGCGACCCTATGGAATATATGATGAAATCAGTCAATATGGTAATGAAGCTGATGCAGATTGATTATTTTGAGATTTTTCACATTCGGATCGGGTATGAATATGCCGCAATCCGTCTGGCCATTGAGGTGGCTGCGCCGGAAGAATTAGATGAGATGCATGAGATTCTGCTGAAAATGGATGAGCCTATGAGTTCTAAGGAGAGCGCCAGGCTGGATGTGGAATTTCACCGCAAACTGGTGAGCGCGTCTCATAACCGTATGCTGATTCTGTATGATTCCATGTTAGATCATTTGATGGATCAGTTTATTGAGAATTTCCGCACAAAGATTTTAATGAATAAAATGCGGGCAGAGATGCTGAGACGTTCCCACTGGGCGATTTACCATGCCCTGGCAGATAAGGATCTGGAGCGGGCAATCCAGGCGTTTGATAAGCATTTCCGAATTGTGGGGGAGCAGTTGGACAAACTTGTGCAAAGCCGGAAAGAACAGGCGGAGAATAAAACGGATAATGCCCAAAAGAAAGAAGCGGACAGTGAATAAAGCATGCAAAGCCGACAGGCAGGAAGGAGCAAACAGAACATGAAAATTGAACAATACTGTGTGGGACAGGTGGCCACTAATTGCTATTTTGCCATTAATGAGGAAACAAAGGAAATGCTGGTGATTGATCCGGGGGACTCGGCCGGGATGCTGGCAGAGAAAATCCGTAAGGCAGGATTAAAGCCCAGGGCCGTGCTTTTGACCCACGGACATTTTGACCATGCTATGGCGGCATCGGCCCTTGCCGAGATGTTTGACATTAAAATTTATGCCCACAAAGCAGAGAAGGAAACACTGGAAAATCCTTCCAAAAATGTGTCTGTGATGATGGGAAGAGGGGAAACTTATCATGCAGATGTGTTCCTGGAAGACGAAGAAACGTTAAATCTGGCAGGCATGGAGCTGAAGGTGCTGCATACGCCCGGGCATACAGAGGGCGGATGCTGCTATTATCTGGAGAAAGAGAAGGTTCTGTTCAGCGGCGACACCCTCTTTAGCCAGTCTGTGGGAAGGACAGATTTCCCAGGGGGAAGCATGTCCGGGCTTGTGCGGTCAATCAAAGAAAAGCTGCTGACGCTGCCGGATGATGTGAGAGTGTATCCGGGGCACATGGATCTTACTACGATTGGCAGAGAACGAAAGGGCAATCCTTTTTTGTGATATTTTTCAAATCAGGATGTGCTGACTATTTTTGCAGTTCTTAAAATAAGGCGGGAGAAAAGATGATAACGGTTTGGCTGAATGAAGCGAATTTTGAATATGATATCCATTCTTTGGTGAAGGCTTTTTATCCTGGAGAAGATGTAAAAGTTTTTGCGGACGGGGAGAAAATTCTGACATTAGAGCGGGAATGCAGGCCGCTGTTTCGGCTGGAAGTGCTTTGCCGGCGGCAGAGGCCGGGAGAGCGGGAGGCAGAAAAGCAAGAACCGGGAATGCGGGAAACAGGAGAGATGGAATTGCTGCTGTATCTTCCGGTGGAGGGGAAAGCGGATACGGTATTTTCGGAATTGCCGGGAGAATATATCCTGAGAATGAAACAGGCTGCGGAAGTGAATTTTTCAGACCGGAAAGAGACGAAGAACCGGTTAAAGCAGACGCTGTACAAAATGTTGTCTGAATATACCGGACAGACCCTTCCCTGGGGAACCCTGACGGGCATCCGTCCCACTAAGATTCCCTTGTCCATGCTGGAGCAGGGAAAAGAAGAAGCGGACATTCGGGACTACATGGCAAAAACTTATTTTACGTCGGAGCAAAAAATCAATCTGAGCATAGAAATTGCGAAACGGGAACTTAAACTACTGCGGGGGATAGATTATCAGGATGGTTACAGCCTTTATGTGGGCATTCCCTTTTGTCCAAGCATCTGTTCCTACTGTTCTTTTTCCTCTTTTCCCATAGGGGGATGGAGGGAACGGACGGATGATTATCTGGACGCGCTGGAGCAGGAACTTGAATTTACGGCTTCTTTCTGCAGTGGGAAAAAATTAAATACGATCTATATCGGCGGAGGGACGCCAACAACATTATCGCCCCGGCAGCTAGACCGTCTGCTGACGAAAATGGACCGTTTATTTGGTTTTCAGGAGTTGCTGGAGTACACGGTGGAGGCTGGCCGGCCGGACAGCGTGACCAGCGAGAAGCTGAAAGTTCTGCGGGATCATGGAATATCCAGGATTTCCGTCAATCCCCAGACCATGAAGCAGGAAACATTGGATCTGATTGGACGCCGCCATACGCCGGAGCAGACGGTGGAAAGCTTCTGGCTGGCAAGGGGGCTGGGCTTTGACAATATCAATATGGATCTGATTGTTGGGCTGCCGGGAGAAACGATTGAGGATGTCAGAACTACGATGGAGCGGATTCAGGAATTGTCGCCGGATAACCTGACGGTTCATTCCCTTGCCCTGAAGCGGGCGGCCAGGCTTAAGATGTTTCCGGAAGATTATCAGGGCTTTCAGATCACGAACAGCTGGGAAATCATTGATTTGACGGCTGCGTACGCGAAAAGGATGGGGATGGGGCCCTATTATCTTTACCGTCAGAAAAATATGGCGGGGAATTTTGAAAATGTGGGATATGCCAGACCTGGGAAGGCGGGGCTTTATAATATATTGATGATGGAGGAAGTGCAGACCATAGTCGCCTGCGGAGCCGGGAGCGTGTCAAAGAGGGTATACCCTGACGGACGTATCGAAAGAAGCGAAAATGTCAAGGATGTAGCGTCTTTCATAGAAAGAATCGACGAAATGATTGAGAGAAAACGGAAACTTCTTGAGGATTAAAAAGAGTTTTTGTTGTACATCAAAATAGGGTTAGTACATCAATTGTACATCAATTTTTTACCCAATGGTACTGAATAATACTTGATGATGTAGAGGAACAACCTAATAGGATTTGATTCGGCAATGGCATTTACGGACAGTGAGGAACTGTTTGAGGAACTCTGGCGGATATGGTATGAACATGAGGTCTTAACGCCTGTGCTTGGTACGCCGCTTGCGGAGCTTGACTATGACGAGATATTCCAGACGCTTTCCAAAGACAGGCAGGAGGAAATATTGGAGAAAAAGAAATATTTCATTGCCCTGTGCAAAGACGCTTTCGGTTAAGGCGGCAGATATTTTTTACAAATTTGGCGGGAAATCTGGTAAAATGGCATCAAGGCAAAAGGATATAGGATATTTTGAGCGTACCGGGGATATGGTTTTTGCTCTGGAACGGAGGAAAGCAGGGAAAAAGACAAAGCAGTGTCCGGTGATCCGGTACAGATAATTAAATACCCCATTTTTATATATTTAAAGCCCCTCTATGACTGCTGCCATGAGGGGCTTTTGTAGTGTGTCCAATGCCTTAATTGGTATCGGGTACTTTTTACGTTCTGCTAAAACAAAATCGGATGCTTGAATTTGGGGTTAGTCTGTTTCCAGTTGGATTCTGAATCAGTAATATCAATATCCGGCAACGCTTTATATCTTTTGTCTAACAGTCTGGAAAAGGCAACTGTAAGGCGATAACGGTTTGCCAAAGCGTTTACATCATGCAATTTGTGTTCAGCTCTATAATCATTATAACGTTTTTCAAATTTTTCTTTTTCTTCTAAGGTTTCAGCATTTTTGTAATCGAATTCAACTTTTTCCTCTACCTTATCCAGTTCTATTCCTTTTTCATAATGATAATCCACCATATAAAGCAGATTTATTATTGCCAGGAAATAATCATCTTTCAGTAAATCATTAAGGATTGACAGTTTGAGAAAAGAATCTTTCATGTTGAGTATAATATCAATTACATCTGGCGATAGTCCAGTAACTTCTTTTACATCCGCTACAATATGCCGCTTTTCATCATATTCATAGAGCAGATAACCCATATCACAATCTAATTTTTTTGCGATTTCAAGCAAGACTGATAATGATACCATTGACTTTTCCCGTACACATTTATGAAATGCCTGTTTTGAGTAGGGGATATCATCAAAGAAATCATCTTGTGTTCCCCATTCTTTGATAGCGTCCTTAATTCTTGAGTTGATTTTTTCAGCGTCAATGTCCTGTATACTATTGTAAACCATATTTTACTAAAATCTCCTTTAGAGTTAAATAATGATATAAAACAGTGAATAGAATTTTACTTTTAACTATTATATCATGGATATAGACGGAGCGCAACGTTAAAAACACAAAGAAAGGTAAATTATTATGAACGAGTTGAAAAACAGGAATTTTAACGGGGAACGGCTTTTAGATGTATTAGCAATCTTGGCAGAGGATGGGGCATTTCAAGCCACACAAAGAGAACTGGCAGAGATTCAGGCACAGAGGGATTTTGAACTACTGGAAAGACAGCCCGGAAAAGACAGGATATGCAGTATTCCATGGTAGCAGGGCAGACAAGGAGGATGCAAAAAATTGAATGAGAAAGAAAAGAAACCACTTCTTGTTTCTCTGTCAGATGTGGAGGAAAAAGAAGCGGAGAACCCGAACGAAAATCCTTTTGTGGAGAGAGAACCACAGAAAGTAATGTTTTTCAGTTCCGAGGATTCATTGGAATATACCTTAAAGGCAAGGTTGCGGAAAGCCGGGGCAAATTTAGATAATATCTATTCTGCCAGTTTGAGGGATGAACGGTTTTCACAGATTAAATTTAATAGCCCGATACGAAAGGACCTGATAAAAGAAGTGAAGCCAGCCCTTGTAATCTTTGACCCGATACAAGCCTTTATACCGCCTGATATTCAGATGGGGCAGAGAAACGCAATGCGGAACTGCCTTAATCCCTTAATTGGTTTAGGTGAGGAATACGGAACAACTTTCCTGATTATTGTACATACCAACAAACGGCAGGGGGTATATGGCAGGAACCGCATAGCGGTATTTAAAGAATACTGTGATAAGAATGATGCAGATTTTGTGAAAGAGCGTGATATGGCAACCTATCAAGCCCCACAGCGGCAGAATGCAGAAGCATTTATCACAGATTTTCTCAAAAATGGGAAAAAGCCTACTGCTGAACTGGATGAAGCTGCAAAGGCGGCAGGGATTAGCACATCAACATTAAGCAGGGCAAAAACATCACTCCGGGAGCGTGGCTTAATGGGTATGAAGTCCGAGGGTTACGGACAAAACAAAATGTATTATAGTTTCTTGCTTGAGCCTTCTTCTTAGAGGGGGATTTTAAATGAGCAAGCAAGCGAGAAATCCAGTAAAATCAATAGGTTTATGTTTGCCCATGGGTGAGCAGGCAAGCAGGAGATATAAAGCCTTTGTTTGTTCATGGTGAGCAAGCAGCCAAAGCCGCATAAAATCAGGGTTTGCGCCTTGCTTGTTCACTTGTCCATCCTCTCTATGAAAAATCATAGCAAGCAAATAGGGAGAATAGCCGGATAAAGAGAGGATTTAGAATGTCGATTTTGAAAGAGATGATAAAAGCAGCTACGGGCCCCGAACGCCTATAACAATCATAAGATTGGAGGGCTTGAAGTTATTTCGCCGCGGATTCTGCTATCTGTCAGACAGGGCAAGTCTTTTGATGTTCTGGCGGTGCGGTGGGAACTGGGGGAGATAGAAAAGCCGCCATTTTGCAGGACTGATTTTTATTCATGCAGGCGGCGGTTTTTCGCCAATCTGGACAAGGAACTGAAAGAAAGGGGCGCATAGCGTGAAGCAATATAAATTTGATATTGAGAGCATAAAGAAATTGACAAAACAAATGGTTGTTCTGATTGATACGAGGGAGAAGCGGAACGAACACATATTGTCATATTTCGATAAGCAAGGAATTGCATACCGAAAAGAAAAACTGGATTTCGGGGATTATACATTTCTGCTGCCCTCTGCCGCAACCGGGCAAGGCGATATATTTTTTCATGATTCGATTGTGATTGAAAGAAAAAATTCACTGGAAGAATTGAGCGGTAATCTGGCACAGAAGCGGCAGCAATTTGAAGCGGAGTTTTTAAAAGCCAGGAGTGCTGGGGCGAAAATATATTTGATGGTTGAAGATGTGGGCGGTTATTCCTCTATCATTTCCCACAAGTACGATACACAGCTTACGCCAGTTTCCTTTATGTCGAGCCTGAAAACGTGGGAGAGCCGTTTTGAATGTAATGTGCAATTTATAGATAGCCAGTACAGCGGATATTTCATATACAGCACATTTTCTTATTTCTGCCGGGAATTTCTGAAATGAAAAGAGGGCGCCGCTAATTCCGGCGCAGGGGTAGCCCTGTTATGGGGCGGCATAAACAATCAGGAGGTCAATGCAATGGATAAAGCAGATAAAAGAGTAATGGAATCAATCAGGAGCCGGGAGCCGTTTTGGGAGCCGTTCATAAAACTGTCAATGATTCTTAAAACGGGAGGGATTGAAGCGGAGGGATATTTAGGAATGTGCGGTGATCGGATATCAGACGCACTATTGATAGACGGCGAGGACGTGAGGATAGATTTTGTAAACTTCCCGGATATGGAGTTGACCGCCGCCGGGGTGCGGATGTGCCGGGATATACTGGAATGTTACGTTTCCGGGGATATTGTTTCAGACGCTTATGTGGCATTGATGGAAGAAAAGTCGGTGAGGGTACACGTCAATACCATTTCGCAGACGCTCCGGGAAATGAAACTGTGTGGGCTTGCCAGTGCATTTATAAAGTCTGACGCAAGGATACGGCGGTTTGTGGTAACGGAAATCTGCCAGAGGTCTATTCTTATCAGGTGCTTCAGGAAAGTACGAAGTGCATATTACGGCGTTTTAGTCCGGTTAAAATATCACGGATTGCTTTTAGCGGTTGGCAGGATTGCGGCAGATGCGGCAACGGGGGACAAAACCTACACAAAATAAAATGGTACAAATTGTTTCCGTTTCCATGTTAGAGTAATAATAGCAAAAATAAGAAAGGGTGCAGAGGATGAACAATATTGAAATCAGGAAAGCCATAAAAGAGTCCGGTTTTAAGCACTGGCAGATAGCTGACATTATCGGCGTGGCTGATACCACATTCTGCCGGATGCTGCGCCGTGAACTTCCGGAGGACAGAAAACAGGAGATTTTAATAGCAATACAAGTGGCAAAAGGGAGAATATAGCAATGAATGACGGTACATTTAAGGGGGGGTGGCATTTTGGGCAAACGGGTAAGCACCGAAACAAGGCAGGACATACTTATTCAGGCATTTCTTATTTGTCCGAACGTTACGGAAGTGTCGAAAAAAACGGGCATACCACGCTCCACCATATACGGAATAAGCAAAAAAGAGGAATTTCAGGAAAAGCTGGCAGAGGCAAGACAGAACGCCGTGAATGATGCGGTTGCATATCTGCAGGGGAATTTGAGCGAGTGCGCCGAAGTCCTGATGGATATTGTCAGGGATAAGGAAGCACAGCCGCAGGTACGCATAAATGCTGTCAACAGCGTATTTGCAGGCGTTAAAGGCTTGTCAAAGGATAACCGGGAAGTACTGGCAGGAATGGCGGTGAAAATCATTGACAGTATATAGCGGCAGTACAAAGGACATAAAAGATATTATTGCGCCATGTTATTATGACTTGCACCGGGATGTAAGGGAACACGGACATATTTTCTATAATCTGCCGGGAGGGCGGGGAAGCTGTAAAAGCAGTTTCGCAAGCATTGAAATCGTGTTGGGGATAATGAGGGATAAGACGGGGCAGTCAAATGCCATTGTATTCCGACTTGTGGCAGGGACATACGGATACCGGATGAAAAGAGCATCACCCTGTTGACGGATTACACCATGATACCGCCGGAATGGCTTGGGGAGAGTTTCATACTGGAAGCGGAACGTCTGAAAGATATAAACCTGATGGCATACCGCCATGAATATATGGGTGAGCCGGTGGGTACTGGCGGCGAGGTTTTCCCGAATATCGAAGCAAGGGAAATTTCAGATGATGAACTGATGATGAGGGGGGATTACATTTTTCAGGGATTGGATTTCGGTTTTGCAGTAGACCCGGCGGCGTTTGTCCGGGTGCATTATGACAGCAGGAAAGAAGAAATCTATTTCCTTGATGAAATTTATCTGCGTGGGTGGAGCAATGTCAAGATGGCACAGGAGATTAAAGGGCGCAGATATAACCATGATTTTGTCATATGTGATTGTGCAGAACCGAAAAGTATAGCGGATTTAAAGGACAATGAAATCTGGTTTGCGCGTGGCTGCTATAAAAAGCCGGGATGCGTGAATGTCCGTATCAAGTGGCTGCAGCACAGGAAACTGATATTTGACCCACGCCGCACACCAAACGCTTATCGGGAGTTTTCCACATACTCTTACGATATAGACAAAAACGGCATTGTGCTTTCACAGGTGCCGGATAAAGACAACCATACAATAGACGCAACCGCCTACGGGTTAGACCCGGTAACATAACTGTGAACTGACGAAAAATGCTTATGAAGCCGACTTGTTAGGGGAGAAAGGCTATAAAGACAGATTGGAAGAACTGGCACATGACAGGGATTGCACGATTGAGGGCGCACTCTGCCGCATTGATGAAGTTGGCGGGGAATATGCCGCACGGATGCAGGAGCTTGGACGGCTGGACGGAAGCCGGATTGACAGCGGCACAATGGCATTGCTTAACAGTGACTTAAAACTGTCAAATGAGGATTGGCAGGAACTGGCGAACGCTTACAAGGATAATTATGTAATGACAAGGATTCTCCGGGAGCGATACGATGCGAACAGACCCAAAAGCGAGGAAAACGGCCTGACACTGGGGCAGAAAAACACTGGCCTGACATTTGTACAGTTCGGGCAGACACCACAGGACAGGCAGGAGATATTCAGCAGATTTACCGGGCTTCTCCGGCAGTCATGCACCCACAAATATATGCCGGGCAATGGGGGAATGGATTTTGCATCAAGGGGCGATTACTGGCGGTATTGTGCAAAGGACAGCATTGGGAAGATGAAGCCGTTCGAGGATGAAACCTTTGATAATGTGGATGCGGATTTTCCGGTTGAATATGCGCCGTCAAGACCGGCAATTTTCTGACCGGGAAGAAAACAGAAGATTATAATTGCCTGACACGGAAATGTGTGCTATGATAGCGGCATGGGAAACCATAGAGCCAAGGCGGCTTTACCCCTCTTGTTTTTTGCGGAGGGTTCAAGTAGCCCTCCAGACGAAAGAAAGGAGGGCGATGCAATGTATGTTACATATCAGGATTTAATCCAGATCGGTATACTCATTGTCGCCCTTGCGAATTTGATTTATCAGGTTTACAAGGGAAAAAAGAAATAGCCGCCACTACTGTCAATAGCGACGGCTTACCTCATAAGAGGTTTTAGCTTAGTTGTTTGAGGGGTAGAGCCGCTTCTATGGCTTTCCCTTTTTCTATGCTTAATATAGCACATTTGGCAGCAGGATTCAAGAACCAAACATACGTTTATTGTAATATGGTTGTGAAAGCCGTCTGTTGCCCTCTCATTCTCTTATCAGGTGATTCCACTTTTCAGAATACCCACAGAAACATGCCACAAGCCCCTATTTTGGATTGTAACGGCATAGACGCTACTTTTATCAGGCAAGGCAGTACAAGCCCGATATGGGGCAGATAGAGCTTTTACAAAGGGATTCCGGCAGCAGGCGTTTCATTCCTCATGTATGAAGAATGGGGCGGGAAATTCCGCTGTACTCCCTGCCTGTAATTTGGTAGCACCCTGACGGTGAAAAGTTTTCACTGTGACAGCTTGACATATCCTCTATGTGGTTACTGCTGATAGTTTCGTAATAACTACACTGACGGACATTTTCCCTTTACTTGATAAAGAGGTATTGGGGGTTTTGAGGAATGAGGGGGAATATAAATTTTGCTTTCCTCTGCCCTGCTTTCTCCCCCCCCCTTACTCACCTACTTTTCATAGAGGGGTGGGAAACTTGGGGGAGTAAAGAGAAAACCCAGTAAAATCAAGGGCTGTGCTTTCTCCGCAGGGTGAGTGAGTAAAGGGCATTTTCCACCTGATAAGACGGTGGTGTGATGGCTATTCCTTATCAGGTTCGGGAGCCGGGGCGGATTGGTTGTTGTCCGGCACATATTCCATTAAATCCCCTGGCTGGCATTTTAAAAAATTACAAATATTAGATATCACTTCGGTGTACTGGCAAAGCAGAGGAAAATGCGGAGCATTGTTATTCCGATAGACAAGGAAGAAAACAGGGTGTTTGTGTCGGTGTATGGAAAGATGGTTGATAACTGCACCGTAAACCGGGCAATTACCAGCGCACTTTCCAGACTGGAAGAACAGGTCAAGGCGATAGAGCATTTCACATTACACGCTCTAAGAGATACCTTTGCGACACGATACATAGAACAGGGCGGAAGTCCGCAGACCTTAAAGACCATTCTGGGGCATAGCAGCTTTGCAATGACAATGGACTTATACAGCCACGTTTTACCGAATACCAAACAAAAGGAAATGGACAATCTGAAAATCGTGTTATAGCAGCAGTTTCCTTTGCGGCGGTGGCGGGAGCAGCGGTATTGGGCGGAATCCGTTATGCGGCAGGGAAAAGGAAACCCAAAGCAGCGAGGGAAAAGGACGTGCAGGAGGAAGGATTGACAGAGGATAAGATGCGGGAATGCCTTCTCCGCCTGTTCCGGCTGTATGAGGACAGTGAGTTTGATGATTCTGCGGAGTTTTTGGGCGATGGGAGCGATCCGAGGGAATATGAAGCGGAGAACTATTCCAGCCAGTTATTCCATTCTATCAAAAAGAACATGAAAGACGTGATGATGATGGAGGGGGATGACGGTACGGGGAAAGAACCTTTCGCCATGACGGACGTGCTTTTCTGCTATCCTGCCTGCAAGATAGGCTGTGAGATAAGGGAACTGTTTTCAGATAACTTTGTCCTGTGCCTTGAAAGCGAGATGTGGATACTGGAAAACGGGGAGTTTGCGTCTGTCTACTGTGTCAGTATTGGAAAGGACGGAGGGCGGCTCAGTTACCGCTTTGTGGATACCTACATCAAAAATCCGGGGGATATTCAGAGGTTTTCAATAAAGCATTTGAAGTGTTTATGAAAAAGCAAGGAGAGCAGCTTTCTTCACTAATGAGTGAAAAGCTCAATAATATGACACCACGAAAAAGGTTAGAATACTTAAAGGCTGGATATATAAAGGCAATGAACGATTATGCAAAACTTTCTTCAAACAATATTCATTGGACAGTCTTATCAACATTGCACGAGATGACATTTGAAGCAATGCTTCCCTCTTTTACGGCAATGCTTATAGAAATACTACAATTTGCCCAGAAAAGTGACTTAAATGATATAGAATGGCTTGCACCATTCATTCTAAAAGGGATTAGTGGCCTGTTGCATGAAAAATCCTTTATTGAATTAAGCGAAGAAAAACAGATGAAGTTAATCATAGATTTTTTGTGCAGGATGCTCCAAATTCCGAAAGAGATTTTTATTTGATGAGGGGTCAAAGCTATGAACATTTATTCATTAGAACTTGATAACGATATAAAGGGGATTTCAGCACGGAAGCAATACATTGAAACTTTGATTGCAAAAACAATATCTCCTGATGTAATTGTTTTACCCGAACTTGCTTTATGCAGTTATATGGGAAGCACGGATATTTGGCAATACGCCGACAATGACAGTGCCGATACAAGTAAATGGGCAATGGCGATGGCAGAAAAATATCATACCTATATTGTTGCATTAAAGCAGAAAATTTACAAATAGCAGTCATCACAGAGCCAGACACATAGATGCAGAGCCGATGAACTTGTGAAATAAAATCACAGTTTGTCGGCTCTATTTTATTTCATACGGTTTTAAGGAAAACGCCCACCATATAAAAAAACGGTGTTTTGGTGGGCGGTATTGCTCACCATATACAAAATTTATCCGTATATAGCATATTGGGGATTGGCAGGAATCCAGTTAAAAAAATCCTTATCAAGTCATGGGGGCTTTGCACCCCACAAGTAGAAGTCAAATATCTACATAATAGAAATAAAATCTCTATAAGCCGTAAAGGTATGACAGCCTTTGTTGTCGCCAGATAAGGATACTTTTATGTAGGATGCGGTGCAGCTCCCTTAGAGAGGGTAGTTCTTCAAAATGGTATCCTCTCTAATTCTATCACGGGTTTTAGCTCCGCAAACAGGACAACGTACCCATTCCGCATTGTATGGCTTTTTATGATTAGTTATCATTTTTTAATACCCTCAAAATCAGAAATGATACCACAGTCAACAAATAAAAAATTCCCAATCGCAAATTTCTTGTCGGTTATCTTTTCCGCGAGCTGTCTGCTTTCAATAAATTCATCGGTCACGATTACAAAAAATTGCTTATCCGACTGATTGACAAGATAAAATTCTTTATCTGCGTTTTTGAAACCGTTAAGAATATCGGGAATCCCAAATGGCGCATCCGTTAAAAAACCGATTGCATTATCCATCAGTTTTTCTCCTTTGGTGGGAATTTGTTTTCCCATCAGGTAATGGATTTCGGCATTAGGATATTTTTTTATTACCGCCATATCCTTTTTGCCTGCTTTTTTGCTCCATCTTCCTTTAAGCCTTCGGGTATAATTATAGTCGTCAAGATTGATTGGTTCTCTCATAACGGATAAATCAATCCTTTCGCCACTATCAAGAAGATAATCAATACTGATATTAAGGAGCTTAGAAAGCTGTTTTAGGTTTTCTATATCGGGCATTCCTTTGTCAGCTTCCCATTTGGTAATTGCTTGCCGTGATACTAAAAGTTTTTCTGCCAATTGTTCCTGCGTAAGTCCTACGCTTTTCCGTGCAGACTTTAATTTTTCGCCTAATGTTATTTTTGCTTCATCATTCTTCACCATTTTATAATCCTCCGAAATTTAAGTCAGCTTATCGCTGCCTTCCTAATGATAATTTCCACAATACTCCATTACAAGAAACGCTCATTTTCATAAAGGCAACGCTCCGTAGCATGATTGATTTATAGCTTATAAGCTAATCAAACTGTCCTAATCTGTACTTCGGCAATAAAGAGGATAGTTTTTCAAAACAGTATTCTCTCTAATTTTGTCACGGGTTTTACCGCCACAAATGGGGCAGCGTATCCATTTTATTTCTATCATTGTAAATCCTCAATATCAAAACTTTCAGTTTTCAAATCACAATAATGTCTGCCCTTTATTGCAGTAAATTTTAATACACAGTAATCTGGGTCAGTTACGCCCTGCTTATAAAACATGGTATCCCCAGTACGCCAAATTTCTTGCTTTGTTTTATCGTCCTGCAAGACTTCCATTGTACCGGTTAGCATAATGCCCTCATATTTGAAGCGTCCCTTGCTGTAAAAATAGACGCTTGCCTTTGGATTTTTTATAAACTGTTGCGAGCGCATAGCGGATGTATTCGTTGTAAAATAAAAACAATTTCCCTCAATCTTGCGTGGTACAAACATTGCTTTTATATTTGGGAACCCTTCTTCATCTACGGAAGCAATAAATGATACTTTTTGTTTTTTAATAAATTCAATAATATGTTCTCTTGTTTTCATTGGAAATTATCCTCCTCGTGAAATTATTAGTTTGTATGTAGATTTGCAATCAAGGTTTCAAGTATCCGAGCAAGATACCGTTCAAATTGACCTTGCTCTTCTTCTGAAAAGCCTTGATAAAATAATACATTCATCTGCTGAGATACCATTTCATATTTTTCCTGTAAAGATTTTGCATACTCAGTGAGTGACACAATCGTTTGTCGGCGATTGTGGGGGTTAATATTTCTCTCTACAATTCCCTTATTTACCATTCCATTTATTACAACAGATACGGTATTTTTTGCAAGAGAGGTTTTTTCACTTATTTCACTAATCGTAAGATTATCTGTTTTCCACAGAATAAATAAAATTCGTCCTTGACCACCACTTATTTCAATGCCGTTTTCAAGTAGTAATCGTTCAAAAATCCTATCTTGAAGTTGTTTGATTTGTGTAATATAAAATCCACCCTTTGTTTCCAAACATATCACCTCGATTCCTATTAGAACATTTCTATATAGAACAATTATAATAAATACAGTTTGAAAAATCAATCCCTAATTGAAATGTTTCAAAATATTTCGATTTTCAAAGATGAAACATCACTCCCCGAAAGGAAAAGCGACAGAGCATTTTCCCTCTGCCGCCAATACTCTATGCGTAAATGATTTCCTCGTTCACAATCTCCATCGCACAAGCCCGTATGTTATTGAGCCGTCCGACCCATTCTAAGGCGTTTTCAGCCTTTAGCTGTTCTGTAATACCCTGCGCCTGCTTCATGCCCTCTATGAGCCGTTCAAGGCATTCCTGCGCCTGCCTGTCAATGTCGGCAAGGTAAGCATTGAGCCTGCCGCTTGTAAGAAGATTGGTGTATGTAACCTCATGGTACTGCTTCAGATATTCCAGATGCCGCTGTCCCCATGTGCCTATCGACTGTGCTTCTTCGGCGGGCACAGTCAAGCACGGGATTAAATAATCTCCTTGCCTTTCGTATTTGCCGCCCAGTTCCTCAAATAATGATTTTTCCATAAGTCGAGCCCTCCGTCATTTTGATTTGTGTGTTTACGATTTTGACTAGAATTTCATCAACCACATTGGTGTATCTGTCGTTTTCAATCAGTTTGTTTCTTGGATTATTTAAGCTGTTGATGATAATTCGTCGTTCGTATTCGCAATTGCCATGTGGTATTTTAGATTTTACATATCTGTTTGACCTCCTTTGCCTGTATTGTAGCAAAGGATTTTTTCTTTTGCGAATGTGCGATTTTATTGTTGACATTAAAGAAAGCCAGTGCAAGAAGCGTTTCTGCTTCTTACGCCGACTTTTGCCTTTGCTATCCCCAATAAGTTGTATTCCAATAATGTTCTCAAATTATCTCCTTATGTGGTTACAGCCTTTGCGGTTTTTCTTTTGTCGTTTTTTATCGGTATATACCGCAGTGCTGTCTGCTTGAAGTAGTGCGGGAACAATACGCAGATTTCTACAAGGACAAAGAACGGTGGCGTTATCTGAAAAAACTGGACACGAACCACAGCCTGCTGTCATTGGAGGGATTTACGGACAGTGAGGGAAATGTGATTGACTTCGTTATTGATGAAGCGGTAGACGTTGCGGAAACCGTTGTCCGTGCGGTGATGGTGGACAGGCTGAAAGCCGCCCTGCCTTTGTTGTCGGACAGTGAACAGACGTTGATACAAGCAATCTTCTTTGAGGAACTTTCCGAGAGGGAAGTCGGGTTGCAGTTAGGCGTGACACAGAGCGTTGTCAATAAACGCAAAGCAAAAATCCTTGCAAAGCCGAGGAAAAGATTCTGCGTGAGTGCGGCGTTGATGAAGCAACCATTGAGCAAATCCGCACAGATGACAGGGCAGATTTTAATTCCAACAGGCGGTTTTACCGATGGGCGAGCGACTTTGGCGAATACCTTGAGGGCATGGCGGACAGGGAGAAGCAGGCGGAGGTAAAGTCTGTTTACAGACGGGTGGAAAGGCTGCGGAGCAGATTGAAGCCATTTAAGCGTTAGAGGGGAAATCAGAATTTTCCTATGGGCTATCTGGTGGGGAGAGATAAACGCTCTCCTACTTTTTAGCAGGAGGAAAGGAAATGGCATACGGGGCAAAGACATACACGCTTCGGGAGGAATCCACGGAAAGCGGCAAAAGGTATTTTATCAGCTTTAAGGACGGGCAGGGGGGAACGCCACGAACTGGAAGTGTCTGAACAATTATTCACTGAATTTCGGCAGATGGAAAGGAGAGACAGAAATCTTGAGCAATGGAACCAGCGGCATAGGGAGTTTAACGGAGAAAAAGGCGGTCATCGAGCAGAGGGATAAAGAAGTCCCGGAAAAGGGAGCAGAGAAAAAATCAGAGAGGGAGATATAAGCTATGGATAAATTTACAATGGAAGAAATCAATTTGATGTGTGTGTTTGCGGGGCAGGACAGGACGGGCATGATTGCCGACATAAAGAACGTGATTCCCCACATACAGGACAGTGATATGGTGGAGCTTGCCGGACAGGTCATAGGGAAACTGGAAGCCATGAGCGATGCGGAATTTGCAGAGGTGGCATTGGAAGCGGCGGAGTGATTAACGCAAATCTTTTATAGCATTATTCGACATAACGTGCTATAATTCTCTTAGTCAGATTAGAGCGAGTAGGGATAGTCTGCGGTTGTCCTTTCTGGAAACGGAAAGGAGGTCGGTATGAATACGTTAGAAGTGCTTACGTTGGTGCTGGTGATTTTTGCAGCCTTGACATACATAGACAATAAACACAACCGCAAGTAACGGAAAAGGCTATCCTCTACTGCGAATAGAGAATAGCCAGTGATCCGTTTGTTTTTCTAAAATTGATTACTCGTTTCCGATTGAACAACCGTCGGACGTGCTTGAATCCTTCGGCTTCTATGATGATTATAAACCAACACTGCGAATTTTGCAAGAGGGTTTAGGGAATGGGGGTGCTTCGGCACTCCTATTTTTTTGCGGATTTATAAGCTATATTACAGGAATATGGTCTTGTCTGCAAGGATTTTTTCTGTTTTTTCTAACAAGGCAGGAAGGAATGGGTGGAATTCCTTATATCCCTATCAAACAATTTTATGTAGTTGATATGAATGGTATGCTTTCCCCCAGTCACATAGTTGCGCTAAAATTGGTTTGAGAGTAGCTCCTAATTCGCTTAGTGAGTATTCCACTTTAGGCGGAATTTCCGGAAAAACCTTTCGGGCAATAATTCCCTGTTCCTCTAATTCCCGAAGTTGCTGCGTCAATGTTTTTGTGGTGATATTACCCAAAAGCCGCTGCAATTCATTAAATCGGATTGTTCCACTTGATAAATGTCATAATATTTTCAGCTTCCATTTTCCGCTTAATATGTTTAGCCCGATCTCAACAGGGCATTGTTCATCAACCGCTTGTGATTTAGCCATAATTTACCATTCCTTTCACAGTGTTAAAAAAGATACTTTATATTAAAAAAGTGCTTTCTTGCGGAATTATATTTCAGCGTTACAATAGAGCTGTCAGTTGGTTTGGCATACTAAATATAACATAAGAAAGGACTTGATACTATGGATTTTTTAAACATTGCAAAACAGCGTTTCTCTGTACGCAGCTACACAGATCAGGCGGTGGAAAAGGAAAAACTGGATAAGATTCTGGAAGCTGCCCATGTAGCTCCAACCGCCGCAAACCTCCAGCCTGTGCATCTGATTGTGGTGCAGAGCAAAGAGGGACTGGAAAAGATAGGACAGGGGGCAAACCTCTACGGTGCGCCGCAGAAAGGAATTTGGACTTCCTGAAAATCTGGAACCCGTCAATATCCTTGCGGTTGGTTATTCGGATGAAGAAGCCGCTGATCCGGAACGCCATAAAGATATGCGTATTCCGATAAGCCAGTTGGTATCCTACGAAAATCTGTAATAGGAGCGATTGCAAATATTGAAACATGACAGGCAGTGCGCACAGCGTACTGTCTGTTGTGTTTTATGCCTTAGTATGCAGAAAAGCCGCCAGTGGCGGGTTTTCAGTATGGATGTTTTTCAGAAATATGCGCATAGGTTTCTTCCAGAATCCATTGAATGTGTTCGTCCTGAATACTGTAAAAGACCTTTTTACCGTCCTTGCGGGAACGGACTAACCTTGCAATGCGAAGTTCGTGTAGCTGGTGGGATATGGCAGATTCGGTGACTTCGAACGGTTGACACCTTTACCCGCATTGCCCGGATTGCGTTCAGGATTGCGATAACGGAAACGCCTACATCGGCAAATACCGCCGCCCACATATTGGCATATCCCAAAGCTCCCAATATCAGCACTAAAAATTTAACTCCCAAAGCAAATACAATGTTCTGGTTAGCGATACGGATTGTTTTTCGGGCAATCTTCATCACTGCGGCAATTTTTGAAGGCTCATCGGTCATTAAGACCACATCTGCGGCTTCGATAGCGGCATCAGAGCCAAGACCACCCATAGCGATACCGACATCTGCCCTTGCCAGTACGGGGGCATCATTGATTCCGTCCCCGACAAAGACAAGTTTGCCTTTTTCTGTTTTTTCCCTTAACAGTGCTTCCACCCGGTCAACTTTGTCGGCGGGGAGCAGTTCAGTATAAGCCTGATCCAGTCCAAGACGCCCTGAAACTTTCTGCCCTACTGCGTCAGCATCTCCGGTCAGCATAACCGTTTTCCGTATGCCGGAGGATTTGAGCTGGCGGATTGCGGACGGAGCGTCCTGCTTGATTTCATCTTCTATGACAATGGAACCGGAATATGTTCCGTCACAGGCGAGATAAATCACTGTTCCAACAGCGCCGGAAGGCTGGTAGCGAATATGTTCCCGTTCCATGAGTTTTGCGTTTCCCGCAAGGACTTTCTTTCCGTCTATGACTGCCTGCACACCATGACCTGCAATCTCCTGAACATCAGATATGCGGTTCGGGGCTATTTTTTTGCCATAGGCTTTTTTGATAGAAGCAGAAATAGGGTGGTTGGAATAATCCTCTGCGTATGCGGCAAGCTCTAAAAGCTGTGATTCGTCCATGCCTACCGGATGGATTTCACTGACTGCAAAAGAGCCTTTTGTGAGTGTGCCTGTCTTATCAAATACCACCATTTCAGCATGAGCTAAGGATTCCAGATAATTACTGCCTTTTACAAGGACACCGATTTTCGATGCGCCGCCGATGCCGCCAAAGAAACTCAGCGGGATAGAAATTACCAGCGCACAGGGGCAGGAGATTACAAGGAATGTTAAAGCACGATAAATCCATATGCTAAAGGACTGACCAGTGATAACAGGCGGCAATATGGCAAGAGCCAGGGCAGCAAACACCACTGCCGGGGTGTAGTAACGTGCAAAACGTGTGATAAAATTCTCTGTCCTGCCTTTTTTATCGCTTGCATTTTCTACTAAATCAAGGATTTTTGCTACGGTGGATTCCCCGAACTCCTTTGTTGTGCGGATAGATAAAATGCCTGTCTGGTTAATGCAGCCGCTTATAACTTCCGCACCCGGAGCAACTTCACGAGGCATGGATTCTCCGGTCAGTGCGGAGGTATCCAAAGCAGAAACACCATTTATAATGATACCGTCCAGAGGGATTCGCTCGCCGGGTTTTACAACAATGGTATCTCCAATAGAAACTTCTTCCGGATCAACCTGTACCAGTTTCCCGTCCCGTTCCACATTTGCATAATCCGGGCGGATGTCCATTAGGCTTGCAATGGATTTACGGGATTTGGAAACCGCATAGGACTGAAACCATTCCCCTACCTGATAAAACAGCATAACTGCTACGCCTTCTGAATGTTCCCCTAAAATCAGTGCGCCAATCGTTGCAATCGTCATCAGGAAATTTTCGTCAAATACCTGACCGCTTAATATGTTTGTAATGGCTTTCCAGACAATATCCCAACCGATTACCACATAACAGGCTAAGAATATGCCCATTTCCGCCTGCTCCGGAAGATGGAGCAGACTGCCTGCAAGAAACAGGGCTGCCGCCGCAATAATGCGGATCAATAAATGTTTTTGTTGGTTTGGCATGGCTGAACAATTAAAGAGATGTTTAATCGTTCTGCGCAAAGTATAGTCACCAATCGGCTATAAGTCAATGGGTTTGAAGTCGGTATTCCTCTTTGGAGCATAAAACCTCCTGATTGGATTTTTGTGAAAAAAGAAATTGCTTTTCGGATAAAAAAAGCTCCTTTTCAGAGCAGACAAAAAGAAAATCGGGTGTTTATAATGAAAAACGGTAACAGCTCCACTCCCCTACGGGGGAGGGGTAATATACTGTTACAAATTTAGAAAGAAAGAAGGGATAATTTTGCAAAAGGAGCAATTTGACATTACGGGTATGACCTGTTCCGCCTGCTCTGCAAGAATTGAGAAAAGTGTAGCAAAGCTGCCGGGAATAAAGGAGGTATCCGTAAACCTGCTGAAAAACAGCATGGTTGCTTCTTATGATGAGTCTGTTTTGGATACGGTGGGAATTGTGCAGGCAGTTGAAAAAGCCGGGTACGGGGCATTTCCTAAATCGGTTCAGAATAAGGAGCAGAGAGTAAACTGCGGATAAGGTCAGCGGGGTATTCGTTCCGGTGGTTATCGGCACTGCCCTAATTGCAGTTATCGTATGGCTGCTTGCAGGGTATGGATTTGAGTTTGCTCTTTCTATTGGTATCTCTATTCTCGTCATATCCTGTCCTTGCGCACTTGGATTGGCAACACCTACCGCAATCATGGCAGGCACAGGGAAGGGGGCGTCAAATGGCATTTTGATTAAGTCGGCGGAAGCTCTGGAGGTAGCGCATAACATTGATACGGTTGTTTTGGATAAGACCGGGACAATCACACAGGGAACGCCTGTAGTAACGAATGTGCTTATAAAAGAGGGAATTTCACAAAATGAACTCCTGCAGGTTGCCGCTTCTCTGGAAAAAATGTCGGAACACCCACTTGCGGATGCGATTGTGGAGGAAGCAGAAAAGAATGCTTTAGGTTTTCTGCCTGTAAATAACTTTAAACAGATTCCGGGACAGGGAGTGGGATTGACTTTTAATATACTCTATATGGTTAGGCATGGCTAATATAGATACTAGGAGGAAAATCAAAGATATAAAGTATTCGGATGTCTTGTACTTTTACAAGGTACTTATGGAGGAACACAATTTAAGCTATGGAACAGTCGAACATCTGCAAAGGGAGTTACACCCGGCTTTTGAAATGGCATTAAGAGATTGTGTTATTCGGACGAACCCGACACACAATGTTTTGGGGCAGCTAAAGAAGCAGACAGGGGCAAAAAGAGGTGTGAGAAATGCCCTGACACCAGAACAGCAGCGAGCCTTCTTGGAGTTTATGGACGGACACCCGGTATATGACCACTGGAAACCAATCTACACATTCTTCATTGGAACAGGTGCCAGAGTGGGCGAGTTAAGTGGATTGACTTGGAAAGATATTGATTTTGACAATGGCTTTATTACAATAGACCATGCGGCGGTTTACTTCGCTGGCAGGTTGAATAAGACAGATAAGAGAATCTATATATCTACGCCAAAGACAGAAGCAGGTATCCGCAAAATCCCGATGGTAAAGGAAGTGCGGGAGGCACTTGATGAAATCAAGCAATATCAGCATGAAAATGGTATTTATTGCAAGGCAGAGATTGACGGTTATAGTGACTTTGTGTTTTTAAATCGCTTTGGCAATGTGTTTTTACAGCAGGATTTAGACAGATCGTTAAGCAGAATCATTGATGCATATAATGATGCACTTCATAAGGCGGCATTGAAACATAAGGAAGCATTGGTTTTACCACACTTTACCTGCCATGTTATTGGAGAGTCCTTTAGGACGTTCCAGTACATCAAAATAGTTGACAGTACATCAAAAGTACATCAATCATATAAGAATAATACCCGATAATACGGTGTATTCCACGAGAAGGAAAAGAGGAAATACTGATAATACCGTATGATAAGTGATAATACGGGGAAGGGGGTTGATTATGGAGGAGAAACAGTCTATTGTGGCTCTCGGAGCCGGGAGTATCTCAAAGAGGGTGTATCCAGACGGGCGTATCGAACGGTGTGAGAACGTGAAAGACGTTTCCCATTATATCGAGAGAATCGGCGAAATGATTGAGAGAAAACGGAAACTTTTAAGATTTTGGCATAAAATTTTTTGCGGGTAGTTGATTTTTTGGGATAATTGGATATAATATTGGTAATGGGATTGTGGTTGTGAGGCGCTAATGAACTTTAGTTAACCGTTTACGGAACGCTTCTTTCGGGAGGTGTGAAGTAGTAAGCAACCTGTCGAACCCATTAAGAAAGATTTACCAGAGCCTTGGCCAAAATGTTGAGGCTCTTTTTCTGCGCAAAAAGTTCCTATTCTTTTAATGTAGGAAAGAGTAGCGTATGGCAAAGCCAAGAAAAGACAGTAAGGGGCAGGTTGCGAAAAGGGGAAACGATTCGTAATTCAAAAGCGTGGGCTTAGCGGTGTTATCATGTCAAAGCAGATGGGCCTTTTATAAAATGGAGTGGTAAGATGGTAATAGAATTAAAGTATTCCGGCACAAACACATATCTTGTCCGGGGAACGCATGGCAGCATCCTTTTTGATACGGGATGGGCGGGGTCTTTCCCGCAGTTTTGCAGGGCGCTTGGCGAGGCGGGGGCAACAGTGCAGGAAATCCGGTATCTGTTTATTTCCCATTTCCACCCGGACCATATGGGAATCGCACAGGAGATTGCCGGCTGCGGCGTGAGAATTGTGGCGGCTGACGTGCAGCGGGCGCATATCCATGATGCGGACGGGGTATTTGAAAAGGAAGGGAACCGCCTTTACCAGCCGATTGCGGACGAGGATGTCCGCATCATTTCCTGCGGGGAGAGCCGTTCGCTTTTGAAGGAATGCGGGATTGCAGGGGAAGTGGTGCATACGCCGGGGCATAGTGAGGACAGCATTTCTCTATGCCTGGATGAAGGGGCGTTCTTTGTAGGCGACCTCAATCCTCTGTATGAATTGGAGCTTCATAGAGGGACAAAGATAGGGGGCAGCTGGGAGAAATTGCTGGCACGAAATCCCGTCAAGGTGTACTACGGCCATGCAAAAGCGGCAGAGTTAAGCGGGAAGCGGGGGATGCCGAAAAAAGAATCCGCCCATTCCAAAAATATGTTCCGGCTTGTAAAAAAGATTATGAAATACATAGACAAGGGCTATACGCTTCAGGACATTGGGCGGGCCACGGGCGCGGACAAAGCATTCCTGGAGGATGTGGCGAGAATGTATCTGACACACCAGAATATAAGCGTGCAGGAGATTTTGGACAGGATTGAGATTAAGGGAAAATAGATTATGTGCGAAAAGGATGTAGTGACATGTGGTGACTGTCCAGATTTGGAGAGATGTCAGATTGTTCAAATGGTTCTATCAAACAATTCCGAAGCACTAAAAAATTTGAGAGGATGAGTGGCAGGCCCACCGGATAAAAGCGATGATTCGGTGGGCCTTTCTGATATGTTTTAGTTACCCTCCGGCTTCGCTTTTTGAGATTTGGAGGGATTTTTAGATACATATGTATTGAGTTTTCTGGAGCATGATGAGAAGTATGAGCTGCACCGTCTGCTGGGTACGTTGCTTTCGGTGGAATTGACCGTTGATGAGAAATTAGGGATTATTAAAACTGAGTATAGTATTTCGGTTGATGAAAAATTGAGAAAGGATATGAGCGCTATGTGTAATCTTTCACAGGGAATCAGAGAAAATGCAACAGATAATGCTATAACTGGCGTGATTATGAATATGCACAGAGATGGTTATTCATCAGAACAAATAGCAAGGATTGTTGAAAAGACCATAGAGGAAGTGGAGGCTGTCATTAGAAAAAGAGAGCCAGTATTAGCATAATTACGGCAACTTAATGACATAAGCAGTAAAACAGTGAATTTGTTTTTGTTAGAGAAAACAATTCGCTGCTTTTTCTGTTTTCGGGAAGAAAGACAGTCATAACAGATTGTCTTTTTTCATGCAAAGAAAGAAGGAAGAAGCGCGGCTGGAGAGGAGGGTGCAGCCCTACGGATTTGCGACGAGCTTCCGGGGCATCCTTGTAAACCTGAAAAACGTGGCAAGCCAACAAAGCAGATGAACAGGCAGCGAACGAAGATACAAATGCTGCATCTTCAAGGGAAAAAGATGAAGAAAACGTATCTGGTGCAGATACTTTTGTTTTCTTTATGAAATCTTCAAAATCATCAGCTATTCTTTTTCCATAATCAAAAGAAAGGACAGTACAGAATATGGAAATGATTTTGAAAACAACAAACCTCTGCAAATCTTTCAGCGGACAGACGGCTGTAAACAACATATCGCTGAACATTGAAAGAAATTCCGTCTATGGATTATTGGGGCCGAACGGCGCCGGGAAATCTACGACGCTCAAAATGATTACGGGCATTTTGAAACCCACCTCTGGGAATATCGAATTTGACGGCCACGCATGGAAGCGCAGCGACTTAAACCATATCGGGGCGTTGATTGAAATGCCGCCCCTTTATGAAAATTTGACCGCCTATGAAAATCTGAAAGTAAGGACTACGATTTTAGGGCTGGCAGATAAGCGGATTGACGAAGCGCTGCAAATCGTCCAACTGACGGAAACAGGCAGGAAAAGAGCCGGACAGTTTTCTCTTGGTATGAAACAGCGTCTTGGAATTGCGGCTGCATTGCTAAACAACCCGAAGCTGCTCATACTGGATGAACCAACCAACGGGCTTGACCCGATTGGGATTGAAGAACTTAGAGAGCTTA
>CAJUBP010000014.1:85727-94539 GCA_910584585.1 uncultured Lachnospiraceae bacterium | reverse complement strand
ATAATCCTTTGTAACTGTATCTGCTTTCAACGGCATCCACCGCCTTTCTTCATGAATGTATGGCAGTAAAATTGTCACATCCCCGCCCCTGCCACAATTTTATTATACTCAAATAACTGCTTTTTTTCAAGCATGTCAAAGTCGGTTCCCCACAAAACAGAGGGGTCAAAAATTGCGACCACAGGGGGCACATTCAACAGCCATGGAGGCAGACCTTTAGCCGCAGGGGGCAAAACAGCCACAGAGAGGTCAGGCTTGCGACCACTGTGGCTGTTCGTAACCGCCGCTATGGCGTTATCCATAATCGGCGGCATACATATAGACAGATTATAAATCCTGCTTCTTAATGAGGGTTATCTGCATATCTTCTACGTTAATCAATGTTTCCTGTTTGCATTTCATACCGTAAAGAGGATAATTTTTTAATATCGTATTTTGTCTGATTCTGTCACGGGTTTTATTGCCGCAAACAGGGCAAAGTATCCATTCTGTTTCCAAATCTGCATCCCCTTTTCTTTCATTGATTTTATTATTTTACAGGCATATAAGCATCAAGGTACTCCAGTATCTTCCGCATATATTCCGCATACATCTTACTGTCATTTTGTAATCCGTGTCCCGAATGCTTCATCTCGAAATACTGATAATCTACACCATTGCTTTCCAGCGCCTGCTTCAATTTAAGGGAGGCTCTGAATGGCTGCACCCTATCCCATGAACCGTATGCCACAACAGTAGGGACTGAATTTTCATTTATCCACATTTCAGCGGAAATATTTTTCACTGACTCTTTATATTCGCCAGTTTTAAACATATCGTTTGTAATTTCATTTCCCGACATTACATAAAATAAATCAGCAATACCCTGATAATCCCCGTTTGGGTCAAATGGGACAGGCTTATTGGGATTTGTCCCCATGTTTATCCAATCTTCCACATAAAAACAGGAGGGTCCGACTGCCCCAAAAGTCATTTTGACTGGAACGGGAGATTCGTCTGCATCACGATAGGCATATATCATTGCCAGAGCATGGCCTGCCGAGCCGCCGCCGATTGACATTTCATTGATATGGTAGCCAAGTTTTTCTGCTTCCGCAATCACATAGGGCATACTCTCTTTAATTTCCACTGACTGCTGGTACACGTTTGCGTGGGGGTTCTTCTCACTAAATAGGGTATAATTGATGCCTGCGGTCACATACCCCTTAGAGCAGAACCATTCAAGTATCTCGGCATCGCCCGACTTATCCCCGCCCGTAAAACCGCCGGCATGGAGATATACAATCAAACCATAACTTTCCCCGGAACCGTCTGCTGGAACATAAAGGTCAAATTTGTTTGCTTCGCCGCTGCCATAAGAAATATCAGTATGTACCATACCAACCGAATCATTCCAATCAACTGAAAATTCTTTGCCAAACGGGTTATATTTTATCTTAAATGCGGCCGACCCGCTAAAAGCAATGATAAACGTAAAAACATAGATAAATCCCCACATAACTCTGCCTTTCTTTTTTGTTTTCTTTTCTTTGCTCATAGGAAATTACCTCCAAACATGGCGCCGCCAAGCAGAAGGTTCATAACAGCTCTTACGGCGAGCCGTCCTAAGATTACTGCTGCAGCAATGATGATGCATAGAATAAGAATACGTTTTTGTGTAAGTGTCATGTTATCTTTCCTTTCTTCCAACTTGATTTTTTGATTATGGTGTGCTATTATTCTGTAAGACATTTGTATTGTCGATATAATTGTATCAGCGGTTTGTGAAATGTCAATAGGAGGAGAAAAAATGAGACAAAACAAGAAAATTGTATCACCGATGAGCAATGAGGGAAGAAATATTTATGTGATAGAACATATAACGGAATCTCTCCTGACACTATTGGAAGATAAGGCGATTGAGGATATTTCCATCAGCGAACTATGTGACAATGCAGGCATTGGACGGGCTTCTTTTTATCGCAATTACAACAGCAAGGAAGATATTTTAAAGGCATATATCAATAAACTGTTTCATGGGTGGAAAAGCGATTGGGAGAAAAATAACAGCATTCCCCTCAGTTCGGCTATCGGAATGATATTTGAACATTTTGAACAGCATAGAGCCTTTTACCATCTCTTGAATGAACGGCATCTTATTTATTTGTTAAAAGACGTCATTTTGGACACTATGGAATTAAAACCAGATTTGCCGAAGGGTGAAGCTTATGCGAAAGCATTTGCAGCATACAGCCTGTATGGATGGATTGAGGTATGGTTTCAAAGGGGAATGCAGGAATCCGCAGAAGAAATGAAACAGTTATTCCAAAATCAAGGACTATAATCGGCAGATGAAACCTTTTCTTGACAGCGACGCTTTTCCGTATGTATTTTAGGGCACAAAAACCCCTTAACTGCATTTTTGAAAGCGCATTTTTTCTAAGCAGCCGTTTCTTCCCTTTTTCCTTCAAATTTTTGGATTCTATCATGTAGAAAACTGTGATCAGGTCTTCTTTTTGCAGGCGGCGCAGGAACTGGCAATTCAACTCATCCAGTACATCCGGAGTAATAACATGGAATGGAGAAAAGATGGTTGTCGTTAGCCATCTTTTTTGGGGAAAATTTCAGGGGCTGGTATGATTTGCATGAATCACGTCCGCCCCTGTGTAGGACTATCTATTTCCCGACAGCCCCTTTCTTCATGTTCAATATAGCTAATTACGTCAGAACTTCAAGTGTGGATTTTTCATGTATACTATTTCACCTTTTATTCTCTACTGCACAAACCACTCTAGCACCATCTTCTGCGCTTCCTCATCATAATAAATATCCTCATACTCCGTTCCCTTCTGGCTGATTCTGGTTCCCAGGAAAAGCCCCGCTTCTTCTCCTTTTTCCGTGACAAATTTACGCCGCATTCCATCCACAAGCCTTTCTTCAGACAGGCCCCGTTCCTGGGAACGGCGGATAATCTCGGCTCCCGAGGTCTTTTTCACAGTATCTATGTCCCGCAGCTCATTGAGCCGCGCTGCAAGCTCCGGCGCAAGGTATTTTTCTGCGTACGGGAATTGCTCCGCCTGTTCCCGGGAAAGGAAAAAGTCTGATTTTCCCGGTTTCGCCCTCTTTCTTCCAGAATATCCAGGCTGGTTTCTGGTTTCCGCTTCCTCTTGTTCTCCGAAAAACAGCTTTTCTTTTCTCTCTCCGGTAAAGGTTCTGATTTCCTCTAAAAATGGCTCTCCGTACTTTTCAAATTTATGCTCTCCCACACCGTTTACTTCCAGCATTTCTTCCCGGCGAAAGGGAAGGCGGATACACATATCCACCAGCGTTTTGTCTGAAAAGATAATATAGGGCGGCATTCCTTCCCGCTTTGCAATCTCGCTGCGCAGGCCCCGCAGCCGGTCAAACAATTCTAATCCTTTGGAATTGAGAATATCAGATTTGCGCCTGGAGGCGGAAGAAGCGGAACTTTTCGCTGGCTGTGGGAATTCCTCTTTCACTTCCCTTACCATAAACGCCTGGTTCCCCTGGGCGATTTCCTCCGACTTGCCTGTCAGCCTTAACAAAGCATACTTGTCCTTTGTAACTGCCAGATACCCCTCTGCCAGCATCTGATTGATCAGGCCTTTGACTCTCTGCTCTCCCAGATCTTTCAGGCTTCCGTAGGAAGCATAGGCGGCCACTCCGTATTCCCGCAGCTTTGCCCGGTTCTCTCCCGCCAGGGTGCCTGCCGTCACATTGACGCCGTATCTGCCCCGAAATTCCCGCACGCAGGAAATAATTGCCATAGCCTCCGCTGTCCGATCCGTTTCTTCATATTCTTTCCGGCAATTGCCGCAGTTCTGGCAGTCCCCTAAGCTTTGCTCACCGAAATAATTTAAGATATAGGCCCGCAGGCACTTTGCCGTCAGACAATAGTAATTCATGATCCGCAGCCGTTCCTGATCCCGCTCCCGGATGGCCGCCAATTCGTCTGCCGTAAATTCCGGGTTCTCTTCCTTGTTTTCAATCAAAAACTGGTTGATGATCACATCCTGAGGCGAATACAGCAGAATGCATTCCGCCCCTTCTCCGTCACGTCCGGCCCTGCCTGCCTCCTGATAGTAATTTTCCATGCTCTGGGGCATATTGTAGTGGATAACATACCGGACATTGGATTTATCAATCCCCATGCCGAAGGCATTGGTAGCCGCCATCACAGGACATCTGTCATATACAAAATCCTCCTGGCTCTGCCGGCGGTCTTCCTGCCCCATTCCGGCATGGTATCTGGCCGATGGGATGGATAAATCCTGCATTTTTTCAAAAAGGGCGTCCACATTTTTCCGGGTGGAACAATAGATAATGCCGCTGTCTTCGGGATGGGCTTTTATGTAATCTAACACAAACCTGTCTTTCTGTCTGGGTGTTTCCACCGCAAAATACAGATTTTTCCGGTCAAAACCGGTCACCAGAAATTCCGGCTGATCCAATCCCAGGACGCAGACAATGTCCTCCCTGACATGCTCTGTGGCGGTTGCAGTAAACGCGCTGACAATGGGGCGTTTTTCCAGCTGCCGCAGAAACTGGACAATCTTTAAATAGCTGGGCCGAAAATCCTGTCCCCACTGGGAAATGCAATGGGCCTCGTCCACCGTAAGCATGGAGATTTCCGCCTGCCTGGCAAATTCCAGAAAGCCATAAGTTTCCAGCCGTTCCGGCGCTGCGTAGATAATCTTATAGGTGCCCCTTGCGGCAAGCTTTAGGGCTTTCGCGATTTGATTTTCTGTTAAGGAACTGTTGATGTACGCGGCATGGATTCCTGCCTGATTCAGCGTCTGAACCTGATCTTTCATAAGAGAAATGAGAGGTGAAATGACAATGGTAATGCCGGGCAGTAAAAGCGCCGGTATCTGATAGCACAGGGACTTGCCCGCGCCGGTGGGCATAACCCCCAGCGCGTCCCGCCCCGAGAGAATGGCGTCGCTCAGCGTTTCCTGTCCTTCCCGGAACTGGCTGTAGCCGAAGTATCTTTTTAAAATTTCATATTTATTCATATCGTGTGGATTTCCTTCCTTTCAAACACATTCCAGCAATTTTTACACTACTGCCTCTAAAATTATTTTTCCTTTATAAACTATTTCTCTGATACCTGCGTTCTTCTTTCTGTTAAAATTGAAAATCAACATATAGCCTTTTTCCAGATGATACTGCTCTAAATAATTCCAAAGCTGTTCTTCTCCATCCGCGTGATACGCTTTTCCCCTCCATATCTTTGTTTCAATAATATACTGCTGCCCCCGGTAATCCACTACAATATCCGTCCGCGTCTTATCCCTTGTTTCAGCTTCAATATAAAAGTTGCCTATGCCGTTGATAATTGGTTTCAGATAAATCAAAAACATTTTCCTGCCATGCTCTTCCACAAATTTTTCATCTTCCTGACGATACAATGAATTATAATATTCATAAAATTTACACATAACCATATCCATATCCAGCATACCATTTTGGATAAATTGATTTTTATCCGGAATCTGGCTGTCTAACACCAAATTTTTTGAAAATTCCTCTGCTAAAAAATAACTATAAAGCTGCATCTCAAAGATCCTGTTAGATACCGCCGCAATCCCTTCTTTATCTTCCATAAATCCCAGCATTTTCCCAATATTTATCACTTTGTTGTACTCATGATAAGGATATTCCATTCCCCGAAAAAGAATATTTTGCAGCATTATGCTGAGTTCCTGATACTCTGTTACCTGTTTTATCATATCATCATACAAGGTATTAGGGCCTTTCACTAATATTTTTACGGCTTCCTGAAGTCCCTCCCTGGTCCATGAATATCCCTTCTCATCCAACAATTTGCAGAGATACGAAACCAAAAACGGATAACCAGAAGTATAGTCAAAGATCAACTCAGACATCTCTGCCACATTCATGCCAGTTTCCCGGTCTTCCTCATACTCTGCCAGCATTTTCTCAATGCCCGCCGCTGAAAAACTCATATTCACCTGAAAATCTGCCGCAATATTCCACGGACTGTTATAATGGCTCATTTGTCCCGGATGCAGCTTCATTTTCAAATTCTTAATATCATAAACCCCGGCTAAGATCACACTTTTGAAGGTACAATCACGCCCTGCGCTGCGTTTTAAGTATTTCTCCCTGAGCAATCCTAAAAAACTGAGAAATATCTGGTTATCCGCTGCTTTATCCACCTCATCTACCATAAAAATAACTTCCTTCTCACTGGCTCTGCAAAATCTGGAAATTTTCACACTCAGCGAATCCAAAGGCAGCTCTTCCGCAACAGGCTCATTCCAAATCTCTGTCAGACTATCCGGCACATCATTCTCAGCCAGTGCCCTGGAAATTTTGTTAACAACCCCCCGGACCATGGCGGACACAGAAGCAAAGCAGTCTTCTGCCGCTTCAAAACTGATATCCAAGACAATATAATCTCTCTTCAGACGGGCATACAATAATTCCAGCGTTGTAGATTTTCCATATTGCCTGGCCCGGTTAATCATAAAGTATTCATCACATTCAATATAATCATGAATAATCTCATTCAGTTTATCTCCGGTATCTACCATATAATGCAAATCAGGAACGCAGATCCCTGTAATATTAAACTTTTTTTGTTTTATCATCGCTTCATTCCACCCCTTACATTATTTCTAAGCTGCCATCATTATAAGGGATTTTTTCTGAACTGTAAAGCCGCCGATTCCATTTCCTGTATCAATAACGAATTTTCCTGATTCGAAAATTATTTTATCAAAATGCGAAAATTGCGGTCTGTTCACCAGCCGCAAACAGGAATATACTGTTTTTATCACTCCAGTGATTAAATATTGCGGCAGACGGAGATTTGACAAGCAGAATACCGCGATATTTAACCTCGGGAGTAATCTCGAAACAAATAAGAAACGGAGTCTGATCTATGGAACTTAAATTGTCACAAAATATAAAAGCCCGCAGAAAAAAATGCGGATTTACCCAGGAACAATTGGCGGAAGCAATGGGCGTTTCCGTGGGCACAGTGTCAAAATGGGAAAGCGGAAATTCTTATCCGGATATCGAAATGGTCGCCGCGCTGGCCGACTTCTTCCAGGAATCAGTGGACGCGCTTTTAGGGTACCAGTGGAAGCAAAGCAGCGCCGGACAAACCGTCAGACGGTTGAAAGCCTTGCGTGGGGAACGCCGCTATGACGAGGGACTTGCGGAAGTAAAAACAGCCCTTCAGAAATTCCCTTATCAGAGCGACGTGTTATATGAATGTGGAGAACTGCTCTTCCAGTCATCCATTGCGCAGACACATCCTGCCGCATGCGGAGCAAATAGCAGAAAATCTCCACGCAAAACAAAACCAGGCTCTGGAACAGGCCAAATACAGAAAGAACATCGCCGAAGGCCGTGTCCGGTTATGGTCCGCGCTGGGCAGCGTCAGTTCCCAGCTTGGAATTTTTCTGATTGGCGGCTGGCTCGCCGCAGCCGGCAAAGGCGTGACAGCCGGAACATTAATCGCTTTTGTAAGCCTCTTAGGGCAGTTGGCAAATCCCATCCGCTGCCTGCCTGAGCTGATTGCCGGCCAAAAAGCCGCCGGCGCGCTCATTGAAAAGGCAGAGGCGGCGACGCTGCCCAAACAGCCAGAACGGCCGGCGCTTCCGACCCTCCTTTCGCAGAAAGCCATTGGCGGCATGCCCTCCAAACCTCCTGTAAAGCCAACGTCTCCGGTTCGGATTGCAGGCCCGATTCATACCATATCCCTGGAAAATGTGTCTTTCAGCTATGAAAACCGCCCAGTGCTAAAGGACATTTCCCTTAAGTTTCATCAGGGAAAAAGCTATGCCATTGTGGGAGAATCAGGCAGCGGAAAGACAACTCTGCTCCGCCTGATTCTGGCAGATCTTTACGATTATTCCGGGTTGGTTTCCTATAATGGCGTGGACGCCCATGCCATAGACCGGGAATCCCTCCGCGCCTGCGTCTCCGAAATCCCCCAGGATGTCTTTCTGTTTGACGCGGCGATCCTGGATAATATTACCATGTTTCAGGAGTTTCCGGAAAGCAGGGTAAGAGAAGCCGTAAAACAGGCAGGGCTGTCGGAGCTTATGGAACGCAAAGGCGGCGGTTACCTCTGCGGGGAGGGCGGCGGCTGCCTTTCCGGCGGGGAAAAACAGCGGATATCCATTGCAAGGTGTTTCTTAAAGGATGCTTCTGTGCTGATTGCTGATGAGGCTGACGCCGCGCTGGACGCTGAAACCGCCTTTCATATTATGAATGAGATTCTGCAGATGAAGAAGCTGACGAGGATTGTTGTTTCGCATAATATGAATCAGCTGCTGCTGAGGCAGTATGATCAGATTGTTGTGATGAAACATGGGAGGGTGCAGGAGGTTGGGAAATTTGAGGAATTGATGGGGAGGAAAGGGGAGCTTTCTTCTTTGGTCCGGGTTGATTGAGACATTGGGAAAATGAACGGCATCTGCCGTTTCCAATTAAAAAGGCGCAAAGTCTATATGATTCCAGAAAGACTTTACGCCTTTTGGTTTGATTATCGGTTATTCCGTTTTATTCTTTAATACGGTCAAGCTCTGTCAGATTGACACCCAAACTTGACAATGTAACTTTTAATTCAATGTACCTTTTATGCATTGAATTGTATGTTTCTGGATTCGTTTTTTTAATTGGAATCATCCAATCCTGTAATCTGGAAAATTCTGTAACATAATCTTTTATGATATCCGCTGCAGTCAGCATACAATCACCTGCTTTCTATGTTGTGGAAACTCACAATTCTTGACCGGGTCCCTCCGAGTCAACCATCAGGACTCCTCCCGGC
>CAJUBP010000014.1:0-85627 GCA_910584585.1 uncultured Lachnospiraceae bacterium | reverse complement strand
CAATTCTTGACCGGGTCCCTCCGAGTCAACCATCAGGACTCCTCCCGGCCTTCTATGCTGTGGATGTTCTCAATTCTTGACCGGGTCCCTCCTCATGGTCAATTCCAAAAAACCTCGAGGGTGTTTTTTAGTTGGGGGAGGGTCAGGTATTGGCAGTCGGACCATTCCCGGGGAAACAGGCGCTGATAGCCTTCTTCCCGGAAACGCTCGTCCAGAAGGAGGATCACGCCCCGGTCTTCTCCGGTGCGGATGACGCGGCCTGCGGCCTGCAAGACTTTATTCATGCCGGGATAGCGGAAGGCGTATTCGAATCCGGCCCCTTCGCGCTCATCATAAAACTGTTTCAGAATTTCCCGTTCATTGCTGATTTGGGGCAGTCCGGTTCCTACAATCACGACGCCGATCAAGGCCTCGCCTTTCAAATCAATGCCCTCCGCAAAAATCCCGCCCATCACGCAAAAACCAATCAGTGTTTTCTCCCGGCGCTGGGAAAAATGTTCCAGAAACAGTTCCCTCTCTTCTTCATTCATCCCGCTTTCCTGGCAGATAACGTCCATTTCCTCTAAAATTCCCTCTTGTTTCAGGAATACCTCCCACACCTGCTGCATCATTTTATAGGAAGGAAAAAAGACAATGTAATTCCCGGCCTTTCCCTTTGCCGCCTCATAAATATAAGCGGCAATCCGCTGAAATTCCCGCTCATTCCTTCTGGTATACCTGCTGCTGACGTCTGTTCCCACCGCCAGAAGCCGCTGGCTTTGTTCGAACACCGTTTCGGCGTACACGGCATAGTTATCCTCTCCGGTGCTGAGAAGTTTCTTATAATATTGGATCGGCAGCAGCGTGGCGGAGAAGAACACGGCGCTGCGGCCCTTTTCCAGACATTCCTGCAGATTCACCGCCGGATTGACGCAGAATAATTTCAGTTTAAACCTTTTGTCTCTCTCCTGCTCCGTATAAACCACATAATTTTCATCCGCCCGGTCATACATATTCAGAAAATGCCGCACTTCCAGATAAAACTCCTGCAGATCTTTTTTCTCCGGAAAACTGCTCTCTTTCTGAAAAAACTCTTCCAGAGCGGAGCCAAGCTGCATCAGGGAAAAAACCAGATCCCCGATGCCGTCCAATACCTGATAATCCTCACACTGGCGTTTTAATTCCAGCAGGCGTTTATTGCACCGCTCTAAGGCCTGGGCGCATTTGCGGCTGCGAGTTTTCATAATCTTTTTCAATTGCAAAAAATCTTCCTTATACAGCACGGCGCTGTACATCTCCCTGGCCCGGTCCACCAAATTGTGGGCCTCGTCCACCAGAAACAGGTACTCCCCCTTTGTCCCCTCGGAAAAAAAGCGTTTCAGATATACATTGGGATCAAATACATAATTGTAATCGCAGATAATCACGTCCGCCCAGAGAGAAACATCCAGGCACATCTCAAAGGGGCAGACCTGAAACTGCTCCGCCTGCGCAAGCAGAACCTCCCTTGTAAAATCATGTTCCTTCTGCAGCAAATCAAACACTGCCTCATTGACCCGATCGTAATGCCCCCTGGCATATGGGCAGTGCACCGGATTACAGTCCATTTCCTGGCAGAAACACAGCTTTTCCTTGGCCGTAATGAGAATGACCCGCCCCTGATACCCCTGGCCGCGCAGCAGATCAAAGGCTTCTTTTGCCACCGTGCGGGTGATGGTTTTGGCAGTCAGATAGAAAATTTTGTCCGCCAGCTCCTCTCCCACCGCTTTCACAGCCGGGAACACAGTGGTGATGGTTTTGCCGGTTCCCGTAGGAGCCTGGATAAAGAGGATTTTCTTCCGATTAATGGTGCGGTACACATCCCCCGCCAGTTTCTTCTGCCCCTCCCGGTAAGGAAAGGGAAATTCCAGCTTCGCGATGGACGCGTTCCGTTCCTGCTTTGCCTGATACTGGAAATCAGCCCATTTCTCATAAGCTGCAATCAAAGCCTCAAACCATTCTTTCAGCTCTGCAAAAGAATACTGTTCCCGGAATCTTCGGATCTCTTCCGTATCCAGATTGCAGTAAGTCATCTGAACGGAAATTTCAGAAAGCTGCCGCTGCAGCGCCGTAATATAGGCATAACATTTGGCCTGGGCCAGATGCACCCCCACCGGCTGTTCCAATAGATTCACATCCTGAAAAATGCCCTTGATTTCATCCACTGTCACCAGATCCTCTTCCGTGATAATGCCGTCTGCCCTGCCCTCCACGATCAAAAGATACTTCTGCCGCTGCAGCTCTATTTTCAGCGGAACTTCCGGCTGATAAGAGGCTCCCATCCTCCTTTGAATCTTCCGGTGTATTTTGCTGCCCTCCTGCATGGCTTCCTTTTGAGCCGCCCTGCCATGGCGGTTATCAATGTCGCCGGAGCGCAGAATAAATTCCACAAGATTTCTCACGGAAATTTTAATCTGTTCCATGTTATTTTTCCTTTCGTCTGTTGTCCGGATCACAGGTATAAAACTGTGCGCAAAAAAAGATGCATAACTTATTATGCATCTTTTTTGGGCTTTTGTCTATTATCTTATTTTTCTACAGTTCCTATCTGCCCCATCGCTTTGCAGCTATCCGGCAACCGCAATCCAATCTACGCTACAGCATATTTATTTAATACATTTTCAAAGGAAAGATCCTCTCCGCCGTATTTCACGGTCAGTTCCTTTTTGATGCCCAGTCCCATCACTCCTAAGATGGATTTGGCGTCAATTACCATGCGCTGGTCTGAAATATCTATATCAAAATCACACATGCCAGCAGCACGAACAAAATCACATACTTCTTCAACATCTGCTAATTTAATAATTTTCTCATTCATCATTTTTCCCATCCTTTCTTAAACATTGGATTACGGTTAAGTTCTCATCTGAACTTGTGGCAAATTATGCCACCATTTTTCCATTTTGTCAACTCCCCTCTTTTTCTCTCCGTTTAGTAAAAAACACAAAAAACAACCAGTTTTTCCCCGCAAAACAATCTTGTTTCTCTGTAAAAGCTACAAATTTCAAGTACTTTTCTCCTATCCTCCGTTTTTCTTAATTGTAACTTTTTCCATATTTTCGCTGAATTTTTGTAAAAATATGTGAACTCTGCCATATTTTAAAAAATGTATGTTTTTCTCACAACAATCATTCCCCGGATTTTTCCCCGAAATCAAGCTATAATATCCAGAAAATGAAACAATTCCAATAATTTTTTGCATTTTTAAATGCTTTCTTGACTATTTTGTGATAAAATTCTATAATTATTCGTGACAATTCAGAACTTCATGGAATGAAAATACGAAACAAGGAGGATGCCATGGAATCAAAACACATGTTATCCATTTTACAGCAGGTACAGGACGGCGCCCTTGACATCCATACCGCTTATGAAAAATTAAAAATCAGCCCTTTTGAGGATCTGGGATACGCCAAGATTGACCATCACCGGAAAATACGCCAGGGCGCGCCGGAGGTTATCTACGGTGCCGGAAAAACGGCAGAGCAGATGGAGGGAATCATTCATTCCCTTTTATCCCACTGCCCGGAGAACATTCTGATTACCAGGCTGTCGGAGGAATCCGCCGCTTACCTGTCTGAGCGTTTCTCCCTTACCTATGAGAAGCTTTCCCATACGGGAATTGTAAACCGCCGAGAACGCCTGACCGCCTCCGGCACTATCCTGGTTGCCACCGGAGGCACCAGCGATATTCCCGTAGCAGAGGAAGCGGCTCTCACCGCCGAAGTGCTGGGCAACCGGGTGACGCGGCTCTATGACGTGGGCGTGGCCGGAATCCACAGGCTTCTCTCCCATGTGGACAGTATTTCCCAAGCCACGGTAATCGTGGCGGTGGCCGGCATGGAAGGGGCCCTTGCCAGCGTCATCGGAGGCTTAAGCGACTGTCCGGTGATTGCCGTTCCCACCAGCGTAGGATACGGAGCTAATTTTCAGGGATTATCCGCGCTGCTCTCTATGCTGAATTCCTGCGCCAGCGGAGTCAGTGTGGTAAATATTGACAATGGATTTGGAGCCGGCTATCTGGCCAGCATGATTAATCATATAGGAGGTAATGAATCATGAAAACACTATTTATTGAATGCAACATGGGCGCAGCCGGAGATATGCTGATGGGCGCCCTCTATGAACTTCTGACGGAACCGGAACAACAGCAGTTTCTGAATACCATGAACAGCCTGTTTCCAGACAAGCTTATGCTAAAGGCAGTTCCATCTGAAAAATGCGGCATCTGGGGAACGAAAATGAACGTCGTTATCTTAGGACAGACCGATGCCTCTGATTCTCCGGAAAATGAACATGGACATGCATCCAGGCACGGGCACTCCCATACCCACCACAATTCACTTCATATAAGCTATCCTGAAATGCTTGCGCAGATTGACAGCCTTCCGGTGTCCGCCTCTGTCCGGGATCACGCAAAAGCAATTTACGCATTGATCGGCGAAGCGGAAAGCTCTGCCCATCACACCGACATTTCCCAGATTCATTTTCATGAAGTGGGAACCTTAGACGCATTGATGGATGTGGTGGGATGCTGTACACTGCTGGAAATTCTGAATCCGGAACAGATTCTGGCCTCACCGGTTCATGTGGGAAGCGGAAGCGTCCGCTGTGCCCATGGGATTCTGCCGGTTCCCGCTCCCGCCACTGCGGAAATCTTAAAAGACATCCCCATTTACGGCGGAAGCATTGAGGGCGAACTCTGCACCCCCACCGGCGCTGCGCTGCTGAAACATTTTGTCAGCCAGTTTACGTCCATGCCGCCTATGGCTGTAGAGAAAACAGGTTACGGCATGGGAACCCGGGATTTCCCCTCCGCCAACTGCCTGCGGGCGTTTTGGGGCAGCATGAGCATTCTTCCGATTCCTTCCCCCAGACAGCTTCCTGATTCTTATTCTGAGCGTCCCCTGGCCCGGATGACGGAGGAAGAGACTCGTCCTGACTTTTACGCCGGACAGTTCCACAGCCTGGATCAGATTCTGGAACTTTCCTGCAACCTGGACGACATGACGCCGGAAGCAGTTTCCTACGCAGTGAACCTGCTGATGGAAGCCGGCGCATTAGACGTGTTTACCACTTCCATTCATATGAAGAAAAACCGTCCCGGCCTTCTTCTCACCTGCCTGTGCAATTTAGAGGAAGAGAGCCGCTTCAGCAGACTGATTCTGACCCACACCACCACCAGGGGCATCCGCATCCAGCCCTGCTACCGGCGAACCTTAGACGCCCAGTTTCGGAAGGTCCGCACCCCTTACGGTGAAATCACTGTAAAAATCAGCACCGGCTACGGCATCCACAAATGCAAACCGGAATATGAAGATGTAGCAGCCGCTGCAAGGCAGTGCAAAGTTCCCTTTGCCAAAGTGCAGGAAGCCGTTATAGAGGCCTGCCGCCATATGCAGGGATAAGATCCATGCCCTGAAAAAGGGGCTGTCGGAAAATGAAATTTGCCATTTCCTGACAGCCCCCTAGGAACTGTAAAAAATAAGTGACACATCTTGACTTGTCTATTTCTCCGATTGCACAAGCCAAAAAGCCTCAGCACAGTTATTTTCTTTCCATCATAACTCTGCACCTTTTCTTATAACATGCAATTCCGTATTTCAGAATATTCTCTATGCCATCATCCACAAGATCTTCTTCATATCTGGTATATGCTATCTGTTTCAGCGCCTCCCTGCCTGCCGCCTCCAAATCTCCGTTATGGGCGTATTTGACTTCTATGATAATACCTATATCCCCCGTATCCGGTTCTACAAGGATATCCGCATATCCTTCGCCCATTTCCTGATTCGACGAAATGCCCCACTGGCTCTTAACTCCCAGAATTCCAAGTAAAACGCCATGGTAAAAATTTTCTTTCATGTCTGTTCTTACGGCTGTGTCACGAATACTGATCGTCTTTTTTAAATATCCTGTAAAAATTTTTTCTACATCTTCCGCATTTCCATCCTGCAGGGCCTGGCAGAAACCATTCAGCGTATTTCCATCCTCCCGAACGTTTTCCTGAAAGAACTCCATAATCTGCGTCACAAAAACATCTCGAACTGCCAGATTGGGAATCGCCAATTTCATCTGTCTTCCCTCTGCCTTCCCCCGTTTCGTCAGATAACCAGTGGTAAAAAGCAGGCTCCAAATATTGTCTATGGTCTGATAAATCTCCGGATACGTAAGTTCCTGGCGTATCTCCTTTACAATAGCCTCGCCTGCTACCAGGCGCTCAATCTCCCGTTTGACAGCTGCATTTGCTGATTCCTGAATAAACCGTTTCACCGCGTCATTGCTGCTGGTATTAATCCAGTAGTTCTCCGGCCAGACATACGGTTCATTTCTGATTCTGTCACAATGATTCAGCACATCCCATGGGCAGTATACCTCCGCATTTCCAAACTGATAGCCATCATACCATTTTTTTACCGTCTCATAATGGTCCGTTACATCATAATATTCCAGAAGTTCTTTCACCTCCTGATCCGTAAAACCAAAGCACTCATCAAAACGCTCGTCTGCAAGCGTCAATACTTTCAGATTGTTCAGCCCCGTAAAAATACTCTCTTTTGAAATCCGAAGGCACCCGGTCAACACTGCAAATTTCAGGCTGCTGTTTGTTTTCAATGCCTGCCCCAGCAGACTGCGGATCAGAAAAACCATCTGCTCATAATATCCATTTGCAAAAGCTTTTGCCAAAGGCACATCGTATTCGTCAATCAGCAATACCACCTTTGCGCCATAGTGCTTCTCCAACATTCCTGACAGCAGTTTCAGGCTATTGCCAAACAGGCTCTCCTTCATGCTGTCATCTAATAGTTTCCGATATTTTGACTTATCATTCTCATTCAATTTTTCACTGTCCGCAAGGAAATAGTACTTTGCAGCGATTTCTGTCATAATTTGAACCGCCATTTGATATGCCATCTCATAGGATTTGGCGTCAATCCCTTTCAAAGAAACAGAGATAACCGGATATTTTCCCATATATTCCTCACAAAGCGTAGTCTTTTTCGCAATATTCAACCCATTAAAAATGCTTTTATCTCCATTCACTGAAAAAAAATGCTCCAGCATACTCATATTCAGCGACTTTCCGAATCTCCTGGGACGAGTAAACAGATTTACCGCTCCCCAATTATAAAGTAGTTCAGCGATAAACTCTGTTTTGTCAATATAGTAAAACTCTTCTTTTCTAAGTTCTTCAAAATCTTCAATCCCAATGGGAAGTTTCTTTTTCCGCATTTCCATCTCTCTCACGCTCCACCGTCCAAAGGCTAAAAAAGGACTGTCGGGAAATGGTAAATTACTACAATATACAGTATGTTCGTCTCATACCATATATTGTACGCAAATTTCATTTTCCGAAAGTCCCTTATGTAATGCTTTCACAAGATAACTTATCTGTTCTCTATGCCATGCCCGGCAAAGAATTGCTTACGGCATTGCAGACGCCGCTTCTGTATCAAACAGACTCTCCTGCAGCTTCACGATATCATCTTCATTGGGCGTCCAAACCTTATCCTTCAGTTCTACGCGGACGGTAACGCTCTGCTCGTCTTCATAAGATACATTTGCCAGAGCATCCTTAAACGCGTCCCTCAGCATAATAACCACCTGCTCGTTCAATGCGTCTTCATCGGAAGTATCTCCGTCATATGCTTCCACTGCTGCGTAAAAACTCTCCATGGTAGGCGCAAAAATATCCATCTTCTGGCATTTTACTTCTACTTCATAAACATCGTCTTTCTTGGTTGCGTCTCCAACGGTATACTTCACATTCTTGTATACATCCTGCACTACCTCTCTGAATTCTGCTTCCAAATCTTCAGAAATTGTGATACCGGTAGTCATGGTTGCCATTTCCGTATCAATGCCTTCTTCATACAGCTTCTCAGCTTCCTCTTTGGTGCCTACTTTCTGCTCTACAAATTCTGCTGAATCACCCTTGTAAGAATTATCCAGCAAAGCTTTCACATAACCGCTGGCGTCAAAAGAACTGCCGCATCCGCCTAACATTGCTACCGCCATAACTGCAACCAACAGTAAGGCTACTTTTTTCATTCTCTTCATAACGTTACTCCTTTTCGTAAATTTAGCTACATTACTATAGTAATCTCTTTTGCCTGTCCCGTCAATCTTTTTTTCAAGAAAATTTCATCCAATTTGAATAAAATGCCCAATATCCGGCATACTATTTCCGATAACTTCGTTACTGCACACGGTGCCGTCCCCCGTGCGCAGAACAAAAGGAGGCCGCAATGACTAAAAATTTTCTCCTGTGCGGATTTACCGGATGGTGCCTGGAAATACTGTTCACTTCCTTCGATTCCTTCCGCAGACGCGAACTGCAGCTTATGGGAAGAACCTCTCTCTGGATGTTCCCCATCTACGGCATGGCCGCTTTTTTCAAACCCTTCTGCCGGCTGTTCCAGCGGCTGCCAGCTCTGCTGCGGGCCTTTTTTTATTCCTGCTTCATTTTTCTGGGGGAATATGTAAGCGGCAGCATTTTAAAAAAGCATCGGATGTGTCCCTGGGACTACAGCGGCTCCCCGGCAAATATCAACGGAGTCATCCGCTTAGACTATGCGCCGTTCTGGATGATGGCCGGGCTGATTTTTGAAAAACTGCTGACGAAATCCTCCGGCAAAACAGACACGCTCTAAAGTTCGTCCGCATCCTCCGCGCCGATATCCAGCGTATTCATGGTCCTTCTTCTCTGCCGGGCTTCTTCCGCCGCCTCCAGAATGAAATCTTTAATCTCCCTTGCGTGTTTGATATGGACTAACACAAGCTGGGGATGGGTCACATCTCCGGTATAGCAGATAATGGTAGACAGGCCAAAGATACGTTCTAATAACGTAGTAGTCATTTTCACATCCTGCACCTTGTACAGATAACAGTAATTCTCTTCTGTCTTTAAAAGCCCTGTATTGACGGTGAGCATCTCCTGCCCTATCGTATATTTTGTAAAAGTCCAGGGAAGCCCGAAAAACAAAATTCTCTTCTTTTCCTGATATTCTCTCTCGCTGTTCATAAAAGCACCTCTTCTTTTCTTTATTTGAATTCCATTCTACTATACTTTTGCGTTTCTTGCAATGGGCTGAACTGTTAGCTACAATTCACGCCCATGTCAGATTTTATAATGCTTTTATTATCTCTGGACGTAAATTGTAACAACTGTTACGAATCAACACATCTTCCTGTCGGAAATGCTTGCAATTTACCCTCTTCTGTTATATGATAATCAAAACCCATGATATACTATTAAATTTCAGGAGGAAAAATATGCAACATTTAATGAGTCCGCTGGATTTGTCTGTGGAGGAACTGGACAAACTGCTTACCCTGGCAAATGATATTGAGAAAAATCCTCAAAAATACGCCCAGGCATGCAAGGGGAAAAAACTTGCAACCTGTTTCTACGAACCCAGCACCCGGACAAGGCTCAGTTTTGAAGCCGCCATGCTGAACCTCGGCGGAAGCGTTCTTGGATTTTCCAGCGCCGACAGCAGTTCCGCAGCCAAAGGAGAAAGTGTTTCCGATACCATCCGCGTAATTTCCTGTTACGCCGATATCTGCGCTATGCGCCACCCCAAGGAAGGGGCTCCCCTGGTGGCGTCCCAGAAATCTGCAATTCCTGTCATCAACGCCGGAGACGGCGGACATCAGCATCCCACCCAGACTTTAACTGATTTGCTTACCATCCGTTCTCTGAAAGGACGCCTGGACAATCTTACCATCGGCCTGTGCGGAGACCTGAAATTCGGACGCACCGTCCATTCTCTGATTCACGCTTTAATTCGTTACCCCCATATTAAATTTATCCTGATTTCCCCGGAGGAACTTCGGGTTCCAAGCTATATCCGGGAAGATGTGCTGAAGAAAAACCATGTTTCTTTCCTTGAAGTAGAGCGTTTGGAAGACGCTATGGGCGATTTGGACATCCTGTACATGACCAGAGTGCAGAAAGAACGTTTCTTCAATGAAGACGATTATGTGAGAATGAAAGATTTCTACATCCTGGATCGGAAGAAAATGGCTCTGGCCAAAGACGACATGATTGTGATGCATCCCCTCCCCAGGGTCAACGAGATCTCAGTGGATGTGGACGACGACCCCAGAGCCGCCTATTTCAAGCAGGCCCAGTACGGCGTCTATGTCCGGATGGCTCTGATTCTTACATTACTGGAGGTGGAAGTATGTTAAACGTAGGCTTAATCACAGAAGGCTTTGTATTAGACCATATTCAGGCGGGCACCAGCCTGTCCATCTATCACGATTTGAAGTTGGATCAACTGGACTGCTGCGTCGCTATCATTAAGAACGCCCGCAGCAATAAAATGGGAAAAAAAGATATCTTAAAAGTGGAATGCGATATTGACAACCTGGATCTGGACGTATTGGGCTTTATCGACCACAACATCACGGTAAATATCATCAAAGGGGAAAAAATTGTGGAAAAGCGGGAACTTCATCTTCCCAAAGAAGTAAAGAATATTGTCCGTTGCAAGAATCCCCGCTGCATCACTTCTATTGAGCAGGAGCTGGATCAGATTTTCCTGCTGACGGATCCGGCTACGGCTACTTACCGGTGCAAGTACTGTGAGGAAAAGTATAAGGGGCATAAAAAATTGAGATAATTCAAATTGTGTTTTTTTATATTTGGAAACGGAGGTCAATGCCGAAGTGCACTTTGGCTAACTTTTTACAATTGGAAACGGAGGTCAATGCCGAATTGCCCTTTGGCACACAAACTGGGCAGCGTTCCGGCGAAATCCACTAAAAACACCCATGAATCGTTTGCTTAGCCAAAGGGCAATTCGGCATTTCCTGTGTATTGAAATATAAAATATTCGCTCTAGAGGTTGTTCGGAAATATTTCCTTGGAACAAACTTTTGCTTCTTCTGCGTAATAAATACCGAACTGTATCAATCAGCTCTTTTTAATAAATTCCGTCTGGCATTTCGGGCAGGTAATGCAGATCTTTCCTTTTCCCTTGGGAACGCGCACTTTCTGTTTGCAGGACGGGCATTTATAGAAATGGTAAATTTTCTTCTGCTTTAAGTGTTCCTTTCTCCGATTCTTCTTTACTGCCAATTGGCAACGCCAGTTTAAAAACTTCTGATTCTCCTGGTAGCGCTTTTCCACCTGTCTGGAGAGCATACGGTAATATTCATAGCCCATCAGCCCTAATGCCAGCACATAAAAAATATTCCATCGGGAGAACAGAGAAATCAAAAGCAGTATCATGGAAGCCCCCAGATAAATCTGGCCTAACTGGTCCGCGCCGTATCTGCCTGTCATAAACTTCTGTACCTTCTGTTTCATCATCATCAACTCCTGTATGTTCTGCCAAATCTCTTGTTATAGCTATAGTAGCTCAGAATCTTCTGGAAGTCAACGGAGTTATTTTCTTTTAAGAATATTTTATACTTTGTTTATTCCCCCAAGAGAACTTCCACTTTACAGGAATGTTTTTTCGTTTTTCTGCTGTAACTGATTCCAACTGCCAGGATTCTTCCTGTATATTTGGGTCTTTCTCCCAATTTTCCCTGAAAGCGGAGCGCGTAATTTTTCTTTTTTATCTGCATAATCGCGTCCTCCGGATCAGAATCTATTTTCAGTTCCAGAATTATGCCGTCCGCCCTTCTGCGTTCCGGATAAAAAATAAAATCTACGTATCCCTCTCCCGCCTTGTCCTCCCGTTCTACGCGGTATCTGTCCCGTGCCGCAAGATAAACTAAATTCACAATCGCTGATAATTCCACTTCATTATTGTAAGATAAAATCGGCGCTTCCGTGTCATGCGCGAATTTTAAGATTCGGAGCATGGTCTTTGTATCCCCCGCAAGGGTGGCTTTCAGCATTTTTTCAGATTCCTTTGCCAGACTGTGGATATATCCAAGGCTGTCTTTTGACATCAAAAGCTCATTAAATTTGCCCATCAGTTCCTGATTGGGAATAAACACTTCCCCGGCCTCATCATCGTAGGTTAAAAGCCCGTAAACCACCATAGCGGAATAGATCTGCTCCCTGGTATTTAGTTCCGCGGAAGTAGCGGCGTATTGCTGAACGCCGGATTCCACACGTTCTCCTGACACCATCAGCGCCAAATCGTCCCGGATATCTTCTATATTATTTTTTATATAATAAAAGATTTCGTCGTAAGGGCCTGAATTGGTCCAGTAGCTTTTTAACTGGTTATCTGTCAAAGCGCAGACAATGGATCTGGGATTGTACAGACGTTCTCCTGACGCCGCAAAATATCCGTCATACCAGGTTCTTAAATCATCCCTCGAAATCTTTGGCTTAACTGTCGTATTCTGATAGATATCAAACAGCTCATCCACTTCTGATTCCAGAAATCCGAAATATTCGCTGTACATTTCAGAGGTAGCCATATCATATTCCCGGAACATATTAATCTCGGAACCGCTGGAATACTTGGCAATGGGCAGAACGCCTGTCATATAGGCAAATTCCACATACGCCTGGCCTTTCAGCAGATCTTTTAAAAAGGCCAGAAAGGACTGCTTATCCTTTTCCGTAATAAAATCCTTATGAAAAATGGCGTCCCATTCGTCCATAATAAATACAAATTTTTTCCGTTCCTGTTCAAAGGCCATCTGAAGATTATCCCACACCGCTCCGTCCATGGCAAAATTCAGTTCCGGCCAGGCATGAATCAGATCCCCGTTCACTCCGTCCTGAATTCTCTTGATATACTGCCCATAAGAGCTGCAGTCTCTCGGCATCCGGCTAAAGTCAATGTAAATCACATCATATTGATTCCGGTATTTTAAATAATTGTCAGACCCCGCAATATCCAGAGAATCAAAGATCCCTTTCGCGTCAAAGGCCTTTCCAAAAAACGCTCCAAGCATATTCGCCATCACGCTTTTTCCAAACCGCCGGGGTCTTGTCATGCAGAAATACCGCTGTCCATCTACTGTGATATCGGAAAGAATTTCATCAATCAGGGAAGATTTATCCACAAAAAAACGCGTCGCCGCTATATTCTTATATTCTTCAAAAGGAAGGCCGCTGTTTAAAAATATTCCCATATTCTCTGCCCTCTGCTGTTTTATGATAGGAACATCTGCACTAGAGCAAACTTTTCATATACGAACACGAACGGAAAGGCAGGATGGCCCTTTCCTGTGTATCAAAATATAGATTGCTCTAGAGCGTGTTTGAAAAATCATTCCCGCCATCTGTATCCCCCACTTTGCGCGAGATTTGCACCTCATTCGGTCAACGTAGCCCGCTACGCCTCCCTCATTCGGCACAAATCTCCCACAAATTGTGGAATACATCTGTCAGAAAGCATTTTTCAAACACGCTCTAGCGCGCAAGCAGGGCTGTAAGCCGGGTTATGTCTTGGATAATCATCTGTCTAGCCTGACTGTTGCCAGTCAGATCCTGCGACCTACCTGAAGCTGGCGGGCCGCGTCAACGCTTCTGTTCGGTCTTGCTTCGGATGGGGTTTACATGTGCCCCGGCTGTTGCCAGCCGGGCGGTAGTCTCTTACACTGCCCTTCCACCCTTACTATTATCGCTAATAGCGGTTCATTTCTGTTGCACTGTCCTTAGAGTTGCCTCCACCGGCCGTTAACCGGCATCCTGCCCTGTGAAGCCCGGACTTTCCTCACCTGCGGCCTTTCGGCGCCTGCAGCCGCGATTATCCGCCCTGCTTGGCTGCTACCTGTTTATCATACAATACTCAAACTATTTTTTCAATAAAAATTTTCCTTACACATTAAAGCAGCTTCCTCCGATAAATTCTCTCAAAATCGAGTTTTTCTCAATATCTTCACTGGGCACCGGAAGAAAATAATCCAGAAATTTCAAAAGCCGTTTGGCTTCCATATATTCCGGAGAGTTCTTATCAATCTGAAACAGCAGCGGCTCCGCATACTGTTTCAGCACTGCCAGTTCATAAATCAGCGCGGAATTGAACATAATGTCCGCTTCTTCCTGGAAGGGAAAAATATACTGCTCTTCTCCCCGGCGCACGGAGTCCCACATGGCAATGGTTTCTTTGGCGGAAATATTTCTGGTTCTGGCGTCCCTCACCATCCGGCGTATCATTCTTCCGTCCGCAGTGGGCAGATTGTTGTGCTCGTCAATGCTTAGCTGCGTTAACGGACTGATATAAATTTTCAGTTTGCTGGATTCCGGAAGAGAATAAGACAATTTACCGTTTAATCCGTGAATTCCCTCTAATACCAGAATATCATTTTTGCCGAGCTGTTTGACAATTCCTTTATATTCCCGCTTTCCGGTGCGGAAATTGTAAGTGGGAAGCTCCACCCGCTCTCCGTCCAGAAGGGCTGACATATCACGGTTAAATAATTCAATGTCCAGCGCCTCTAAACATTCAAAATTGTAATTGCCATTTTCATCCTTGGGGGTATCCACCCGATCCACATAATAATCATCCAGGGCAATGGGATGGGGTTTTAATCCCTGGGCCATCATCTGAATGGACAGACGGTGGGAAAATGTGGTTTTTCCGGAAGAGGACGGGCCTGCAATCATTACAAATTTCTTATCGGGCAAGGAGGCAATCTGCTCTGCCAAAGTGCCGATTTTGCGCTCCATCAACGCCTCCGCCACCAGAATCACATCCCGGATCCTCCCCTGGGCCACTGCGTCGTTGAGGGCGCCGATGGTGCTGATTTCCATTTTTTCGCCCCACTCCGCAGATTCCCTCAGCACATGGAACAATTTGTGGGACGGGGAAAATTCTGCCGGCACCCTGGTATTTTTATCCGGAAACATTACCACGAAGCCGTCTTCGTAAGGCTCCAGTTCAAAATATTTCAGATAGCCGGTGCTGGGCGCCATATATCCGTAAAAATAATCAATATAATGACCGATGCTGTAAATATTGACTTTAGAGCTTCTCCGATAGGAAAATAACCGTTCTTTGTCGTGCATGCCGGCATTCCGGAACAATTCCACCGCGTCATCCGTGGAAATGCTTTTCTTCTGAATGGGAATGTTTTCCTCCGCCATGCGCATCATTTCAGCTTTCAGCCTGGCGAGATATTCCGCGTTTGGAACGTCTCCCTTTAATTTGCAGTAATATCCCTGACTGATGGAATGGGCCACTTTTACCGTCACCTGTTTGCCGTCGTCTTTGGCTAAATTATGTACGGCCCGCTGCATGAGAAACGTCACGCTTCTGCGGTATGCTTTCCTGCCTGCCTTATCCCTGGCAGTCACAAAAACAAGCTCTCCGTCCCCCTTCACTCTCTTTCTCAGTTCTCGCAGACGGTTATTGAACAGCACCAGTATAATATCGTCCTCATACCGGGACTGATATTCTTCCGCAATTTCCTGATAGGGCGTGCCTTTTAAATATTTTTTCTCCTCCCCGTTGATCCGAATGCAATACGCAGTTTCTTCCATATCTTTTCCCTTCTTTTATTTCATATCTATCCAAAACTTACTGATACACAAAGGGCTGCTGCGGAGGTTCCGCGACCACTTGAATTCCCGACGCGCGGGCCTCTAAATATTCTTTCATATAGGGGACGAACATCTTCTCCACCCCGTAATGCCCGGCGTCTATAATCGCAAGCCCCTGGGCCGCGCTGTCAATGCCCTCATGGTGATCAATGTCTCCGGTAATCAATGCCTGGGCTCCCGCCTGGATTGCTTTTCCTATTACGCTTTTCCCGGAACCGGGGCAAATGGCCGCCCGTTTGATTCTCTGATCCGGCCTTCCGTAAATTTTCACCAGATCTACCCCGAAGACTTCCTTTACTTTCCCGGCGCAGTCCGCCACAGTCATTTCACAGGGCAGTTCTCCCACCGTTCCGATTCCCGCCGGCTCCTGCTCATGCCAACAGGTAACATCCAGTACCTGGCAGTCTTTCAATTCCATCCGCTGCGCCCCAAGCTCTGCCATGCCTTTCACATCGAAATTGGTATGCATGGCATAATAGGAAATATCATTTTTGATTAACGCAATGATTCTCCGGCCGATAAAATCTTCCGAATTCACTTGTTTGAGGCTTTTAAAAATCATAGGATGATGGGTCAGCAATAAATCCGCCCCGGCTTCTATGGCCCTCAAAATAGTATCGTCCGTGGCGTCCAACGCAATGTAAACAGTCTTTACTTCCTTTTCATAATCTCCCACCAAAAGCCCCACATTATCCCAACTGCAGGCATATCGCTCCGGCGACTGCTCCTGCAATATCTCTATGATTTTCCTGCAATTCATAGACCTACTCCTTTCCGGCTTCATAAATTTTCAAAGCGGCTGCAATGTCCGCAAGCTCTTGTAACAGCTCATTTTCCCGGGCCGTCACATCCTGCCTGGCATTGGATTTCAGATTCTGCAGAATGTTCTGTTTCTGCTTCTGTTGGCGCAATAAATACTGCTTTAACACAGGATGGCGCTGTTCTAACAGCAGCGGGCCGAACTTACAGGCAATCCCTCTGCCCTGAGATTCTTCCACGCCCCGGCCTTTTTTGCGGGACTTGGCATTTCCTGCGGGTCCAACAGATGCCAAGCATGATTCTTCTTCCTGGAGATTTTCGCCGGACTTGGCATTTCCTGCGGATCCAACAGATGCCAGGCATACCTCTTCTTCATGGAGATTTTCGCAGGACTTGGCATTTCCTGCGGATCCAACAGATGCCAGGCATATCTCTTCTTCCTGGAGATTTTCGCAGGATCTGGCATTTCCTGCTGTCTTTCCTGTAAACTTCACAGCCATCATAGGATAGTATTTCCCGTCTTCCAGCACCATATCTTCCGCTGTAATCTGGTACCCCTGCCCCAAAACAAATTCCCGGAAAGCAGGAATTTCAGACTGGGGCTGCAGCACCAGCTTCCCCGCAGCCTTTGCAGCATCTTCCCCCATTCGCAGAATCCGCTGCATCAGGGCGCCGCCCATGCCTGCAATCACAATCACATCCGCTTCCCCGGGCTTCAGCGCCAGACACCCGTCCGACAGTCTGGTCTCTATTTCCCGCTCCAGCCCATATTGCCGGATATGCTCTCTGGCACGGCTTAAGGGGCCTTCTTTGATATCCATGGCAATGGCTCTCTCAGCTTTTCCCTGGGCCACCAAATAGACAGGTATGTATCCGTGATCTGTCCCCACGTCCGCTGCCGTGCTGCATTCCCCCACAAGATCTGCTGCCGCCTGCAGCCTTTTTGATAACCGTATCATATGCTATAGCAACTCCTGTCAATTCTTTATCTGATCTAATCCAGATAATCCTTAAGCTTCCGGCTTCTGCTTGGATGACGGAGCTTGCGCAACGCTTTTGCCTCAATCTGGCGGATCCGCTCTCTGGTTACATTAAATTCTTTGCCTACTTCTTCCAATGTTCTGGCGCGGCCGTCATCTAACCCAAACCGCAGGCGCAGCACCTTCTGCTCCCGCTCTGTCAGCGTGCCGAGCACTTCCACAAGCTGTTCCTTTAACAGCGTAAACGCCGCCGCGTCCGCTGGAACAGGCACATTGTCGTCCTGGATAAAATCCCCCAGGTGACTGTCTTCTTCTTCGCCGATGGGCGTCTCCAAAGACACCGGCTCCTGAGAAATCTTCAGAATTTCCCGCACCCGGTCCACTGGCATATTCATTTCTTCCGCAATTTCCTCCGGAGAGGGTTCCCGGCCTAACTCCTGCAGCAACTGCCTGGACACACGGATTAATTTGTTGATGGTTTCCACCATATGCACGGGAATCCGGATAGTTCTGGCCTGATCCGCAATGGCCCTGGTAATGGCCTGGCGAATCCACCAGGTTGCATAGGTGGAAAACTTATATCCTTTGCGGTAATCGAATTTCTCCACCGCTTTAATCAGACCCAGATTGCCCTCCTGAATCAAATCCAAAAACAGCATTCCGCGGCCCACATAACGCTTGGCAATGGACACCACCAGACGCAGATTCGCCTCTGCCAGCTGCTTTTTCGCCTCCTGGTCTCCCAGCTCCATTCGTTTGGCCAGTTCAATTTCCTCTTCCGCGCTCAGCAGAGGAACCTTGCCGATTTCCTTTAAATACATACGAACAGGATCTTCGATGGAAATTCCATCCGGAACGGAAAGATCAATGTTTTCAACTTCTACTTCTTCCTCCTCGTCTATGAGGATATCGTCATCGTCATCATCAGAAATCCGCAGTACATCAATGTTATTGGATTCCAGAAAGTCCAGAATTTTCTCAAACTGCTCCGCATCCAATTCCATGTCACGAAAAAAGTCGTTGATTTCCTGATATTCCAGGACGTTTTTTTTCTTTTTTGCTGTGGCTAATAATTCCTGCAGCTTTTCGATAAACTTCGCGCTCTTTTCTTCCATTTCGTTTCATCCTTCCATTCGTTGTTTATATTTTATCCCTAATCAGTGGAAATATACAGTTGACCATGAGGAGGGACCCAACAGCTCTCAGCCTTCCTCTCCCATTATTCTCCCACGCTGTTGGGAGGAGCCCTGATGGTTTAATACGCATAGAATCCTCTACGCTGTTGGGAGGAGCCCTGATGGTTCACCATGAGAAAAGCTCCAAACCTCACTCAAACCTCACCTTCCGCAGCTCCTGCAGACTCTTCTTATCCGCAACCAGCTTCTGCAGCCCCTCCAGATCCGCAGGCTCCAAATGTTTCGACCTCTCATTGATACTGTTTTCCTTCATCCGAATAATCGTATCCTTCAATGCCTTCTCTTTCTCCGCCTGTGTCTCAACCTGCTGAATTCTTGCATTAAACAATCCTGCAATCTCTCTCTGCTGCTCTTCCTCCGTAAACATACTGACAATCTTAGCCGGATTCAGTTCCCCTGCCCGATGCTGGGCAAACACTTCCTCTGCTGCCTGCCGGTACAGCTCTTCGGTAAAATCTTTTGGTCCGATGTAAGGCTCAATCACCTCAAACAGCTCCGGTTTCTCAATCAGCCAGGTGAGCATCAGTTTCTGGGACTGTTTGACGCCGTCTTCTTTCTGGCGTTTTTTCTTATCCTGAACGCCGGATTTCAGCGTCCGGCTCTCTCTGCCGAATCCTGCTTTCGTGCCCAGATGCATGACCAGTTTGCGCAGATTTTCAAACCCTGTCTGATATTTTTCCGCCACAGCCTCAATATAGTTCTCCCGCTCCAGCTCTTCCTCAAATTCCAGGATTTTCCCGGCAACGGAATGATAAAATGCCGTTTTACTCTCCGGATCTTTCAGATCATAATCCCGCTCCATGGTTTCTATTTCAAACATAAAACTGTTCTGCGCCTGATCGATCCGCTTCTGGTATTCTTCGGCTCCTTCTGCCCGAATAAATTCGTCCGGATCTTTATAAGGCTTCATATTGACTATTTTCACGCTGATTCCGGCTTCCTTCAGCATAGGAATTGCCCGCAAAGCCGCTTTGATTCCTGCTCCGTCGCTGTCAAAAGTGCAGAACGCCTCTTTGGTATACCGCTTTAACAATGCCGCGTGGCCCTGGGTAAATGAGGTGCCCAACGCCGCCACCGCGTTGTCAAATCCCGCCTGATGCAGCGCAATCACGTCCATATAGCCTTCACACAGCAGGATTCCCTGCCTCCTGGAAGATCGCGCCAGGTTCAGCCCGTACAGATTCCGGCTCTTATCAAAAATCATGGTTTCCGGAGAATTCACATACTTGGGTTCTCCGTCCCCCAGCACCCGGCCCCCGAATCCGATGACACGGTGATTCACATCCATAATGGGAAACATCACGCGGTTCCAGAATTTATCCCGGCCGCCTCTGCTCTCATCCAGCGTTACCAGCCCGGAATCCTTCAAAATCTCATCTTCATATCCCTGCCTGCGGAGATATTGATAGAGATCGTCGCTGAACTTATTGGAATAACCCAGGCCAAATTTCTTCATGGTCTCTGAACTAAGACCGCGGTTTACAAAGTAATTCATAGCGGTCTGCCCCTGTTCCATCCGAAGCTGGGCATAGAAATATTTCGCAGCCGTCTTATTAATTTCCAAAAGCCTTGCCTTTCTGTCTGCCTCCTGTCTGGCCCGGCCGGACAGTTCCTGTTTGGGCAGTTCAATTCCCGCTTTCTGGGCCAGTGTTTCCAATGCCTCAGGAAATGTCGCGTTTTCATACTGCATCAGAAATGTAATGGCGTTCCCTCCGGCTCCGCAGCCAAAGCAGTAATACATCTGCTTCCCCTGCGACACCGAAAAAGAGGGCGTTTTTTCATTATGAAAGGGACAAAGCCCAAAATAAGTGCTGCCCTTTTTCTGCAGGCGTACGTATCCGGAAATTACATCTACAATATCATTGGCCGAACGAACCTCTTCAATTAGTTCATCTGAATAATAAGGCATCTATGTCTCCTTTCCATCCCTATCCTGCCTTCCGCTGTTCTCGAATTAATTAATCTGCCATGCTTTCGGCATGAAATACTCTTCAAACTTCGCTATGGCATAGCGATCTGTCATTCCCGCAATATAATCGCAGACCACCCGTTCCCGCTCTTCGCCTTTCTCCATCATCTCAAGATACTGCCCCGGAAGCTGGTCAATATTCTTATTATAGTAATAAAACAACCGGTTCAGCAGATCTTTTGCCCGTTCTTCCTCTCCCTTTGCCATTGGATTGCGGTATACATGCTCAAACATAAATTTCCGCAGCCCCTTCATGGCCAGTTCCACATCCTCTGACATACAGATATCATTCTTCCCCAGACTGTTTGTTATTATATTATGTATCAGAGTATTCAGCCGTGTCCGGGTGGAATTGCCCAAAATCTCCCGGTACTCTGCCGGCAGCTCCTCCTCAGACAGCACTTTGCCCCGGATGGCGTCGTCAATATCATGATTAATATATGCAATTTTATCAGAAAGGCGGACGATTTTCCCCTCCATTGTGGAAGGCATTAACCTGGTCTGATGATTCAAAATCCCATCCCGCACTTCCCAGGTCAGATTCAGCCCTTTTCCGTTCTTCTCCAGAATCTCAACAATCCGCACACTCTGTTCGTTGTGTTTAAATCCGCCCTCACAAATGGAGTTGAGCATATGCTCTCCTGCATGTCCAAAAGGAGTATGTCCCAGATCATGGCCCAGAGCAATGGCTTCCACCAAATCCTCATTGAGGCGCAGCGCTTTTGCGATGGTCCTTGCGTTCTGGGACACTTCCAGCGTATGCGTCAGCCTGGTGCGGTAGTGATCGCCCCTGGGCGTCAGAAAAACCTGGGTCTTATGCTTCAACCGCCGAAATGACTTGCAGTGAAGAATTCTGTCCCTGTCTCTTTGAAATACCGGCCGGATATCACATTGGGGTTCCTCTCTGTCACGCCCTTTCGAATTCTCGCTGAGCGTGGCAAAAGGGCTTAAATAGGTCCGTTCCAATAACTCTATGTTCTCTCTAATGAGCATTTCCCATCACCTCTATAATGATATATTCCGCACAAATTCTCCATTTCCTTTATTTTTTCACAAAAAACCGCAGATTTTTACAAAACCGGCTCTGGCAGCGCAACTGAAAGGTTCTTTTCAGAAAGATTCCGGTCCAGAAATGAATTTTCAATCCCGCAGAGAAAATTTCTCAAATAGGAAAAAGAGCTATTGCTATTTGCAACAGCTCTTTCTTTGCATGCAGGAGATGGGACTTGAACCCACACGATATTGCTACCACAGGCACCTGAAGCCTGCGCGTCTGCCAATTCCGCCACTCCTGCACAGCACTGACAATAGCTATTATATATATGCCGGAGGATTTTGTCAACACTTTTTTTACATTTTTTTCAAAAAAATATACGGTACTGATTACAAGCCAAGATATTATTCAAACGGATATGTCATTCCCCATTGGCTGCGCACGGCAGTCAGAGTCTCCATCACATCACGGACCATCTGAAAGTTTGCGTCCCCGCTCCCGTTTCTCACATAATCCTGCATATCCTGCACCTCATATTGAAGAGCCTGCTGGGATTTTCCTTCTTCTATGACCTCTGTGCGGCCGTCTTCTGTATAAGTAATCGTTGCTTTCTCCGCTCTTGGGTAATTGTCAATTTCAATATAGCCTTTCTCACCTGCGATTACGCCCCGCTTGGGCTGCTTGGCGCGCATGGTAAGGGCCATAACCGCCAGTTCTCCATCCGGATTTTTCAACAGAATGCCGCTGCTTTCATCTACGCCGGTTTCAAAGTAATTGGCAGTTGTAAGAACAGTATTCGGCTTGCTTTTCATAAAAAATCTCGCAAAGGAAGCCGCGTAGACTCCGATGTCAAGCAATGCCCCGCCTGCCAGCTCCTTAGAAAAGAAACGGCTGTTCCTGTCGTATTCCTTGCAGCTGCCGAAATTCACCTGGACCATTTTAACATCGCCGATTGCGCCGTCTTCTATCATTCTGCTGAGTTTTTTGTACAGCGGCATGTGGAACAGAGTGGTGCCGTCACAGATGACCAGGCCTTTTTCCTTCGCAATCGCGGCGCATTCTTCCAGCTGCCTGCTGTTGACTGTGATTGATTTTTCGCAGAAAACATGCTTTCCGGCTTCCAGGGACCGCTTGAGCCACTGGTAATGGGAATTATGAGGCGTTGCAATGTATACAATATCTATCTTTTCATCTTTTAACATTTCCTCTGCACTGCCGTATGCATGCGCTGCGCCCAGTTCCCGGGCGTATTTTTCCGCTTTTTCCAGGCTTGTGCCGCACACTGCATAGATTTCTCCATTGACTTCCTGTAAGGCTTCCCCCATGTCATGGGCGATCCAGCCGGTTCCTAAGATTCCCCAGTTTAGTTTTTCCATGATTTTTTATTCCTTTCTCTCGTTTCTGCTTTTCCTTCAGTTTATACTAGAGCGTGTTTGAAAATTGCTTTCTGGCGGATGCGCGCCACAATTTGTGGAAGATTTGCGCCAAATGAAGGGCGCATAGCGGGCTATGTAACCTGAATTTGGCACAAATATCACGCAAAGTGGGGCGTGCAGACGGCGGGAATGAATTTTCAAACACGCTCTAGCGCGCTGTTTGATTTTTCCACCACCGCAATTTCGTCCGCTTTCGCTATAATGGCCTTTGACGCAATCCCATAGAACAGGGAATGCCCCACCAGCCCCGGGATACCGTCTAATTCCGAAGACAATTTTCCGGTATCCTCCACTTTAGAAAACTTTGCTTCCAGCAGATAATTTCCGTTGTCGCTGACTGTCAGCCCGGCTTTTTGCTTGGATCTGCGCTCTGACAGCTCCGCTCCCATATCTTTCAGGCGTTTCTTGACATAGGATAAGGCCTCGGGCAGAACTTCCGCCGTAACCGGATACGAAAAATGCAGTTTTTCGTGATATTTTCCCTCATCAGCCAGCAGCACATATTCTCTGGCCATGCATGCGGCTATCTTTTCCTGGGTATGGATTCCGCCGCAGCTTTTCAGTGCGTTCAGTTCTGCGTCCAGTTCGTCGCACCCGTCAAAGGCAATGTCAATTTCCTCTGTCATCATAAGCGGCAGCACAGGAATGTGATGTTCCATACAGAGCCTTAAGGTATCCTGGGAGGGGGTAACCGCCTGAATCCTTTTCTGATGTTTTTCAATTTCGCTGATTAAAAGGGCCACTGTCTGACCGCCTCCTAGGCCGACGATCATGCCGTCTTCTATCATTTCAAAGGCTTTTTGCGCGCATTTTAATTTCATGAGAACCTCCATTCCTTGTTAAGCTTCTTCTTTGATTGGTTTTTTCAGCACTGCCAGAATCAGGCAGCCCACCACGGAACCTGCCAGTATGGCCAGCGCGTACATCAGGGGATTTCCGATGGTTGGCAGGACAAAGATTCCTCCGTGAGGCGCACGGAGCGTGCATCCAAACAGCATGGACAATCCTCCTGCTGTGGCAGAACCTATGATACAGGACGGAAGCACACGGATGGGATCATTTGCCGCAAAGGGAATTGCGCCTTCTGAGATGAAGGACAGTCCCAACAGGTAATTCACCAGACCGGATTCCCTCTCCTTCTGGGTAAAACGATTTTTGAAAAATGTAGTGCACAAAGCGATTGCCAGAGGCGGAATCATGCCTCCTGCCATAACAGCCGCCATAATCTCAAAGTTGCCCTCTGCAAGCTGTGACGTTCCGAACACATAAGACGTCTTATTGACAGGGCCTCCCATGTCAACAGACTGCATTCCCGCCACCACAACGCCCAGCAGTACCTTGCTGGTTCCGTTCATGCTGTTCAATGCATTGGTCAGCGCGTCATTAATCATTCCCATCAGCGGGTTAATCAATGTGGTTACCACTGAACCGGATAAAATTCCGAATACAGGATAGATAATCATCGGCCGTATGCTGTTCAGGGACTGGGGCAGCTTCGATGTCAGTTTCTTAAGCCCCAGCACCAGGTATCCTGCCGCAAAGCCTGCAAATAAAGCTCCCAGAAAACCTGCGTTCACTTCCCCGCCGGCAGGATTCAGAAATGTTGAGCCGCTTTTTGCCACCAGCCCTGCCACGAAACCAACCGCAAGCCCCGGCCGGTCCGCGATGCTCATTGCAATGTAACCGGACAATACCGGAAGCATCATGCCGAAGGAAAACTCACCAATGGTTTTCAAATACGCCGCCAAAGGCGTATTTTTTCCGAAATTTGCCGGATCAATGCTGTAATCATCAAACAGAAACGCCAGGGCAATCAGGATGCCTCCGCCAATGACGAAGGGAAGCATATGAGATACGCCGTTCATCAGATTCTTATAAATCTGGCGCCCCAGGCCTTCGGATTCCCCTACGTCGCTCTCTGACTGGGCGGCTCCGGTATGATGGTAAACAGGAACATTTCCGCTGACTGCCTGTGAGATAAGCTCTTCTGCCTTATGTATTCCGTCCGCAACTTTTGTGATAAGCACCGGCTTCCCGTCAAATCTGGCCAGATCCACCTTTTTGTCGGCCGCTATAATAATGCACTCCGCATTGGCAATGTCCTCCTGGGTCAGCACGTTTTTGGCTCCGTCCGCTCCCTGAGTCTCAACCTTGATGGGAATATTCATCTGCTTTCCTTTCATATCCAGGCTTTCCGCTGCCATAAATGTATGGGCGATTCCTGTGGGGCATGCGGTAATGGCCAATACCCGGTATCCCTCCCTGGGCTGCTCCAAAGATTTCTTCTTTTCTTTTCCGTCCAGCTCATCTTCTTTTTCGTCAATCATTCTCATAAATTGTTCCGGCGTCTCTGCCTTTACCAGGGACTCTTTGAACTCTGGATCCATCAGTATGGTGGAAAGCTTCGCAAGAGCCTCTAAGTGCACGTTTGCCCCGGTTTCCGGCGCGGCAATCATAAAAATCAAATCCGCCGGTTCGCCGTCCAAAGATTCATAATCCACGCCGTCTTTCACTACCACAGCAGCCAGGCCCGCATGCTTTACTGCGGCGCATTTGGAATGGGGAATGGCAATTCCTTCGCCGATTCCTGTGGTCCCCTCCTCTTCCCTGGCCAGAACGCCCTGCTTGTATGCCTCTCTGTCCTTTAAGTTCCCCGATTTCTCCATCAGCCGTGTCATGTAATCAATGGTTTCCGCTTTTGATGCGACACTGGCATTTACATCAATGGCTTCCGGGCTGAGTAATTCACTGATTCTCATTCTGATTTCCTCCTTCATCCACATCATTGCCCGCAGCTTAAAAATCCGGTGATACGCTGCGTAAATTATTTTTGTCTTTTTTAATGCCGCGATATTTATTTTTGTATGTTTAGTATAACATGTAAATAAATATTGTCAATTGTATTTATGGCGAAAATTATTTTTCTGCATTTTTAACAATTATGTGAGATATATTCGGCAGAATGAGCGGATTTTTACAGCATTTTGCACATATACAAGCTTGTTCCAGGCAGTCCCAAAACACTCAAAGTTTTTCATCCGCAATCAGGTTTTCGCAATAATTGATGCTGTCATAGCTCCGCTTTTCTCCCACGGTCAAAAATAGGTACAGCGCCTCAATCACCGTCATGGCCGACACCCGGGAAAAGCAGATTTCATTTAAAAACAGTTTCTCTCTGGTGGCAGTCTGAATATGATAATCCACGATGTTTCCGACGGTGGAATTGGGATTATTGGTAATTCCCAGGGTTACCGCCCCGTGCTTTTTGGCTTCCCGCACCATTTTGACCACCTGCCGGGATTCTCCGGAATTGGAAATGGCAATCATCATATCGCCTCTGCCCAGTGACAGGGAAAAGGCCAGCTGGGTTTCCCAAATCGTTCCCGCCGCAGCCCGGATGCCGATTTCATTGAATTTAAAACAACCGTCCAAAGCAACGGGTATGGTGTTTCCCACCGCCACAAACTGGACAACCCCGGCAGCTCTGATGTGATCCAGGATTGCGTTAAACTGTGATTCATCAATCAATGATATGGTCTGGCGGATTTCATCTATTTTGTTTGCCAGAATATTCTGCAGAGACTGGCCGATATTTTCTCTTGAAATATGATTTGAAACAGGGGTCTCCAGCCCGCTTTCCACAATTTCCCGGGCAAGCTGGATTTTCAGCTGGTGAAACCCCTCCACATCGCATTTATGGCAGAACCGTGAAACTGTGGCGACGCTTGTCCCGCAGGCTTTGGCCAGTTCTCCGATGGTCATGTTGACAGCCTCTGTATGGTTTTGGATGATAAAATTCGCAATTTTTTTCTCCTGTTCAAAAAAGTTGTCATATAAAATATGTATAGTATCCAATACGGATTTTTGCTTTTCCATGCTGTTCCTCCTTAATGATTCTTCATTTCCTCCAGCATCTGCCACAAATTGCATCCAATCTGCTCTACCAGTTTTTCCTCATCACTTGCAAAACTCTTTGCCCTTTGTACCGCAGTATCTACAAATGGCAGATAATTTTCCTTGAAATGAATTCCTTTTTTACCGTGGCGGGCCTTCTTTGAAACCTCCCCGCTGACAAAGGTATGGTGATCTGAAATTATCTTATTCTCCCGGATCTGTTCCATTCTGTCCGCGTACTCTTTTTCCACATCTGATAAATGAAGCAAAAGCCAAAATTCAAAACACGGATTCGCAATATAACATTTATATTTCTTTTCCCGGCAGTAGTTTATACGCGCCAGCATATCCGCTTCCGGATGTGTTCCTTTGTCTCTGTCAATTAAGATACAAAATTCATCCAATTTATGATTATATTCATTCAGATATTTTCGGTAATTAATATTGTATCCAATCTTCATCAATTCCGTTGCAAAGGCATTTCTCTTCTTCCTCGGTATTTTTTGCGGATCCTCCAGATATTTTTCAATAAATTCTGTCCCATACTCTTTGACAAATTGCTCCGGTATTTCCTCTATCAAATTTTCCTTTCCCAATGCACGCAGGCTCAGATATTCCTCCAGCAATTCTATTACCTGCTCAGGCGCGCTGTTTGTATCTTTTCTGCTTCTTCCCAGAACTTTTACATCAATTCTTGCACTCATGCCCAGATATTCCCGATTGTCAGAAATACCTTTAAAATATTCCGTCTCTGTCCGATTCCCCTCAACAGAAATAAAATAAATTTTCTCTAATTCTTCTTTATCTTCATCCGTCTCCCGCTCAAACGCCGCTGAAGACAGGCGGTATTTATTCTTCATACATTCCCTCCAAATGCAGTTCCTCATGAAAAACAGGTATCGCGCCGTATCTTCCCAGCAAATATTCTTTATCAATTTTCTTATCAAACCTGGCCCGGAACTTATTCAGAGAATACACCCGCGAACTGTGATCTTCCTGCCGTTCCACGAACCAAATCTCATCCTGCCGCACCAAATCCAAATCAAGCAAATTAGAATCATGAGTAGTCGCGATGATCTGGCACTTTTTCTCTCTTTTCAGGGCATAAAACAGTTCCAAGAACTGCCGTGTAACTTTTGTATGAAGGCTTCTGTCTATCTCATCAATCAAAATTACACTCTCATCCTTGCTTTCATAAAATAGAGGAAGCAAATCAAACAATCTCCTTGTTCCATCCGATTCATCCTCATATTCAAACAATTCTTCCAGATTGCCATGACTTAACTCCTGCTGCTGACCCTCCACGGATTCTATCCCTGTATCAAAAAAGGAAATTAAATTTGAAAATACTTCTCTTGTATTTTCATTGGAAGCAAGCTCATTAATTCTTTTATATTTTGAATTTGGAAATAAAATAATCATGCGCTTAAACCACTTCTGCACTTCTGCAATTTCTGCAAATATCCCTGCCGGCTCTTTTCCCCTGTCCGCAAGATCGCTTAGAATTGTTTTCTTCCGAAAAGCGTCCGAAATATTCTGATCAAAATCTTCCAGATAAACTTTCATTCTCATGCTTTCATCTGTCTTCTTATGAAATGCCTCTGTACTGACATGACTGATTCCCTTTTCATCTATCTCACGGTTAAAAATATAAATTTCTTTTCCGTTTGTTTCCATTCGGACAAGCCATTCCGACAATATTTCTCTTTCCATATAGGATATAGCCAGGCCATAAGAATATTCCATTCCATTTACAGCTATTCTGTATTCAAACACTCCCGGCCTTCCATACATTTCCTTTTCAATCCGAAAATACTTCTTTTCCAGATTCACCTTATCAAGACCATACAAAATAATCTCTCTTGATAAACCCGCTGCTTCGATCAAATTACTCTTTCCGCTGGCATTCGCCCCAAAAATCAAACCTCCCTTCAATATCTTTCGATTTCCTGCCAATGCCACATGGTCTTTATGTCTGGTAACTTTACTTGCCAATAACGAAATATGCTGCGGTTCCCTAAATGATTTGTAATTACTCACAGAAAAACCAATTAACATGCCTGTACCTGCCTTTCGCAACTCCCATTTTTATTATATTGTGTATTATTCACTGTGTCAACGATATTATTCCACCATTTATTTTATTAATGCAATCTATATTGTGATTTTTTCACTTTTATATATTCTACATAATATTTTCCCTTCCCCAAAATCACCATTTGCCATTTCCCCCAATCTGTTATAAAATCAATTTGATTACTGATCAAATTTTAACCGAAAAAGGAGAACTTGAATGAACAATTGTATTGCAGCCCAATCCGGCGGCCCTACCGCCGCCATCAATGCCAGCCTTGCCGGAGTCATCCGGGGCGTTCTTGACTGCCCCGAATACGATCACATCTATGGCTCCCTCAACGGAATTACAGGAATTTTAGAGGAACGTTTCCTGGATTTAACCGAGACTTTCCAGGATCCAAAAACCCTGGAACTCCTAAAAGTAACCCCCGCCATGTATCTGGGATCCTGCCGTTACAAGCTGCCTGCGCCGGAAAAAGACCCCGCTGTCTACGAGGCCATCTTCCGTTTCTTTGAAAAAATGGAAATCGGCGCATTTTTCTATATCGGCGGAAATGACTCCATGGATACCGTGGACAAGCTTTCCGCGTACGCCAAAAACGTACAGAGCAAAGTCCGGATTATCGGCGTCCCCAAAACCATCGACAATGATCTGTGCGTGACCGATCACACCCCGGGATTCGGCTCTGCCGCAAAATATGTAGCTTCCTCTCTTCTGGAAGTTTTCCATGATACCGCAATCTACGCCCCCAAAAGCGTAACCATTGTAGAAATTATGGGGCGGGACGCCGGATGGCTGACAGCCGCTTCCGCCCTGGCCAGAAATGAATACTGCGCTGCTCCCCATCTGATTTACCTGCCGGAAGCGGCTTTTGACACAGAAGCTTTTCTCAAAGATGTAAAGAGCCTGCTGGAAACACGCAGCAGTGTGATTGTGGCTGTCTCCGAGGGAATCCGCGACAAGGAGGGAAATTACATCAGCGCTTCCACCGGCGCCGCAGATCATTTCGGACACAGCCAGCTAAGCGGCGCCGGCAAAACACTGGAATACCTGGTGCAGGAACGGCTCAAAGTAAAAGTCCGTTCCATTGAACTGAATATCCTGCAGCGGTGCGGCGCCCATATCGCTTCCCTTACGGATCTGGAAGAGGCTTTCTGCCAAGGACAGCACGGCGTTTCTCTGGCTGCCCGAGGGCTTACCGGACAAATGGTGACCATTCAGCGCATATGCAGCGATCCCTATCAGGTCTCTTACGGTTCGTCTCCGGTATGTGAGATTGCCAACCAGGTAAAATCTGTTCCCAGGGAATTGATCAATGACGCCGGAAACGATGTGATGCCGGAAATCCTTTCCTACCTTCGGCCATTAATTCAGGGAGAGCCCGAAATTGAGTTTGAGCAGGGAATTCCGCGGTATCTTCCGGTGCCGCAGCTGTTATAAAGCTTTTTATCTTTGGGTGCGCAAGTCAATGCTGGAGGCAGCATTTTGGCAAACAGTCAGCCCAGGGCCACATCCAGGATCATCATAACCAGGAACCCCACCATAACTCCAATCGTTCCCACGTTGGAGGTTTCATCCGGCTGGGCCTGGGGAATCAGCTCATCCGCCACCACATAAATCATGGCCCCTCCGGCAAAAGCCAGAAGCCAGGGCATCAGGGGAACTACAGCGGCCGCAGTGAGAAATACAAGGATTCCTGCCAAGGGCTCCACAATTCCGGACAAGCAGCCTGTCAGAAACGCTTTGCCCGCGCTGGCTCCGGATTGGCGGACCGGCAGGGAAATGGCCGCCCCTTCCGGGAAATTCTGAATGCCGATTCCTGCTGCAAGGCCGATGGCAGAAGCCAGATAGGCCGGATCATTGGGGTGCTGGCCAGCCAGAACAAAGGCCAGGCCCACTGCCATTCCCTCAGGGATATTGTGGGCAGTGACTGCCAATACCAGAAGCTTTGCCCCTGCTCCCTTCTTGGGCAGACTGTGATTTCCTATGGCTGACTGCTCTAAAATTCCTGCGCTCTCACAGGAATGGAGATCTCCGGCGGAACTGTCTATCATCCCCGGTGAACTGTTCTCGTGCAGCCAGGGAAGCATCTTATCCATCAGATATAGAAACACTCCTCCAAACACAAAGCCCAGAGCCGGCGGAAACCAGGGCGCCATGCCCAGCTCCCCGCTCTGTTCTATGGACGGGATCAGAAGGGACCAGACGGAAGCCGCCATCATCACCCCGGACGCAAATCCCAGAAACGCCCGATTCATGGCATCGCTGATGGCTCCCCGAAAGCAAAAGACTACCGCCGCCCCTAAGGACGTCATAAGAAATGTAAAACCGGTGCCCAAAAGCACCTGTAAAAATGTATTCAAATTGATCATAAAAACTCCAGAACTGCATTTGATACTTACAGTATGCAGTTCTGGAGTTTCTGTGCTTTCCAGCAAATATTTTACAGTTCCTTAGAGACGGGCGGCAATGCAGAACAACTTTTCCCCGCAAAAACATATCAAACAATTATTTTCCGGCTACTACCTCGAAATACCTGCCGATTTCCCGCCAGGCTTCTTTGGATTCCGGCATCATCATCATGCCCATCTGGAATACGTGGAACATGCCCTCATAAATGCTCAGACGCACTTTGGCGCCCTGCTTTTTGGCTTTATAGGCCACTCCGACAGAATCGCTTAAGAGCATTTCCACAGAGCCCGCCTGAATCAGCATAGGCGGAAATCCCCAGTAATCTCCGAACATTGGGGAAATATAGGGATCTTTGGGGTTATGCCAGCCGATATATTCCCGATTGTAGATCAAACTGTCTCTGGTGTTTCCAAAGAGAGGATCCCGTTCGTAATTATCCTCATAGGAAGGGCCGCTGGCTGTCAGATCCGCCCAGGGGGACATGAGAATCAGTCCGCCGGGCAGCCGCCGGTTCTGATCCTTTAAGTACATGCAAAGAGCCAGCGCAAGTCCGCCCCCTGCGGAATCCCCTGCCACAATAATCTGTCTGCTGTGCCATCCGGCCTCCTTTAACCAGTCAAAAGCTTCCACTGCATCCTCCAAAGCCGCCGGATAAGGATCCTCCGGAGCCACCCGGTAATCAATGGTCAAAACGCTCATGCCCTTGCTGACTTCGCAGTACAGCCCGGCAAAAGAACGGTAGGCATTGCGCATGGCGCCGATATAGCCGCCGCCGTGAAGCTGCAGAATTACATAATCTTTTCTGGGGGCTTCCCTGCTGCTTAAATATTCCATCTGAAACCGGGGCAGTCCGATCTCTTCCATGCAAAAGCAGTCCGGGCACCGCCATTTCGGCTCCACCAGCTTCTTGCGCAGTTCTCCCGTTTTAATCTTTCTCCCAATCAGATTGTCATTGGTCACATGGGCAATCATATCCCGAATCACTCTGCCCATTACACTGACTTCTCCCATAATCCATCCTTTCCTGTGTACCGAAATATAAATTGTCCGCTCTGGGTCTTCCGGGCGCAAGAAGCAGCATGTCCGGAAACATCACACATGAAATCTCCGCTTCAGTTCCGCTTTCGCCTTCCGATCTCCGAAGATCAGCGTTCCCAAAAGCAGGCACAACGATACCGCCAATGCAACCAATGCAGGCAGCGGTTTCGTAATCACGCCGAATCTCCACAAAATCATACACGCCACAGAAGCCACCGCCGTAAGAATCTGCATCAGAATATAACTCTGCCAGTTGGAAGCATTGACAATCATCAGCGTAACAATGGTCCCGTTCAGCAGAAAGATCGCCCCGGGCAGAACATAATTCACAGACCATCCCCGGTATCCCACAATATGATCCGCCGCAATCACCAGCAGCACAGCGCCGATTACCTGTATCAGAATCACAGTCTGATATCCCCGGTTTTTCTGAAGGGAATATTTCAAAGTAATATAAAAATACAAAATACAGATTCCAGTAACCGCAGACCACCAAATCCCATGAAAATACAGATAATTAATCACAATCAGCGCCGCCTCCGACACAATGGCCAGAAAACTGTACAGACGCACAATAAAACTAAGCTTCCTGGAGACAGATTTCACATCGGGATACCCGACGCAGGGCTCTTCTTCCCCGGATATCTCCAAAACACTGCTGCACAGCGGGCAGACTGCCGTGTCGTCTAAAATTTTCACCCTGCACTTCTTGCATTCTCTCATTCGTCATATACTCCATTCGTCTCTATTTTCACCGGTATCCCATCCTCCGAAAGCCTCCGGAAAAATCCCCGCTGTACGGACACATCCGCCAGATTGCTGGTTATGGTAAAAACCAGCGTATCCTGATAGGAACAGATGGTTCCCTTAACGTTCTGCCCCTCAGACATGGACAGAAAAGCCCGGAAGCCTTCGATATAATCCCGATACTCTTCCCTCACTTGAATGTTCCCGATATTGGTCACTGTGGTAGTATTGGCCAGGGCGCTGGTATGGTACACATAGCGCATGGCAATATTTTTAATAAACAGCGGAACTGCCCGCAGAATAAAATTCTTTTCATTTGACACATTATAGGCGAAAAGATTCTCCAGATTTTCCCGATTAATCTGGCCCCGCAGGCTTTCCGCCACAATCTCTGTCACCTCATCAAAGGAATAACTCTCCTTTTGGGGATGAAACACCGCCGAAACAATTACGAAAAAATTCTTCATGGTGATAGAATCGAAATAGGGCCGCAGATTCACCGGAACACAGGAGGTGATGGGCTGCCTGCTGGGCATTCCATGGAGGCATTCCTGATAAATGCTCCACAAAAAAGCCGCCACCAGATACTCATTGATGGACACCTGATAATGGCCGCAGGCCTTTTTTAACTCTCGAATGGGCATCAGGCCGTGCATTACCCCAAGTTCCGAAGGCTTTAGCTTCTCTCCTTTTACATGGTAGGCCCGCTCTGTTTTGTAGCCCTTTTTGTGGCTCTTTTTATAATTTTTCAGATAACTGTCCTCCCGGTTCAGGGAAGTATCGCTGCAAAGCCCGTCCCCCATTTTTTCCCGCAGCGGAGGATGCGCCAGGCGAAGGTACTGATACGTCAGCTCTTTCAAAAAAGTAATTCCTCCCATGCCGTCCGTCAGGACATGAAAAACCTCCAGATTGATTCTGTTTTTATAAAAATTTACCCGAAACAGATAATTTCGGTTCCGGTTAGGAGAAATAAACTGGCAGGGATACCGGTATTCCTCCTTTACCTCCGGCGCCGGCTTCTGATTTGTCTCAAAATAATACCAAAAAACCCCGTAACGCATCCGCACCCGAAAAATATCAAACCATGGCAGGACCTTCTCCAGCGCCTGCTGCAGCAATTCCTGCTGAACCTCTTCTTTCAGGATAACGGAAATACGGTAAACATTGCTCATGCCTTCTCCTGCAATCACCGGAAACAAATGCGCCGTATTATCCAGTTTATCCCATTTAATTTCTCTTTTCTCTGCCATTTCGCCAAACTCCTGATCTGCTGTCCCTGGACAGTCTTTTTGCTAACCCCATAATCCGCTGTTCCTGAACTGCCTTTTTGCTAACCCCATAATCCGCTGTTCCAGGGCTGCCATTTTGCTAACCCCATAATCCGCTGTCCCTGGACTGCCTTTTTGCTAACCCCATAATCCGCTGTCCCTGGACTGCCTTTTTGCTAACCCCGCAATCCGCTGCTCTAAGACAGCCATTTCGTCAATATCTTAACCAGAAGCTGAATGTCAATGGGCTTTGCCAAATGATCATTCATTCCCGTATGTATCGCTTTCTGCACATCCTCAGAAAAAGCATTGGCTGTCATTGCCACAATCGGAATGCTTCCGGCATCTTCCCGGCCGCTGTCGCGGATGGCTTTTGCCGCTGTATAGCCGTCCATCACCGGCATCTGAATATCCATAAATACAATGTCAAACCAGCCTGCCTCCCGGCTCTGATATAGTTCAACCGCTTCTTTTCCATTGGAGGCCAGCGTCACTTCCAATTCGAACATTTTCAGGATTTCCATTGCGATTTCTATATTTAACTCGTTGTCCTCCACCAGCAGCACCCGTCTGCCCGGGAAAGAAGCCATTGTTTCATCGACCCGCTCTTCCTGTATTTCCTCCCCTTCGCTCTGCAGGGGCAGAAACAGCGTAATGATAAATTTTGTGCCTTTGTTCAGTTCACTTTCCACCTGGATATCGCCCTTCATCAGCTGAATCAGATTATAGGCGATGGGCATGCCAAGGCCGGTGCCCTCTATGCTTTCCACCCGGGGATCCCCGGAACGCTCAAAGGGCTCGAACAGCTTCTGCTGAAAATCCTCCGACATGCCGAACCCGTTATCCGCAATGGTAAACCGGTAATATCCGTAATTCTGATGCAGCGACGGCAGCTCCTCCACCTGAAACCGGACCTGTCCGCCTATTTGAGTATATTTTACCGCATTTCCCAGAATGTTGTGAAACACTTTCTGCAGGCTCAGATTGTCTCCCATCACTTTCCGGTTTTTTACCTTCATGTCCAGGGAGAGCTTCTGCTGTTTTTCCTCCGCTTTCGTCTGGAAGATGGCCATGACTTCTTCCACCAGCTCCGCCAGATCAAAATCTTCGGTGACAAGATTCATTTTACCGCTTTCAATCCGGCTCATGTCCAGCACTTCATTGACCAGATTGGTCAGGTGATGGCTGGCAATCCTTATCTTATTCAGGCAGTCTAACACCCGCTCTTTGTCGTCGATATTCGCCTCCGCAATGGCTGACATCCCCACAATGGCGTTCATGGGCGTGCGGATGTCATGGCTCATTTTGCTTAAGAATTCGCTTTTGGCCCGGTTTGCCTGTTCCGCCGATTCAAAGGCCTTCTGCAGTGCCGCTTTATTGTCCGCTTCCAGCTGTGTCTGCTGCTCAATATCCCGGACGCAGACAAATAATTTCGTATGCTTTTCATCAAAATAACGGATCGTCACCAGCTTATGGCGGTTTTTGCATTCCTCATTTCCTGTAAAATAATACTGCGCCGCCTCCTGGGTCTGCTCCAATCGCTGCAGGATCCCCGTCAGCGTCACCTGGCTTTGGAAAAATTCTCTGTCCTCCCGGCAGATAAACAAGTCGATAAAGCGGGCCTTGATCTCTTCAAAATCTCCCTGGCTGATGGTTCTTCTGGGATTGATATGCTTTGCAATCTTCACTTCCGTATTGCCGCTGTTCACATCAATAATGCCGATTCCGTCATATTCTGAGTCCACCGTGAACTTATATAGAGACTGATACCTTTCATTCTCCAGCTCCATCGCCCGCTGCCTGGTTAAATCTTCGATAATTCCGACCGCAAATACAGTATTCCCCCACTCGTTGAATCTCACACTGGAAATACTGCACTTACACCAGAATTTTCCCTGCCTGGCGCTGTAATAAAAGTAGTCATTCTTTCCCCCGTCACGGATAAATTCATGCACCCGGCAGAACAGCTCATAATATTCCGGATCCACCAAATCTTTTGCAAAATCATGTTTTATATCCAGATATTCCTCTTTGCATCCGTAATAGCGGGCTGTTTTTTCCGGCAGCAGGATCTTTCCCTCCTTGGGATAATAAAAATATTCAAAAATATTTGTATTTTTTAAAGACATACGAAGGATTTCCATATTTCCTTCGTAACGGTTTTCCAAATATTTCTGATATTCCTTTTCCTGTTTTTTCTGCTCGTCAATATCCTGAATCGCAATCAGTACTCTGCGATCTCTGGGAGTTTTCGCGATAAAATAACAGGTAAAGCTGACCCACCGGTATTCTCCTTCTATCTTCCTGCGGTATTCCCGAATAAATTTTCTTTTTCCCTGTTCCAGCTGCTGCTGCAGATTTTCCAGGCTGATCTCCTTCTGAAGCTGTTCCCGATCCTGAGGATGATAATGCCGCACCATGTTCCATACCACGGTGTCTAAGGCCGTTTCTTCTGAAAAAACAGTTTCTCCTTCTTTCGTGAGATGAAGGGGATAAACCTTGCCCTTGTCTAGGTTCAGCATCATCACAGAAAAATACAAGTCTTTCAAAGAGGCCAGCATAGACTCGTTAAAGCTGCGCAATTGCTCCGTTTCTTTTTTCAGGGAAACCATCTCCGAAATATCCTGATGGTATCCCCGGAACCGAAGGCCCCCGGCATAATCCTGATCCAGCGTCCCTCCGCAGCGCACATACGTTTTTCCCGCTTTGGGATGATGCCAGCCATAGCTGACCTCTCCGTGCTGGCCCTGGGCCATGGTGTCTATCGCCTTTTGTACCAATCCCAAAGCAGATCTTTCGATCCTGCTGTGCCAGTGAACATAACATTCCTCCGGCGTCGGAATCCCCTCAAGCCCCAGCAGTTCCAACATGGCCCGATCCGCGTACATCCGTTCCGGTCTGCCTTCTTCCATCTCGATAGACCACAGCCCAACTTTTGCGTCATAAAGGATATGGTTCATTCTGATATTTTCATCAAACATTCCATTTTCCATATTCGTTCCTCATACCGAATTTTAAATCTGCGTCACCACAAAGATATTGTAAATGGCGCGGATCGCCTCTTCAAAATCACTGTTCTGCACGCCGATGATAATATTCAGCTCGCTGGATCCCTGATCGATCATTTTCACATTCACGTTCACATGGGCAAGGGCGGAAAAGATTCTCCCTGCTGTTCCCCTGGTGGACTTCATGCCCCGTCCCACCACGGCAATCAAAGCCAGATTGCCTTCCAGATCAATGCTGTCCGGCTTCGCCAGACGATGGATCGCCGACAACACCTGCTGTTCTTTCCCCTCAAATTCCTCCTGATGGACAAACACCGTCATTGTGTCAATGCCGGAAGGCACATGCTCAAAGGAAATTCCATGCTCTTCAAAGGCTGACAGTACCTTTCTGCCGAATCCAACTTCCGAGTTCATCATGTCCTTATCAATATTGACCGCCACAAAGCCTTTCTTCCCTGCAATTCCGGTAATCGTATAATCCGGCTGCCTGCAGGTGCTCTCCACAATCAGCGTTCCCTCGTCCTCCGGCGCGTTGGTATTGCGGATATTAATGGGAATTCCCTCCTTGCGCACCGGAAATACCGCGTCCTCATGAAGCACGGTAGCTCCCATATAAGAAAGCTCCCTGAGCTCCCGGTAAGTAATCACCTTGATCACTTCCGGATTCTCAATGATTCTGGGATCCGCAATCAGAAATCCCGAGACATCCGTCCAGTTCTCATAAATGTCCGCCCGCACCGCCTTTGCCACAATGGAACCGGTGATATCGGAACCGCCTCTGGAAAAAGTCTTCACTGTACCGTCTTCTTTGGCCCCATAGAACCCGGGAATCACTGCGTATTCGCATTCTTTCAGCCTCCGGGACAAAATCTCATCGGTCTTATCCGCGTCAAACTCCCCGTTTTCTTTAAACACTATCACCTCCGCGGCATCAATGAATTCGAAGCCCAGGTAGTTTGCCATAATAATTCCGTTTAAATACTCTCCCCGGGAAGCCGCGTAATCCGCCCCTGCTTTTTTCCTGAAATTGTCCGCTATAATTTCAAATTCTTTGCTCAGGGAAAAGTTCATATTCAGCCCGTTGATTATGGCGTCATACCGCTCCTGAATCTTTTTCAGCAGCGGCGTAAATTTTTCTTCCGCTTCCGCCAGCCCGTAACACTGGTACAACATATCTGTCACTTTCGTATCCTTAGCGTTGCGCTTCCCCGGCGCGCTGGGCACCACATATCTGCGGCTCTCGTCAGAACGGATAATTTTTCCAACCTTGGCAAACTGGCCGGCGCTTGCCAGTGAACTTCCGCCGAATTTTACTACTTTTGTCATCTTTTCTTCCACAAAATAAGGCTATTCCTTATCTCCCTTTCTTCGGATTCTTCTTTTTCAAACACTGTACTGCAATCAGAGTGTATTTTACCACAAAATCAGCAGAATGAAAACTTATTTTTTCGTTTTTCAAGATCACAGGCCCAAAAACGCTTGCTAAGTAAACATTTACTATTTACTTGCTTTTTGTCAAAACCTGTATTATAATATCGACAAATTGATTTTTTTGAGGAAAAATACATGAAAATTACAATCTGCGACGACAACATGAAAGACCTGACAAGAATAAAGCAGTTGATCTCCAGTTACAAGACTCTTTATCCGGGAAGTGACTTCGAACTGGACTCCTATACGAATCCCTCGCTCCTCTTCAGGAAAATAGAGGGAAACTATCTGTCTGACATTTATATCCTGGATATTATCATGGCGGGAACCACCGGCATTGAAATTGGAAGTCTTCTAAAACATTCCGGCAGCCGGGCTGCCATTATTTACACCACTTCCTCCGACGAGTTCGCCCTGGACGCTTACGGCGTTCACGCCCTGAGATATCTCTTGAAGCCGGTGCAGGAAGAACCTTTTTTTGAAGCTTTAACCTATGCGCTTCACCACCGGCAGAATACGGAAGATCCTATTTTTCCGGTGAAAACCAAGGACGGGCTGGTGTCTGTTCCATATTCCAAAATTGAATATATCGAGAACGCTTCCAGGATGCTTCGCGTCCATTTGACTGACAATACCGTCATAACCAGTATTTTTATCCGGAAATCTTTTGATGACGAAATCAAAGATCTTATTTTGGACAAATGCTTTATGCAGGTTCACAAATCCTTTCTCATTAATTTCAGTTATGTGAGGAAGTTAGACGGCAGCAGCATCATTATGGACAGCGGCGCAGACATTCCCATCAGCAAAAAGAACACGGCAAATGTAAAGAGGCAGTATCTCCTGTTTATTTCATCGCATTACAGGTAGGGGGAAACATGGACTATTTTAATAATTTATCTTATCTGATCAGTCATATATTTTTAATGCTGTTTATCTACCTGTTTATTCCCCGCCGTTACTCTAAAACAGCCTCCCGGATGATCTACCTGATTTCCTTCCTGCTTCTTTGCTGCGCTGACATTCTGAAACTGAATATTTTTCCGGACAGTGATCTCTGTTACCTGCTGGTCACAATTTTTCAAATTATTGTGACCCAGTCTACAGGTCTTTTTCTGGCTTCTAAAATCAGCAGCAAAGTTCTGTTTCTCGGATTAAGCGCCTCTAATTACACTATAATCGGAAGCGTCACCGCTTCTATCCTCTATCTTTATACCCACAATATCCCGATTTCTCTGGCGGGAAATTTTCTGATCCACACCGCCGTCCTGGCCATTCTTTACAAAAGCATTCATAAGATCTGGCTCAGGCAGTATGAACGCGCCGATTCCAAAGGCTGGTGGGAATTATGCCTGATTCCCTCTTTCTTCTACTGCAGCTTTTCCTGTTTTGCCTTTTTCCCCCATACGCTGCAGGAAGAACCCCACAATATTCCGGGAATTCTATGCCTGATGATTACCATGCTCATATCTTATATTGTGATGCTGCGGTATATCGAAAGCGATTCCAAGAGACAGGACATCTACTGGAAAAACGTACTCTTTGAATCTTATATCAAAGGCCTGGAAGATCAATACTATCTGGTGGAGCAATCCGAAAAAAACATCCGGATCCTGCGCCATGACATCCGCCACTACATCGGCATGATTAATCAGCTTCTGGACGAAGGAAAATACGGGGAAATCCGCAATATCACAACTCACATCACCGCTGCGGCAGATGACAGCAGAATCGTAAAGCACTGCGACAATTTAATTGTCAATTCTATTATTTCTAAGTTAATGGAACAAGCCGGATCCCTGCAGATTCGCGTAAATCTGGAGCTTCAGATTCCCAGAAAGATCCCAGTGAACCATTACGAGCTTGCCGCAGTGATTGCCAATCTCTTTGAAAACGCAATCATCTGCGTGAAAAATTTTGAGAAAGAGAACCGGTCTATTGATATCAGAATCCGCTGCAGCGACGAATGCCTGCTGATTCAAATGAAAAATGAATGCCGGGAAGAACTTGTTTTTCACCCTGTCACCGGCCTTCCGAAAAGCCGCAAAGGAACGGATCACGGCCTTGGAATGCAGAGCATCCTGGCCTTTTCTGAAAAAATAGACGGCAATATTGACTGTTTTTTAGAAAACGGCATATTCTGGATTATTTTTTTCGCCAAATTTTCATAAATTTCCCTCATCGTTACAAAATAACACGTTTTCGCGCAATATTAAATCCTCTGAATTCCGCCAAAAATGATATAATACTTAAGAGTATTTTTTGAATCATGGGAGGATATTTTCATGCAGAAAATTTTTATCCGCTATACTTTCGCAATTATGACAACTGCGATTTTACTGATATTTTTTATCAATTTTTTGTTCACCTTCCACTCATTAGAGTCCCAGCAGTTTCATACCTTTCAAACCAAGACGGATCAGATTGTCCACACTTTGGAGATGAACCAGGAAGAACTTGCCATCATCCGGGAAAACCTGGACGAGGATTACCTGACCCGGGCCAAAGCCGCCGCTTATGTCTTAGACCAGGAAGATGAATTATCCCTGGATGTAGAGGAAATGAAATATCTTGCCAATCTGCTCAATGTAGACGAAGTCCATGTCATTGATGAAAATGGGATTATTGTGGCAGGTTCTGTCTCTCAGTATATCGGCATAGATATGGCAGATCATAAGCAGACCCGGCCTTTTCTCGCCCTTTTGGAAAGCGACGACGAAAATGCTTACTTAATTCAGGATTCGCAGCCCAATGCAGCTGAAAACAAAATCATGCAGTACGTAGGCGTTGCCCGGAAAGTCAAAAAAGGCGTAGTTCAGGTGGGTTTTAAGCCAACCAGGCAGATGGAAGCCGAGGCAAGAAACACCTATGACTCCATTTTTACCTTATTTCCGGCAGATGTGGGAGAAGAATTTTTTATCATAGACAGCACGACGGGCACGATTTTGGGACACTCTAACGGCTTAAATCAGCCCTTTGACGCAGAATGCTATCAGTTGGATCAGTTAGCCGGCTGCACAGAAGGAGCTTATCGTAAAGGCGTAAACGGCAGGACTATGTACATCACCGCCACTGCCTACGAAGGCAAGCTGATTTGCGCCGCCCTGCCCCGGGATATTCTCTTTGAGAAGCTCTGGACACAGATTTTCAACACATTTCTGTATCTCTTTCTCATTGAGGCGATGGTGCTTCTGATGCTGAACCATTTAGTCAAGCGAAAAGCCGTAGACGGCATCCACCAGATTATGGAAAGTCTTACGGCCATTGCCAACGGCCATCTGGACACGGCCGTAAACGTCGGCGGGAACCGGGAATTCGAAGCGTTAAGCAGCGGAATCAATACTATGGTAAAAAGCATCGTCAGCAGCACAGACCGCATCTCGGCAATTATCGAGATCAGCGGAATTCCCCTTGCCGCCTTTGAATACGAACGGGGCCTGAATCATGTATTCAACACTTCCGGCCTGAAAGAATTGCTGGATATTCCGGAGCAGATGGCCCAGCGCTTTTTCAGCAACTCCGTTCTGTTTGACCGGTACATCCGTGAGATCATGGCAGATCCTATTCCCGGGGAAACTGATGTTTTCCATATCCGGGAATCTAAGTATGTCCGCATCCACATTTCTGAATCCTCCGGAAAGCATTTGGGGGTGGCATTGGATGTCAGCAGCGATATTCAGAAAAAACAGCAGATGCATTACGAGAATACCCATGATTTTCTGACCGGACTGTGCAAATTCCCTTACTTCAAGCAGCTCGCCTCGAAAACATTGCAAGACATGCCTGACGGCCAAATCTGCGCCGTTGTTATGATGGATCTGGATTATTTTAAGTCCATCAACGACACTTACGGCCATGATATAGGCGATGTCTACCTGCAAAGCTTTTCATCCGTCATGCAGTCTATGCCCAAAGAACATTTCCTGACGGCAAGGCGCTCGGGGGACGAGTTCTGCATGATGATCTTCGGCTGCGGCAGCCGGGAAGAAATTATCCATTATTTAGATGAATTTTATGACGCCCTGAAAGAGCATCCGGTATCCCTTGGACCGGATCAATCCAAAATCATCAGCGCTTCCAGCGGATTTGCCCAAACTGCCGATCCTTACAGCAGCATTCATGAGCTTCTGTCTCAGGCAGATGAAGCATTGTATGAAGTCAAGCGCAAGACCAAGGGATGTTATGGGGAATATCACGAATCTTTCCTTTAGAGCGTGTCTTAGCGTGTGTCTTAAAATTCAGCATAGAATCTTGCGGAAAGCAATTTTAAGACACGCTCTAGACAAGAATGAAGCTGCCGGAAAAGGAGCTGCCTGGAAAATTCCAGGACAGCTCCTTCTCTCTGCTCTTCAAGGGCGCAGGACTTTTTTTAGTTCTCGCCGTAAAGAGTAATCAGTTTATTCAGATATTCATAACGCTCTTTTGCATGTTTCTCAGATGCAGCAAACAGCTCTTCCGCTCTTTCCGGATTGAATCTTGCAAGGGCATTGTAACGTACTTCGCCGTTCAGGAATGCCTTGTAATCTCCGGTAGGAGCCTTGCTGTCTAAGGAGAATGCTGCCTTTCCTTCTTCCTTCAATGCAGGATTGAAGCGGAAGTTATGCCAGTAACCAGCTTCCACAGCGTTCTTCTCTTCGGTCTGAGCTTTGCTCATGCCCACTTTGATCCCATGGTTGATACAGGGAGCGTAAGCGATAATCAGGGACGGTCCCGGATATGCTTCTGCTTCTGCAAGAGCCTTGATACACTGATTGTAATCAGCGCCCATAGCGATCTGTGCAACATATACATAGCCGTAGCTCATTGCGATAGAAGCAAGGTCTTTCTTCTTCACTTCTTTTCCGCCTGCCGCGAACTGTGCAATTGCGCCGGTAGGAGTAGCCTTAGAGGACTGTCCGCCTGTGTTGGAGTAAACTTCGGTATCGAATACCATTACGTTGATATCCTGTCCGCTTGCCAGAACATGGTCAACGCCGCCGAATCCGATATCGTATGCCCATCCGTCGCCTCCGAAGATCCACTGGGATTTCTTAGCCAGGAAATCTTTCTCAGCCAGGATTTCTTTGGAAGCGTCGCATCCGCATGCCTCTAAAGCAGCCACTAACTTGTCTGTAGCTGTTCCGTTGACAGCGCCGATTCCGTAAGTGTCAAGCCACTCTTTTCCTGCTACCGCAACGTCTGCGTTCTTTCCTTCTGCTACCAATGCTTCTACTTTGGTTCTCAATTTCTCTCTGATTGCTTTCTGAGCCAGCAGCATACCATAGCCGAACTCTGCAGCGTCTTCGAATAAGGAATTGGACCATGCGGGGCCGTGTCCCTTTTCATTTACGGTATAAGGAGTGGACGGTGAAGAATTGCCCCAGATAGAAGAACATCCGGTTGCGTTAGCGATATACATTCTGTCACCAAACAACTGTGTAATCAATTTTGCGTAAGGCGTCTCGCCGCATCCGCCGCAGGCTCCTGAGAACTCAAGCAGCGGCTGTTTGAACTGAGATCCCTTTACCGTGGTCTCTTTGAATTTCTCAACTACATCTACTTTCTTCTCTGTGGTTAAGCCGTAATCGAAGAATGCCTGCTCTCCGACATTTGCCTCGCAGTTCTGCATGGTCAGAGCCTTCTCGCCCTTCTTGCCCGGGCATACATTTGCACAGGAGCCGCATCCGGTACAGTCAAGAGCGGAAATAGTCATGCTGAACTTGTACTCCGGCATTCCTGTCATCGGAAGCGTCTGCATTCCTTCCGGCGCCTTGGAAGCCTCTGCCTCTGTCATTGCCACCGGACGGATTACAGCGTGGGGGCATACATAAGAACAGATATTACACTGGATACAGTTCTCCGGATTCCATACCGGAACGTCAACTGCGATGCCGCGCTTCTCATATGCAGCGGAACCGGAGGGAGTTTGTCCATTTTCATATTTCTTAACAACAGATACAGGAATGTTATTTCCTTCCTGTCCGTTTACCGGAATCTGGATGTCATTGACAAAATCAACAACGTCTTTTCTGTCTCCGGTTGCAACCTTTGCAAAACTTTCATCCTGAGCGTCTTTCCAGCCTGCAGGAACATCAATCTTCACAACTCCGGTTGCGCCGGCGTCGATTGCGTCATAGTTCATCTGTACAATCTTATCGCCCTTCTTACCGTAAGTTGCCTTAGCGGCAGCTTTCATCAGTTCGATGGCTCTCTCTTCCGGAATGATTGCAGCCAGTTTGAAGAACGCGGACTGAAGCACAGTGTTGATACGTCCGCCAAGTCCGATTTCCTTACCGATCTTGATACCGTCAATGGTGTAGAACTGGATGTCATTTTCAGCGATATATCTCTTTACCTGTCCTGGAAGATGTGTTTCCAGCTCTTCCGGAGTCCAGGAACAGTTCAGAAGGAAAGTTCCGCCCGGCACCAATTCCTGAACCATGTTGTACTTGCGCACATAGGAAGGATTGTGGCATGCCACGAAGTTCGCCTGCTTGATTAAGTAAGTGGACTTAATTGCCTTCTTGCCGAAACGCAGGTGAGACATGGTAACGCCGCCGGATTTCTTGGAATCGTAATCAAAATACGCCTGAGCGTACATGTCTGTGTTGTCACCGATAATCTTGATGGAGTTCTTGTTTGCTCCAACGGTACCGTCAGCGCCAAGTCCCCAGAACTTGCAGTTGATGGTTCCTTCCGGAGTAGTTACCGGATCTTCTTTTACTTCCAGGGAAAGGTTGGTCACATCATCATAGATGCCGATGGTGAATCTTTCTTTCTCTGTGTTATTGTATACTGCGATAATCTGTCCCGGCGTGGTGTCTTTGGAACCTAATCCGTAACGTCCGCTTGTAATCTTAACAGCGTCGAATTTGCTTCCCTTCAATGCTGCCACTACGTCCAGATATAACGGCTCTCCAAGAGATCCGGGCTCTTTGGTTCTGTCTAATACAGCGATTGTCTTAACAGTGTCAGGAATTGCCGCAATCAATGCTTCCTTGCTGAACGGACGGTACAGACGTACTTTCACAACGCCCACTTTCTCGCCCTTTGCCATTAAGTAATCAATGGTCTCATCAATGGTATCGCATACGGAACCCATAGCGATGATGATTCTGTCAGCGTCAGCAGCTCCGTAATAGTTGAACAGCTTATAATCTGTGCCGATCTTCTCGTTCACCTTGTCCATATATTTCTGAACAATTGCCGGAAGCGCGTCATACGTGGAGTTGCAGGACTCTCTGGTCTGGAAGAAAATATCCGGGTTCTGTGCGGAACCGTCCTGACGGGGATGGTTTGGATTCAGCGCATTCTTGCGGAATGCCGCGATAGCATCCAGATCTACCATGTCTTTCAGGTCTTCATAATCCCATGTTTCAATTTTCTGAATCTCGTGGGAGGTACGGAATCCATCAAAGAAATTGATGAAAGGAAGATGTCCTTCCAATCCAGCGCAGTGTGCCACCGGAGTTAAATCCATAACTTCCTGTACAGAAGATTCACAGAGCATTGCCGCACCGGTCTGACGACAGGCGTATACGTCGGAATGGTCACCAAAAATGTTCAGCGCATGGGTTGCCACGCAGCGGGCAGATACGTTGAATACGCCTGGAAGCCCTTCACCGGCAATCTTGTACAGATTGGGGATCATCAGTAAGAGACCCTGAGACGCGGTATAGGTGGTGGTCAGAGCGCCTGCTGCCAGGGAGCCGTGCACCGTGCCGGCTGCGCCAGCCTCAGACTGCATCTCTGTTACCTGAACAGTCTGTCCGAAAATGTTCTTTCTTCCCTGGGTTGCCCATTCGTCGGTAGCTTCTGCCATAACAGAAGACGGTGTGATGGGGTAGATGGCTGCAACATCGGTATACGCATAAGACGCATGTGCTGCTGCATGATTTCCATCCATGGTTTTCATAGATCTTTTCATTACATTTTTCCTCCTGCCTGAATTTAATCTATTACTGTATTAATCTATTACCGCTCCCCTCCCGGCCAGAATTTAACTCTGCGCCAAAATGGAAAAGCGTAACAAATTCTTCCTTTATACTATAATAATTATAACCGAAAAAATCAATAGTTTTCAGGTTATTTCATGTATTTTTCTTGAAACACCTGAATAGGCATCGGGCGGTCAAATAAAAATCCCTGTCCGAACTGAAATCCGCAGTCTACCAGGAACTCCCGCTGTTCCTCCGTCTCAATTCCTTCAAAAATCACTTCCTCTTTCACACTCTCAATCAGCTTGCCCATATGCTGAATAAATTCCTTCTCATTCTCCCGGTTTTCCCGGCTCAGAAAACTCTTGTCAATCTTCACAATATCCGCCGGAACGTCAAGAAGCATTCCAAGGGAAGAATACCCGGTGCCGAAATCATCAATCGCCACCCGAAAGCCCGCCTGACGAAGCTGCGCCATTTCCTCCTTCACCAGTTCATATCCGGAAGCAAACAGGCTCTCGGTAATCTCGATTTCTATGTACTTCGGCTCAATCCGGTAAGCCTTTGTCAAAGATATAATCCGCCGGTAAATTCCCTCCCGCTCAAAATGGCTTCTGGAAAAATTCACGGAGATCACCGGAGGCTCCTTACCTGCCTCGAACCAGCTCTGCATATAAATCAGCACCTGCTCATACACATAAAAGTCCAGTTCCACAATATAGCCGGAACGCTCCAGAATGGGAATAAACAATTCCGGGGACTCGATTCTGCCGTCCTTCTTCTTCCAGCGCACCAGCGCTTCCCCGCCGGAAATCTCAAATTCTGAGAGATAAAACTTAGGCTGCACATAGACCTGAAAGCCTCCTTCCTTAAGACTTCCCTGAAACTCCGCCAGCACCTGCTTTTCCTCTTCCCGTCTGGCCCTCATCTTGCTCTCATATACCCGGCAGAACGCGCTGCTGCAGCCCTTAATGCTCTTCCTGGTGAGATTGGCGTTCTCGATAGCGATATCCAGATTCTCATCCTTCTGTTCCATAAAATAGATTCCCGTAGTCAGTCTGATGCTGCATGACGGATAAATTTCTTTCTGCTGTCTGCTGAATTCCAGGCTGGTCTTCACAACATTCTGCAGAATTGTATCCCGATCCGTATCCCAGAGAAATGTGATAAACAAATCCGAGTACATCCGGCAGGATATCCTGTTCTCGCACTGGCAGAGCAAATCCGCAAACGCTTTCAATACCTCATTGCCCGCTGTATATCCGAAATTATCGTTGATATAGGAAAAATCATTGATATCTGTATAAATCAGGGCATATTCCCGATCTTCCTTCCAATTCTCAAGTTCTTCTTTCACCCTGCTCTTAAATGCTTCTTCAATATAAAGCCCTGTCAGCAGATCTCTCCGCTTCAATTGCATGATCCGCCTCTGATCTTCCTCTTTATAGTTCCGCAATGCCACAAGAAAAGAAACCATCCGCGCCAGTTCCTGGAGGGTCTCTTTCTCAAAATCCGTCCATGCCCCCGCTTCTTCCCAGCCGCAAAACAGTACGCTGCACTCCTTGGAACCTCTGAAAAGCCCTTCTCTCCCCTGACAATAAGGCTGACCGATGGTTCCCTTCCTGGGCAATGCAGGCCGTGAGGAAAATTCATCCTGAAACCGAATTCCCTCCTGGGCGCACCAGCAGTTGGTCCAGACCTGTTCCTTCTGGGCCCCCTCATACTCCAGCACAGCCGCAAGCCTCAAATCATACTGCCTCCCAATCCGCTCCAACGTAAAATCCAGGGAATCATTCACATCTCCCCCCTGGTAAAATAACTTCACAAGTTCCCGATTAATCTCTTTGATGAGACTGTAGCGTTCCCTGTGCAGACACAGCGTTTCTTCCATTTTCTGCGTCTTTTGAATACCCATTTTCCTCATTTCTTCTTCGTTCATAAAAACATTCCCCATTTAATCTGCCCTGTATGGTTCCTATTTTCGCTGTTTACAGTAATTCCATTATTTTCTATCATATCAAATTACAAACTTATTTTCAATGAATTTTTGACCGGAAAACAATAACTTTTCCTTGAAAAGGCCGCAATTTTATGTATAATAGATAGGCAAGGGCAAAAGACCTGGGCAAACAGGAAGAAATTCAGAAAATATGAGGACTTTAATATGATTAGTGCAAATAATGTAACATTAAGAATCGGAAAAAAAGCTTTATTTGAAGATGTAAACATCAAATTCACGGAAGGAAACTGCTACGGCCTTATCGGGGCCAACGGCGCCGGCAAATCCACTTTCCTCAAAATTTTAAACGGACAGCTGGAGCCCACCAAAGGCGACGTGTTTATCACCCCGGGACAGCGCCTCTCATTTTTGCAGCAGGATCACTTTAAATATGATGAATTTTCTGCGCTGGACACTGTCATTATGGGAAATCAGCGGCTGTACGACATTATGAAAGAAAAAGACGCCATCTATATGAAAGAAGATTTCACCGACAAAGACGGAATCCGCGCCAGCGAACTGGAGGCGGAATTCGCGGAAATGGACGGCTGGAACGCGGAATCAGACGCAGCGCAGCTGCTAAACGGCCTGGGCATTGATACAGAATTCCACTATTCTTTGATGAAAGACCTGACCGGCGAACTGAAAGTGAAGATTCTGCTGGCACAGGCATTGTTCGGCAATCCGGATATTCTGCTCTTAGACGAGCCCACCAACCACCTGGACTTAGACGCCATTGCATGGCTGGAGGAATTTTTGATCAACTTTGACAACACGGTGATTGTAGTCTCCCATGACCGGTATTTCCTGAATAAGGTCTGCACCCATACCGCTGACATCGACTATGCCAAAATCCAGCTTTACGCCGGCAATTACGACTTCTGGTATGAGTCCAGCCAGCTTTTGATTAAGCAGATGAAAGAGGCCAATAAGAAGAAGGAAGAGAAAATCAAGGAACTGCAGGAATTCATTTCCCGTTTCTCCGCCAACGCCTCCAAGTCCAAACAGGCAACCTCCAGAAAGAAAGCCCTGGAGAAAATACAGTTAGATGAAATCAAGCCCTCCAGCCGGAAATATCCCTACATTGATTTCCGTCCCAACCGGGAAATCGGCAATGAAGTGCTTACTGTGGAGAATTTAAGCAAAACCATCGACGGCGTAAAAGTACTGGACAATATTTCTTTCATTGTAGGCCATGACGACAAAATCGCTTTCGTGGGAAGCAACGAGCTTGCAAAAACCACCCTGTTCCAAATCCTTGCAGGAGAACTGGAGCCGGACGAGGGCAATTACAAATGGGGCGTTACCACCAGCCAGTCTTATTTCCCCAAAGACAACACGGCAATCTTTGACAACGATTTGCAGATTGTGGAATGGCTGACTCAGTTTTCTGAGATCAAAGACGCAACTTACGTCCGGGGCTTTCTGGGAAGAATGCTGTTTGCCGGAGACGACGGCGTAAAGAAAATGAAGGTGCTCTCCGGCGGGGAAAAAGTGCGGGTCCTTCTGTCCCGCATGATGATCACCGGGGCAAATGTCCTGATTCTGGATGAGCCTACCGACCACCTGGATATGGAATCCATCACCGCCTTAAACAACGGTTTGATGAAGTTCTCAGGCGTGATTTTATTCGCTTCCAGAGACCATCAGGTGGTGCAGACCACGGCAAACCGGATTATTGAGTTCCTGCCCAACGGAAGCATGATTGATAAGATTACCACTTATGATGAATATCTGGAAAGCGATGAGATGGCAAGGAAACGGCAGGTGTACTCCACCAGCAATGCTCAGGAGGAGGATGATTAAGACTTCTGTGGAATGAATGTCAGGGAAGCGGCAAGTACATTCTGCCAGGAAATTAATAATAAAGACAGGGCTGTCTGGACAGATATATTTCCAAACAGCCCTGTTTCATACCAGTTTGCGTGTCAAAGGGCCATCCTGCCTTGACCTTCGTATCTTAATATAAAACGTTCGCTGCAGTACTACAGCACGTACGCCTTCAACAGTTCCAGCGCCGCTTTCACCCCGTCCACATGAGCCCTCTCATATCCATGGGAAGCGTACACTCCTGGGCCGATCAGCCCGTGCCTGCAGTCATATCCGGCTTCCAGGGCCGCGTCCGCGTCAGAGCCGTAGTGAGGATAGATGTCCAGGGCAAAATCAATGTCATGCTCTTTTGCCGCTTTCACCAAATCCGTGACCACCTGATAGTGGTACGGCCCCACGCTGTCTTTGGCGCAGATGGATACCTGATGTTCTGTACAGTCCAATCCCTGTCCCACACATCCCATATCCACAGAAAGAATCTCTGATACGCCCTTGGGAACCGTGCCGCAGGCACCGTGGCCTACTTCTTCAAATACAGTGGCATGCTGGTAAACCTTCCGTTTCAGCCCGATATTTTCTTCTTTCAGATATTTTGCAAATCCGAGGAATATTCCCACGCTCAGCTTGTCGTCCAGAAAACGGCTCTTAATATATCCCTGCTTGGTTATGACAGTCCGGGGTTCAAAAGCCACAATATCCCCCACCATAATTCCCAGCTTTTTCACCTCATCTTTGGAATTCACTTTTTCATCCAGTACCACTTCCATGGTGTCAAAACTGCGTTTTGTCTCGTCATAATGATCGTTTACGTGGATAGACGCATTTTCCAACTGGAAGGTACCTTCATAGATTCCGTTCAGCCGTGTAATCACCCTGCAGTTTTCTGCCTCCGTATTGCATGGGTTTAAGCCGCCAAGGGGCGACACTTTCAGTCTTCCGTTTTCTTTTATCTCCCGCACCATGGCCCCCAGGGTATCCAGATGAGCTTCCAGCAAAAGGGCGTTTTCCCCCTCTGGACCGCCTAAATCCACCAGGACGCCGCCTTTTACGGTTTCCGCCGGCTGATAGCCCAAAGCACGGTATTCCTGCATCAGATAATCAGAAGCCTCTTTTGTATATCCGGTGGGGCTGTCAATGGCCAGTAACTGTTTTGTTTGCTCTAAAATATATTCCATAATCTTATCCATCGTTTTTTTCTCCTAACATATTATCATGTAAGCTTTCGCTTTCACAGCAAGCATAAGAATGCTCCTAAATTTCCCCGCTTTCCGTGGCTGGCGCGGTGGGAAAACAATAGCTTGCTGTTGCAGCAGGTACAAATATTGGTCACTGCCAGATGCTCCCCCTTCACGCCGGCCTCCAACAGAACAATTTCGTTGGCCCGCCACAGATCAAGCTGATATTTTCCATTGCCCTTATTTTGCAGAAGTTCCTCTTCATGCCCGGGGAATTCCCGCTGAAATTGTGCCGCCACATCTTCGCTGACTTCGTAACAGCCCTGGCAAATAGAGGGCCCAATGGCACAGAGTACATCTTTTGGCTCTGTCTGAAATTCCTTTTTCATGGCGAGGAGTGTTTCTCTCCCCATGCGTCCCGCAGTTCCCCGCCATCCGGAATGGGACAGCCCGATGGCCCGATGTATGGGATCCACGAAATAAAGGGGCACACAGTCCGCGTAAAAGGCAGACAATACCAGTCCTGGCTCATTGGTAATCAGGCCGTCTATATCGGAATAATCCTTTTTCCTGGTGATCCCTTTTCCTGCGTCTGTTTGGTCCACCCGTTTTACATTGGCCGTGTGGGTCTGGTCCGTAAACACAAAGTTCCCATAATCTGTTCCCAGGGCAAGGGACACTCGGCGGAAATTCTCTCTTACCGCCTCTTCCTGGTCTCCCCTTGCAAAACTTAAGTTCAGGCTTTCAAAATACCCCTGACTCACTCCGCCCATTCTGGTGGTAAAGCAATGCTTTACCATGCCTGTATGTTCCAATAACGGAAAATACAGATATGGAAACGGCCCTTCTTCCGTCTCCCTCTGCCGCAGCGCCGGCATCGGCTCCTTTCCAGCCGTTCCCTGAAACTTTATTGCAGTATCTTCCATTTCTGCTCCTTCCTTGGCTTCATTATACGAAGAAATGACGATAACACATCTTTAATTTCCTCACAAGTTGCCTTGCTCTCATCGCAGCCGTCGCTTCTATCCATTTCTTCGGTGACATTGTAAATGCATTCGCTCCATAATCCCAGAAATTCAATCACATCTCGGTTTCTCATCCAGTTTTGAATAACCGCTGTTGGGTCATCATAATAACAACTGTCATACGATTTCTTTTCTTCAATAAAATGCTGAGACTTTCACCCAATTTGTTCTTATGCTTCTCATCTTTTTCAACTTGGTACTTGCCCTCAAGTTGTAATACCAAGTAATCTAAACGCCTTGTCTCATATCCCAAATGAAGACTTTCATAAAATTGTTGTATGAATTTATCATCCTGATATGTATCGCAAATCCGAATATAATAATCTTTATCTCTTGCCATATCACACACTCCTACTCCATGCTTTGGAAAGCAGCAATCAATTTATCAATATCTTCTTTAGACAAATCTTCATAATCATTTATTCCGTTTAAAGAATCTACCGCCTTTTCAACTAAAAATTTTTCAATCCCTTTATTGTTCTCCAGCTTTTTCGAAATATTTCGAAATGTAATTACTTTCTTTATACTTTCATCTATTTTATTTTTTAACACCCGTTCATAGTATTCTTTTGATGTCTCTGAACTTCCACTCCTATACTTTGGGATAATTTCAAAATCCTTATTTTCTCCATTCTGAGAAATTACTAATACCTCTATAAAAGGGAATACTTTTCTCAATATCATTCTAAACTCTTCTCCCGAAAATTTCCCTTTGCATTTTATGCTATCGTTTTCAAACAGCCTGGAATCAATCAAAATAACATTCGCTGATTCATATATAGATACATATTTATATCTCTTCAAAATGCTTTAAAGCATCCCTTATCACTTCCACTTTCTCCGCCGTCGGATGTTTCCTCGGCTGTTTCAATTTCTCTGCCGCATTAGGAATTTCTTAAATTATGCAGCACCCGTTATGCCTTTACCATTCAATTATAAGCTGTCCCCTCTACCCCTGAAAAGCAAACGCGTCCTCCACATGAATAATTTCTTCTCCAAGAATCCCGATCACATCAAAGCGGCAGGGCATAGTTTCCCCATATCCGCAGCGCAGACAGTAATAAAGCGCCGTTTTGCAGATCCGCCGCTGTTTTCTCCAATCCACCGCCTCTAAGGGATGGCCGCCTGTTTCATCCTTTCGGTATTTCACTTCCAGGAATACCAGCGTCCTTCCCTGCCTGGCCACCAAATCAATTTCTCCGTACCGGCTGTGGAAATTCCTGTGTAATATCTGATATCCCCGCTCTTCCAAATATTCTGCCGCCTGCTGCTCATAAGCCATGCCCACGCTGCGGTTTTTATTCTCCTGTTTTGCCAAAGTAATACTCCCCTTTTATTCCGTTCTTCATCCGCAAATTTCTTTTCTTTGAGGAATCAACAGACTTTTTTCATCCGCAAATTCTTTTTCTGATAAATCTGCGGATATTTATTTCAGCTTCTCTCTCATCCGTTCCATATCGTCCACAAATACCAGTATTTCCGCCACCACTTCATACAGCTCCGGCGGAATCATATCCCCGATTTCCAGTTTGGAAAGAGTCTTGGCCAGTTTATCATCCCGGTAAAAGGGAATATTCTCTTCCTTTGCCTTCTCGATAATCTTCTCGGCCAGATGCCCCTTTCCGGTGGCGATAATCTTCGGGGCAGTTTCCCCCGGATTGTAGGCAATCGCCACAGCTGTTTTCTGCCTCTGTCCCTTCAGGGTCTCCATGGTTACCAGTTCCTGTGTATTCTTATATCTTGCTTCTGCCATAGATTTCTTCACGCCCCCTTTTTATTGTTACGCAGGAAGCGCAAACGGAAACCTTCGCTTTCACGATAGTTTTCTTCGCGCCCCTGCACATTGTTACGCTAGAAGCATGAACGGAAACCTTCTGCTTTCACGATAGTTTTCTTCATGCCCCTGCGCATTGTTACGCTTTTACATCAAAAGAATACCGGTGAAGCTTTCCTGCCGGTTTTTCCTGCTCCAGAAAATCCTGCACGGAATTCTTCTGAAGTTTCCGGTTTTCCACTTTTACCTCACAGCTGTAGCCTTTCTCCCGGAGACGTTCCACCAGCTGATCGGTAAAATTCCCGATTAAGCGGAAAGACAAATCGTCCGCCAGGTAAAAATCTGTCTGTATGGAGGAACCGTGCATTTTTACATAGATATCGGTAGAACCCAAATGCTCCAAATCCAAATGTAGCAGGGCAGACAGGGCTCCCTCTTTGTCTCTGAGATTTTTCTTATTTGTGTACACATACAGATCACTGTGAGCGTTTTGCTGCCGCAGCTTCAAGGGAAGCTGCACATAGGTATACGCCTGATTCAGCTGATTCATAAATTCCAGATTGCCCTGGACAGACTGGGCGGTTCTGGCAAGAGCCGAACCCTCTTTTCCCGCCTGGGAAAGGGCCTGCTGCAGCTGCGCCATCTGCCTGGTCAAACGCTGATACAGCTCTTTCACTGCGCCCTCTTCCCTCAGCTGCTCCGGCTTTAACATCCACTGTTCTGTCATGGCCTGCTTCATCAAGCCCTTAAATTCCTTAGAGGAAAACAGCTTCTTCACATCACTTCCGCTGAGAGTTCCGCTGTTTTCCAAAGATTTCATAATCTGCTGCAGGATCTCTCCAGAAGAAAGGCTGGAATTCAGCTGTCCCTGGGGCAGCAGCTGTTCATTCCCCGCTGCGCCGGGAAATCCTTTCAGCATATTCGCCAGATTATTCTGCTGTTCTCTGCTCAAAACAGAATCTATGGGATTCTGCTGCTCCGGATTGCCGCCGGAAACCGCCGCCGGATTCTGCCCGGACTGATTTCCCGCCGCCTTGTTTCCTTCCTGCAATGTCTGATTCTGGGCCTCCTGGGCAGACTGCCCTCCTGTTTGAACAGTCTGCGGGGACTGCTCTCCCGTTTCTGCCGCCTGTGCCAGCGCTTCCCCGCTTTGGACTCCATTTTGATTCACCGCTTCCCCGTTCTGGGCTCCACTTTGATTCACCGCTTCCCCGTTCTGGGCTCCACTTTGATTCACCGCTTCCCCGTTCTGCAAAAGCTGATCCGGCAGCCCCGAACCGTCCTGGGTTCCGTTTAAAACCGCCTGGGTTCCGTCTGGATTACCCTCCCCGCCGTTTGGGAGAATCTGGCCGGGCTGTCCTTCGCCCTTCTGATCTGCGCCTTGAACCGCTCCGGCTTCCTGTCCTCCCAGAAGAATACTAAGAAGCTGCCGCTGCAGTCCCAGCATCTGCCCGACTTCCGGACTCTGGCCGCCTTCCGCCGCAGGGTTTCCCAATGTAAAATTCTCGGAAAAAACGGTATTCTGCCCGATTCCTTCTTTTCCAAATAATTGTTCCGGAAGATTGGCAATCCCCTCCATCAATTCCTGCATCTGGGGCAAAACTGCCTGCTGGCCGTTCTGGTAATTCTGAAACTGATTCAGAGAATTTTCTGTAATGGCAATTCCAAGCTTCTGCATCTGCGCCATGGTCTGCATATTTGCCTCTGGGAAACTGGCCGCTGCCCGGGCCATCTGCATCAGACTGTTTTTGTCAATGGGAAGCTGCTCCATCATCATCTCGTTGACCATGGACAGATTCCGGGGCGTTACCTTTAACCCCGCTGCCTCCAGGGCTTTCATCAATGTAGGATTCTGAGCGCTTTCCAAGGTAACCGGACGGATGGAAATCTGATCCCCTGTATTTGCCTTCACCTCAAACAGCATGGGCTGGCCCTTTTCCAGACTCACTCCGGCCTCCATCCTGGCTGATATGGTTCTTCCGTCACTTAACCCCAATGTTACCTGGCCGTTCTTGATGTCTGTCACCATTCCTTCAAACACTTTTCCCGGCATCAGCTCCTGAGCCTGGGCTGCGGGCCTTGCCCCAATCGTCTCTTTTACGCTGCCCAGAGTCTGTGTGTTTGACGCTGTATTGGTCTGATACTGTAAAATGCCTCCTAACGACATATCTCATCACGCCTTCCTTATTTTATAAACGTCCTTCGGTGAATCGGAGAAGGGCCGTACACCCGTATCGCCTCCATATGCTCTTTCGTGCCGTATCCCTTGTTCTTGGCAAATCCGTATTCCGGCATCAATTTATCATATTCCGCCATCAGTCTGTCCCTGGTGACTTTCGCGAGGATGCTGGCCGCACCGATGGAAATACTTTTTGCGTCCCCTTTGATAATAGGAACCTGGGGAATGGAAATCTGCGGAATTGTCACCGCGTCATTTAATAATATATCGGGCGTCAGAGACAATTTTTGAATAGCCTGGCGCATTGCCTCATAGGTGGCCTGCAAAATATTGATCTCATCAATCCGCTGGGGGCTAACCATCCCAATCCCGGCTGCAAGGGCTTCCTTCCTAATTACCTCATACAACTCCTCCCTTTTCTTCCCGCTGAGCTTCTTGGAATCGTTGATATACAAGATACTGCAGTCTTTGGGCAGTATCACAGCGCCGGCAACCACCGGCCCTGCCAGCGGACCCCTTCCCGCTTCATCAATTCCGCACACAAGGCCCGCGCTTTCATATTTTCTTTCATATTCTTTTAACTTCCAGATCCGCTGCCTTTCTTTCTCCAGGGCTTCCATGCGCTTTCTTGCCTGCTGCACCAGTTTCCGCGCCCCGGCTCTCTCGTCCCCTTCATATTTGGATATAAAAGAAGGCAGCATCGTCTCCTCTGCCGCCTGCAATTCTTCTTTCATCAAACTGATTTTCTTTTGTTCTTCCACCTTGTTCTCCTCTATTGATGTTTGATAAATCCGATGCTGTCAAAGGGATAAATCCGAAGCCACGCCCGGCCGATAATATCCTTGCCGCGCACCACGCCCACTCTGGGATCCCTGCTGTCAGAACTGGCATTCCGGTTATCTCCCAGCACGAAATATTCATCCTCGCCCAGTTCAATGGGCTCTGCCGCCTGCCCCTGATCCAGCATCACTTCCCTGCCGTAAGATTCTTCCAACACTTCACCGTCAATGAGAATACTGCCTGCCTCGTCAATCTGCACCGTCTCGCCCGGAAGCCCGATAATTCTTTTGATATAGTAGGTATCCTCTTCATACTGAAAAGGAAATACTATGATATCAAAACGCTCCGGCCCGTGGAACCGGTAACTGATTTTATCCACAATCAGATTGTCCCCGTCGCTGAGGGTATATTCCATAGAGGTTCCGCTGACCTGGGTCCGCTGACCCACATAGTGGATCACCAGATACGTAGCCAGAAACACAATTGCGATATACAAAATAAAGCTGACTGTCTCTTTCATCACTCTCGATTTGCCTTCTGCAGAGCCTTTCCCTGCTTCCTGCTTCGCTTCCATCTTATTGTCATCTTCCTTTTTATTCATATCTATAAATTTCTCTTCCCGCCGTTTGCTAAAATTGATCGCATTTCACCGTTTACTAAAAATTGATCGCATTTCACTGTTTGCTAAAATTGATCGCATTTCGCCGTTTACTAAAAATTGATCGCGTTTCACTGTTGCTACACTGCTATTTTACCGCTGCTCTTCTGGAAATTCAAGAGTTATTTTCCCCAAACGCCCGCTGCGGAATTCATCCATTGTTAAAGCTGCCGCTTTGCTGTAATCCAGCTCATTTCCCTTTTTCACACAATTTCTATTCTCTGCAATCTGCATCAAAATTTCCGGCGGCGGGGCTTCTTCCCCCACTCCGTACCGCTCCGCCAAAATCCCGGGATAATTGGCTTTCAGAATCCCAATCAGCTCTAAGGAAAGCTCGTCGATGTTCAGAATCTCATCTTTGATGGAGCCGATTAATGCCAGATACAGTCCCACCTGCTGATCCTCGAATTTGGGCCATAAAATGCCCGGCGTATCCAGAAGTTCTACGTTTTTGTTGAGCCGGATCCACTGTTTTCCCTTGGTCACTCCCGGCTTATTGCCGGTCTTTGCGCAGGCTTTTCCCGCAAAGGTATTGATAAAGGTGGACTTTCCCACATTTGGAATCCCCACCACCATGGCCCGCACCGGGCGGTTCTTAATGCCCCGCTTTCTGTCCCGTTCCATTTTCTCCCGGCAGGCTTCCATAATCACATCGTTAATGCCTTTCATCCCAGATCTGGTCCTGGAATCTAATTTCACCACAAAATATCCCTGATTCCGAAAATAATCAGACCAGCGCTGAGTCTGTTTCTCACTGGCCAGATCCGCCTTATTCATCAGAATCAGCCTTGCCTTCTGCCGTCCCAGTTCATCAATATCGGGATTGCGGCTGCTTAAGGGAATTCTGGCGTCCACCAGTTCAATCACCAAATCTATCAACTTCATATCTTCCTGCATCTGACGCTTCGCCTTCGTCATATGCCCGGGATACCACTGAAAATTCATATTTTCTCCTTCTTATCCTGCCTTTCGGCTGTAAAATCCTGCTTTGGATTCTCTTCTATCTCATCCTGCCTTTCGGCTGTAAAATCCTGCTTTGGATTTTCTTCTATTTCAATAACCCAAACCGGTTCCAGGGAGATACGATGCACCATGCCTTCCCTACGATATATTCCCTTTTCACATTCCCGATGCTGGCGTACCGGCTGTCTTCACTGTTATTGCGGTTGTCCCCCAAAACAAAATATTCATCTTCCCCCACCTCAATCTCTTCTTCCGCCAGCAGCGGATTCTCAATGGCGGAAACTTCTATTTTCTCTTCAAAGGGCTCTCCATTGATATAGATAATGCCGTCCTTAATCTGCACCCGGTCTCCCGGCAGGCCGATGACGCGCTTGATATAATAATGGGATTTCTCATTTCCGTTGGGCAAAAAGACAATCAAATCATTCTGGCCCGGACCGAACAGCTTGCAGCTGATACGGTTCACCAGAATCTTTTCCCCGCTCTCTAAGGTAGGCGACATGGAAGGGCCTACCACAGAAACCCGAAACCCCACAGACAGCACAAACAGCATTGCCAATGCAATCGTTAAAAGAATCTGTCCAATCCAGACAATCACTTCCTGCACCCGTCCGGTATTTATTTTTTTCTTTTTCCGATTAAAATTCAATCCCGATGTTCTTCTCATAATTCCCTCTGTCCGCCTGATGTATACAAAGCAAGGGACAACTACCACCGTATTTGTCCCTTGCTTCTTTCCTGGAAAAAACCGCCCGAAAGCTGTCTTCACACAGGTATTCGCTTCTGCCTGAATTATTTCACCAGTTCTTTTACCTTTGCTCTCTTGCCTACGCGTCCTCTTAAGTAATTCAGTTTCGCGCGCCTTACTTTACCGCGGCGAACCACCTCAATCTTCTCTACATTGGGAGAATGCAGCGGCCATGTCTTCTCTACGCCGATGCCGTTGGAAAACTTTCTTACGGTAAAAGTCTCTCTGTTGCTTCCGCCCTGTCTCTTTAAAACAATTCCTTCAAAAACCTGAATTCTCTCACGGTTTCCTTCTTTGATCTTGCCGTAAACCTTCACGGTATCTCCCACACGGAATTCGTCTACTTCTTTCTTTAACTGTTCCTGTTCAATACTCTTAATAATATCTGTCGCGTTCATTTGTGACCTCCTGATTCATTTAGATGTTCTTAATACACTTCGTAACAGAGGACCATCATTTTCTTCTCACAGATTTGTATTATAGCACAGCCTTAAGGGAAATGCAAGAAATTATTCGGATTCTTTCAGCCAATTCCGCTCTTCTTCTGTCAGTTCCGCTTTTTCCAGCAAATCCGGCCTGCGCTCCCTGGTTAACAGAATGGACTGCCTCCTGCGCCACTGCTCAATGTTTTTGTGATGGCCGGACAAAAGAATCGGCGGCACTTTCCTGCCGTTCCATTCCTCCGGCCTGGAATACTGGGGATATTCCAGCAAATTTCCCTCAAAAGATTCCGAGGAACCAGACTCTTCATTGCCTAACACCCCCGGCACCATCCGGGAAATTGCGTCCACCATCACCATGGCCGGAAGCTCTCCGCCGGTGAGCACATAATCTCCGATGGACATGTAATCCGTCACAATTTCCTCTAACACCCGCGCGTCAATTCCCTCATAATGGCCGCACAGCAGAATCAGATCTTCTTCTTTGGCCAACGCTTTGGCGTCCTGCTGGGTAAAAGTTCTGCCCTGAGGAGTCACATAGACGCACCGGGGCTTTTTGCCAATCCGTTCCACCACAGACCGCCAGGCATCGTATACCGGCTGGGCCTGCATCAGCATTCCCGCGCCGCCTCCATAGGGGTAATCGTCTACTTTCTGATGTTTATTTTCCGAATAGTCGCGGATATTTACCGCATCTATCCGCAGAAGCCCCGCATCTTTTGCCCGGCCGATAATACTGGCGTTCAGCCCGTTTCTTACCATTTCCGGAAACAGCGTCAAAATATAAAAATTCATGCTCATTCCATTCCTTCTTCCAACAATCCCGCCATCAGACGCACCTGCATAATCCCTTTTTCCAAATCAATGTCCCGGACACATTCCGAAATGGCAGGAAGCAAAAGCTCTTTCTTTTTATCCGATACTCTGGACACATAAGGGGAATCTTCCTCTACCTGAATCACATACACATCATTGGCCCCGGTCTTTAGCACATCTATCACCTTTCCTAACAGCTGCCCATTTTCTGTCTCAGCCTTAAGGCCCAGCAAATCCGCGATAAAGTATTCTCCTTCTTCGCATGTTACCGCCTGTTCCCTTGGAATCAGAAGGCTCTTCCCCTTATACTTTTCCACGTCATTTATATTGTCAATCCCTCGGAACTTGAGAATCACCAGGTTTTTAAAGAATTTCACCTGGCTGATTTCCAAGGGAATCTTTTCTTTTCCTGTGTCCAGCAATACTTTTTTCAGCTTCTTAAACCGCGCCGGATCGTCGGTGGTGGGAAACGCCTTAACTTCTCCCCGCACTCCATGGGTGGTTGTAATCACGCCCACCTGAAATAAATCTTCCATAGAATTTCCTTTCCCAAAAAAATCGCAATGAGCCAGAACTCACTGCGATTCTTCCGCGTACAGCTACCTATCATTTTACTGCATGATATCCACTACTACTTTTTTATCACTTTTAGCCGCTGCTGCTTTCACAACGGAACGAATGGCCTTAGCAATCCGCCCCTGCTTCCCGATTACCTTTCCCATATCTGCCTGGGCAACACGTAACTCTATCACAATGGATTTGTCGTTCTCAGTCTCTGTAACTGCAACCTCTTCCGGAGAATCCACAAGCGCTCTTGCAATTACTTCTACTAATTCTTTCATTACGTCACCTCACGAAGATTATTTTTCGATACCGGCTGCCTTAAAGATTTTTCCTACTACTTCTGTAGGCTGCGCACCATTTGCTAACCATTTTTTCGCCAGCTCTTCATTTACATGAAATTCACTGGGATCTTTCGTTGGATCGTACGTTCCGATTTCCTCGATAAACTTGCCGTCTCTCGGAGATCTGGAATCAGCCACAATGATTCTATAGAAAGGAGCTTTCTTCTGGCCCATTCTCTTTAATCTGATCTTTACCATCGCATATCACCTCCTGATTGGTATTTTTCTATTTATTTTGTAATCAGAGCATACTGCTCTGTTACTGACTGTAACAATCTATCTCTATCTGCCAAATATTCTGTAAATGTTCCATTCTCCGGAAAACGGCATATTGCGCCGCTCTAAAAACCAAAGGGCAGCTTAAATCCGCCTCTGCGCTTTCCTTTGCCTCCCATCAGCCCGGGAATCTGCTTCATCATTTTCCGGCTCTGCTCAAACTGCTTCACCAGACGGTTGACCTCGCCAAGCTCTACGCCGGCGCCCTTGGCAATTCTGCGCTTTCTGCTGGGATTCAGAATCGAGGGATTCGCCCGTTCCTTAGGGGTCATGGAATAGATAATTCCTTCTATTCTTGCCATCTTCTTCTCATCCATGGCATTCTCAATCTCGGCAATCTGGGAACCTCCAATTCCCGGCATCATACTGAGAAGACTGGAAATCCCGCCCATTTTCTTCATCTGGTTCATAGATTCCAGATAATCATCGAAGCCGAATTCCGCTTTCTTCATCTTCTGTTCCAGTTCTCTTGCCTTCTCCTCGTCAATGGTCTCCTGGGCCTTCTCAATGAGGGTCAGAACATCTCCCATGCCCAGAATCCGGTTGGCCATCCGGTCCGGATAAAACTGTTCCAAATCAGATAATTTCTCACCCATACCTACGTAGAGCAGCGGTTTGCCGGTGACTGCCCGGATAGACAACGCCGCTCCGCCTCTGGTATCGCCGTCCAGCTTGGTGAGGATCACACCGTCAATGCCGATTTTATCATTAAAAGTTGTGGCCACGTTCACGGCGTCCTGGCCTGTCATGGCATCCACCACTAAAAGGGTCTGATGCACTTCCACCTGATCTTTGATGTCCTGCAGTTCCTGCATCATCTCTTCGTCCACATGGAGACGTCCGGCCGTATCCAGAATTACCGCGTTATAGCCTTTTGCCTTGGCATGCTCGATGGCTGCTTTGGCGATATTGGCGGGCTTATGGCTGTCGCCCATGGAAAACACTTCCACTCCCTGCTTCTCACCATTAATCTGAAGCTGCTGGATCGCCGCAGGACGGTAAATATCGCAGGCTGCCAGCAGAGGCTTCCTGCCCTTCTGCTTCAGCTTCCCGGCAATCTTGGCGGTAGTGGTAGTCTTGCCTGCTCCCTGCAGGCCCGCCATCATAATCACTGTCACTTCACTGCCCGGCCTTAAGGCAATCTCCGTTGTATCAGAACCCATCAGGGCAACCAGTTCCTCATTTACAATCTTAATTACCATCTGTCCCGGATTCAGGCCGTTCATCACATCCTGCCCCACTGCCCGCTCCTGCACAGACTTCACAAACTGCTTCACTACTTTAAAGTTGACATCCGCTTCCAGCAACGCAAGCTTTACTTCCTTCAATGCTGTCTTCACATCATCTTCTGTCAAAAGCCCCTTGCTCCGCAAAGATTTGAATACATTCTGTAATTTCTCTGATAAGCTGTCAAATGCCATCCTATAACTCCTCTAATATCTCATTGGAAATAGCTTCAATCTCTGCCATTACCATGATCTCTTCCGAATCTTTCTGATCCGCCTGTCTCTGATTCGGTTCTCTCTGTTCCTGATAATTCCGGCTGAGCGACTGGATCCTGCCCACCTTCTCCTTCGTGCTTAAAAACCGTTCTAAGAGATGCAACTTCTCCTCATATCCTTCTAATATTCTGTCACAGCGCTTCACCAGATCATGCACGCCCTGGCGGCTGATTCCCTCTTCCTGCGCAATCTCGCTGAGGGATAGATCATTCAGTACAAAATCCTCGTAAATTTCTCTCTGGTGATCTGTCAGCAGCTCTCCATAAAAATCATACAGATACGTCTGCATCAATTTCTTTTCCATTTCTATCACCTTGGGTATCATACTATAAAAAAAAGAAGGTGTCAAGTGTTTTTTCTTGACACCTCCCTTTTTACAGGCTGGTCCGCACCGGCCTGGGCTGATAGCCTTTCTGCTCCAGCGCGTTCAGAATCTGCTCCTTATGCTCTGTGCCGAAAGCCTCCATGGTAATCCTAAGCTCCACCGCCGCATTCCGGTTGGTGGAAACGAACTGGTTGTGCTCCAGTTTGATCACATTCCCCTGCTCTTTGGCAATGGCGTCCGCCACCTTGCTCAGCTCGCCCGGCTTGTCCGGCAGAAGCACTGACACAGTGAAAATCCGATCCCGGAAAATCAACCCCTGCTGCACCACAGAGGACATGGTAATCACATCCATATTTCCGCCGCTCAAAACGGCCACCACCCGCTTGTTTTCCACGTTCAGATGGCGCATGGCCGCCACTGTCAGCAGTCCGGAATTTTCCACCACTATCTTATGGTTCTCCACCATATCCAGAAAAGCCGCCACCAGTTCGTCGTCTTCCACAGTGATAATTTCATCCAGATTTTCCCGAATATAGGGGAAAATCTGTTCCCCGGGCGTCTTTACCGCAGTGCCGTCCGCAATGGTGCTGACGTTCGGCAGTGTAGTCACTTTTCCTGCCTTGATGGATTCCTGCATGCAGTTTGCCCCGGCAGGCTCTACGCCGATGACCTTAATCTTGGGATTCAAAAGCTTGGCAAGGACGGAGATTCCCGCGGCAAGCCCGCCTCCGCCGATGGGAACCAGAATATATTCCACCAGGGGCAGTTCTTTGAAAATCTCCATGGCGATGGTTCCCTGTCCGGTAGCCACTGCCAGATCGTCAAAAGGATGAATAAAAGTATATCCATGTTCCTCCGCCAGTTCATAGGCTTTCTGACAGGATTCGTCATACACATCCCCGTAGAGAATCACCTCCGCGCCGTAGCCTTTGGTCCGGTTCACTTTAATCAGCGGCGTGGTGGTGGGCATCACGATGGTGGCCTTTGCCCCGTAGCATTTGGCCGCGTAAGCCACCCCCTGGGCATGGTTGCCGGCAGAGGCGGTGATCAGGCCCTTTTCCCGCTCTTCCTCCGACAGGGTGCTCATTTTGTAATAAGCTCCCCGCACCTTGTAGGCTCCGGTAAACTGCATATTTTCCGGCTTCAGATAGACCTTGTTTCCCGTCTGTTCACTGAGAAAATCGCTGTATATCAGCTTTGTTTCCAAGGTTACCTCTCTTACAATTTTGCTTGCTTCTTCAAATCTCTCCAGAGTCAACATTTTACTCTTCCTCCTCGGTTTTCTCACCTGTGTCGAACAGCGCCTTTACAAATTGTTCGGAATCAAATTTCTGCAAATCGTCGATGGTTTCGCCCACTCCAATGTATTTCACCGGAATGCCCAGCTCTGACTGAATGGCTACGGCGATGCCGCCTCTGGCGGTTCCGTCCATCTTAGTCAGAATAATTCCCGAGATGTCCGCCACTTCCGAGAACTGTCTGGCCTGGGAAAGGGCGTTCTGTCCTGTAGTTCCGTCCAATACCACCAATGTTTCCCGAAATGCTTCCGGATATTCCTTTTCCAGAATCCGGTGGATTTTCTTTAATTCTTCCATCAGATTTTTCTTATTATGAAGACGTCCCGCCGTATCGCACAGCAGCACATCCGCATTTCTGGCCCTGGCCGCTGCCACGGCGTCATACACCACCGCTCCGGGATCCGCCCCCTCCTGGCCGCCGATCATCTCCACTCCGGCCCGGTTGGCCCATTCGCTGAGCTGCTCTCCGGCAGCCGCCCGGAAAGTATCTGCCGCTGCAAGCACCACCCGTTTGCCCTGGTCCTTTAGCTTGCCAGCCAATTTTCCAACGGAAGTGGTCTTGCCCACGCCGTTGACGCCGATGACCAGCACCACGGATTTCTCATTTTCAAACCGGTAGGCCGTTTCCCCCACATCCATCTGTTCCTGAATGCTGGAAATCAGCAGCTCTTTGCACTGGGCCGGCTCCTTGATATGCTGTTCTTTCACCTTTGCTTTCAGGTTTTCAATAATCTCTTCTGTGGCATGGACTCCCAGATCCCCCATAATGAGAATCTCTTCAATTTCTTCATAGAATTCATCGTCAATTTTGGAAAATCCGCTGAAAATGGAATCTATTCCGGATACAATATTATCTCTGGTCTTGGTCAAGCCCTGCACCAGACGTTTAAAAAATCCTTTCTTTTCTTTCTCTTCGCTTCCCACTGTATGTCAGCTCCTTTCTTTTTTCATCGTTCGCTGCGGCATATACTGCGGCATGGGCATGTTACGCAATAGAATCCTGTTTCAATAAACAGGCTGTTATGCGCTTAGATCTCCTTCTATTAAGTTCACAGATACCAGGGTGGATACGCCCTTTTCCTGCATGGTGATGCCGTACAGGCGATCTGCGGCCGCCATGGTTCCCCGGCGGTGGGTGATTACGATGAACTGGGTGTGTGTTGTCAGTTTATGCAGATACCTGGCGAAACGGCCCACGTTGGAATCGTCCAGCGCCGCCTCAATCTCGTCTAATAAGCAGAAAGGCGAGGGTTTTAAGTTCTGAATGGCAAACAGCAGGGAAATGGCTGTCAGGGATTTCTCTCCGCCGGAAAGCTGCATCATGTTCTGCAGCTTCTTTCCAGGAGGCTGGGCAATGATGCGGATGCCGCACTCTAAGATATCCTCATCTTCCACCAGTTCCAAAGTTCCTTTTCCTCCGCCGAACAGTTCTTTGAACACCTTGTCGAATTCTTTCTGGATCTGGGCGAACTTCTCCATAAACTGCCGGCGCATTCCGGCGTCCAGTTCTTCGATAATGTCAAGCAATGTTTTTTCCGCTTCCACCAGATCGTCATGCTGGGTTTTCAGGAACACATACCGTTCCGACAGGTTCCGGTAATCCTCAATGGCGTTCACATTCACGTCTCCCAGCCTGCGGATCTCATCTTTGATTTCCGCAATCCTCTTTTTCATCTCCCCGGGATTGTCCATCTCTTCCCTGCGCAGCGCCATGGCGTTGTGGAGGGTCAGTTCATATTCTTCCCACATATAACTTGTCTGATGTTCCGCCGATTCATTCAGCTTCTCTTTCTGGCTGTTTAACCGGTACATTTCTTTATCCAGATCATTGATGCGCTTGGAAAGTTCCTCCTGTTTCTGGAAAAACCCCTTGTACTTTACAGACATCTCTTCCCTGGCTTTCTGTCCCCCGGCAATCTCTTCTTCCAGCTTCTTACGGCTGATTTCCGATTCTTCCATTGTCTTTATAATCTCTTCAATTTCCTGTTCCTTTTGCCGGATATCTGTCTGAGACTGGCTCTTTTCCTGCTCCGCCTGCCTTAAATCTTCCTCCAGCTTACGGATTTCTGCCGATATGCGGGAGAGGTTCTCCTTCAGGAACTCTGCTTTCTGCTGGAAATTAGCCTCTTCTAACTGTACCCTGGAAACATCATTCTGGCTCTCCTGGGCAAATTGATTCTGCCGCTCCAGAATCTGCTGATATTCCCCGGTTTCTTCTTCAATTTCCTGTTCCCTGCGGCCGGCTGCCCGAATTTCCTCCTGAATCTGCTCCCGGCTCTCATTGATTTCCATTAACTGACGTTCAATCTCTCTGCTTTCCGACTGCAGGGAGGTAAACCGGCTGTCATTTTCCGCTTTCTGCTCTCTGGCCCGTTCCAGATTCATTTCTTCTGTGTTCTGTTTCAGCATTGCCTGTTTCAATTCTTCTTCTTTCTGGCGGATGTCTTCTTTCAGCAGTTCCCTGGCGGTTCCTATCTCATCCAGACGGTTTTTATATGCCAAAAGGGCATGTTCCAGCTTCTCCGTTTCCTGCTGCAATTCTTCAATTTCCCGTTTTCTTCCCAGCAGATTGCTGGTATTTTTAAAGGCTCCGCCGGTCATGGAACCGCCGGGACTTAAGGATTCCCCCTCCAGAGTTACAATCCGCAGGCTGTACTGATATTTTCTTGCCAGCAAAACAGCGTGATCAATGGTGTCTACCACATACGTTCTGCCCAGAAGATAGTTTTTCAGTCCTGCAAACCGGCTGTCCGCCTGTACCAAATCGCTGCCTATCCCAATCACGCCCGGCTCTTTTAACGCAGCCTGATTGACCGAAACCGGCTTCCTGCCCACACTGGTTAGAGGCAGAAAGGTGGCCCGCCCCAACCGGTTCTGTTTCAGATAGCCGATCATCTTTTTGGCTGTATTTTCATCACTGGTGACAATATTCTGGATACTATATCCCAAAGCTGTTTCAATGGCAATTTCATACTGCCTGTCCACCTGAATCAAATCCGCCACTACCCCTAATAAACCCGGCTCTGAATCTTTCTTTTCCATCACCCGGCGGATGGAATTGCCGTAGCCGTCGTAGCGTTCCGCAATATTAATTAAAGATTCCAAGCGGGATTTTTCCCTGTGGTAACGGGCATTGTCCTGATCCATCCGCTCTAAGGTCTCCGCTCTCTTTGCCTGCCATTCCCGGTTCTTTTCTTCCAGATTCTGCTGCTCTTCCTCTAATCTGCGGCAGGTTTCCCGGGAGTTCCGATAACTTTCCTCATACTCTTTCAGCGTAGAGCACAGCTCTTCTTCCTCGCTTTTTTGCTCCAGCAGCCGTTTGTTTAACTGGGCTCTTCGGATGTTAATCTGCTCCTGCATGGTGTCATAGCGCTGCTGCCTGGCTTTAATGGAGGCTTTGTTGTTCAAAAGTTCAATAATTTCGCTTTTTCCGTCTTCAATTTTCCGGGCGCACCGGGCAATCTCTTCCTGGATCTCCTGGTATTTGGCCATTACCTGGCTCTTCTGCTCTTCTAAGGATTTCACCTGATCGTCAATCTGCAGCTTCTCTTTCTGGTAAGACGCTTTCTGTTCCAGCCGCTCTCGGCGGTCTTTTTCAATGGCCTGCTGTCTGGCCTGGAAATGCTCTTCATTCTGCCTGGCTCCGTGAATCTGTTCCTTCAGCACATTGATCCGGCCTTCCAGTTTTCCTTTCTCCACAGCGTTATTTCCCAGTTCTTCCCGAAGCCTGGCAAGCCGGCTGTCCGCCTGCTGCATATCCTGTTCCATCTGGTCATATTCCGTTCGGATATTGGTATAAGAACGGTTGGATTCCTGCAAATCCTGCTCCACAATCCCTGCCTTTTCCTCCAGGGATTTCAGTTCTTCCTGGATGCGCTCCATATCCATCAGAAACATATTTACATCATATTCTTTCAGTTCTTCCCTCTTTTTCAGATAAAGCCTGGCTTTTTCCGCCTGTTTTTCCAAGGGGCCTACCTGCTTCTCCAGCTCGGAAAGAATGTCGTTGACGCGCAGAAGGTTCTGACGCTCGTCCTCTAATTTTTTCTGGGCCGTAGCCTTTCGCCGCTTGAATTTCACAATTCCCGCCGCCTCGTCAAACAATTCCCGCCGCTCTTCCGGCTTGCCGCTTAAAATCCGCTCAATCTGACCCTGCCCGATAATGGAATACCCTTCTTTTCCGATTCCTGTGTCATAAAACAATTCATTGACGTCTTTCAGACGGCAGGCTGTCCCGTTAATCAGATATTCGCTCTCTCCGGAACGGTACACCCGCCTTGCCACCGTCACTTCATTGTAATCCACATTTAACTGCCGATCCCCGTTATCCAGGGTGATTGCCACATAAGCATAGCTTAGGGGCCTGCGGTTCTCGGTGCCGGAAAAAATAACGTCCTGCATGCTGGCCCCCCGCAGCTGCTTCACCCGCTGCTCTCCTAACACCCAGCGCACAGCGTCCGCCACGTTGCTTTTGCCGCTTCCGTTGGGCCCCACAATTCCAGTGATTCCATTGTGGAATTCAAACAGAATCTTGTTGGCAAACGACTTGAATCCATGAACTTCTATACTCTTTAAATACATCTGTCCCTCCGACGCTACTGTGCCAAACTGCGGGGAATCTTAATGTTTTTGTGCTTCTTAAGCAAAAGCAGGGTTTCGTAGGCCGCCTCCTGCTCCGCGCTTTTCTTGGTTCTCCCGCAGCCTTTTCCCCAGGGCTCTTCGTCTATTTTCGCTTCCACAATAAATTTTTTGTCGTGATCCGGCCCTTCTTCCGCCAGAAGGCAATAGGTAAGGCCTTCCCCGAAATTCGCCTGCACCACCTCCTGCAGGATAGTCTTGCTATCATAAAAGAGCTGTTTGTGCTCAATATCGTTTAACACAAAACGGTGTACAAACTCTTTTGCATTAGCAAAACCACCATCCAAATAAATTGCGCCGATCAACGCCTCCAACACATCCGACAATACCGACTTCCGCTCTCTGCCTCCGGTCTGCGCCTCCCCTTTTCCCAGTAAAAGATATCTGCCCAGATCCAGCTCCCTGGTGCAGAACGCAAGGGTGGGCTCACAGACGATGCTGGCCCGCATTCTGGTTAATTCCCCCTCGGGATTCCTGGGATACCTGTGAAACAGAAATTCGCTGGTCACAATCTCCAGCACCGCGTCCCCCAGAAATTCCAGCCGCTCGTAATCCGCCAGCCTGCTCATATGGTGCTCGTTTATATAGGAGCTGTGAGTCAGGGCCTGGGTCAGCAGTCTGCCGTTTTGAAAATGATATCCTATTTTATCTTCCAATTCTTTCTGCAATTTCATCTCAAACCTCCTAACCAAATGCAACCACTTCCCGCAAAATGTGAAAGTGGTTGTCATCCGGCACTGCCTGCTGCAGACAGGCAATGAATCTTTATGCTCACTGTACGGTTCTTTCATCAGTTTGTCGCGTTCTTAATCTGCTCCACTGCATCTGCTACCGTTACAATCTTTTCCGCTTCTTCGTTGGCTATTTCAATGTCAAATTCTTCTTCCAGTCCCATGATAATCTGGAAAATATCCAGAGAATCCGCCCCCAGGTCATCTACAAATGTAGTATCCATTGTAATTTCATCCTCATCAACGTTTAATACTTCTGCAATGATTTTTTTTAATTTTTCAAACTCCATGCTCGTTCCTTTCTACTCCTCCATGGGAGATGTTCCAATATTCTTTCTGATTTTCTCGTTAATTTCCTGCTCACTGAATGTCACGCACTGGATGATGGAATTGGTCACTTCCTTCGCCTTAGCGCTTCCGTGAGTCTTAACTACCAGACCGTTCAGCCCTAACAGCGGCGCACCGCCGTATTCTGTAGCGTCAAAGGCTTTCAGCGTCTTTTTCAAAGAAGGCTTTACAAGCAGCGCGCCGATCTTGCTTCTGAGGCTTGCCATCATTCCCTGCTTTATCACCTTCACAAGCGTTCCGCTTAATCCCTCATAAAGCTTCAAAATGACATTGCCGGTAAACGCCTCGCACACAATCACGTCTGCTTTTCCCTGAGGAATCTCTCTCGCTTCAATGCTTCCCGTAAAATTGATGTCCGGGCAGTTCTTCAGCAGAGGAAATGTTTCTTTCACCAGTGCATTCCCTTTTTCTTCCTCTGCACCAATATTGACAATCGCTACCTTCGGCTTCTTAACGCCCAGCACATTTTCCATGTAAATAGAGCCCATCTTCGCAAACTGAACCAGATGGGAAGCTCTGGCGTCTACGTTTGCGCCGCAGTCAATCAGTAAAGACACTCCCTGTTCCGTGGGAATCAGCGGCGCCAGCGGCGGGCGTTCCACGCCCTTAATCCTTCCGACAATAACTTGTCCGCCTACCAGGATGGCTCCGGAGCTTCCTGCCGACACGAAGGCGTCCGCTTTCCTCTCTTTCACCATGTTCAATCCCACTACGATGGATGACTGTTTTTTCTTTCGAATTGCCATCACTGGAGGTTCTGCGGTTTCAATTACCTCTTCGGCGTGGATCACTTCAATCTGCTGCCCATTGTAGGAATGCTTCGCCAGTTCTTCTTTTACCAAATCCTGGCGGCCAATCAGATATACTTTAATGTCCTGCCGCAGCGTAACAGCATTGATTGCCCCTTTTACCATTTCGGCGGGCGCATAATCTCCGCCCATGGCGTCGACTGCTACTTTTATCATTTCCTGCATGAAAATTCCTCCTTATGGCTCGCAAACAGGCAATTCCTGTCAAAAATTTCCTGTTTATCGAATACCCACCTAAGAATATACTATAAGTATCCGGAGAAATCAACATAAAAATCAATGAACTGCGATATCGTCATCCGGTTTGTACCTGGCGTCCTCCGCTTCCCGATCTTCTTCGGTCATATATTTCCGGAAAATCCGCTCCAGCACATAGCTCTGAATCCAGGTATAAACCGACGGAATAATAAAGATCACAAGGGGCGCAAGGTAGAGCGCAAACCCTGTGGCCGCGGCAATCACCAGCATCAGCGCCGTCATTGGCAGATGGGCGATCACCATCAAAATGGCATTCTTCATGGACTGCCTTCTGGTGTTCTCAAAACGCGCCATATAGGGAAACAAATAAGAAATCCAGGCAAACCAGATCACAAGTCCCAGAAAACTCACTGCGGAAAGGGCGGAAAAATAGGTGACAGAGGAAGCGTAAAAATTCGCAATCCGCAAGTCAAGTCCCAGCACAATCCCAATGACCATGGCAGCCAGCCATACCGGCGTGGTCTGCTTAAAATTGTCCCGGAAAGAAGTAACGTAATCCCGGAACATATATCCCCTGTCATGGCGGAGCACTTTATGTACCGTATAGTACAATGCTGTGGAGGCAGTTCCTATGGTAATAATGGGAATGCAGCTTACAAAAAACAAAAGGCTCAGACAGATGCAGTCTGTAAACTTGGATAACGACCTCATAATGCCGCTGTCCGGATTAAAAAGCTTCATAGGGCAATTTCCTCTCTCTTATTTATTTTAATTCTATCACCTATTCTTACCTATTTCTTTTGAAATGTCAATGTCTATAGAAATAAAATTTTTCTATGCACAGAACGCAATTTTAGATAAAAAACAAAGCGGAAAAACGCGCCGGCTTTTTTGGGGAACTGTTCATTGAAAAAGAGCCTTCCCATTGCTGGAAAGGCCCTTATCGGCATCCCGGATTAATCCTGAGGGATAATCTCTTTTTTGTTATAGCTTCCGCAGTTCTTGCATACTCTGTGGGGCATCATTAACTCGCCGCACTTGCTGCACTTTACCAAAGTCGGAGCAGTCATTTTCCAGTTTGCTCTTCTTCTGTCTCTTCTGCCTTTGGAAGATTTATTTTTTGGACATATTGACATGGTCACACCTCCTTAAATTTGTTAAAAATATCCTGGATTGCTGCCATTCTTGGATCAGGTTCCGTTTTCTGGCACTGACATTCTGCCTGATTCAGATTCGCCCCGCACCGTTTGCAGATGCCTTTGCAATCTTCTCTGCACAGAACCTTCATTGGCCAACTCACCAAAATTTCTCCAAAAATAAGTTGATCTACATCCAGACTTGTTCCTGTCATAAAGCTCAGATTCTCCATGCTCAGCTCTTCCCTGGCTCCGGTAAGGTCAATCTCCTTGTCCAATACAAGGGAAAACTTCCGGCTCACTTCCTCCAGGCAGCGATCGCATGGAATTCCGATTGTAAGTTCTGTTTCTCCCTGAATCAACAGGCGCTTCCCGTCTTCGTTGGCAAACTTCATTACAAAGGGCTGCTTTGTCCGAATGGGAAATTGTCCCAGTCTGGAATCAAAGGACGATAATTCAATTTCTGCCTGCTGTGACACTTCCTTATTCTCACAGGAAATTATGTCCGCTAATTCTATTCTCATGACAGTCTCCTATCCACACTTGGTATATTATAACTGCCGGACGATGGTTTGTCAATCATTTCTTTTATTATTTTGTCAGTTCCACCGTCTCACGGGCAATTGCCAGTTCTTCATTGGTGGGCAGGCAGAGCACGGTCACCTTAGAACCCGGAGCAGAAATCACTTTCTCTTCTCCCCGCACCCGGTTGGCCTCATCGTCAATCTCAACGCCCAGATATCCCAGATATTCGCAAACGCCCTTTCTGACACTGGGATCATTCTCACCGATTCCTGCCGTAAAACAGATCACATCCACGCCGTTCATAGCTGCCACATAAGAACCTACATATTTTGCCACCCGGTAAATATAAGCGTCCAAAGCCCGGATTCCCCTGGGGTCATTGTTATCCGCAGCTGCGCCAAGATCCCGGAAATCACTGGAAATGTGAGACAGGCCCTGTACGCCGGACTTCTTATTTAATACAGCCATAACGCCTTCCAGATCCAGATGTTCCTTCTTTGCCAGATATTCCATAGCCCCTGGATCAATGTCGCCGGAACGCGTTCCCATAATCAGCCCTTCCAGGGGAGTCAGTCCCATGGAAGTATCCACAGATTCACCGTTTTTCACGGCACAGATGGAAGCGCCGTTTCCAAGATGGCAGACAATGGTTTTCAGTTCTCCATACGGCTTTCCAAGGAACTCTGCCGCGCGTTTGGACACATAGCTGTGGGAAGTTCCGTGGAAGCCGTATTTTCTCACTTTATATTTTTCATAATAATCGTAATCAATGCCGTACAGATATGCTTTCTCCGGCATGGTCTGATGGAACGCAGTGTCAAATACGCCTGCCATCGGCACGCCCGGCATCAGTTCCTGGCAGGCCCTAACGCCGATTAAATTGGCCGGATTATGCAGAGGAGCCAAATCACTGCACTCTTCCACAACTTTCAGCACTTCCTCATTCAATACCGTGGAACACGCAAATTTCTCTCCGCCGTGCACCAGTCTGTGACCCACTGCGCCGATTTCCTCAAGGCTCTTTAACGCGCCGGTCTTCGGATTCACCAATGCGTCCAATACCATCTGAATGGCCTGTTTGTGGGTGGGCATGTCCGCGTCTGTAATCTCTTTGTCACAGCCGGCCTTCTGGTACACCAGCCTTCCGTCCAGACCGATTCTCTCGCACAGTCCTTTTGCCAATACTTCCTCTGTATCAGAGTTGATGACCTGATATTTCAGGGAAGAGCTTCCGCAATTAATTACTAATACATTCATTTTTCCTTCTCCTCTTCTTTTCCATTTTCACTTGACAAAAAATGCCTGTTCTTATTATAAACCAATCTAATTTATGATACAAGGGGCTTTTTTCCAGTTAATCCTTGTAAACAGAAGCAAAATCCTGTACCATAGTAGGAAAGCCTGTCCTCCGGCGGGCCTCATGGCTATCCCTGCTGAAAAATCAAAAAATAAGGAGCGTGTGATCTATGGAAAATAAAGAAAAAACACAGCTATTTGAAGAAATGCCCATTCCCAAAGCGGTGATGACCCTGGCGATCCCCACCATCATCAGTTCTCTGGTCATGGTAATTTATAACCTGGCAGACACCTATTTCGTAGGCATTTTAAACGATCCCATCCAAAATGCGGCCGTCACGCTGGCGGCTCCGGTGCTTCTGGCCTTTAACGCAGTCAACAACCTGTTCGGCATCGGCGCCTCCAGCATGATGAGCCGCGGGCTTGGCAGAAAAGATTACGATACCGTATACCGCAGTTCTGCTTTCGGATTTTATTTTGCGCTGATGAGCGGCATCCTGTTTTCTGTTCTCTGCACGGTATTTCAGGCTCCCATGCTGACTATGCTGGGCGCGGACAGCCAGACTGCCGCCGCCACCGGAGAATATATGAAATGGACAGTAAACTTCGGCGCGGCCCCTTCTATTCTGAATGTGGTGCTGGCTTATCTGGTGCGGGCAGAAGGTTCCTCCCTCCACGCCAGCATCGGCACTATGAGCGGCTGTCTGTTCAATATCATTCTCGATCCCATATTCATTCTTCCCCAGGGGCTGAATATGGGCGCGGCCGGCGCAGGACTTGCCACTTTCCTGTCTAACTGCACGGCCTGCGGCTACTTTTTCATCCTGCTGTTCGTAAAACGGGGGCGCACTTATGTTTCCATCCGCCCCTCTCATTTCGGTTTCCGGAAAATAATTGTTTCCGGAATATTTGCCGTTGGGATTCCTGCTTCCATTCAGAACCTTTTAAATGTGACGGGCATGACTGTGCTGAATAACTTCACTTCCTCTTACGGCGCGGACGCCGTAGCCGCCATGGGAATCGTGCAGAAAATCAATATGGTGCCCCTAAACATTGCCTTGGGCCTGTCCCAGGGCATCATGCCTCTGATCAGTTACAATTATGCCAGCGGAAATATCAAACGTATGAAAGACACCCTGATTTTTACCATGAAAATCACGCTTTCTTTTATGACGCTGGTTTCCGCCGGCTATTTTCTGGGCGCCGGACCTCTCACTTCACTCTTTATGAAGAATCCGTCCATTGTGGCATACGGCACCAGGTTTTTGCGGGGCCTGTGTCTGGGAACGCCTTTTCTGTGTATGGATTTTCTTGCCGTGGGCGTATTCCAGGCCTGCGGCATGGGAAAAAAATCTTTTCTTTTCGCCATACTCCGCAAGATTGTCCTGGAGATTCCGGCATTGTTCGCGCTGAATTATTTCTTCCCGCTGTACGGGCTTGCCTACGCGCAGTTAACGGCCGAATTTATTTTGGCTATCGCCGCCGTTATTGTCCTGATCCGCCTGTTTCGGCAGCTGGAACAGACTTTCGGCCAGGCAGAAGGGAAACAGACATGAATGTACTTGGAATTATTGCAGAATACAACCCATTCCACAACGGACACGCCTATCAGATTGAAACGCTGAAAAAAGAAACAAACGCAGACTTTGTCATCATCGCCATGAGCGGAAATTTCGTCCAGCGGGGGGCTCCCGCCCTGATGGACAAGCACAGCCGCGCCCAGATGGCTCTAAGCTGCGGTGCGGACCTGGTATTGGAGCTGCCTGCCCTCTATGCCTGCGCCAGCGCAGAATATTTTGCCACGGGCGGCATTGCTCTGTTAGAAGGCACAGGCGTAGTCACGCATCTGGGATTCGGGACGGAAACAGAGGACTTTTCCTCTCTCTCAAAACTTGCAGATATTCTCTGCCGGGAACCAGAACCCTTTGGCACTATTCTACAGAGGGAATTGAAAAAGGGGCTGTCCTTCCCCGCTGCACGGGCCCAGGCCGTAAAATCCTGTCTTTTATCACAGGATCTTTCTCATGGGTCCGCATCCGGCTCAACTTCGGATCTTTCTCATGGGTCCGCATCCGGCTCAATTCCGGATCCGGCTCAGATTTCCGCATCTGGCTCAATTCTGGATTCCCCAAACAATATATTGGCTGTGGAATATTTAAAAGCCCTGTCCCGCTGTCATTCCAGGATAATTCCCTGTCCTCTGCCGCGGCGGGGACAATCTTATCACGATACTGCGCCGGGCCAGGCATTTTCTTCCGCGTCAGCCATACGGGCCAGCATTTTTAAAAACAATCCTCCGGCCCAAAACGCGTGCCCGGCAGCAGAGGCTGAGACAACAGCTCACCCTTCTGCCGCCCAGGCGGAACAGACGCGCCGCCGGCTGCCATCTTCTCTGGAGATTTCCATGCCCAAGGCCGCTCTGGAGATCCTGCGGCAATATCCCCATCCTTTTTTGCAGGAAGATGATTTCTCTTTGCTGCTTCACTACAAGCTGCTTACGGAATCCTCCGAACAGCTTGCCCGCTATGGAGACAGCACCCCGGATCTTGCCCGCCGCATGAAAACAGAAGCTGAAAATTTCCTCTCCTGGCGCAGCTTCTGCAGTGATCTGAAAAGTAAAAATTTCACATATACCCGGCTTGGCAGGGTATTTTTACATGCCATTTTAAACGTTTACGAGAGAGATTATAAACCGCTTCCAAAGCCCTCCTACCTGCGGGTATTGGGATTTCGCAAAGATTCATCCTCTCTGCTGTCGGCTGTAAAAGCAAAAGGAAACCTGCCCTTTGTGACAAATCCGGCTTCCTTTCAGCACGATCGGCTTCTCTCTCTTGATCTGGCGGCCTCTGACCTGTACTGCGTCGGCCTGGCCTCTAAAGGAGATAACCGTCTGAAAAATGATTATAAGCAGCCTTTGGTTCTGTTATAGGGAGCGCCTCCCGATACAGTCTACATTGACTAAATTCAGCATGAAATCTGGTGTGAAGTGGGGCGGCAGATTGCGGGAATGAATTTTAAGACACGCTCTAGCAAAAGACATTCCTATCTATGGGGCGCCTGGCTGCTTTCATGGCAGGGAACGATTCCCGATACCTGTCTCAAAAAATTATTGCGGAATCCATCAGGCTTATCCTAACATTTCAAATACCTGGTTTCCAAACAAGTAACCGGCCCCCACAAATACAAAATTCCAGACACAAATCCCAAGCGCCGAGCTTATGGTATATTTCAGAAAATCAAACTTCAGCACTCCTGCCGGAATGGAAATCAGCGTCCGCACCATGGGGATCAGCTTGCCTAAAAAAATTCCCACGCACCCTTTCTGACGTATCATTTCAAAATTCCGTTCGATGGCCGCCTGCTGTTTGGGAAATTTCTCTACATATTTTTTCAGGAAAACACTTCCGCCCATCCTCCCGAAAAAATACAGAATCCAGCTTCCCACAAGCCCTGCCGATACAGAAACTGCCATAGTAAGCAAAAAACTCAGCTTTCCGTTGGCCGCCCAGATCCCTGCCAAAGGCATAATGACGCCGGCGGGAAATCCCGGCAGATTCATATATTCCAGCAACACAATTACAAAGACTGCAATTACGCCGTATTGTTCAAAGTATTGTCCGATTACTTCCATGCTCATACTGTTTCCTCCTGTTCTGCTGTATGCTCGTCCTTCTGTTTTTTATTATACAAATATTTTATCTGCAGATTCTTTTATTTCCCTTGTAAAATACGAAAGAATTTCTTATGATTTTATGATTTTGATATTTTTAATTAAGACACGCTTTCGATATCAAAATATTCAGCCATATCATCTTTCAGAGTATTAAAAATGTCCTGAAATCCTTCTGCAATGGAAAAGCTTTTCTACTTATAGTAACGAGGAACTCTTTTAAATTGTTTCAAAAAGCGCTGTTAAAATAATAAAAAAACAAGACAGTAGTTTCTTACATCTACTGTCCTGTTTTCTCTAAAATATCTAATTTTTACTGCGGTTCACGGTATTTATCCAATGTCTTTTCAATGATGGAACAAGCGGATTCCGGTGAAGCACATGGCCATATGATATTTATTGCAGGTTTCAATGACATTGTCGTCCCGGATGGAACCGCCCGGCTCCGCCACGTAGGAAACGCCGCTCCTATGGGCCCGTTCAATATTGTCGCCGAATGGGAAAAACGCGTCGGATCCAAGAGAAACGCCGCTCATCTGATCCAGCCACTCCCGCTTTTCCTCCCGGGTAAATACCTCCGGCTTCACCTTAAAAATCTTCTCCCAGGCGCCGTCTGCCAGGACATCCATAGAATCTTCTCCGATATACAAATCAATGGCGTTATCCCGGTCCGCCCGGCCGATGCCGTCCACAAATTCCAGCCCCAGCACCTTAGGCGCCTGGCGCAGAAACCAGTTGTCTGCCTTCTGCCCGGCGAGACGGGTGCAGTGAATTCTGGACTGCTGTCCCGCTCCAATACCGATGGCCTGCCCGCCCTTAGCGTAACATACCGAATTAGACTGGGTATATTTCAGGGTTATCATGGCGATTGCTAAATCAATCTTGGCGGATTCTGGAATCTCTTTGTTCTCTGTTACCACATTTCCAAAGAAATCTTTCTCTATGTTCAGCTCATTCCTGCCTTGCTCAAAGGTAACGCCGAAAACTTCTTTCCGCTCCAGAGGGTTGGGCGCGTAGTCCGGATCGATCTCAATCACATTGTAGCTGCCCTTCTTCTTCCCTTTCAAAATCTCCAGGGCCTCCGGCTCATATCCCGGCGCAATCACCCCATCGGAAACCTCCCGTTTGATGATCAGAGCCGTGGCCTTATCGCAGACATCCGACAGGGAAATAAAGTCTCCGAAGGACGACATGCGGTCCGCGCCCCTGGCTCTTGCATACGCATTGGCAAGGGGTGTAAATTCCACATCCAAATCGTCCACCCAGTAAATCTTTTTCTCCACATCCGTCAAAGGAAGCCCCACTGCCGCGCCGGCAGGGGAAACATGCTTAAAAGAAGCGGCTGCCGCAAGCCCCGCAGCCTTCTTTAATTCCTTTACCAACTGCCATCCGTTGAAAGCATCCAAAAAGTTAATATAACCTGGCTTGCCGTTTAACACTTTAATAGGCAATTCCCCATGCTCCATATAAATCCTGGATGGTTTTTGATTGGGATTGCACCCATATTTCAATTCTAATTCCTGCATAATTTCCTCCATTCTTTCCCCTTTTGCTTTGCTCTTTACAGAAACAGATCTATTCGTTCTCTCCCGCATTGCTGCCCCTGTTTCAAGCGCAAAGGGCTTTTTCCGTTCTCTCTTATTGCTGGCCTTGTTTCCGGCGCAAAGAGCTTTATCCGTTTTCTCTTACATTGTTGCCCCTGTTTCAAGCGCAAACGGATTTATTTGTTCTTATTAATAATAACTGTTTCATAATTTCCTGTTTCAATCTCAATATATCTGACAAAAAGGGACACTTTATTCTCTTCATTGAGACTGTCCCAAACTTTCCGGGCAAATTCGTGAATCTCTCCGTTCAGTTCCACCAGCTTCGGCTCTCCTTCAAAGCTGGGCAATGGATTCCCGTCTCCCATATAGGTATGGATCAGGCGGCCCTCTCCTGCCGCAGGATTCTCATAGGCAAAGGTATAGCGGCTGCAGGAATCCGGATTCCCGTGATTACTCTTTAGAATAGACATTGCAAAATTGTAGCTGCCATGCTCCACATGCATAATGCCGGAAATCCGCGGGGTATAGTTGGGAGCATCCGGCTCAAATTCCCTGGTGCGCAATGACTGCTCAAAGGTCTGCTGTTTGTCCATCAGCTCATAAATCGTATCCGTCTGATCGCCGTTTGTCACAATTGTCTTGTTCCCCAGCACCCTCACCGGCGCATAGATAATCAGGCTGGGATCTGTTAATTTAGACGGGTCAAAGGCCTGGGTGCGGATGCCCTCTCCATCCTCCACAAAAATGCGGTTCCTGCTGTTCTCACTTCTGCCCATGATAAAATAAGCAGTCACTGCATATTTGCCGTCCCCCGACTTGCCGATTACAATCCCTCTTCCCGGATAAGAATTTCCCTTTAACTCTGTTTCCAACGATAACTTATTCACTCCTTGGTTTCCTCCTTATGCTTGCTGTCTTTGATAGTTCCATTGCACCATTCTCATGGCATCTCAGAAAAATCGAATTTTCTGACTATCCTGTTATGGTCTATGCCCATTCTACCATGTAGTTTTTCCCATTACAAGTAAATTGCAAAGTAATTTGACAATGGCACACTGAGGGCTGTCGGGAAATGAGAAATTCCGCGACAGCCAGCTATGAATCGTTTGGCTCCGAACTATATATTGTGTGCAAATTTCATTTCCCGACAGCCCCGTCACAGAACAAAGCGGCCAAATCCACATCAACTATCGTCATGACTTTAGCGCTTCATAATAGCACAGTCTGTCCTATAAGATGAAGAACTGCCGAAAGTGTAACCTTCCGGCAGTTCTTTTCTTTGAATGCAGCGGGAAATGCTGTCTGCCGCTTCCCTCCGAAAGACACGCCGCGCCCATTTCCCATATTATATTATCCCTGTTTCTGCTCCAACAGTTCTTTTCTTTTATCCAGAAGTTCGTCAATTGCGCTGACCAGCTTGCCGATTTCCGGTTTGGTGAGCTGAGCGTCCGCGCCCAGCATCTCTCCCTTACGTCTCATTTCCTCATTCACCAGAGATGAGAAAATAACAACTGGAATATGCTTTAACTCATCGTCTTCTTTAATCAGCTTGGTAAGACGGTGTCCGTCCATCAGCGGCATCTCAATATCTGTGATTACCATATGTACCTTATCGTCCAGTTCTCCGGACTTGCGGAACTCTGTAAGCTTATCCCACAGTTCCTGGCCGTTGTTGTTGACATTCAGCTTGGTATATCCTGACTTCTTCAGGCAGTCCGTAATCAGCTTGGACAGCAATGGGGAATCCTCCGCCACCATAATCGGGGAATCGCTTCTGTTGCGTTCCTCCAGATTATCCAAATCTGAAACCTGCAGTCCTGTTTCCGGGCTGATATCTGTGACAATCTTCTCGAAATCCAAAATTACGATCAGACGGTCTTCCAGCTTAATCACTCCGGTGGACACGCCATTCTCTTCAATGTTAATCGTAGCGTCAGGAGTAATAATGTCCGCCCAGGAAAGCCTGTGAATGCCGCACACTTCATCCACATGAAAGGCAATATTCAGCTTATTAAAATTCGTGATAATAAATAACCCGTCTCTGTCAATATCAGGAAGCCCCAGACAATTGCGCAGATTAATTACGCTTATCATGGTATCTCTTGGCATAAATATACCTTCCACACTTGGATGTGCATTAGGAATCGGAGTAACGGGCTGATATGTCAAAATTTCCCGTATTTTCGCTACATTGATACCGTAATGATTTCCAGCTAATGTAAATTCTAAAACCTCCAGCTCATTTGTGCCATTCTCCAAAAGAATATTTGTATCCATAATAGTAACTCGCTCCTCTCCGGTATATTTCCGTGCAATATTCAAACATGCTTTGCCTACATTATAGCACATACTTTCTGAAAAATATACAGCATTTTTTCAATTTATTAAAATTTATTTCATATTTATCTCAGTTGTCGTTTCATTCATCTGCAGTGTAAGCTGAAGGGATGATATGTTTTCCGCTGTCGCCGCCGGCACTTCAAATATCAGGATACCTGCCGCGGTCTGTCCCGCCTCTATCTGTCCGATATAAGTAGACAAATCATTTTCCAGCATGCTGACCTCATTCTTCACTCCCGGTTCTTCATTTATCTTTAACGTAAAAATCGGCTGTTTCCCCAACAAATCGCAGGTAACTGCTTCTGAGCCTGTATTCGCTATATTCACATTCAATATTACGTAAGTGTTTCCTTCCTTGGCGTCCAGTGAAAAATAATCGCCCTGCTTATAGGTATCGCTGACAGAATAATCCTTGTAAGAAAATTCCAGACCCGGTATCGCTATGGCCTCTGTCATGGTAACCGCATTGGGGGCCGGCTCTTCTGAAGATGTTCCGCTGCCGCCGCTGCTCTGCTCTTCGCCTTTCTCTTCCTGTTCTTCTGTTTTCTTCTCTTCCTCTTCTGCCGGAATCTCTTCCTCCTTCGGGTACACTGCCGCCATTCCCTCTTGCTGATGGCCGTTATGCTTCGCAAGGGTTCCGGCAGAGTAATTGACAATAATCATCGCTTCACTCTCTGTCAGCGGAACCATCTCTTCGCCGCATCCGGCAAGAAGCATTGCCGCAGCTATTAACACTGATCCCTGTTTTATGAATTTCTTCATAAGTATGTCTCCTTTTTATGCTATCGCATGTTCCTGTTTCTCTATCTTGTATTTTACCATTATTTATTCCCCAGGGCAACCACAATTTCTTGTTTTTCTTCTAAGTTCTGGAAATCCTGGTACAATTCACGCCCATACCAGATTTCAGAATGCTTTTATTCTATCTGGGCATGAAAAGTAACGAAATCCTGGTATAATATTCCAGATTGCCGGCCCGGCTCCTGTCCGAGTCAGAAATTTCCTAATGACTTTTGCAGTCCAGCTCAAACCAAAATTTCACGCCGTTCTCCGCGTTTTCCACGCCGCACTCCCTGTGAAAAGAGTCCATAATCGCCTTTACAATGGACAGGCCGATGCCGTTTCCGCCGTATTCCCTGGTTCTCGCCTTATCCACTTTATAAAATTTATCCCAGATATGTTCCAGTTCTTCCTCAGGAATGGGATTTCCTGTGTTAAACACTTCCACTCTCACCGTTTCCGCATTGGGCCGGACAAATATTTCTATCCGCTTCTCCCCCAAAGCGTAGTGAATAGCATTGCTGATATAGTTGGTCAGCACCTGCTCCGTCTTAAATTCATCCGCCCAGACATACTGGGGGCCAATTCCGTGCACTTTAAGAGCAATGCCGCTCTGTTCCCTGAGAATGGCGGTGGCATTGACGACGCCGGAAATGACTTCCATCAAATCAAACCGTTCGAACACCACCTGTTCGCTGCCGGATTCCAATTGATTCAGGGTAAGCAGGTTCTTCACAAGCTGATTCATTTTATCCGCCTCGTCCATAATCACATCACAATAAAACTCCCGGCTGTCCGCATCATCATTGACGCATGCCTGCAGTCCTTCCGCATAGCCCTGAATCAGGGCAATCGGCGTTTTCAGTTCATGGGAAACATTGGAAATAAACTCTTTGCGCATCTCGTCAATTTCCGTCTTTCTCTCGATATCTATTTTCAGCTCATTGTTGGCGCTTTTCAATTCCGAAATGGTCTGCTCTAAGGTTTCCGACAGCTGATTCATATGCTCCCCTAATATGTCAATCTCATTTTTTCCTCTGCTCTGAAACTTGGCGTCAAAGTCTAAATTTGTCATACGGCTGGAAATCTCCGCAAGCTGTAAAATAGGATTGGTGATTCTGCGGGTTACCGCGTAAATAATCACGGCGCAAAGAATCACGGCTGTCACTCCCACATAGGCCAGAAACTGATTGGCGATTTCCACGCTTTCTTTGATGCTCTCCAATGCAGTTCGCATCAGCAGTGAATTTCCATCGGCAAGATTCCCGTATAAAACAAGATACTCTGTCTTAAGCCTCTTATCTGACATCTTTTCCACCACATACCGATCTGCGCTCTTGAGTATTTCCGCGCTTTTATTTTTTCGGAAAATCAGTTCCAGAAACTGAAGCAGCAGCGTTTCATCATCTCCTACATTGGAATCTATGATGGTGCTGTCAGAACCGATAATCATTCTGGTAATATTGCTGTTGGCACATTCCTTTTCCAGGCGGATGGCAAATTCCTCCGTCCCCATCTCCCCGGAAATACTGGCGTTATTCACCATTTCATAGGTGTCCAGAAGTTTTTGCTGCTTATGTTCCACGTAATAGGGTTCTAAAAGGGTCGTATTAATAAACCAGCACAGTAACACTGTGCCGGCAACAAGACTGAGCATAATCACTGTAATTTTGCCTGTAATGGAATGCTTCATGATTCCACCTCGAATTTATAGCTTTTGCCTTTTTTCGTTTCCATTCCTTTATACCACTTCATTTGCATTATTTCCACCTATTTCTTATAATTTCACATAATCTACATATTTTCCTTTTTTCACTGAAAATCTATATTCCAACTTATCCTGCAGAAACCTTGGCAGAACCCTCCTTATTTTCTTTTCTTAGCAGTATCTGTCCGCAAGCCTTTTCTCCCATGCCTTTCTTCTAACGCTCGATTCATAGCTCTTGTCCTATGCCCCGTTCTTTTTTGTTTGACAATCCAACTTCTTGACAGTTCCTTAGTATTGCAATTTTTTCATTTTTCCCTATGCAATATTCTGTTAAATATATTTTTTTAGTATAGGCATTTTGTGCATAATTTCTGACGCCGCAATAGAAAGCCCAAATGCCACTACCCAAAAGAGCAAAATTCCAATATATCCAAAAGATAATGGCGTGATATGGAATCCTTTATATAAGGTATTTAAAAAAAGCGGATGTATCAGATAAATACCAAAGCACAGATATCTTTTTCTGGAAAGATAAGCATTCCCTTCCTATAATGTCAAGCCCTAAATCATTGATTTTTCAGGCTTTTCTTCAAATA
>CAJUBP010000013.1:79325-102685 GCA_910584585.1 uncultured Lachnospiraceae bacterium | reverse complement strand
CTTTGTAACTATTAACCAGTAGTCATTCTTGACTACACCATTATTATACTAGGAGAAAATACCTATGATTTCGAAACAGATGCAGCAGGAGATAGCAGGGAGTTCCGCCATCCGGGCCATGTTTCTGGAAGGAAAAGAACTGGCAAAACAGATAGGCCCAAAAAATGTATACGATTTCAGCCTGGGGAATCCCATGACTCCTGTCCCGGAACAATACAATCAGGCAATCATAGAAGCCGTTCAGACCGAAACTTCTCTGGAGCTTCACGGATATATGGATAACGCAGGCTACCCCGAAACCCGCCGGGCAGTGGCCGAAAATCTGAATCAAAGGTTTGGGACATCTTTTGATGAAAGCCATATTGTGATGACCGTAGGAGCGGCGGGCGCATTGAACACAGTGTTTAAAACCATACTGGATCCGGGGGATGAAGTGCTGGCGTTGGCGCCCTATTTCGGAGAATACCGGGGCTACGCGGCCAATCATCAGGGAATTTTGCGGGAAGTGCGGCCGGATACCGCCACATTTTGTCCGGATCTGGAAGATTTAAGGGCAAAGATTACTTCTAAGACCAAAGGAATTATCATCAACAATCCGGTAAACCCCACCGGCGTTATCTATTCTGAGGATACCATACAGAAAATCGCCGCCGTTTTAGAGGAAAAGCAGAGAGAATACGGACATGAGATTTATCTGGTTTCAGATGAACCTTACCGGGAACTGGTTTATGACGGAAATACGGTTCCCTTTCTGACCAAATATTATGACAATACCTTTGTCACCTATTCCTTCAGTAAATCATTGTCCATACCGGGAGAGCGGATCGGCTATATTGCAGTCAGCCCCTCTATGGCAGACTGCAGCCAGGTGATACAGGGGCTGTCGGTGGCCAACCGGATTCTGGGATTTGTCAACGCTCCTTCTCTGATGCAGAAGGCGCTGATCTCATCTCTGGACGCCAGAACAGACGTGGATTACTATGACAGGAACCGCAAATTAATTTATGGAAAGCTGACAGAGCTTGGCTTTGACTGTGTCAAGCCCCAGGGAGCCTTTTACCTGTTCCTCAAATCTCCGGAACCGGAAGAAAAGAAATTTGTGGAAGCAGCCAAAAAGCACCATATTCTGTTGGTAGGCGGTAGCTCTTTCTCCTGTCCCGGCTACGTAAGGCTTGCCTACTGCGTCTCTTACGACATGCTGAAGCGCTCTCTGCCGGCCTTTGAAAAACTGGCGAAAGAGTACAATCTGAAATAAGGAGGAAACACTTATGATTGCCTGGGAAAAAAACATACGCAGAGTAACCCCCTACACCCCCGGGGAGCAGCCTGATTGCCCCAATATAATCAAGCTGAACACCAACGAAAATCCATATCCTCCGGCTCCCGGCGTCGCTCAGGCGCTGAGGGAACTGGACCCTGGCAGGCTGCAGAGATATCCGGACCCTGCCGCAGGGATTTTGGTTCAGACATTGGCAGATTATTACGGCGTCACAAAAGATCAGGTTTTTGTGGGCGTAGGCTCTGATGATGTGTTGGCCATGAGTTTTCTGACCTTTTTTAACAGCGGGAAACCCATTTTATTTCCGGATATCACCTATTCTTTTTACGACGTGTGGGCAGGGCTGTTCGGCATTCCCTATGAGTGTCCGCCGCTGGATTCGGAGTTTCAGATTCGGACCGAAGATTATTTCAGGGAGTGCGGCGGAATTGTGATTCCCAACCCCAACGCGCCCACCGGAATAGAGAAGAATTTGGCGGAGCTGGAAGAGATAATTGCAGGAAATCCGGAAGTAATTGTCATAATTGATGAAGCATATATTGACTTTGGGGGGACTTCTGCGTTATCATTACTCCCGAAGTATGACAATCTGCTGGTGGTTCAGACCTTTTCTAAGTCCAGAAGCCTGGCAGGCATGAGAATCGGCTTTGCCATGGGAAATGAAAGGCTGATTCGGTATCTGAATGACGCCAAATATTCTTTCAATTCTTATACCATGAGCGCGGCGGCTCTGGCGGCGGGAACGGAGGCCGTCAAAGACGATACATATTTCAGAGAGACCTTACAGAAAATAATCAATACCAGAGAACGGACGAAAAAAGAATTGGGCAGGCTGGGTTTCTCCTGTCTGGATTCCAAAAGCAATTTTATTTTTGCGTCCCATCCCAGGCGTCCGGCGGGAGAATTGTTTGAGGCGTTAAAGCAGGCGGGTATTTATGTGCGCTATTTTAATAAGCCCAGAATCAATAACCATCTGCGGATTTCCATTGGAACCGATCAGGAGATGGATGCGCTGGTTCGTTTTCTGGAACACTATTTAGGAGAGAACTTATGATTCGAATGATTTTAAAAGGCGTCGTGATTGGAATTGCCAACATCATTCCCGGCGTCAGCGGCGGCACCATGGCAGTGTCCATGGGCATTTACGATAAGATGATTCATGCGGCCACCCATCTTTTGTCTGAATTTAAGAAAAGCATGCAGGTGCTGATTCCAATCATTATCGGGGCGGGCATCGGCGTGGTGGCGTTGGCGCGGATTATTGAGATTATGTTTGAAAAAGTGCCTTTTCAGACCAATCTTCTGTTTATCGGCCTGATTATAGGGGGACTGCCGGCCATGGCGAAAAAAGTAAAAGGCAAAACCGTAAGGCTTGGCCATCTCTTGTCTTTTCTGCTCTTTTTTGTGCTTGTGGCGGGGCTTGCCCTGGTGGGAGAACAGGAGGGTGCGGCTGCAGATTTGAGTTTCAGCCTGCTGAATGTGATAAAGCTTCTGGGTGTGGGAGTTGTGGCTTCTGCCACCATGGTAATTCCCGGAGTCAGCGGTTCCATGATGCTGATGCTGATGGGATATTACACCCCCATTTTGACAGAGATCAACCGTTTTATTGACAATCTTCTGGACTTTAATATCCAGGGACTGTTGGAAGGCTGTCTGGTGCTGGTGCCCTTTGGAATCGGAGTGGTAGTGGGGATTTTTGCCATTGCCAAGGTGATTGAGATTATATTTGAAAAGTTTCCGGAGCATGCTTACTGGGCGATTATCGGGCTGATTGTTGCGTCGCCCATTGCCATTTTGCTGATGAACAGTTTTGGAGCAATTAATATTACGGCGGTTCTGACAGGAATCGTGGCGCTGGCGGCAGGAGTCGCAGTGGCTTTGAAGCTAGGAGAAGAGTAGGAAAAATGGGCATGTGGCAGCAGGAAATCAAAGTGGAATATGGGCTGATCCTGTATCTGGTTCTGGTGAACCTCATTGGATTTGCCCTGATGGGGCTGGATAAATGGAAGGCGAAACATAAGAAATGGCGGATTGCGGAGCGAACGCTCTTTGGAATTGCCATTGCAGGTGGAAGCCTTGGGGCCTGGGCCGGCATGTACGTGTTCCGCCATAAGACCAGGCACTGGTATTTTGCAGTGGGAATGCCGCTGATTCTGGCAGCCCAGGCAGCGGCAGCTTGGTTTATGATAAATAATACTATATGACAAAAGAAAGGAAAGAACCTATGTATTCATTTGATGAAGTAAAGAAAGCAGATCCTCAGGTGGCGGCGGCCATTACTGCAGAGATGGAGAGACAAAACAGCCATATTGAACTGATTGCCTCTGAAAACTGGGTCAGCAAGGCAGTGATGGCGGCAATGGGAAGCCCCATGACCAATAAATACGCAGAAGGATATCCGGGCAAACGCTATTACGGCGGATGCGAGTGTGTGGATGTGGTGGAGAATCTGGCCATAGAACGGGCAAAAGAGCTGTTTGGCTGTGAATACGCCAATGTACAGCCCCATTCCGGCGCCCAGGCAAATATGGCAGTGCAGTTTGCCATGTTAGAGCCGGGAGATACGGTGATGGGAATGAATCTGGATCACGGCGGACATCTGACTCATGGAAGCCCCGTGAACTTTTCCGGCACTTATTTTAAAATTGTTCCTTACGGCGTCAATGATGAGGGGTATATTGATTATGAAAAAGTACGGGAAACTGCACTGGAATGCAAGCCGAAACTGATTATAGCAGGCGCCAGCGCGTATGCCAGAACCATTGATTTTAAACGGTTTCGGGAGATTGCCGATGAGGCAGGCGCTTTCCTGATGGTGGACATGGCTCACATAGCCGGCCTTGTGGCGGCGGGACTTCATCCAAGCCCCATCCCCTATGCCCATGTGGTGACCACAACCACCCATAAGACCTTGCGGGGGCCCAGAGGCGGTATGATTCTGGCAAGTCAGGAAATGGCGGAGAAATTTAATTTTAACAAAGCTATTTTCCCGGGAACCCAGGGCGGCCCGCTGATGCATGTAATTGCTGCCAAGGCAGTTTGCTTTCAGGAAGCGTTGGAGGACAGCTTTAAAGAATATCAGCAGAACATTGTGAAAAACGCACAGGCCCTGGCCAATGGATTATTAAAACGGGAAATCAAACTGGTTTCCGGCGGAACAGACAACCATCTGATGCTGGTGGATCTGACGCCCTATGATCTGACGGGAAAAGCGGTGGAGAAACTGCTGGATTCTGTCAATATTACAAGCAATAAGAACACCATCCCCAATGATCCCAAGTCTCCCTTTGTCACCAGCGGCATCCGTCTCGGAACGCCGGCAATCACTTCCAGAGGCTTTGGGGAAGATGATATGGACAAGACGGCAGAATGCATTGCCAGAATGATAAAAGAAGGAGAAACGGCGTCAGAGGAAGTGCGAAGAATGGTAAAAGAGCTGACGGATAAATATCCGTTAAATTAAAGGTTTTCTGGAACGCTCTAGCTGCGGCAGAATATTTTGACAGAAAGGTAACAGTTCAGCCCAGGACTTTGCACTTGCTGCAAAGTCCGTGAGAATGTGTAATGGTAGGAAGCCGAAAGCTGAATAGTTGCAAGGGGCTGTCGGGAAATGGCGAATTTCCACAATATATAGATATGAATTGTTGAGCTTCAAACTATATATTGTGGAAAAATTTCATTTCCCGACAGCCCCTTCTTGTCTATCTGTGTTTTCTCAAACGGAACTTATGTACAGAAACTTTTAATTCTTCAGACTGGCTCTGAAGCTCTTGTGCGGAAGCGGCGGATTTTTCCGCAGTGCTTGCGTTGGTCTGAACGACTCCGGCAATCTGTTCCATTCCGGCGGTAAGCTGGTGAAGAGCCTGGGCCTGCTGTGTGGCGGAGCCGGCAATCTGTTCGATCAGGTCGGTGGCCTGTTTCGCGCCTACCATAACGCCTGCCAGAGATTCGGTGGTATCTGTGGTCAGGGAAGTTCCCTGCTTAATCATCTTGATGGAATTCTCAATCAGTTCCGTAATGTCCTTGGCGGAGGAAGAACTCTTGTTCGCCAGGCTCTGCACTTCTTCCGCAACCACGGCAAATCCCTTGCCCGCCTCTCCGGCTCTGGCGGCTTCTACAGCGGCGTTTAAAGCCAGAATATTTGTCTGGAAGGAGATATCCTCAATGGTTTTGATAATGCCGCCGATTTCCTGTGAGGCATTGGAGATGTCCTCCATAGCCGAAGCCAGATCAGCCATTTTCTCATTGCTTTCCATCAGGAGCGCGGCTGCGTCTGTGGAACATTTCTGGGCATTGTCGGCATCTTCGGAAGTGCGGTCCACCTGGGTGGACAATTCCTGGATGCTGGCGGATAATTCCTGAACAGCGGAGGCCTGGGCCACTGCGCCGCTGGAAAGGACCTGGGCGTCTTCGGCCATGCGGCGGGATTCTTCCGATACCTGTTCCGCGGTCAGATTGATTCGTGACAGCGCATGATTCAAAGAATCCACAATCTGGCGCATAGCGTCTTGAATCGGCAGGAATTCGCCTCTGTAGTCGTCGCCGATGACAAGATCCATGTTGCCCTTTGCCATTTCAGAAAGTTTGGAGTCAATGTCATGGATATATTTCTTTAATTCCTGTTTTGTCTCGTGAATGGAGGCTACCAGCATCCCGATTTCAGAAGTGCTGGGAGTTAAAGGAAAGTCTGCGGAAAGATTTCCCTGAGAGATTTCCCCCATCTGATCCCGTATGGCAATCACCGGGCGCAGCACCCGTCTCTTAGTGGTTATCATGTTGATAAGCTGCATGATAATCACCACAAGAAGCGCAACGAACATGGATGTTTCAATTGATCTTGCGTTTCGCTCCAGCGTTTCCACCCGCGCCAGCGTTCTGGTATCCAGAGCGGAGAGGAATTGTTCCTTAAGGGCGTTAATCTGGGCAATGGAGGAACTGTAATCCGGGCCGTAGACATAGTCCAAAGCCTCCTGCATTTTCCCGGACTGTACATCTTTCATGGCCTCCTCTTCCAGGGGAACCAGTGTATTGGAGATTTCGGACATCTGGTCGATCATTTCCTGCTCTTCGGGGGTAATGCCGATTTCCTGCATGGCGGCCACGCCTTTGTCTCTGTTTTGTAAATTGTCCACTTCATTCCAGTAATTGTCATAGTGTTCCTGCTGGCCCGTGGAAGCGAAAGCCCGCACTTCGTTGGTAAGGTATGAGGAACCGTTCATAAACCGGTTCGCGTTGTAGGTCAGGCTGAAACGCTGTTCATTGGCGGTGTTTAATTTCCGGCTTACGCTTCCGTAAGAAAGAAGCGAGATCATCAGAAATAAAAGCGCCAGGATAGAAATTCCATTTAGAATAAAAGATAACATGGATTGGCTGATGGTTTTCTTCATAGTTGTGTTCCTCCCGGTGTGTGCTGTATATAAATCCAGTTTACAGAAATAAGGAAGAAATTTCAACCCATTAATGCAAATTTACAAATGGAAATAAAAGGCCCTGGAATTGTTGCCAGTCACGCTTATGCCAATAGCCAGTAATTCTCTTTTAAGAAAATTTTAAGAAAATTTATTAGGAATTATCAAGGTTTTGTGATAAGATAATTGCGGGACAACAGGAGAAAAATGCACTACATAAATTTTAGGAGGATGAATATGAACAAAAAGAAAGCGGGTATTATTGCCGGCGCGGCGGCAGTGGCGCTTGCAGTGGCCGGGACAGCGGCGTGGTATTACCTGAGAGGAAACGGCGGAGCAGGAAGCAGTGCGGATAAAGTGTATGTGGAGACAGTTTCTTCCCTGACTTCTGCCAATTCCGGAAGCCAGAGCCGTTATTCCGGCGTTGTGGAGGCGCAGGAGACCTGGGATGTGAATAAGGATTCAGAACGGGAGATTAAGGAAGTCTTTGTCAAAGAAGGAGATACGGTAGAAGAGGGAACGCCCCTGTTTGAATATGACATGGATGAAGTGCAGGGAGAGATTCAGCAGGCGCAGCTGGAGCTGGAAGGAATGCAGAATGACATCACCAATCTGCAGAGCCAGATTAATCAGCTTTCCCGGGAGAAGAACGCGGCGTCAGAAGGCGAGAGATTTGAATATACGGCAGATATCCAGGAGAAACAGAACACCATTAAGCAGACAGAATACAATATTGAGAGCAAGAAAGCGGAGATTCAGAAGAAGCAGGAATCTCTGGAAAAGGCTGTGGTTACCAGCAAGATTGCGGGCGTGGTGAAAGCCATCAATGAATCCGGAACGGATATGACAGGAGAAACAGCCGCCTATATGACAGTCCTGGCCGTGGGAGACTATCGGGTGAAAGGCACAGTCAGCGAGACAAACGTGCAGTTCCTCTCTGAGGAGCAGCCGGTGATTCTCCGTTCCAGAGTAGATGAGGAACAGACCTGGAATGGGACAATCAGCAAAATTGATACCCAGAATGAGGAAAAAAGCAATGATGATATGTATATGGATTCCGGAAGCGGCACAGAAAAGGCTACGAAATATCCGTTTTACATTACATTGGAATCCACCGAGGGCCTTATGATGGGGCAGCACCTTTTTATTGAGATGGATGAAGGACAGACCGAGACAAAGGAAGGGCTCTGGCTGTTTGAGGGATATATCGTTCAGGAAGAAGGCGAGGCTTACGTATGGGCTTCCAATGATAAAAACAAGCTGGAAAAGAGAATTGTGGAATTGGGAGAATATGATGAGAATCTGGCCGCCTATGAGATAACCGGAGGGCTGACGGAAGAAGACGCCATTGCTTTTCCGATGGAAGGGCTGTACGAAGGCGTAACTACCGTGACAGATATTTCGGAAGTGGATTATTCGTCGCCGCTGTATAACCAGGAAGGAGAAGAAGGCGAAGGTGACGGAACCTCAGAAGACGGAGAACTCTCAGAAGAAGGGGAGATGCTGAATGAGGAAGATTTATCCGATGATTTATCCGACGAAGCGCCCAATGAACTGCTAGATGAGCTGTCGGATCAAAAATTAGACGAAAGCGGATCAAACGGCGAAGAAGAGTTATACGAAGATGGGGAAGAAGATTCTGCTGACGGCGGTTCAGAAAGCGATGAGACGGATACAGAAGGAACAGATGGTGAAGACACAGAGAGTGCAGAATAGGAACCGGAGGGAAGAACAGGAATGATATTGGATTTACAGAATATATTTAAAGACTATCAGCAGGACAAGCTGGTGGTTCCGGTATTGAAAGATGTGTCCCTTAAGGTGGAAGAAGGGGAATATGTGGCCATCATGGGCCCCTCCGGCTCCGGGAAGACGACGCTGATGAATATTATCGGCTGTCTGGATCGTCCTACTTCCGGGACTTATCAGCTTGCCGGGGAAGATGTGCTCAAATGCAAGGATAAGGACATGTCTGACCTGCGGCTGCGCAGCATTGGATTTGTGTTTCAGAGCTTTCAGCTTCTTGCCAGACAGTCCGCGCTGGAAAATGTGGCATTGCCTTTGAGTTATGCCGGAATTAAGAAAAAAGAGAGAAAAGAGCGGGCAGCCCAGGCATTGGAGCGGGTAGGGCTGGGAGACCGTTTGACATTTAAGCCTACCCAGCTTTCCGGCGGACAGAAACAGCGGGTGGCGATTGCCAGAGCCATGGTGAATAATCCCAAGATTCTGCTGGCGGACGAGCCTACCGGAGCGCTGGATTCCAAATCCGGCGAGCAGATTATGGAACTGTTTCAGAAGCTGAACGAGGAGGGGGTAACCATTGTGATGATTACCCACGACCCCAAGATTGCTTCCAGAGCGAAACGGATCGTACACATTATTGACGGCATAATTACAGAAGGAGACAGCGAGGAGGCGGAGAATGAATAAAAAAGCAGTTATCATTACAGTGGTATCCCTTGGCGCTGTCTGCGCCGCGGCTTTCGGCGGAATCAAAGCATATCAGAATTACCAGAGCAACAATCAGAAAGCGGAAGTGCAGCCTGTTTCAGAGCTGAATATGTATTACTATGAAAATGAGATGACCAGTTCCGGAGTTGTGACCAATGATTCGTCACAGGATGTCTATGCATTAGAAGATAAAACCATTGCTGAAGTGCACGTGGAAGAAGGGCAGGAGGTCAAGGCAGGAGATCCCCTGATTACTTATGATATGACGATGTCAAATCTGGAATTGGAAATGAAAGAACTGGACGTTGCCACGGTAACCAGCCGGCTAGAGGCAGCCAACCAGCAGCTGGCAAAGCTTAGGTCCACCACTCCCATCACGCCAAAGCCGGAAGAACCGGAGGAGCCGGAACCGGAACCCACGCCGGATCCGGAACCTACGCCGGAGCCGCTGCCCCCCCAGAAGACGAAAAACGCCTATAATTATATTACCAGCAGTTCCAAACCCAATAAAGGGAAAGGAACGGAAGAAAAACCATATATTTATCTGTGTACACAGGAATGTTTTGTATTAGGAGAATTTATCAACAGCCTTTCAGAAGACGAGGACGATCCCATATACGTAAGCCTGGAAATACATAAGAACAATGAGTTTGCAGGCAAATTAATCACTTCCTGGGAAATCAGCGGCGAGAGCGGTTTCCCCAGGCTGGAGGATGATTCCAAATGGTCGGTCCGGACCAGATCTCAGATGATAGAGACAGAGCCGGAGGAACCGGAAGAACCGGAAGAGCCGGAAGAACCGGAAGAGCCAGAAGAACCGGAAGAACCGGAAGGCTATACGGCGGAAGAATTATCTTCTATGATTAAGGAAAAAGAAGAAGAGATCCGGGATTTGGATCTGAGTAAACGAAAAGAAGAACTGGAACTGGAGCAGATGAAAAAAGTTTCCGGAGACGGAGTGGTAAAAGCCGCCTTTAACGGAGTGGTAAAAGGCGTTGCCGATAAAGATGATCCCCCTTCCGGAGAGCCGTTTTTGACAGTGTCAGGCTCAGAAGGACTGTATGTCAGCGGTTCTTTAAGCGAATTGCAGCTGGATGAAATTAAGGTAGGCCAGAAGGTTTACGCCAATTCCTGGGAAAGCGGGCAGAACTTTGAGGCGGAAATTACAGAGATCTCCCAGTATCCCATGGATAACAGCAATGCTTACGGGGAAGGGAATCCCAATGTGTCTTATTATCCCTACACTGCTTATATAGAGGATACGGAAGGACTGCGCAACGGGGAATATGTGGATCTCACCATGTCCAACACCCAGGAAAATGACGGAATTTATCTGGATAAGGCCTATGTCCGGGAGGAAGACGGCAAGAAATATGTGCTGAAAGCGGACGAGAACAATGTGCTGGTAAAACAGTATATCCAGACCGGAAGGACCATTTGGGGACAGGCCGTGGAGGTTTTATCAGGACTGACCATGGAAGACAGAATTGCTTTTCCCTATGGCAAAACTGCTAAGGAAGGCGTGAAAGTAATGGAGGCTGAGTAACCCGAAGGGATTGAAAATGAAGGAGAAAAACGGATGTTAGAGAATATCAGATTGTCCCTTCAGGGACTGTGGTCGCACAAGATGCGTTCCTTTCTGACTATGCTGGGCATTATTATCGGTATTGCAGCCATAATTGCCATTGTTTCCACCATCAAGGGAACCAATGAGCAGATTAAGGAAAACCTGATCGGTTCCGGAGACAATACCGTAAATGTGCAGCTTTATCAGGGCGATAATACTTACGAGATTGATTATTACGGAGTGCCGGACGGGGTGCCGGTCATTACCGAAGAGACCAGGCAGCAGATTCTGGGGCTGGATCATATTGAGAATGCTTCCCTGTATACTTCCAGGGAAACTTACAATGCGGTGTATTATCTGAATACCGGAATGTCCGGCGGAAAAGTCTGCGGCATTGACAGGAATTATCTGAATACCTGCAATTATATTATCAAGCAGGGCAGAGGGTTTACCGATTCCGACTATAAGAAATTCCGGAAAGTGGCGGTTCTGGATGAAAGCTCGGCAGAGACTTTGTTTCAGGGAGCCGATCCCATCGGAAAAACCATTGAAATCCAGAGGGAGCCTTTTATCGTCATCGGCATCATTGCCAAGTCTTCCAGATTTGAGCCGGTGATTAATACCATAGAGGAATACTATACCTATGCGGAGTCCAGCAGCGGCGCCGTATATGTTCCGGATACGGCCTGGCCTCTCTTGTTTGGATACGACGAGCCCCAGTCTCTGATTTTGAAACTGGACAAAGTGGATAATATGACGGTTGCGGGAAAAGACGCCGCGAATATTCTGAACGCAGGGCTGAATGTTTCCGATGATACCATGAAATACAAGGCAGCCGATCTTTTGAAACAGGCGGAAGATATCCAGAAGCTGAGCCAGTCCACCAATACCATGCTGATTTGGATTGCGGGGATTTCTTTGCTGGTGGGCGGCATCGGCGTTATGAATATTATGCTGGTGTCCGTCACAGAGCGTACCCAGGAGATTGGCTTAAAGAAAGCAATCGGAGCCAGAAAAGGCAAGATTCTAGGACAGTTTCTGACGGAGGCAGCCGTATTGACCAGTCTGGGCGGACTGATTGGCGTAATTGTGGGTATTGTGCTTGCAGAAGTGATTTCCAGGGTCACCAGCACACTGGTATCCATCAGTGTTCCGGCTTCCATTCTGGCAGTGGTATTTTCCATGGCTATTGGAATTATTTTTGGATTGCTGCCCTCTTATAAAGCAGCAAATCTGAATCCCATTGACGCGCTGCGGCATGAATAGGAAGGCATAATATTGCTGCCCTCTTAAAGCAGCAAACCTGAATTTCACTGACGCGCTGCGGCATGAATAAGACTGCGTAATATTGCTGTGAATATTTCCTATAATCTGACAAAAATTGTTAGTTTTGACGAAATAAGGATCATAGAATTTTCAATGTTAAGTGAAAAATATTCTATGTTTTCTCATGAAAAGATGTTCTATACTGTCAATATCAACAGGGCGCGGACAGCGCAGGAGGAAAGGAGATATTCATTATGAAGAAGAAATTTGTTTCTGTAACTCTGGCATTGGCCCTTGGGCTTTCTCTGACAGCATGCGGCAACAGCGGAGGCGGCAACACGAACGCGAACAAAGATAATACAGAGAAGCAAGAGGATACCCAGGAGCCGGCAGCAGACGCAGGCGAAGACGCTGGTTCTGAAGACGCGGGATCCACAGGGGATGTGGCAAATAAAGACAAGCCGCTGGTATGGTTCAACCGTCAGCCTTCCAACAGCTCAACCGGTGAACTGGACACAGCAGCTTTGAATTTCAACCCCAATACATATTATGTAGGGTTTGACGCAAACCAGGGTGCAGAACTTCAGGGAACCATGGTAAAGGAATATATCGAAGCGCACATTGATGAGATTGACCGCAACGGTGACGGCACCATCGGCTATGTTCTGGCAATCGGCGATATCGGACACAATGATTCCATCGCACGTACCAGAGGCGTCCGCAAGGCTCTCGGAACCGGCGTGGACAAAGACGGCAACATCAACAGCGATCCTGCCGGCACCAATACAGACGGAACAGCCACCATGGTACAGGACGGCGAAATTGAAGTGGGCGGCAAGAAATACGTAGTACGTGAACTTGCTTCTCAGGAAATGAAGAACTCTGCAGGAGCTACCTGGGATGCAGCTACCGCAGGCAACGCAATCGGAACCTGGTCTTCTTCTTTCGGCGAGCAGATTGACGTTGTAGTGTCCAACAATGACGGTATGGGAATGTCCATGTTCAATGCATGGTCCAAAGATAACAAAGTTCCTACTTTCGGTTATGACGCAAACAGCGATGCAGTTGCAGCTATCGCAGAAGGATACGGCGGAACCATCAGCCAGCATGCAGACGTACAGGCATATCTGACCTTAAGAGTTCTCCGCAATGCGTTAGACGGCGTTGACATTGATACAGGAATCGGAACAGCAGACGAAGCAGGCAACGTTTTGACAGATGATGTATATGTATACAGAGAAGAAGAGCGTTCCTACTACGCATTGAACGTAGCGGTTACCGCAGACAACTATCAGGATTTCACAGATTCCACAAAGATCTATGAGCCGGTATCCAAGCAGCTTGACGAAGGCTCTCATGCAACAAAGAAAGTATGGCTGAATATCTACAACGCTTCTGATAACTTCTTAAGCTCCACTTATCAGCCATTGCTTCAGAATTACGACGATGTGCTGAACCTCGAAGTTGAGTATATCGGAGGCGACGGACAGACAGAGTCCAACGTTACAAACCGTCTTGGAAATCCAGGCCAGTATGACGCATTTGCAATCAACATGGTGAAGACAGATAATGCGGCTTCCTACACATCTTTGCTTAGCCAGTAAGCAGCCATCTATGATGAGACAGCTTCGGCTTTCTCATCCGGTAAAGGTTTTTAGCTGTGAAAGCGGGCTGCCAGGAAGGAAAATTCTTTCTGGCAGCTTTTTATGCACAGCCCCGTGCAGCGGAAACATGCCGCTATGCGGCGCACGGGGCGCGCGGCGAGCAAGCAGAAAGAAACGTTCTGTTTTGTAACTATCAATAACGCATACAGGAGTGACAAAATGGCAGATAAGAAAGATAATACCGTCTTATCGATACGGGGCATGAGCAAGTCTTTTGGCCGCAACCGCGTACTGGATCACATTAATCTGGATATTAAGCGCGGTACGGTAATGGGGCTGATGGGGGAAAACGGCGCAGGTAAGTCAACCATGATGAAATGCCTGTTCGGAACTTATCAGAAGGATGAAGGCAATATTTTTCTTGACGGCAAGGAGGTAAGCTTTTCAGGGCCGAAGGATGCATTGGAGAACGGGATTGCAATGGTGCATCAGGAATTGAATCAGTGCCTGGAGAGAAATGTAATTGACAATCTGTTCCTTGGCCGCTATCCCGTGAATTCCATGGGAATCGTGGACGAAGGCAGAATGAAAAAAGAAGCCTCAGAGCTGTTTCGGAAGCTGGGAATGACCGTGAACCTGACCCAGCCCATGCGCAATATGTCAGTATCGCAGAGACAGATGTGTGAAATTGCAAAGGCAATTTCTTATAATTCAAAAGTAATCGTATTAGATGAGCCCACCTCTTCCCTGACGGTGCAGGAAGTGGATAAGCTGTTTGAGATGATGCGGATGTTAAAATCCCAGGGAATTTCTCTGATTTACATTTCCCATAAAATGGATGAAATTTTTGAGATTTGCGATGAAATATCCGTACTCCGCGACGGCAACCTGGTTATGACAAAGGATGCCAAAGAAACAGATATGAATGAATTGATTGCGGCGATGGTAGGACGTTCTCTGGAAAACCGGTTCCCGCCGGTGGACAATACGCCGAAGGATGTGATTTTGTCTATCCAGAACTTGTCTACAAAATTTGAGCCTCACCTGCAGGATATCACCTTTGATGTAAAAGAGGGAGAAATCTTCGGACTGTACGGCCTGGTAGGAGCCGGGCGGACGGAGCTTCTGGAAACTATTTTCGGAATTCGTACCAGAGCGGCAGGAAGGGTATATTTTAAAGACCGCCTGATGAATTTTAACAGCGCGTTAGAGGCCATGGAGCATGGATTTGCCCTGATTACGGAGGAACGCAAGGCCAACGGGCTGTTTATCAAAGGCAATCTGATTTTCAATACCACCATTGCGAATCTGCCTGAATACAAGTCCGGCATTGCACTGGATCAGCAGAAGATGACCAAGGCGACGGCCAATGAGATTAAGGTAATGCATACGAAGTGCATGGGGCCGGAGGACATGATTGCGAACCTTTCCGGCGGAAACCAGCAGAAAGTGATTTTCGGGAAATGGTTAGAGCGCGGCCCGCAGATTTTTATGATGGATGAACCCACAAGAGGAATTGATGTAGGCGCAAAATATGAGATTTATGAACTGATTATCAATATGGCGAAACAGGGAAAGACCATTATTGTGGTTTCCTCTGAGATGCCGGAAATCCTGGGAATTACCAATCGGATCGGCGTAATGTCCAACGGACATCTTTCCGGGATTGTCAATACAAAAGACACGAATCAGGAAGAACTCTTAAGGCTCAGCGCCAAATACCTGTAGGGAGGCGAAAGGAATATGGATAATAAAATTCTCACGGCTGAGCAGGAAATGAAGCTGCGTAAGCCAATTGATGATCGCGTCGGGGCAATTCAGAAGGAAATTGACAGCTTAAGAGAAGACGGCACCAATAAGGTTGTCTCTATCCAGAATGAGATTGACAGCGTAAAGCGGGATCGTATTTATACAAAGGCAGAAAAAGACGCCAAGATTGCCAAGTACCAGGCCGAATTGGAACAGGCCAGGGCAGTGGAGGCAAAGAACAAGGAGCAGGTCGCAAAATTAATCGGGCAGGCGGAAGAATTTCTGAAGGCAAATTATGATAAGGATTATTTTCAGCCAGTGAAAGAAAGCTGTGAACAGGAAAAAGCGCTGGCAAAAGAGAAATATTCCCAGGAAGTGGCCCGGCTGGAAAGAGAGCATAAAGAAGCCCTTTCGAAGCTTTCTGACCACAATGAAATTAAAGATGAGAAGTATGTGCATAAGAACCGGCTGTTTGCGGCTAAGATGGAGCTGGAAAAAGATCTCCAACAGGTGAAAGATAAGAAGCATGCAGCGTTTGCCCACAGATACCATCTGATTGATATGCTGCGCATGTCCAAGTTTACATTTATGGAAGCAAGGGCTCAGAAGTGGGAGAATTACAAATACACCTTTAACCGCAGATCTTTCTTCCTGCAGAACGGATTGTATATTGTCATTGTGCTGATTTTCGTGGCGTTGTGCATTATTACGCCCATTGTCAAGAATACGCCGCTGCTTACCTATAACAATGTTCTGAACATTCTGCAGCAGGCTTCGCCCCGAATGTTCCTTGCCCTTGGAGTTGCGGGATTGATTCTGCTGACCGGTACAGACTTGTCCATCGGACGTATGGTCGGCATGGGAATGACCACAGCTACAATTATTATGCACCAGGGAATTAACACCGGCGGAGTGTTTGGGCATATTTTTGATTTTACCGGGCTTCCGGTAATTGTGCGTGTTGTTTTCGCGCTGGTGGCATGTATTTTCCTGTGTACCTGTTTTACATCGCTGGCCGGTTTTTTTACCGCGAAATTCAAGATGCATCCCTTTATTTCGACGATGGCTAACATGCTGATGATTTTCGGTATCATCACTTATGCCACAAAGGGCGTGTCTTTCGGAGCCATTGAACCGGTGATTCCCAATATGATTATTCCTAAGGTAAATGGATTCCCAACGATTATCCTCTGGGCAGTTGCGGCAATTGCCATTATCTGGTTTATCTGGAATAAGACTACATTCGGCAAGAACCTGTACGCAGTAGGCGGGAATCCGGAAGCTGCGTCTGTTTCCGGTATTTCCGTATTCAAGGTAACTATGGGAGCGTTTATGTTAGCAGGCGTTCTGTACGGATTCGGTTCCTGGTTGGAATGCGCAAGGATGGTTGGATCCGGTTCCGCGGCTTACGGGCAGGGCTGGGATATGGACGCCATTGCAGCCTGCGTAGTGGGCGGCGTTTCCTTTACCGGAGGTATCGGAAAGATTTCCGGCGTGGTAGTGGGCGTGCTGATTTTTACAGCCCTCACCTATTCCCTTACGATTCTTGGAATTGACACAAACCTGCAGTTTGTATTTGAAGGCATTATCATTATTTCAGCAGTAACCCTTGACTGCCTGAAATATGTGCAGAAAAAATAATGTGATAGGAATGAGAGAAAAGCATAGGAGGACGGCGAATTTGCTTTCTTTGGTTCAAAGTAGGAAAAACCCCATTTCATGGGGTTTTTCTTTTGATCTTCGGGGGATTCCTGTTATTTCAATGGAAAGCCTGTCTGAAACCGAATTTATTTTTCCTGCATATAATTTATTGTGCGAAATGCATCAATGTGCAATAAGATTTTAAATAGGAAACAGGGGGGATGATATGCCGACAATTAGCCTTTGCATGATTGTTAAAAATGAGGAGAAGCATCTTGCGCGCTGTCTCGGCAGCATAGCGGAACTCGTAGAAGAAATTATAATTGTGGATACCGGTTCCACGGACCGGACGATGGAAATAGCCTCTGAATATACTTCGAACATTTATTCATATCCGTGGAAGGATGATTTTTCTGACGCAAGAAACTATTCGTTTTCCAAAGCATCTATGGATTATTGTATGTGGATGGATGCCGATGATATCCTGGAAGAGGAGGAAAAAGGTAAATTTCTGCAGTTAAAAGAGTCTCTGTCACCGAAGATAGATATTGTAATGATGAAATATCATACGTCGTTTGATGAAGAAGGGAAACCGTCCTTTTCTTATTTCCGGGAAAGGTGGATTAGAAACTGTGAACAATACCGTTGGATTGGCGCGGTTCACGAGGTAATTCCGCCAAAGGGCCGGGTAATGTATTCTGACATTTCGATCTGTCATAAAAAAATAGGAACGGGAGATCCTGACCGAAATCTGAAGATATATCAAAAGTTGATTGCGGAGGGAGAAATCTTGGAACCGCGGCAGCAATATTATTATGGGAGAGAACTATATTATCACAAGCAATACGAAGAGGCTGCTGATGTGTTGGAAAAGTTTTTGCTCTCAGAGGAAGGATGGGTTGAAAATAAAATTGAGGCATGTTCTGTCTGCGCCAATTGTTATTACCAGATGGGACAGGAGCAATTGGCGCTGAACGCACTTTTGCGCAGCATGAGTTTTGATGTGCCGAGGGCTGAACTGTGTTGTGAAATCGGAAAACATTTTCTGGAACGAGAGAATTTCCGCAATGCGATCTATTGGTATGAAACTGCGCTGAATACGCCGAAAGATCAATATTCCGGCGGATTTGTTCTGCCGGATTGCTATGATTATGTTCCTTTTCTGCAGTTGTGCGTGTGTTATGACAGATTGGGGGACAGACAAAAGGCGATGGAATATAATGAGAAAGCTGGAATCTGTAAGCCCTATTCCCAGGCTTATCTTTATAACAAACGGTATTTTGACAGCCTGTAAAAGATTGTTTCCAGCAGTTTTTGACAAAAAGTAACAAGAGTTTCGGAGCTGCATAAAATATTTGTAGAAAAGATACTTTTTAAGTTTTTTTTTAAAATAATAAGGAAAGGTGTGTTAGGAATGAATCAGAATAATTTGTGCAGCTGCCATCAGAACCAATGCCATACCCATTGCTGTGAACGCGGTCCTGCGGGGCCGAAAGGGGATCAGGGTCCAATGGGACCCCAGGGAATGAAAGGGGATACGGGCTGTCCAGGCCCGAAAGGCGACCGGGGAGATCAGGGTCCAATAGGACCACAGGGAATTCCCGGCGCTCCCGGGGCAAGGGGGCCCAGAGGAAATACAGGTCCGGTAGGGCCTGCCGGAAACACCGGCCCAAGAGGTTATGCCGGTCCGAGAGGTTATGCCGGCCCCCAGGGAATTCAGGGAATTCAGGGTGTCCGGGGCGATATAGGTCCGAAAGGCGATCCTGGCTGCGAAGGGCCTAAGGGAGATATAGGCCCCCAGGGCCCGGCGGGGCCGATTGGTCCTGTGGGTCCGGCGGGACCGCAGGGAGATATAGGACCGCAGGGACCCAGAGGGATTCCAGGTCCGACTGGCCCAACTGGTCCAACCGGTTCCATGGGGCCCCAGGGTGTGACTGGTCCGCAGGGAATCCAAGGCGTGACTGGTCCGGTGGGGCCGCAGGGTCCGAAAGGCTGCCCAGGCGATGAAGGTCCGACTGGGGCGACTGGAGCGACCGGAGCGACTGGAGCTGATGGAGCGACTGGGGCGACCGGAGCCGATGGGGCAACTGGAGCCGATGGAGCGACTGGGGCGACCGGAGCGACTGGTGCAACTGGAGCCGATGGAGCGACCGGGGCGACTGGAGCGACTGGAGCGACCGGAGCGGATGGAGCAACTGGGGCGACTGGAGCGGATGGAGCAACTGGGGCAACTGGGGCAACCGGAGCAACTGGCTCCACCGGTGCAGCCGGCACGGGAGCAATTATACCTTTTTCGTCAGGAATTCCGATCTCTTTGACAACAATTGCCGGAGGTCTGGCAGGAACTCCCGCTTTTATTGGTTTTGGAAGCAGTGCGCCGGGCCTTACGGTATTGGGATCCACAATTGATATTACAAATGCCAGCGGAACACTTTCTAACTTTGCGTTTCAGGTTCCGCGGGCGGGTATCATTACCTCGTTCAGTGCATTTTTCAGCACAACAGCGGCGCTTTCATTAATAGGTTCTACAATTACGGTAAATGCGCAGATTTACCAGTCTGCGACGCCGAATAATGTATTTTCTCCCATTGCCGGAACGCTGATTAGCCTGACGCCGTCGCTTTCCGGAGTGATATCTGTGGGAACATTGTTAAATGGAGCGCTTACTGGACTCAATATTCCGGTAACGGCTCAAACCCGTCTGATGCTGGTATTTTCAGCCACGGCCAGTGGGCTGACTTTGGTTAATACAGTAGCAGGATACGCAAGTGCAGGTTTAAGCATCAACTGATGAAAGACAGAGGAAAAGCGGACGCAGCGCTCTGCCAGGCTGAGCCGCACGGTCTGAGTATCTGCTGATGAAAAGCGGATGTAACAGTTCAGCCCAGGACTTTGCATTTGCTGCAAAGTCCGTGAGAATGTGTAAATTATGTCAAAAAGGCGGATGAAAAGCCTGAAACAGCAACATTTACTTTTTTAGCTGCTTTTGTTATAATGGTACGAAAGAGCAAGTTTTGGGACCGAATGATTTGCTGTCTCTCTCAGCAATGAGAATTGTCAGCAAATCATTTGGTTTGCAGATATGGTCAAATAGATACCAAAGCGGCGATGCCGGATATGGGGGACGATAAGGATATGTATACTGTACTTTTAGCGGACGACGAAGAAGAAGTGATACAGGTCATTATGCGTAAGATTAATTGGGAAGAACTGGGATTTTCCGTCATCGGTTCTGCCGGCAACGGCGTAAAAGCTCTGGAGCTGGTGGAGGAATATCAGCCGGATGTGCTGGTGACTGATATCAAAATGCCCTATATGGACGGCATGGAACTGTCCAACCGGGTAAAAACGGAGTTTCCGGCCACAAAAATTCTGCTGTTTACAGGATTTGACGAGTTTGAATACGCGAAAGAGGCCATTCACCTTGAGGTGGAAGAGTATATTTTAAAGCCGGTGAGTTCTGCGGAGCTGAAATCGGTTTTTTCCCAGTTAAAAGTAAAGCTGGATCAGGAGATCAGCGAGAAGCGCAATGTGGAGACACTGCAGAAATATTATCTGGAGTCCCTGCCCCTTTTGCGGGCGGATTTCTATTCCGGGCTGATTGAAGGAAGAGTGCACGAGGATGAGATTTCCAGATATCTTTCAGATTGTCAGATCGAATTTCCAGGTCCGTTTTTCTGCTGCCTGGTCATTCACATCTCTTCCAGCCAGGAAGCCGGAACCATTGATCCTCTTCTGCTGGCTCCCTCTGTCCGGGAACACGCAAAGGAGCGGCTGGGAAAAAAGTGGCAGGCAAAAAGCTTTGCGTATCTTGGAAATACCGTGTTTATTCTGCAGCTTGGAAGTGAAAATGAAATTTGGGAATTGACGGATGAATGCGATCGATTATGCAGATACGCTGAAAGAATGCTGGGAGCTGTCGTTACAGTTGGGATTGGCCAGATATGCGAAAATATTCTGGAACTGCCCCGGTCTTACAGCAGCGCGAGGGAGGCGGTTTCCTACCGGGCAGTTTACGGCGCGTCCAGAGCCATCAATATCAGGGAAATCGTTCCTCAGAAAATGGATCGGTCCGTTGCTTCCAGTGAGACGGAGCTGTCAGATTTGTTTCGGATGATACGGGTGGGATCCAAAGAAGAGATTACAGAGGCGGTAAACCGGTATTTTTTGCGTACCTCATTTACGGAGAAACCTCTGCAGCAGCATTACATGGAACGGATGGAACTGCTGAGCATGCTGCTGCGGTTTTCTGCCAATAACGGCATTGCAATGGGGGAGGAAACTGAGGATATGGGCAGCCTGTATGGCAGTCTGCTGGATATGGATCCGGAGGCGTTGAAAAACTGGCTGTTGGAAATCAGTTTTTCTTTCCGGGAGCAGTTGATCCGTGTGAGGAGCAGTTCTACGGAATCCCTGGTGACAAGGGCTATGGAATATGTACAGAATCATTATGCGGACGCAAACCTTTCTCTGGATGTTATCTGCGCGTCCCTGGGGGTGTCCAATTCCTATTTTTCGACGGTGTTCAAAAAAGAGACAGGCAATTCATTTATCGGGTATCTGACGGATTACCGCTTGGATCGCGCAGCCCGCCTGCTCATTGAAACCAGTGAGAAAAGTTATATGATCGCCAATCAGGTGGGGTATTCCGATCCGAATTATTTCAGCTATGTATTTAAAAAGCGGTTTGGGGCCTCCCCGTCAAAATATAGAACGGAGCATGCGAAGAGTGAGGAATAAGCGTTTCAAATTCTTGAGAAAAACGGAGCTGCTGGGAATCCAGTCTACCATTATGATTGTGTTTTCTGTGATATCTTTTTCGATTCTGCTGATTTTGGGAATTGTAATGTATCTTAGTTTTACCGCTTCAGCCCGGCAGGAACTTATTTCCGGCACCCAGAAGCTGATTGGGCAGGCGGGGGAAAACCTGGAGGATTATCTGGTTGGCATGCGGAGAGTGTCGGATTCCATTTATTATAATGTGATTAAGGAAAATGACCTTTCCAGAGAGAATCAGGAGATTCAGCAGGGGATGAATCTTTTGTACGCGGCCAACCGGGAGAATTTGCGCAGCATTGCCGTATACAATGAATACGGCAGTCTGCTGGCGGCAGAGCCGGTGGTGCGGCAGAAAGAAGATCCCAATATTACCAGGCAGGGTTGGTATGAAAAGGCTCTGGAAGAAGTGGAAAATATGCATTTTTCCACGCCTCATATCCAGAATCTCTTTGATGACGGGGCCCGCAGGTATTACTGGGTGATTTCGTTAAGCCGGGTAGTGGAGCTGACAGATCATGGAGTTCCCCGTCGGGGCGTGCTTTTGGTGGATATGGACTATTCCGGCATTGAGCGGATGATGAAACAGATCAATGGGGCTGGAAACGGACAGTATTTTTACCTGTGCGACAGCAACGGGCAGATTATTTACCATACCCGCCAGATTCAGATCAGCAATGGGATTGGCAGTGAAAACAGCCTGCAGGCCGCAGGACGCAAAGACGGCGTGTACGATGAGTATTTGGAAGGAGAACGCCGGAAAGTGATTGTTAATACCATCAGTTATACGGGATGGAAGCTGGTGGGGGTGATTCCTTATTCTGCTTTTACCTATGGGATGTTTAATATCCGGCATTTTTTTGCTATTTTTATGCTTTTTATGGCAATGATGCTGGCATTTGTCAACCGGGTGGTGTCGGTGAGGATTTCCAGCCCGATCTTAAAGCTGAATGATTCGGTGGCCGGGTATGAGGCAGGGGACAAGCCGGAAATCTATATCGGGGGTTCCCAGGAAATCAGGCATCTGGGATACTCTGTCCAGACTTCTTATGAACAGATTGACAAGCTGATGAAAGAGATTGTCTTAGAGCAGAATGAACGCAGGAAAAGTGAGCTGGATGCTTTGCAGAGCCAGATTAATCCTCATTTTCTGTATAATACGCTGGATTCCATCATCTGGATGGTGGAGGATGAGCGGAATGAGGAAGCTTCCTTTATGATCTCGGAACTGGCCCGGCTGTTTCGCGTCAGCCTTTCCAAAGGGCGCACAATTATCACAGTAAAAGATGAGCTGCAGCATGCGAAAAGTTATATGAATATTCAGAAAGTCCGTTATAAAAACGCTTTTTCTGTAGAATTTGACATAGATCCAAACATTTACTCCTATTGCACGGTAAAATTGATTTTGCAGCCCATTCTGGAAAATGCCATCAATTACGGGATGGCCGGCATGGAGGATACCGGAGAGATTCGGGTAACCGGAAGGATTGCCGATGGGATTGTGATTCTGTCGGTCTCAGACAATGGCATGGGAATGACCAGGGAGACGGCAGACCTGCTGCTGACAGACAGCAGCCGAAAATCGGAGCATGAGCCAGCCAGCGCGGCAGCTGAGGGAA
>CAJUBP010000013.1:1592-79225 GCA_910584585.1 uncultured Lachnospiraceae bacterium | reverse complement strand
GCCAGCCAGGCGGAAGTGGAGGAAGCCAGCCGGTCGGAAGTGGAGGAAGCCAGCCAGGCGGAAGTGGAGGAAGCCAGCCGGTCGGAAGTGGAGGAAGCCAGCCGGTCGGAAGTAGGGAAAGCCAGACAGGTAACAGTGGAGGAAGCCAGCCGAGCGAAAGGGAAGGAAACCAGCCGGTCGGAAGTGGGGGAAGCCAGCCGAGCGGCAGCCGGAAACGGCAGCACGGATCAGGAGTCGGCCTTGTCAATGTCAATAAGCGTATCCAGATATTGTTTGGAAAGGAATATGGACTTAAAGTGGTCAGTGAGTTGGACGAGGGGACGGAAGTTTCCATCCGCATTCCGGCGGTGGCTTTTACCGAGGAAAACAGAAAAATTCTGGAGAAAGGGCATTTGCTGGGCAAAGAGGAATTGGGTTTATGAAGATAAGCGAAAGGGTTTCTGAAAAGTCTGTCAGGCAAAGAGGAATCGTGCGATGAAAGATAACAGGAAAGTTTTTATTTTAGTGGAATCTGTCCTGGCGGTGATGCTGATTGGGCTGGTGGTCCGCATGTACTGGGAGAGGAACGGGGAAAGCCGTTATAAAGTTGCCGTGATCATCCAGAATTCTGACAGCAGCCAGTGGGCTTCCTTTCGGTATGGCCTTAAGATGGCGGCGCAAGATCGGGACATTGAACTGTCCATAGTCAGCACAGGGGATATTCTGACTGTGGAGGAGGAAAGGGAACTGCTGGAAACGGAAATCAGCGGCGGGGCGGACGCTGTGATCGTACAGCCGGTTCCGGGAAAGGAAACAGAAGAACTGCTAAAGAAAATGGAGAAGAAGATTCCTGTTATGCTGGCTCTGTGCGGGGCCGTCACGGAAGATGGGAATTCGGCGCTTCCAGTGACAGGGCCGGATAATTATAAGGCCGGGGAATCGTTGGCTGAAGAAGTGTGCAGGGATTACGGCGGAAACATGGAAGGGAAAGTCTTTGGAATTCTTTCGGAAGATGAGGATTCCGCGTCTTCGGCTGAACGGGCGCAGGGCCTGCGAGAGACGCTGGAACGCAGAGGGGCTGCAGTGCGCTGGTCTGAGTCTGGTTCTTTTACAGAGGAAGGGGAAGACTCACTGAAATCTCTTCCCAAAGTGGATTTTGTAGCTGCGCTGGACGATAGAAGCCTGGTGGCGGCCGGGAAGGCTTCCGCCGCCAATGATCTGCACGGCGCGCTGGTATACGGCATTGGGAATTCCACAGAGGCCGCCTACTATCTGGATACAGATATGGTGCAGTGTTTGATTGTCCCCGATGGATTTCATATGGGATATCAGAGCCTGACGGAACTTGCGGAGAAACTGGAGCATTCTTTTTACCAGACGCAGGGGCAGACGGTTTCCTGCATTGTGCTGCGCAGGGAGAATTTGTTTTCGGAAAAAAATCAGGAACTTCTGTTTACGCTGAGCCAGTAAGGAACTGTCAAGAAATAACTTTTAGAGAATGTGGATGGGGTTATTAGGAAAGTCTTCGGCTTCCATAGCAGGATGGCCATGCGGCCTGTCATACGGCAGGCTGAGCATGCTGGAGGTTATTATGAAAGTAAAAAAGTGTTTAATCGCAGTGATGCTTTGCGGTGTGTTTCTGTTGATTTTTGGCGGCTGCGGCAGGCAGCGGCAGGCAGATCCGGAAAAAATTCAGGTGGGGGTGGCCTGTTATAATCAGAGCGATATTTTTCTGGGAGAACTGGTTTCCTGCTTAAAACAGCAGTTTGAAGAACTGGAGCACAGCGGCGTTGAGATTACTGTAATGGTAAGGGACGCCGCAGGCTCTCAGCGTGCCCAGGATGATCAGGTTCAGGAATTGATTGATATGAATTGCAATGTGCTCTGCGTCAATCTGGTGGATCGGGCAGACCCTTCGGAAATCATAGATCTTGCCAGGGAAAATGATGTGCCGATTATCTTTTTTAACCGGGAACCGGTGGCGGAAGACATGATGCAGTGGGAAAAACTTTACTATGTAGGAGCGAAGGCACAGCAGTCTGGAGAAATGCAGGGAGAACTGGCTGCGGAGGCAATTGCGAAGGATGGGCAGGCCGATCGGAACCGGGATGGCAAAATCCAATATGTGGTGCTGGAGGGAGAGCCGGGGCATCAGGACGCCATTATCCGCACAGAAAGCGCTGCGGATACTTTGAAAAGCAAAGGCGTCGTTCTGGAAAAACTGGGCTCCGGGATTGCGAACTGGGATCGGGCACAGGCGCAGAACAGAATGCAGCAGCTGATCGGCCAATATCCCAATCAGATTGAAATGGTGCTGGCCAATAATGACGCCATGGCGTTGGGGGCCATTGACGCCTATGAAAAATTAAATTATACAGAGGCGGCGCTGCCTGTATTTTTCGGCATTGACGGGACACAAGCCGGACTAGAAGCTGTCATTGACGGAAAGGTGGCCGCTACTGTTTATAACGACAAAGAAGGGCAGGCCCGGGCTATCGGGAAGCTGGCAGTAGCGGCAGTGACCGGAAGCGGCATGGAGGAACTGGAATTTGAGAATGAAAAATATATTTACCTGCCCTATCAGAAAGTTACAGAAGAAAATGTCAGGGAATTTTTGTATTAGAGCGTGTCTTAAAAATTATCTTATGGAAAGGAAGGGTGGTTCTTTTGAAAACAAAAGCGGTAAGGATTTATGGAGTAAAGGATTTAAGGCTGGAAGAATTTGAGCTTCCGGCTATGGGGGAGGACGAGATACAGGCAAGGATTGTCACAGACAGCCTGTGCATGTCAACTTATAAAGTGGCGAACCAGGGGGCGAAGCATAAAAAACTGCCGGATGACCTGGCGCAGAACCCTGTGATTATGGGCCACGAATTTTGCGGAATCATTGAAGCGGTAGGGAAAAAGTGGCAGCATCTCTATCAGCCTGGGGACAAATTTGTGGCACAGCCCAATTTGGGCCGGGCGGATACCTTTTCTCTGGGATATTCTTTTCCCTACGTGGGCGGAGAAGCGACAAAAGTAATTTTTATGAATGAAGCAATGGAAAAGGGCTGCCTACTTCCTTACAAAGGGGATAGTTTTTTTGAAGGCGCGTTGGTAGAGCCTTTGTCCTGTGTCATTGCGGGATTTAAGGCGAATTTCCATCTCCGGGACCGGAATGGTTATGACCACGCCATGGGCATTAAGGAGCATGGGGCCATGGCAATTTTGGGCGGGACCGGGCCCATGGGTTCCCTCGCCATTGACTATGCTGTCCATGGGGAGCGGAAGCCTTCTGTGCTGGTGGTGACAGGGAGTACGCCAGAAAAGCTTGAGAGAAGCAAAAAACTTTATTCGGTGGAGGAAGCCAGGGAGCATGGCGTAGAGCTTCATTATGCGCTCACGCCCAAGGGAAGTGATTTTGTAGAAGAACTAAAATCTCTTACCCCGGGAAAGAAAGGATTTGACGATATTTTCCTTATGGCGGCCCAGGAGGATATGGTGACAAAGGCGGAAGCCTTGCTGGCTGGGGACGGCTGCCTGAATTTCTTTGCAGGGCCGGCGGATTCCGGTTTTTCCGCCAGAATAAATTTTTATAATCTTCATTACAACGCCACCCATTTTGTGGGCACCAGCGGCAGCAACACCCAGGATATGAAAGACGCCATTGCATGCATTGAACAAAAAACGGTGAATTTAGCCAAAATCGCTACCCATGTGATGGGGCTGAATGATGTGTGTGAATCTATCCTTAAGATTCCAGAGCTTCCCGGCGGTAAGAAAATCGTCTATTCCCAGAAAAATTATCCGATTACGGACGTGCAGGAATTTTCAGGTTCAGGCGCTATGGAAGCAGTGTTGAAGGAAATTGTGGAAAGACATAACGGGTTATGGAGTCAAGAGGCGGAAGCGTATTTCCTGGAAAATTGTCCGGATATTTAAAGATTGTGTTACTGTTTCCCAGATTTTGCTGAAATAAGCAGGAACACTAACGACCTGGGTGGGACAGCTGTTTGACTATACGATAATAGTAAATGCAGGGTGTTTATTTTATTACTCCGGCGGTTAAATATCGACGAATTTTACGCAGAATAAATTTTCATCTGCAAGGCGGAAGAAGGCGGCGTAGCGGGGCTACGTCAACGGATGACAACGCAGCAGATGGAAATTTAGGCAAGTAAAAACGTCGATATTTAACCGCCGGAGTAATAAATACCCTGCATTGTTCAAATATCCATGAAAATAGGAAAGGGGTATTGCAAAGTCAAAATTATATATTTTTCCCTTGCAGGCGGCTTTTATTGTCCAGAGGGTATAAAAATTTATTTTTTGTCCCAAAGCAGTATTATTTTGTCCCGATATATGATATAATGAAAAAAAGGTAACTGGAGGTGCGCTCTTGTGAAAAAGCAAAATGTATTAAACTTGATAAAATATCATGTTGAAAAGAATGAGAATGCATTTAGAAATGAGGCAGTAAGCATAGCAAAATATTTTGATGCTATTGGCGATTATCAGCTGGCGGAATATATCATGGGGTTAATAGCGGAATCCAACCTGTATGTTCCGCAGGCCAGTGATTTTGAGAGTGAATTTTTAAAACAGATAGATATCAGAGAAATGCAGCCATTGAATTTGCCGGCAGTAATATCGAATGATATTAAAGGTATTATCAATGCAGTGAACCATAATATCGGAATAAATAAATTTTTGCTTGAAGGACTGCCGGGCAGTGGAAAAACAGAAGCTGCCAAACATATCGCAAGGCTGCTTGGCAGAACGTTATATTGTGTTGATTTTGAGCATTTAATTGACAGTAAGCTAGGCCAGACGAATAAAAATATAGCCAGTGTTTTTGCTGAGATAAATATGATTCCATATTCGAATAAAATTGTTGTTTTGTTCGATGAAATAGATGTGATTGCTTTGGATAGAGTGAACAGGAATGATGTGCGGGAAATGGGGCGGGTTACTTCGGCTATTTTAAGAGAGCTTGATCGGTTAACTGATTTGAACAAGGAAATCGTAATTATTGCCACGACAAATTTGTATTCCAATTTTGATAAGGCACTAATTCGGCGTTTTGACGCAGTGATTAATTTTAATAGATATAACAAAGAAGATTTATTGGAGGTCGCGGAGTACTATTTTGTATCATTTATCAAAAATTTTAAAGGCGTTCCGAAAGATACCAGGTTATTTAAAAAAATATTGCGTGTATCGCCTGATTTGCCTTATCCGGGGGAATTGAAAAATGTGATAAAAACCTCTCTGGCATTCAGTGATGCTAATATAGAATATGATTATTTGAGAAGGCTTTACAATTATTTGATAAGTAATTTAGAAGAAACGGATATCGAACAGCTTCATGCCCAGGGGTTTACGGTCAGGGAAATAGAAAAACTCAAAGGAGCCTCCAAAAGCGCTGTATCCAGAAAATTAAATAAGGGGGAAGAAACAGATGAATAATGTGTTGGAATTAAGGGGAAAGCGGTTTGTTCAAGCTTCAAGGACCGGCAGCGGCGGAGGGGCGTCCATAAACAGTAAAGAATTGGTAACAAAAGAACGGCTGCTTCGGTTGGCAGAAAAAATAGGGCAAATCAAAGAATTTTGGAAGCAAGAAAGAAGGCCTTTTGATGGGATACTGATTAGCGTACATTATAATAAGATAGTTGCAAAGAGTAATCGGATTGCAGGATTGTTTCGGGGAAAAGATTCCAATGATGCCATTGTGGGCGCTAAATTTAATAAAGAAAATACGAAACATATTATCACCTACTTTCTGGATATGGAAGATTTGGATGAAAGTATAGAACTGCTTTTAAAAGCAAGTGATGTTATAGAAGCAAAGTTTCAAAATGGAATAGATAAGGCTGCTTTTGATGATACAAAAACAATAGATAAAATACCATTTTCGCGATTTTTAATAGCAAAGTCTGCGTTTAAACAGGTAGTCGCGGATGTTTCGTACATTGAAGATTTTGAGGTGGAAATGGCGGAGCGCCAATTAAAACAAAGCATCATAACGTTGTATAATACCCGTACAGATACAAAAATGTTATTCAAAAGTATTGGAATTGACATTTTAAAAAGCAGGATATTGGATAATCAGACCGTGTTTTTAGATGAAAATCAATTACAGGTCTTATTTGAAAAAGCGCCATATCTTGTTTCTATGGCAACAGAGGATTTATCAGAATTATCTCCAGAAGACTTTATTCAGGAATATCGGCAGGGAACTCTGTATATGCCTTCTCCAACGATTGAGCCAACGGTTGGAGTGATTGATACGTTATTTGATAAGCGCGTCTATTTTGGTGAATGGGTAGAGTATCATGATATGGTTGACGATAATCTTCCGAAAAATTCAGATGATTATCGTCATGGTACGGCGGTGGATTCTATTATTGTAGATGGCGCAAGATTAAATCCCTGGCTTGATGACGGGTGCGGCAGGTTTCGGGTACGCCATTTTGGCGTTGCGACAGGCTCAAAATTTTCTTCTTTTACTATTACAAAACAAATAAAAGAGATTATTGCAAATAATAAAGATATAAAGGTTTGGAATATTTCGCTCGGAAGTAATCAAGAAGTTAATGACAATTTTATTTCTGCAGAGGCTGCTATATTAGATAAAATCCAATATGAAAATGATGTTATTTTTGTTGTTGCAGGGACGAATAAGCCTAGCGCTGATATTGAGAAAATTGGTTCGCCTGCTGACTCAATAAACAGTATGGTTGTGAATGCAGTGACCAGGAAGGGGTTGTCAACGAAGTATGCAAGAAGAGGATTGGTATTATCCTTTTTTGCAAAACCAGACGTTAGTTATTATGGCGGAAGTGAAGAAAAATATATTAAGGTTTGTGAACCCTTAGGGGAAGCAAACGTTGCCGGCACTTCATTTGCGGCTCCTTGGATTGCCCGGAAATTGTCTTACTTGATTGATGTTTTGGGATTGAATAGAGAAGTCGCGAAAGCGATGCTTATTGATGCTGCAAGAGATTGGAAGGAAAAGCCGACGCCAGAAGAGGTTGCTTTCTATGGACATGGTATAGTGCCTATTAAAATAGATGATATTGTTCATACAAAAGATGATGAAATTAAATTTCTGGTATATGATGTAAGTGAAAAATGGAATACGTATAATTATTATTTCCCAGTTCCAATCAAGGATGGCAAGTACCCTTATATTGCAAGGGCGACAATGTGCTATTTCCCTATGTGTGACAGGACGCAAGGCGTTGATTATACAAATGCGGAACTTAATTTACATTTTGGCAGAATCAATAATAAAGGGAAGATAGAGGATATCAAAGGCGATAAACAAAATCAGGATGTAATATTAGAGAATGAAAAATATTTTCTTTTGGAGGGGGAAGCAAGAGAGAGATTTAGAAAATGGGATAATGTAAAATATATTGCAGAAAGGCCCAAAAACAAAATGAGGCCTAAGAAATCTTATGACAATAAAAATTGGGGAATGGAGATTAAAACAAATAACCGCTTAGACCCTAAAGATGGAATGGGGATTCGCTTTGGCGTTGTCGTTACCTTAAAAGAAATCAACGGCGTCAATAGAATTGATGAATTTATTCGAAATTGTACCCTGAATGGCTGGTTAGTCAATAAAATTGACGTTCAGGCAAGAATTGATATCAATAAAAAGGTCAATGAGGATATTGAGTTTGAGTAAAACTTTTAGTCAGAATAGGAGAAAACAATGTTTGCAGATTATCATGTGCATACAGAATTCAGCAATGATTCTGTGTACCCTATACAGGAAGTGATTGAGGACGCCATAGCGATGCGGATGGATGAAATTTGTTTTACAGATCATGTGGATTACGGTGTGAAGAAAGACAGAAGTCCGCTGCTTTCTGCAGAGGAACAGAAAAATAAGCAGTATTTAAATGTGGATTATCCCGCCTACGCAGCTAGAATAAAAGAGCTGCGTCTCGTGTACGGATCGCGGATTGATATCAGAATGGGACTGGAATTCGGGATGCAGAGCCATACCGTCCGGCAGTTTGAGAAGCTGCTGTATTCCGATCCCTTTGACAGAAATCTTCTGGATTTTATTATTTTATCGGTGCATCAGGTAGAAGACAAAGAGTTCTGGACTCAGGAATTTCAGGAGGGAAGGAGCCAGAAGGAGTACAATGAGCGGTATTATCAGGAGCTTTTGCATGTGGTCAGGGAGTATAAGGACTACAGTGTGCTGGGGCATCTGGATCTTATTTCCCGCTATGATCGGAAAGGGCTGTATCCATTGGAACAGGTAAAGCCGATCATTTCTGAAATTTTGAAAACGGCAATCCGTGACGGAAAAGGGCTGGAGCTGAACACTTCCTACCGCCGCTACGGGCTGAAAGATACCACCCCGGCTGTGGAAATCTTGAAATTGTATCGGGAGTTGGGCGGAGAAATTATCACGGTGGGCAGCGACAGCCATCAGCCGGGGCAGTTGGGGGCCTTTATTGAGGAAGGAAAGCAGCTGCTGAAAAGCCTGGGGTTTCGCTATTTTAACACGTATGATGAGATGGTGCCGATTTATCATAAACTATAGAGGTATTGCGCAGAAGAATTGCTAACTTGAAAAAGTAAATTCCGCCGGTCACATTTGAAAAATTCATTTTAGGTAAAAAGTTCATGAAAAAGAGCCACTTGCAAAGCAAGCAGCCCTGGTGTATAATCTACTTAGAAGTGATCGGAATCGAATCTCCGATTGCCCTCAGTGAAGAATAACTATAAGAATAGCATCCAACTTTCTCAGGGCGGGATGCTATTTCTTTTTATGATTGTCTATGTAAGACAGAGCCGCAAATAAAACAAGCAATAATGTAAGAACTTCCATCACGCTCATAGGACATCACCCTCTTTCGTAAGACTAGAGGGTATCTCGGAAAATCGCATCCTACTTTCTTTTCAATTACACACACTTATTATAACTGAATCATGGCATGGATTCAATTGGAAATGGAAAATTCTTGATTTGTAAGCAATGGATGTACCGTTGTTTCATTCATTTTCAATGTAAACGCAATCTTCGAGAGTAAGATGCTTTTGGCTGCCAGGTATATATTTACTCATGATTCCTCCTTCTGCTGCTGTCAGAAGGAGATAAAAGCAAACACTGAAATCTGTGAAGGCCTTGAAAGGGAAAAAACTGTCTGTAAGCTGGAAAAGAGATGCCAAAGCAACGGGTTACCAGGTTCAGTACAGTGCCAGCAAAAACTTTAAAAAAGCGTAAAAAAAATAAAAACAATTAGAGTTTATGGGATTATACCCGTGAGCATACTTATTGGCCAAATGATTTGCCATTTATCTTAAGAATGCGGCGGCTTGTTGATAAAGCATTCGGCTCATGGGTATAAACAGGGAACTGCCGGGAAATAAATGATTCTCCGCAGCAGATATTGCGATTTTTCAATATTACAACAGTATCTGCTGTGGGAAAATTCCGTTTCCCGGCAGTTCCCTTGCATTTTGTAAAGAGGTTGTGCTTAAATTCAGATTCCCCATACAGGAAAATACCACGCGTCACGGCTGTAAGGCAGCATTTCATCTGCCATGCACAGAATGACTCCTGGCTGAACGTCCATTTTTAATTTGCCCAGCACGGAAAAATTCTTGTCAGCGTGGTTGGGGGCTTTTGCTTTTTTGATTTCGAAAGGATACAGCTTATCGCCGATTGGAAACAGCAAATCCACTTCTTTTCCGTCCACATCCCGGTAATAATAGAAGTCAGGTCTTTTCCCGGCGTTGTAATAGCTTTTTACAATTTCGCTGACCGCGTAGGTTTCAAAAAACGCTCCGTCCATGGCTCCGTATTCCAGTGTCTGCGCATCGGGCCATCTGCAAAGATATGCGGCAAGGCCGGTATCCAGGAAATACAGCTTCGGCGTCTTCACCAGCCGGCTGGTAAGATTGCTGGAGTAAGGGCGCAGGATAAAAATGATTCCTGAGCGTTCTAATATGGATAGCCATTCTTTCGCCGTAGGGGAGGATATGCCGATGGCATTTGCGATTTCGCTGTATTTCAGTTCCATAGAGGTTCTGGCCGCCAGAAATACCAGGAAATCGTAGAATTCACCCAGTTTTCCCACAGACGCCAGGTCTTTGATATCACGCTCTAAGTAGGTATTGACATAATCCATATAGTAACGCTCCCGGTCCAGATTCCCGGAAGCCAGTTTGGGCATGCCGCCTTTCCATATCCGCTGATAAATTTCGTGGATGTTTTTTGGCTGGCAATGCTGCATTCTCTCTCGGAGATGTTCCATGGATGGATGAAAATGACAGGGTTTCCTGCCGTCCAGTTCCGCCGCGGACAGGCTGGACATATCAAATACGGCAATTCTGCCGGCCAGAGAGTCGGATACATTTTTCATCATGTGGAATTTCTGGGAACCGGTAAGCCAGTACATTCCGCTGTTGTCTTCCCCTGACAGCGATTTTTGGTCAACGATTCGTTTCATCTCCAGAAGGAGTGACGGTACACGCTGAAATTCATCGATCAGAAGCGGGGAGCCGTAAGTTTCAAAGAAAAGCGCTGGATCTTTCTCAGCCAGTCTTCTGGCGTTTCCGTCGTCCAACGTAACATAGCGGCGTTCTTTTTCTCTTATATGGTTCAGCATTGTGGATTTCCCTACCTGCCGCTGGCCGCATGCCATGACTACAGGATAAAATTTGGAAGCTTCTTTGATTTGCGCTTCTAAATGCCGTTGAATGTACAAGAAAATTCCCCCTTTGTTTTCAGCGAGTAATTTAAAGTATGAATTTACTTTACCCGTTTTCTGCCAGAATGTCAAGAAGTGTTACGGTCTTCTTGCAAAATTTTCAAGAAAAGGTTTGAAATATGGCTCACCTATAGTATAATGGGAACAGTTTATTAAATTTTTACAGGAAGGGAGGGGGACTGGAGCGTGTTTGAAAATTATTTTTATTATCTGCGTGAAAGCGTTTTTTAAACCTGCTCCGGCTCTCAGAAGGAGAGATGGAAAAAGAAAAAAACAGACATTCATTTTCAGGATCAATTGGTTTTGTCCTAGCGGCTGCGGGAAGCGCGGTAGGATTGGGGAACATCTGGCGGTTTCCGTATCTGGCGGCAAAAGACGGCGGAGGGCTGTTTCTGGTTATTTACCTGATTCTGGCTCTGACCTTTGGATTTACGCTGCTTACCACAGAGATCGCCATAGGCAGGAAGACGAAACAGAGCCCCTTGACGGCTTATGGAAAGCTGAAGGAAAAGTGGGGATTTCTGGGTATTCTGGCTTGTCTTGTCCCGGTGATTATCATGCCTTATTACAGCGTAATCGGCGGCTGGGTAGTGAAGTATTTATTGGCCTATCTGACCGGCCAGGGCAGCAGCGCGGCGGCTGACGGATATTTTACAGGTTATATTACAGGAACCACGGAGCCGCTGGTATTTATGATTATTTTCCTGCTGGTGGTGGCGGTGATTATATTCCGGGGCGTAAACCATGGAATTGAGTCTTTTTCAAAGGTTCTGATGCCGCTGCTGCTTCTGATGGTAGTTGGAATTGCCGCTTTTTCCCTGACCATTCATGCCACGGATGAATCAGGGGTTACCAGAACTGGATTGGAAGGTTTCTGGATTTATGTGATTCCAAGCTTTAAAGGCCTGACGGTAAAAGGATTTTTTACAGTTCTCTTAGACGCTATGGGACAGCTGTTTTTCAGTCTCAGCGTGGCCATGGGAATTATGATAGCCTACGGCTCTTATGTGAAGGATGACGCCAATCTGGTAAAATCCATCAATCAGATAGAAATCTTTGACACGGCGGTGGCGTTTCTGGCAGGCGTTATGATTATTCCGGCGGTGTATACCTTTATGGGAAGAGAGGGAATGGAGGCCTCCGGTCCCAGCCTGATGTTTGTGTCGCTGCCCAAAGTATTTTCTTCCATGGGCAGGATTGGTAATCTGATTGGAGCGCTGTTTTTTGCCATGGTATTGTTTGCGGCTTTGACAAGCGCAGTATCAGTGATGGAAGCGGTGGTGTCCAGCTTTATGGATCAGTTCCATATGTCCAGAACCAAAGCGACCATTTTAGAAACTGTGATTGCGCTGGCAGGAGGCGTGCTGGTATGCCTTGGCTATAACAAGCTGTATTTTGATATTGTGCTGCCCAACGGGGCCCATGCCCAGGTGTTGGATATCATGGATTATATCAGCAATAACTGCCTGATGCCTCTGGTGGCAATCGGAACCTGTATCCTGATCGGATGGGTGGTAACGCCTAAGACGATTATTGATGAAGTGGAAAAGACCGGGTGCAGATTCGGAAGGAAGCAGCTTTATATTGTTATGGTGCGGTTTATTGCGCCTGCGCTTCTGGTTATTCTGCTGCTGAAATCGATTGGAATTTTGACGATTATTTAAAGAGAGATCTGCGCCTGTGCGCAGTGATATAGGTGAATAAGGAATTGTTCCAAAATAACTGAGAGCTATTCGATAGAATACTAAAAATTTACTAAAATAATAAAGTAAATTTAGTATTGACAATCGAAATAGCTCTTTTTTATTTTCCCAAAATAGTCAATGGAACAAAAAATTGAAAAAATTGCACAAAAAATACTTTGAAAATTAAAAACTTTTCGTTTTTAATTTATTTATAATGCTGAAATTCGTTATTTTGACGAGAAATTTACTAAAACTAGTTGATAAATTTTACTAAACCTCTTAAAATACTAATATAGTTAAATGCTTCTATAGAATATTTTTCATTTACAAGGGAGGAAATATATGGAAAAGAAGCATGGGCTAAAAAAATGAAAAGGAGAAGAGGAAAATGAGAGGATGGAAAAAAAGTATCAGCTTAGTTACCGCGGCGGCTCTTTTTCTGACAGCTTTGCCCGCTGGCGGACCTGTTAAGGTCCGGGCGTCTGGAAAAGAGGCGGATGCAGACGTGAATGTCAAACTGAATCCTGCCGACGCTTCGCCCTTTAACGACACGGACGGAGACGGATTCGGTGAATTTGAAGGCTGGGGAACGTCCCTGTGCTGGTGGGCAAACCGCCTGGGATATGATGAGACGCTGACCCAGGAAGCCGCAAGAGTTTTTTTCAGTGATGAAGGCCTGGATATGAATATTGGGCGCTATAATGTGGGCGGCGGCGATCATGTGGTGGATTCTGGGATTAAGATTTATGGGCTGGAAGGCGCAAATAAACCTGCTTATGAAGGAAAAGGTGAAATAAGCACAGTAAACAAGCTGAATGGCGCAGCTTACACTGTTTCCGATTCGGATTTTGGAATTACGCAGGGTGATAATATTGAAAATAATTCCATTCAATCCATAGGATGGATCAATGAACTTGGAGCGACAAAAGGAGATGGAGATAATCTTGTTTATACTGTAAATGTGACAGAGACAGGAATCTACACTATAAAAATGTTGTGGACCCTGGATGGAGAAAATAAACGGGCGGCGGCAATTAGGATTAATGGGGATAAAAGTACAGATCAGGTAGTAAGCGCCGAAACAATTAATAAGAACCTGATTGCTTCAAAAGATAACGCAAATTTGTTTTTGGTAACTTTCCCGGAAGTTGCTTTGAAGGAAGGGAATAATACAATTGCTATCGGTGGAAACGCAGCGCAAAGCCTGGGAGGACAGGAGTCTTGGGCAATGGATTTCGTAAAAATGCTAGTCCGTCCCAAAGACAGAACGGTTCCTGCAGACGACGAATTTGCCCACGCGCCTCATATTCAGCGTTCCGATTCCGTGGTTCCAGGCTACTGCACGGACGTAACGAAGATAGACCTTTCGGCCCATGACATTTCCTATTATGAGGAAAATTTTGCCAGAGCCGACGGTGACTGCGGCTATGCGTGGAACTATGACTGGAACGCGGATGCGAATCAGATGAATATTTTAAAGGCAGCGATGGAAGCAAGCGGAGAAGACTTTATTGCGGAAGCCTTTTCCAATTCTCCGCCCTATTTCATGACATACAGCGGGTGCAGTTCCGGGGCTGTGGATTCCAGCAAAAACAACCTGCGCTCCGATTCCTACGACGCTTTTGCGGCTTATATGGCAGACGTGATTGTGCACTGGGCTCAGGAAGGGACAGTGAATTTCCAGAGCGCGACGCCTATGAACGAGCCGGACACTGCATACTGGGGAGCCAACAGCAACAAACAGGAGGGATGCCATTTTGATCCCGGCGCTGCCCAGTCCAGAGTGATTGTCGCGCTGAAAAAAGAACTGGAAGCCCAGGCAAAAGATATGGAGGCGGGGGCGGCAAAGACGGCCATTGAAAATATCATACTTTCCGGCACCGATGAGACAGATATTGACAAGGCGATCACTTCCTACAACAGCCTTACTGCCCAGGCAAAAGAGACAATCAGCAGGATTGACACCCACACCTACAGCGGTTCAAAGCGTACAGAACTCTCTAAGCTGGCCAAATCTGCAGGCAAGAACCTGTGGATGTCCGAAGTGGACGGGGCGTACGCGGCAGGAGGCGAAAATGCCGGAGAAATGAAGGCGGCCCTGGGGCTGGCCCAGAGGATCATGACGGATTTAAAAGGCCTTAGAAGCTCCGCCTGGATTCTGTGGAATGCCGTTGACATGAATGTGGACGCGGAGAACGAATGGGATAAAGATGATCTGGAAGCTCTTGGCTGGAATGAAATGAAGAACAAAGGGTACTGGGGCATTGCCATCGGCGATCACAACAACAAGGAAATTGTGCTGACGAAAAAATATGACGCTTTCGGACAGTTTTCCAGATATATCCGTCCGGGATATTCCCTGATTGATTCAGACAACGACAATACCCTGGCGGCGTATGATCCCAAAGGCCATCAGGCTGTGATTGTGGCAATGAACACAAGCGATACAGATCAGACCTGGAAATTTGACCTGACCAAATTTATGTCCATGGATGAGAATATTGAGGCTTACCGGACCTGTACCGGAGAACGCTGGGAAGACGTGTCCATGGCGACGGTTACCCCCAATGAGGACAATACGTTTACCGCGAATATGGCGGCAAATTCCATTACCACCTATGTGATTTCCGATGTGACCTATGATCGGGACAAAGCAGAGGCGGATGAGAAAGCGGAAGAGGCTGCCAAAGCGGAACAGGAAGCGGAAGCGGCCCTGGAACGGAAGCTTGGAATGGAACTTGGAGCGGCTCTGGAAGGGGATTTGGAAGAACTGGAACTGAATACTGACATGGTAACTGGAAGCGACCCATGGAATAACGATTCCAGCAATGCAGCGGCAAACGTAGTGGACGGAAAGATTGACACCTATTTTGACGGCGTGGCCGATGGGTGGGTACAGATTGATCTGGGAAATAAACAGAAAATTGCTGTCATTGACTACGCCCCGAGAAGCGACGGAACCAACGGGGAATACGCAAAAAGGTGCGTTGACGCGTCATTTTACGGTTCCAACGACGGCACAACATGGGAGAAATTATATACCATCGCGGAAGCGCCGGCAATCAACGATTATACCCGCGTATACGCAACCTTGTTTAATGATAAAAAGCCGGAATATCGCTACATCAAATATGCCGTTCCAGAAGGGGACAGCAAGGCGAACTGCAATATTGCGGAGATAAAATTATATACGCTGAAAGATTCCGCAGTTTTCCCGGATTATCCGGATACGCTGGAGAAGCTGGTTTCCTACTGCAAAACAATGACAGAGGGAAAGAGTTATTCAGAAACCAGTCAAAAGAAATATGACACGGCCATGGCGGAAGGGGAACAGGTAATTGCGGATAAAGGCAGCGATGAGGCGAAGAGAGCAGCGAGAAAGAAGCTGCTGGCGGCCTATTTCGGACTCAGCACAAGCTACAGCTCTTTTACCGGAGTGAACGGGGACGCCATGTATGACACTGAGGGAAAACTGATCCAGGCCCATGGCGGACAGATCCAGCAGTTTGAGGTAAATGGAAAGAAGAAATGGTATTGGATCGGAGAAGACAAGACCAATGATTACAGGCCCTGCCCCGGCATCCATATGTATTCCTCCGACGATCTCTACAATTGGGATGATGAAGGCGTTGTGCTGAAAACAGCTAAGACTTATGAGGAATTTTTAACTGATAAATATTTTACTGATCTTTACGGCGATCTGGAAACAGAAGAGGATAGGAAACGGATTTTTACAGATATCTGGCAGGGGGAATCCTCCGATGAAGGGTGCGTGATTGAGCGGCCCAAGATGCTTTACAATGACAAAACCGGAAAATACGTGATCTGGTTCCATGCGGACGGCCAGGATCCATTTTCCTCTGGCGGCGGCAATTACGCCAAAGCGAAGGCAGGCGTGGCCATTGCGGACAGCCCGGCAGGACCCTATAAATTATTGGGCAGCTATTTACTGAATTACCAGGAGGGCGCCGATCATGGATTTGACGGCGATGTAGGCGGCCATGTCCGGGACATGAACCTCTTTAAAGATGACGACGGAACGGCATATGTGATGTATTCTTCCGATGGAAATAAGACAATGCATATTGCCAGGCTGAATGAAGAGTACACCAACGTGGCGCAGCCGGACAACAGCAAAGCAGTGGAAGGCGTGGACTTCACCAGGAATTTTGTGGGAGAATCCAGAGAAGGCCCGGCCATGTTCAAGTACAGAAATAAATATTATATGATAACCTCCGGATGTACCGGATGGAATCCCAATCGGGCAGGCTATGCAGTGGCAGACCATCCCATGGGTCCGTGGACCATGGTAGGGGATCCCTGTACGGATGAAGAGAGCAATACTACATACCATACCCAGAGTACCTGCGTATTTCCGGTGGACGCGGCAGCCGGAAAGTTTATCTACATGGGAGATCGGTGGAAGAACAGCGAGGTGCCGGAAAACGGTCCGGGCACATTGAAAGATTCCCGTTACGTATGGCTTCCGGTGGAATTTATTGCGGACGGAGAGATTGCGCTGCGGCGGTATTCCGACTGGACGCTGGAGGATTTGAACAACAAAGGAATTGCCGAGATAGTGACAGAACTTCCGAAAGTGGTCAAGACAGCAGGAGAGCTTGGCACCGTGCTTCCTGATGTAATTCAGATAAAATCCGAAAGCGGAGAAGTTCAGGATGTGGATGTATCCTGGCAGTTCCCGGATTCTCTTCCCTGGAACGCAATGGGAACCGTTAAACTGACGGGAATCATGCAGGAAGGTCAGAAAGGTACCAGGAAATTCACCCATACAGTGTCGATAGTCAACGAGAAGACCATTTATTTCTTTGATTCCGGGGCGGAAGAATCCGCTTATCTGGAGACTGTCCGGGAATTGGTGGGCGAGAAGCTGAGAAATCAGAAGGCGGATCAGGCGTATACGCCGGAAACTCAGGCAGGATTCGCAGGAATTATGGATACGGATGTAGGAATCAAATCCGTCGGAAGCGATATCTGGGAACAGGGCTATTATGCGAAAGGCGATAAGAACATCGAGTATTCCTTTGACTTAGAAGCAGGCGCCTACACGGCGGCCACCGGATATCAGGAATGGTGGAACACGGCGAGAGGCACAAAAATTGCAGTGCTGACAGAGGGAGAAGAAGGAGAGACAGAACTTGCGTCTATGGAATTTACCCTTGGGGCTACCGATGATAATCACCAGGAAGCGCTGAGATTCCGTCTGAAAGAACCGGGGAAGGTAACGGTGAGAATCAGCAAAACCGGAAGTTCCGATCCTGTGTTAAGCTGGATTGCCATTGTGCAGAATTCCCAGGCCGGGGATGATCTGGCGGATAAGGCTCAGTTGGAACAGGCGTTGGAGAAGGCAAAGGAGCTGGAAAAGAAAGATTATACGTCAGCAAGCTGGAAAGAATTCCAGAATCTTTATCAGGAGCTGGAGAAAGAAATCATTTCCCTGAAAAATGACCCTGCGGCTACCCAGGCTGAAGCAGATGAATTATTGAAAGAACTGGAACGGGCTTTGTCACTGCTGGTAGAAAATAAAACAGTGCTGGAGAAAGGGATTGCGGAGCATTTGATCCCGGATTCTGAGAAATCCAAATATACGGCGGAAAGCTGGAAGATATACGCAGACGCGCTGAAAGAAGCCAGAAATCTTCTGGAACAGAAAGAGATTACAGAGAAAGAAGTGGAACGGGTTCTGAAGTCTTTGAGCGATGCGGAGGAGATTCTGGAATCAAAGAACGAAGAAACGAAGAACGAAGAAACGAAGAAACCGGAGAATCAGACGGAATCCGGAGGCTCTCTGACAGAAGGGAACCAAAAGGCAGGTCAGACGATCCAGTATACCAAAGAATACAAAATCACCTATGGAGCGAAGCCTTTCAGCCTGAATGCCAGAGTAACTGCCGGGAACGGGGCGCTGAAATATAAGAGTTCCAACAAGAAAGTGGCGGCAGTTAGCAGCCAGGGGAAAGTGACGGTCAAAGACATCGGAGTCAGCACAATTTCCATCACAGCTTCCGCAACAGGATGCTACAAGGCCAAAACAGTAAAGGTGACGGTAAAAGTAGTTCCGAAAAAAGTGTCCCTCACCAGCGTCAAAACAGTAAAAGGAAAAAAATTGTCCGTAAAATGGAAAAAAGACGCAAAAGTGACTGGCTTTCAGGTGCAGCGCAGCCTGAAAAAAGACTTTAAATCCGGGATTAGAACATTCAGAACCACAGGCAAGAAGAATTCCGCTGTCATTAAAAAGCTGCAGGCAGGCAAGAAATATTATGTGCGCGTGCGCGCTTACAAAGTAGTGAAACAGAACGGAAAACTGGTGGTCCTGACCGGTGAATGGAGCAATGTAAAAGTCAGCGGCAAGGTCAAAAAATGAGAAAAGCAGATGAGATGTCTGAATGGAATTTAAGATGCAGGGAGGAAAAGATATGAGGAAGAAAAAATGGAAATCAGGACTTTCCCTTACTCTGGCAGCAGCCCTGGCGGCAGGCAGTATGCTGTGTGCCGCGCCCGTAACCCTACAGGCCGAAAACCCAGGGGAAATGGAAGAAACGGTAAAAACTGCATCAGAGCCGGTCACCTACTATGTTGACGCGGAGAACGGAAAAGATCGGGGAAATGACGGCAAGTCGCCGGAAACAGCCTGGCAGACCTTTAAGAAATTGAAAACGCTGAGACTGAAAGCAGGAGATAAAGTGCTGTTAAAGGCAGGCTGTACCTGGAATGGAGAAAAGCTGATGATTGTCGGCGCGGAAGGGACAGAGGAAAATCCTGTGGTTCTGGGGCGTTACGGAGAAGGAGAAGATCCTGTGATCAACGGACAGGGCAGCGTCTGGCTGGACACGGAACCCAATCGGGCAGATTTGAGGAAGGAGGATGTGGCGGCTGTCCACATCCAGAATTCCAAATATCTCACAGTCCAGAATCTGGAAGTGACGAATTGGGAATCAGACAGCAGTGATTTGATGAATGAGACAGGCAAGAAAAATAAGGACAGAGACGGCAGCGAGACAAGCCGGCCGGTTCTCTATGATCAGAGTAAATATATGCTGACGGGTATTCTGGTGGAAAACCACGACGCAGGCAACCTGCCGGGCATCGCTGTGAAAGACAATTATGTCCATGATGTAAACGGTTATATGTCCCAAAACGGAACAGAGGGAGATAAAAAAGGCTCTGGCGGAATTATGGTTCTGGTGACCGGAGGAGAAACAGAATCCTATTATACAGATTTAAAAATTACAGGAAATAAAGTGGAAAAGGTCTGCCACGAAGCAATCTATATGGAGAGCTGCTGGGCGGCCCGCAAGCTGGTGGGAGGCGCCGGCAGCCAGCAGGCAGGAAGTCTGAAATGGGTTGGATGGCCCAACGTGTATGTAGCGGATAATTATGTCAATGATGTGGCAGGCGACGGAATTGTGGTCATCAATGCGGACGGCGGCACAGCAGAACGCAATCTTGTGACAAAGAGCGCCAGTGAGGACTGGTACTATGCCAGAAATCCGGCCCATGCGGCAATTTGGATGTGGGACTGCAACAATGTGACCATGCAGTACAACGAAGCGGGATATACGGAAAGCACTCAGGACGGCATGGCGTTTGACTGTGATTACGGCAACCAAAATGTGATGTATCAGTACAATTACAGCCATGACAATAAGGGCGGTTTCTGGATGGCGTGTCCGGGGCCTTACTATACCGTGAATTCCGTTGTCCGGTATAATGTCAGCGTCAATGACGGCTTGTTTGACGGCAGCCGTATCATCCACCTGGGAGAAGACGGAAGCATCGGCAACCAGGTGCATAACAATACCATGTACTGGGATACCGGATATGAAGTCCGGGCAGTGGAACAGGGAAGCTGGATTTCTGAGGGGCAGAAAGGCCAGACCAGCGGAACGGATATTTATAATAATATATTCTGCGGCGACAGCGTGTTATTCGCGAACCATGAAGGCGTCCGCTATGACAGCAACTGTGTCTGGGGAAGTTCCAAAGAGGTATATCCCATGGAAGAAGACGGAAACGTGATCGCGGCAAATCCGGGATTTGAAAATGTGCTGGATTATTCTGCCGGAACCTTTGACGAGACGGCGGAGGGGGCCAAAGTGACCATAGGTTCTGTGAATGGCTTTAAGCTGCAGGATGGTTCGCCCTGCATGAACGCGGGGCGGGGATATCTTCCGGTTCCAGAGGAAACTTTTGATGAGGTGCGGGATGAGACAGATCCGGTAACCAGCCATATTACGCTGGAATACCAGGATTACAGCGGAGATTCGGTGCCGAAGGAGGAAGAAGCAAGAAAAATTGATATCGGGGCGTTCCAGTATCAAGGGGAACTGTCCGAGAAACAGGCGGATAAAACCAGGCTCCAGGAGATAGCGGATCTTGCGGCCGGCTATCAGGAGGCGGATTTTACAGCAGATACCTGGAGAAATCTGCAGCAGGCTTTGGAAAAGGCGCAGAAAACACTTCTGGATGAAACTGCGGGGCAGGAAACCGTAGATTTGGCGGAGACCCGTTTGAAAGAAGCAGTTGCGGCTTTGAAGCTGGCGGCTTCTGTCCGGCCCGGTTCGCCGAAAGAGGATGATGTGCTTAAGAACGCGGGAGATGAACTCAGAGACAATGCAGGGTTTGAGACCAGCACCACAGATTGGGGCGCATGGAAAAGCACAGCGGAAATATCAACGGAACAGAGCCATGCAGGAAGCCACAGTAGCCTGAAGGTGGCATTGGCGGAAGGGGAAGCGGCAGGATCTTCTGAGATGGGAAATGTGCCGGTGCAGCCTGGAACAGATTATGTTTTTGAGGGCTTTATATTTGCAGGGGAAGAGAGTTCCTCTGATATCAAACTGGAAGCGAAGCATCATCACAATGTGACCGGCAGCGAGGATATTCTTTTAAATAACCAGTCTCTGAACCGGATATCCGTGGGAGAACCAGAAGAGGGATGGCAGCAGTTCCAAATGGAATTTACAACCGGAGAATATGACAAAGTCAGCCTGAGCATCAATCTTGAGAATACAAACGGGCCCGTGTATCTGGATGACGCCGCTCTTTATCCCAAACAGGTGGAGGTGGAGCTTCCGGCCATAGACCGCGCGGCTTTGGAAGAAATTCTTGCTCAGACTCCGGAGGAAGAGGAATCCGCCTATACGGCCGATTCATGGAAAGCATACTGCGACGCCCTTGCGCCGGCGAAATTGGCTCAGCTTGACATCACACTGGGGCAGGAAGAAATTAATCGGCGGGTGTCTGAATTGCAGGCGGCGCTGCAGGGTCTGAAAAAAAGAGGAAACAAATATGCCCTGAAAGCATTGTACGAATTGTGTCTGACAAAGAAACAGGGCAGTTATGAAGCAAATGGCTGGCCGGCATTCCAGGAGGCCTTAAATCACGCAAAGGATGTGCTGGATTATGCGGACGCCCTGCAGGAGGAAGTGGACAATGCCCGAGTGAAACTGGCAGAAGCCAGGGACGCATTGAAAGAAATTACCGTTTCGGACATCCCAGAGCCAGATAAGAACAAAACAGAGGAACAGCCTGTCAGGAAAAAAGAGCAGAAAATCCAATATCAGGCCTCTTATAAAAAAGTAAACGGCAGCAAACCTTTTAATCTGAAAGTTGAGGTGACAGAAGGCGACGGTTCTTTGAGCTATCAGAGCTCTGATCAGAAGGTGGCGTCGGTCAAAGACGGGAAAGTGACCATCAAGAGAAGCGGAACCTGTACGATTACCATTAAATTGTCTGAGACATCCACTTATAAGGCAGAAACTGTCAAAATTACATTAAGGGTCAGCCCCAAAAAAGTGTCTGTGAAAAGCGTGAAAGCTTTGTCAGGAAAAAGAATGAAGGTGACCTGGAAGAAAGAAGCCGGAGTGACCGGGTATGAAATCCGATACAGTACAGATAAAAAATTCAAATCCGGAGTGAAAAAAGTGGTTTTGCCGAAGAAAAAGAGCGCAGCTGCCGTTCAAAACCCATCTTCATCGGCTGGAAACAACACGAGTACGGTCAAGAAACCGACTTCTTCTGATACAAAGAGCACAACCATCCGCAAGCTGAAAAAGGGACGGAAATATTACGTGCAGGTGCGGGCCTACAAGACTGTGAAGAAATCCAAAAAGATTTACGGCAAGTGGAGCGCGGTAAAAGGAAGCAAGAAAATAAAATAGCGGAAACCGGCAGATATGATTTCCGTTTCTAACCGGCAGAGAAATGCCGGCGGCAGAAAATGGTAAGGCTATGAAAAAAGAAAGAGGCAGGAGAACGGCAGGAATGATATGCCTGTGTCTGGCAGTTGCCTTTGGCGTCGGGGTTTCCGGCTGCGGTAAGAACAGCGGACCGTCAGCGGAATCACTGGAGCAGTCTCAGGCTGATGAAGCAGGATTTGAAAAAGCGCTCACAAAAGACGCCGATAAGGCGGCAGGCGAAACAGTCATGGAAATTGCTGGGCAGCCAGTGGCAAAAGCAGAATATCAGATGACGATTAAAAATTATGACGCGGGAATCAAAGGACAGTACACCACAGAAGAGGCCAACCAAAAAGATTTCTGGACAGTTGATTCAGGGGAAGGGAGGCCCCTGGATCAGCTGATGGAACAGGTGCGGGAGGATTTGGTTTACAAAAAAGTGGTGGCAAAACTTGCCAAAGAAGCTGGGATTTCGCAGGAAACAGACTTTATGTCTATTTTAGAACAGGCAAAAACAGGCAATACGAATAAGGAATCAGGAGAGGCTGCCGGCAAGACAGCCGGCGCTCTTAATCTTCAGCGGCTAGAAGATTATTACGCTTATGCCTTTACGGCGGCAGAATCTCAGCTGACGGAGTATCTGAAAAAACAATATCAGGTGACGGAAGCGGAACTAAAGGAAATTTATCAGGAAAATTCAGAACAGTATACCAGTGAGATATCTGTCCGGGTGCTGGCCGCGGAGACAGAAGATCCGGAACTGGCCAGCCAGATAGCAGAAGAACTGTTGAAGGAAACGTTCGGCCAGGCTGCGGAGGATCTGCCGGAAAAGTCAGCCGGCCAGACTGCAGAGGAGCTGTCGGGGGAAACGTCCGGCCAGACTGCAGAGGAGCTGTCGGGGGAAACGTCCGGCCAGACTGTAGAGGAGCTGTCGGGGGAAACGTCCGGCCAGACTGCAGAGGATTTGTCGGAGGAATCGGCCGGCAGTGAATCAGGGAGAGGGGAAGAATCGCTCCAGGAAAGATTTTCCGGCAAATTTCCGGACGCGGCGTTTTATGAGATTGAGATGTCTTCCCTGAATATGGAAGAGGGAAAAACCGGCGCGTATATGCAGCGCTGGCTGACAGCCTCTTCCATGCAGGAAGGCCAGGTGTGCGAACCTTTCCAAATCGGAGAGCGCTGGATGGTGATGTGCTGCCTGCAAAGGGAAGAGCAGGCGGTAAAGCCTTTCGAAGAAGTAAAAGGCTCGCTGGAAAATGAAGTCCGAAGCCGGATGGCCAGGGAGGAAATTGAGAAAAACGTACAGGAAGCGGAAGTGAAATGGAAAAAAGATGTATTGGAACAGGCTGCACTGGAAGCGTTGCAGGACTAGACGCTTTCGTGCCCAAACTGTAAAAGGGAGGTCATTGTATGAAAAAATATTGGAAGCGGTGTTTGGCAGTTGTTATGGCGCTGGCAATGGTGATGACGCTGATCCCATCTTCTATAACTGTGGCCGCTGCAGGGGAGAATGGAAAAGCGGCAGGGACAACGGAAGAGATTCCGTGCGCCAAGTTTGTGGCATCAGGAAATCAAAATGGAGCAGCTGGTAATTATGTGATTGCAATAACAGGAAAGCCAAGTTCAGATGGGTCAAATATTGCGGCTGCCTATATATCCGGGGAAACAGCGGAAAATCCGGGAACTGATGGTGCCAGTCCTCTTGGCTCTGCCAGGGTAGGCGGTATGGCATTTCCGTTGCCAGAAGACTATTTAAAAGAAGAAGCCAAAGACTCGGAATTGATTCTCAATGCCACAGTCACGATTAATGTGGCTTCCGTAAATGGTAATCTGAATTCGGCAAAAACCAAAGCAGGATTGTTTTTTGTGGATGCTTCGAAATATGAGAGTATGGAAAATGACACGAGTGATGCGCAAGGTTCTGTTTATCCAGCTATAAATAATGATTATTCAAAGAATGCAACTGTGTTTAGTAACGAAATGATGTCTAAAACAGATACAGGGAAAATGACGTTTGATGTAACAGAATGGGTAAAGCAGGGGATAAAGAACAAAGATCCCTATGTGATATTCCGTTTGCAGACGGTTTTATCAGGATTTGAAGTAAGTTCCACAGGGGAAAATGCCCCGACCCTTTCCATTACTGCTCTATCAGAACAGGAAGCTGCCGATCAGTCCATTGCGGATATTGCCATCCCAGATGTATTGAGCAGTGATTTGGAATTGCCGACAACCGGCATATGCGGCACTGAGATAACATGGACGTCAAGCGACGCGGCAGTAAAAGTTGTAACGGAAAATGGGAAGTGCGTGGCGAAGATAGCGGATTCCTCCAGTGACGCAGCCGTTACATTGACGGCGACAGCGCAAAAAGGAACGGCGAAAGCGGTTAAGGAGTTTTCCCTGCAGTTAAAAAGCATTCTTCAAATGGATTACGATGCGTTAACAATCCGGAATGCTGATAGTATCAAAGGCAGCATCACTCTTCCCACAGTAGGCGAAAACGGTTCAAAGATTACCTGGGAATCTTCCAATGAAGCAGTCATCAGCACAAAAGAAGTGAAAAACTCCGGCTATGACAGCACGCCGGCGGGAGTGGTGCACAGACAGGCAGAAGATACGAAAGTCACATTAACTGCCACTTTGCAGCAGGGCGGCAGCGAGAAGAAAAAAGAAATTGAAGTAACTGTCAAAGCAAAACCTGAGGAAAAAGAAAAGACAGACTATTTGTTTGCTTATTTTATCGGAGATGGGAAAGAAGCAGACGGGCAAAAGCAGGAACAGATATTTTTTGCCGCCAGCAGAGACGGCCTGAACTGGGGCGAGCTGAACAATGCCGCGCCGGTGTTGTCTTCTTCCATGGGAGAAGAGGGGCTGAGAGATCCCTATATTATCAGATCAGCAGAAGGCGATAAATTCTATATGATCGCCACAGACTTGCAGATAGCGGCTGGAAATGGCTGGGACGCAGCTCAAAAAGCAGGAAGCCAGGCCATCATGGTGTGGGAATCTGAGGATTTAATCAACTGGGGCGCCCAACGGATGGTGACTGTCAGCAAAGAAATTGACGCCGGGTGCACCTGGGCTCCGGAAGCCTTTTACGATGAGCAAACCGGAGAATATGTCGTATTCTGGGCCTCCAAGGTAAAAGGAAAAAATTACGACAAACAGCGGGTGTATTATTGTAAGACAAGAGATTTCTATACCTTTACAAAGCCCAAACTGTGGATCGAGAAAAGTTTCAGCGTAATTGACACTACAGTAGTGCGGGACGACGACGGGACATATTACAGGTTCACAAAAAATGAAAATAATGACGAAAAATATATTTTTATGGAAAAATCCAATTCCCTGTTAAAGGGATGGACCAGCGTGCCGTCAGCGACGCTGCAGGCGGAAAAATGGAGAGAAGGCCCCTGTTCTTTTAAGTTCAGCAGCGAGGACATTGCCGCAGCAGGAGGAAAATGGGCAGTCCTTTTGGATGATTTCGGAGGAGTCGGGTATTACCCGATGGTTACCGATGACTTTATGTCCGCAGAGTTCACCAAGCTGACCACAGCAAATCTTCCGAAGGTGAAAAAACCCCGCCACGGCACAGTGCTCAATGTTACCTCGGAAGAATATGAGAGATTGGTGGAACACTATGGGGCAACTCCGTTTCTGACCTCGGACAGCGTGCCGGATCTGGTGGGAGTTGGATATGAGCTTCCTTCCAAAGCAGAGCTCAATTATGCCGGAGAAATCATGCAGGCGGAGATTGCCTGGAGTAAGACTAAATTGGAAAATGTCGGGAAAGAAACCGTAACGGGAACGATTAGCGGAACTGGCAAAACGAATCTGGACGGCAAGACAGTAAGTAAAGAGATAGAGGTAGTGTCAGCGTCGGAAAATGCCATTTATTTCATTGATTCTGGCGTGGGTGAATGGAATGAGAATCAGAAAAAATCCAGTACGTATCAGGCCGTAGGCAGACTGGCAGAATTGCGCAATACGGTTCCGGATCAGAGATATGAAGAAGGAGTGAAGGGAAGCTGGGGTTATGTGGATGATCAAGATGTAGATGGCACAAATTTAGGAATCCACTCAAATGCGTCAACTTCTATCTATGAGAATGGCTGGTATGCAAAAAGCGGCAAAAATTGTGAATACATTTTCCCATTGGAAAATGGAAGCTATACTGCCACAGGGTATTTTAAGGAATGGTGGAATACAAACCGTCCGATGAAATTTTTTGTGAAATATACCAAAGATGACGGCACAGAAGTGACAAGCAGCGAGCAAAATGTTTCAATTAAGGGGACGGACGAGAAAACGGCGTCAGTGAGCTTCACAGTGGAAGACATAAGCGGCACAACGCCAGTGCATGTCCTGACAGAAAAAACAGGAACAGCAGATCCGGTTATCGCCGGCCTGTCCATCGAGAAAGTCCTTACTGATGATGAAAAAGCCAAAGCAGAAGCGGCCAGTGCAGCCCTGGAAGAAGTGACATTATCCTCAGATGCGGAACTCACCCTGCAGCCGGGAGAAACCGCTGACATCAGCCTGACCTATCCAAGCGGATACGAAGCGGCAGTGGAAGCGGCCAATTATAAATCCAGCGTAACCTACGTAAGCAATAACACAAGAGCGGCGGAAGTGGACGCAGACGGAAAAATCACCGCCAAAGCGGCAGGAACCGCAAGAATTACCGCAAAAGTAGCAATCAGCAGCAAGCTAAGCAAATCCTTTACAGTGGATGTGGCCGTGTCCGGGAAACCGGTAGAGCAGGTGACGCTGAATAAAACCTCTCTGAATATAAAAACAATCGGTTCCACAGCCAAGCTGAAAGCAACCGTTACCCCTGCAGACGCGGCAGACCGTGTGATTACCTGGACTTCCAGTAATGAAAGCATTGCGTCTGTTTCAGGCGGAATTGTGACAGCGCAGAAGGAAGGAACCGCGACAATCACAGCGTCAGCGGCAAATGGCCAGAAGGCGGAGTGCAGCGTAACGGTAGGAGAGATTATTCAGACAGATCCGAAACCGGTGGAAAGCGTAACATTGAATAAGACAGAGCTTACCCTGGAAATTGGCGGCAGTGAAACATTGGAAGCAACAGTGCTGCCTGCAGAAGCAGAGCAGGCCGTGAGCTGGACGTCCAATAAAGAAGAAACTGCGTCTGTCGACGAGAACGGAAAAGTGACAGCTTTGCAGGAGGGAGAAGCAGTGATTACGGTGACTGCAGGAGATAAGACGGCAGTCTGCACAGTAACCGTTTTGCCAAAAAAGGGAGAGGAAGAGGAACCGAAAGGAGACGCAGCGATAACCCTGAATAAAAAGGAGTTGTCTCTCAAAGTCGGTGAAAGCGAAGTATTGACGGCAGCGGTAACAGGCCAGGATCTTGTTACGCCAGACGAAGCTCAGCGAAAAATATCCTGGGAATCTTCTGCGCCGGAAATCGCGGCAGTAGATGAAACCGGAAAAGTGACAGCGCTTAAAGAAGGAAACGCAATCATTACAGCCCAAATGGGAGAGGCAAAAGACAGCTGTAATGTGACCGTCAGTCCCAAAGCAGCGGGAGATTCTGGAACGGAAACAAAACCGGAAACAAAACCAGGAACCAGCACAGAGCCGGAGGTAACGCCGAAACCGGATATTCCAGCCGCTCCTTCCAAGGTTCAGGTAGAAAAAGTGAAGCTGAACAAAACCAAGTTGACTCTGGGAGTAAAAGAAAAGTTTACGCTGAAGGCTTCCGTTATGCCGAAAAATGCGTCAGACAAAAAAATAACCTGGAAAGTCAGCAGGAAAGGGATTATAAGCCTCACATCCAAAGGCGTGGTCACGGCGAAAAAGAGAGGAACTGTCAAGGTCACTGCGGCAGCCGGCGGCAGGAAAGCCAGCTGTACCATAACGGTGAAAAAAGCGCCCTCTAAAATCCGGCTGAACAAGACCAAGATAACCTTGAAGAAAGGAAAGACTTTCAAAATAAAAGTAAAACTGCCTCGGAATACAGCCAGCAATAAAATCACTTATGCATCGAACCATAAGAGTGTTGCGTCGGTATCCGCGAAGGGCGTGATAAAGGCCCGTAAAAAAGGAAGAGCAGTTATAACAGCCAAAACATTCAACAAAAAGACAGCCAAAATCACTGTGACCGTAAAATAGTGTTTTGCTGTTTGAAAATATTATGATATAAGTTTTACTAGGCCGCCGGGAAATGACAGACACACGCAGCATATTTTGCCAATGGTAAAAGAGTTATGGCATGGATTGCAGTTTTCAGTCATTTCCCGGCTGTGTCTTGTAATTTTTTGAAATTGCTGTACTGCTCCATCCGGCCAGAAATCATTTTTCAAATATTCGCTAGAACTGTTTCTCCCGCAGTACTTCTACTTTGCAGAAATGCTTTTTTGTTTCTTTGTCATAACTGATTCCAACGCCAAGTATGCGGCCTGGATATTTTAAAGGTTCTCCGAGCTTTCCTTCAAATTTCAGCGCGTATCTTTTATCTTTGATTTGCTGCAGTGCATGTTCCGGCGTGTCATTTACTTTCAGTTCCAGAATAATGCCGTCCGCCTGGGGATTTGTTTCCGGATAAAAAATAAAATCCACATATCCAATGCCGCACTTGTCTTCCCGTTCCACCCGGTAGGCGTCTCTTGCGGCAAGATAGACAAGGTTTACCAATGCGGTTAAGTCTGTTTCATTATTATAGTTTAATAAAGGAATTTCTGTATTATGGGCAAATTCCAGTATTTCCAGCATGGCGTCCGTATCGCCGCGGAGAGTTGCCTGAAGCATTTGGCCGGATACTTTGGCAAGCTGGTGCACATACCCCAATGACGGTTCTTTCATAAGCATATCCCGAAACCGCTCCATTAATTCTTTGTTAGGAATAGAAACATATCCGTTGTAGCAGCTTAGAAAACCGTACACAACCATTGCCGAAAAAATCTCATCTTTTGTGGTCAGATTCATGGATGTGGCTGCATATTCCCGTACATTGGCAGAAACCGGTATTCCTGATATCATTTTAGCCAAATCATCCCGCACATCGGCTGTATTTTGGCCGATATAATAAAAGATTTCGTCATAAGGACCAGCGCTTGTCCAATAATTTCCCAGATTATTGTTTGTCAGAGCCGCCACCACCGAACGTGGATTATAAAGCTGTTCCCCTTGTTTGGTGCGGTAGCCGTTATACCAGAGCCGCAATCCCTCCCGGGTAATGGCAGGGTTTGGCTGATTCGCCCTGAACTTTTCGTATAATGCGTCCACTTCTGTTTCCGTGAATCCAAAATAATCTCCATACAGCTCTTCAGAGGCCATGGTATATTCCAGAAACATATTCAATTCCGAACCGCTGGAATATTTGGCAATCGGAAGGATTCCTGTCATATAGGCCAGTGAGACATAGGCTTTTCCTTTCAAGAGATTGCTCAGAAAGTCCAGGTATTCTTTTTGGTTTCTCTGGGTTACGAAATCCCTGTGGAAAATAAAGTCCCATTCATCCAGGACAAAAATAAATTTTTTCGAATGGCAGGCGCGGTATACGGATGAAAATGCGTCCCATACGGCGTCCTCGTCCTGAATGCCGGCCTCCGGGTACGCTTCTTTCAGATCTTTCAGAAGCCGGTTTTCAATCCGCTCAATATACTGTTCATAGCTTCGGCATTTTCGCGGCAATTCATGAAAAGAAATAAAGATAACGTCGTATTTTCCCAGATAATTTTTATAAGAATCAGCAGCGGAGATTTTTAGTTGATGAAAGATAGTATCTGCATTGCATGTACGTGAAAAAAAGGACGCAATCATGTATGCCATCACTGATTTTCCGAACCGCCGGGGCCGGGTAATGCAGATATAGCTGGCATTGGTTTCTATTCTTGGGATTAATTGTTCTAACAGCAGTGATTTATCCACAAAATAAGGGCTGTGAAATTCTCTGCTGTAGGCGTCGCAGACTGCGGCGGTATTTAAATAGTTTCCCATAACGTATAGATACTCCTTTAAAATCATTTCTTTTGTTTACCATAACATATCCCGGCATTGGGGTCAATTCCAAGTTGTTTCGCCCGTGTCTGAGTTCAGCGCCTATTGAAAAATCCGGCCTCTTTGCCGAAGGCTGAATAGTAATAGAAATATGTTTGGCATTTAAAACAAACATAGCGTTTCCAAATATTTTGTGGTAGAATAATCACAGTATTTTGGAAAGGATGATAGTATGGCAGAACAGGTATTTCATCATCCGGATATTTACCGGATTGATGTTCCATTAACGGGAAATCCTCTTAAGAATCTGAATTGTTATGTAATCATAGACAGCGGGGAAAGCCTGGTGATTGACACAGGCTTCCGCAACGAGGAATGTCTGAATGTATTGATGGATGGATTAGGAGAACTGGGAATTTCTCCTGAGCGCACGAAGCTTTTTGTCACCCATCTGCACTCGGATCACGCAGGTCTGGCCCAGTATTTTGATTATCCCAATACCCGGATTTACATGGGAAGAACGGAGCATCAGTATCTTAGCAAACTGATGTCGGGAGCCATCCGAGGGGTGAGGGAAAGGCTGTATCTGGCGGAAGGATATCCGCCGGAGAAATATTACGAAGCGGATAACAAGAACCCGGCCAGGGTCTATATGCCCAATCGGGAATTTGCGGTGACAGAGCTTGCGGACGGGGATGAGATTCGGGTGGGTTCTGTAAAAGTGACAGCCCTTGAGATGCCGGGACATACGCCGGGGCTGATGTGCTGTTATCTGGAAAAGGAAAAGATTATGTTTACCTCAGACCATGTGCTGTTTGACATTACCCCCAATATTACAAATTGGCCCGAGATGACAGATCCGCTGGGCTGTTATCTGAAAAATCTGGACAGGATTCTGGAGTATGAGGTGGAATACGCATTTCCGGCTCATCGGAATCTCTCGGACAAGACTCTCCGGCAGCGGGCGGAGGAAATCAAGGAGCATCACAGAAAGCGTTTGGAGGAGATTTTAAAGATTATTCAAAAACAGCCGGGAGGCGCTTACGAAATTGCAGCCGGGCTTACCTGGTCTATGCGCGGAAAAGACTGGGAACAGGCGCCGGAGAAACAGAAATGGTTTGCAGTGGGGGAAACGCTGTCTCATTTGGAGTATCTTATGAAGAAAGGGAGAGTGATTAAGCGGCAAAGGGAAGTGGAAGGGGAAGTGCGTAATTTTTATACTCCTATCTGAATTCTAGAGCGTGATTAAAATTGCTTTCTGACAGATATATTCTCCACTTATACTCACGAGCATACTTATTTGCCAAATAATTTGCTGTTTATCTTAAAAATACTGGGATCTGTTGGCAAATTATTTGGCTCACGGGTATAGTGGGAATGAATTTTAAAGCACGTTCTAGGGTCAGACCGGGAATTTTGAGGAAAGCAGAGGGCAGAAGATGAATTATACAGAATTTATCAAAAAAACAGATAAAATTGCTGAAAATATGTCTCCGGAGAATTTGGCAGCGTTCCTGCATGATTACGCGCGCAGTGTTCCTGAGTACAAGAGGGAAGAATTTCTGGAACGATTAGTTTCATTTTCTAAGGAAGGAATGGGCAAACGAGAGAACAGCAGGCGTGACGCTTTGAATGTGGAGCAATTAAAGGCGGCTATTAAAAAGAATATGGAACAGTTAGAGCAGATCAACGATGAGGAAGTGATGCTGCAGGAAGTGCTGAATGAGGAATACGACGACTGGTATAACAACGGGGAAGAGTTTTTCTACGAAGATCCGGAAGATATCTGCGGCGTCATCGAAGAAGGAGTCAGGCTGGTTCATGAATGCGCGGACAGAGAATTGTATCAGGAATGCTATGACTTGGCGGATTTTCTTCTGGCCATGGTAATTTGCGCGGAGGGAGAGTATGGCGGAACAGATTTTTCTCTGAAGGATTTGGCGGATCAGAAAATTGCGGCTTTTGATTATGAGGGCTTTGTCCTGGAAGCGCTTTTGTCGGCTTATTGGGGAAATGAGCTGGAACAGAAGCCGGAGGCTCTTTACTGGATGTTTGAAAATTCCGGCAGCCGAAAAGCCACACTGGAACTGATAATGCAAAGGAGCCCGAAGGAACTGGAGTTTTTTCAGGAATTTCTGGGATTATGGATCGCCTATCTTGGAAATGTGAACGGCAATATGTCGGAGCGGCTTCTTCAGGAGGCGGTTTCATTGGCGGAAAGTCCGGACATTCTGCTGGATGCGGCGAGAACATACGCGGATAACCATCCAAAACTGTATTTGCAGGCATTGGAACAGTACAAAGCAGCCGGGCGGATGGAAGAAGGGCTTGAGATTGGACGGGAGGCTGTTTCCCGTATTGTCACAGACCGGCAGGTAAAGTGCCAGGCAGCTCTTTTTACAGCGGAGTTCGCGCTTAATCTGCGCAATCAGGAGGAAGCGGAACGATGCTGGCTGGAGGCGTTCCGGGCAGTCCGCAGTCCGGTGAATTATCTCCGGCTGGTATTGGAGTCCCGGGATTATGAAAAACGGCAGAAGGAAGCGGAACGGATTTTTACAGGCGCTGCGTCTGACGCTAAGTCTGACAGCTGGCTTGGCAATTATGGCAGCCGCAATACGTATTTTATTCTGCTGTTTTTTGACGGAAAATTCCGGCAGATGATGGAAAGCGGAATGCAGGAAAAAAACGCGTTGGGCTGGTCTTCTACTTTTATGAAAGAAGGCATGGCGCTGCTGTTTTTGTATCTTTACCAGGGAGAGAGCCTTCCTTTGGGGTGCGGCAGCATGTGCCGCAATGCGATAAGCGCAGTTCAATTTGAGAAAGAGACCTACTTAAAAGGAACCGGCAAAGAGACAGATTTGGGAGAACAGCAATTTTTCTGGCAGCAGTTCTTAAAGTGGCGGGAACATGTGCGGATACCAGAGGAAGAGGCGGAAGAAATGATCCGAAAGTTAGAAAACTGGGTGGAACTGCGGGTAGCCGGAATTATGGAAAATAACCGCCGGAATTATTACGGGGAATGCGCAGCCTTTGTGGCAGCTTTGGGGGAGGTCAGGGAGTCCCGGGGCGAACCTGGCGCAAAGGCCGGAATATTGGAAGAATACCGGAGCAAATATTCCAGAAGAAGCGCATTTCATCAGGAGCTTCGGTCATTTGGAATGAAAGACGCCCGAAAGGGGAGGTAGGGAATGGGACTATGCACTTACGAAATTATGCACGGTGAGAAGGTAACTGCTCAGGTGGACGCCCACGGACGCTGCAGGATATTAGAGCCTGCGTTTCTGCCCTATTCCCTGTATCTGGAAGAGGAAGAGGACATTGATACGCTGGTAAATAATATCACGAATTTCTATTACTGGTGCGCTGCCCGGATTTTGACTCTGGACCGCAAGTATGCCAAGGAGATTTTAAACAGCATTGGGGCGAATCAGGCGGTGACCGATAAAGAGCGGGCGCAGATTTCCCTGGCGTACCACTGCCTGTCTCTGACGGACATTTTCTGGGTGCGGAAAAAGGGAGAAAATTGCAGTTGGAAAGAGATCAATTTATATGACAATCATCTGGACAATGCCTTTGTGGATGTATCTCTGCGGGGCAGGCAGATGACCGTGGAGAACAAAAGTCTTGTGCGGGATTTATCCACCAACGGCTGTTTTCCCAAAGCATGGATAAGAAGAGACAATGGATTCTGGCTTCTGAAGGGCGGGGAAGAACGGGATGTGGAGGGCGAGGTTTTAGCGAGCAAAATCTGCAGGCGTTTTCCCTGCCGCCAGGTGGCCTATGAGCTGGAAGAATTCCAAGGGCAGAAAGTTTCTGCCAGCCAGATAATGACGACACAGGAATACAGCATTGTGTCCCGGGAAGCCTTTGAAATATACGCCTGCAACCAGGGGATAGATCCGCAGGAGTATATTTTAAATTTGGATGGATACGCTTATGATATGATGAATCTTCTGGATTATTTGGTAGGCAATACGGACAGGCATTGGGGAAACTGGGGGTTTTTGGTGGACAACAGAACCAACCAGCCTGTGTGCCTGCATCCGTTGATGGATTTTAATCAGTCCTTCCATGCGTATGAGAATCTTAAGGGCGCAAACTGCCAGACTGTTTTTCCAAGAATTCTGACCCAACAGGAGGCGGCCATGGAAGCTGTCAAGCGCAGGGGTCTGCCAAAATACATGGAGATTTCAGAAAGCTGGTTTGAGGGATGGGAAGCGGAGTATGAGATGTTTCGGCGGAGGCTGCAGGTATTGGAGCATAGCGGAATATAGCAGGAAAGGAAAATATATGGGAATTTATCTGAATTCTGGAAAAGGAAAATTTACTCAGAATGTGAATTCTGCAGTTTATATAGATAAAACAGGTCTGATAAAATATACAAATTCGGTGCTCTGCACCAATCAGAAATGTATCTGCGTCAGCAGGCCCCGGCGCTTTGGCAAATCCATGGCCGCGAATATGTTGACGGCCTATTACAGCAGAGGATGCGATTCCAGAGAGCTTTTTGCGGGACTGGAAATTGCCGGTGAGGAAAATTTTTCCCAGCATCTGAACCAGTATGATACGATTTTTCTCAATATGCAGGAGTTCCTAAGCCGGACGGAATCCGTGGAGGAAATGCTTGGCGGGCTGAAGAAGGCATTGCTGTGGGATTTGCTAGAGGAATATCCGGATTTCAGGTATTTTGACGATACGGATCTGGTACGGACCATGCAGGATATCTATCAGAACACCAAAGGTTTTTTTGTTTTGATTATCGACGAGTGGGACTGCGTGTTCCGGGAATATAAAGAAGATAAAAAGGCCCAGGAGAAGTATCTGGATTTTCTGCGGGATTTTATGAAGGATCAAGAATATCTGGCTTTGGCCTATATGACGGGAATTTTGCCTGTCAAGAAATACGGCACCCATTCCGCTCTGAATATGTTTTCCGAATTTTCCATGATGAATCCCAGGCAGCTGGCGCGGTTTGTGGGATTTACGGAAACGGAAGTGGAAGCATTATGCGAAGAATTCCGCATGAATGCTGAAGAATTGAAAGAGTGGTATGACGGCTATCATTTTGGCGCGTCAGAGTCTGTGTACAGTCCTAAATCAGTGGTGGAGGCGGTAACGTCGGGAGTCTGCGACAGCTACTGGAATCAGACGGAAACTTTTGAAGCGCTGCGGATGTATATTGATATGAATTTTGAGGGGCTGAAAGATGATGTGCTGTGCATGATGGCAGGGGAATCTGTTCCCGTGAATACCGGAAGCTTCAGCAACGATATGACTACTTTTCATAGCAAAGATGATGTATTTTCTCTGTTGATACATCTGGGGTATCTGGGATATGATTATGAGAATAAATGCGTGTATATTCCAAATCATGAGATCAGGGGCGAATATGTGACAGCCGTTTCTGTATCTCAATGGGGAGAAGTGTCAAAGTCCCTGAAAAATTCTGCCGAAACCCTGCAGGCCATTTGGCAGAACCGCCCCCAGCAGGTGGCTGAGGGCATAGAGCAGGCTCATGTTGAGACTTCTCATTTGCAGTATCATGATGAAAACGCTTTGAGTTATACCATTTCTCTGGCTCTTTACGCGGCAAGGAATTTCTATCATGTATACCGGGAATTTCCCACAGGAAAAGGGTTTGCGGATTTGGCATTTCTGCCCCGCAGAAAATTTCCGGATAAGCCTGCTTTGGTGGTGGAACTGAAATGGGATAAAACAGCGGAGGGAGCGATTGCTCAGATCAAACGTCGGCAGTACAGTGAGGGTTTGTCCGAATACCAGGGGAATCTTCTGCTTGTGGGTGTTAACTATGATAAGAAAACCAGAGAACACGCTTGTGTGATAGAGGAATTTGTGAAATAAATGGACTTTACTGCGCCGCTGGAGCAGGAATGACAGGAGGAAAATATGATAATTTTACAACAGATGCTGGTGCTGTTTCTAGTTATGCTGGCAGGTTTTTTTGCGGAGAAAAAAGGGGTTCTGGATGAGGACGCCTGTAAAAAAGTATCCTGGATTGTGGTGAATATCGCCAATCCCTCTATGATTTTGGCCAGTGTGTCCGGGGACAGCCGGATACAGCCGGAGGAACTGGCAGTTACCGTGTTGGTGGCTCTGGCGATTTTCGCGTGCCTGATTGGGCTTGCGGCGGTTCTTCCGGGGCTGCTTGGCGTGGACAGATCCCAGCGCGGAGTGTACCGGGTGATGACCGTATTTTCCAATATCGGGTTTATGGGTTTTCCTCTGTTGTCCGCGCTGTATGGGAAAGGGTCGCTTTTGTATGCGGCGTTATTTGTGCTGATTTATAATGTATTGATTTACACTTATGGGATTTTGTGCCTGGATCAGGATTCCGCGGAAAGGAGAAAAGCCAGGATGAAAATGCAGACAGGCGGTCAGGATTCCGCGCCGGATCCCAGAGACGCTGAGAGCAGCGGGGGTTTTTTGGATGTCATAAAAAAGATTATCAATGTAGGCGTACTGTCGGCCGTGGGGGCCTTAATTCTGTACTTTGGCAATATACGCCTGCCAGATATCTTCACGCAGACGTTCGATATGTTTTCGGATTTAACGGCTCCTTTGAGCATGATGGTAATCGGGGCCTCTTTTGGCCAGATGCCTTTCCGGGAGCTGGTGACGGACGTGCGGCTTCTGATATTTTCAGGGATAAAACTGCTGCTGATCCCCATCGGAAGCATGTGGGTCCTGTCACGATTTATAGACAATCCCATATTGCTGGGCGTCTGCCTGGTAGTTCTGGCCACTCCCGTGGGAAGCATGAGCGCTATGCTGGCCAAGCAGTATGACTGCGACAGCGAGCTGGCTTCCCGGGGCGTGGCAGTCACCACCCTCTTGTCTGTGGCGGCTATCCCGGCGGTGTCGGCTGTCTGCCGTTTGATGGGAATTAATATAATGTAGCTAGTACTAGTATAATCCACCTTAAATAAGCGTACATTTGACAGGCCTAAATTTCCGATAGCACATGTCAAAAATCCTCAGCGTAGAACCACTACGCCTCCGGTTTTTGACATGCGCTCTCGAAAATTTATTCTCAGTCAAATGTACGCTTATTTAAGGTGGATTATACTAGAGCGTGTCTTAAAATTCATTCCCGCAATCTGCCGCCCCACTTCACGCCAGATTTCATGCTGAATTTAGTCAATGTAGCCCACTACGCCTTCGAAATTCAGCATAAAATCTGATGTAAATGGGGACGACATCTTGCGGAAAGCAATTTTAAGACACGCTCTAGAAGCGTCACAGGGCATACTGCAAATTGAGGGATACCTGCCCGGAAATTGCGGGGAGAGGGCTAATCAGCTCATCCCTTTGCTCATTCCAAATGTGGAAACTGCTACACCATGACAATATAATATGCTTACTAAGAGAACCGAAGGGGCGATATGTCAGCTACCGGACGAAAGAAAGGGGGGCTGGTATCAATGATTACCAATAGATTTTATGGTATGGCCTTTATCAAACATTATGGAACGCTGTAAGTGCCTGTTTATGGGCATTCCCAGCGTTTCTACTTTTTATCCTGTCGCGCCAAAAAATGTAAAATCACAGAAAAACGGTGTCAAAAATGGTGTCTGTTTATGGGCTGTGTGTCAGAAATTTAACAGGAATAAATTCGCCGGATTCTAAAAAAGCAGTTGATTTTCAAATACAGAAATGTTATATTATAGAAAAGGAGCAACCGCCCACAAGCGTGGTTAGCCTCCGAGATATAGTTTAAAAATAAACCTACCTACATCCGGCTAAGATACAAGGTAGGTTTATTTATTTGCGCTTATTAGTCCTATCAATATAGGTAAGCAACGCAATAAGAAAATTACCGCCCAAAAATAACAGGGTTAAAATCTGGTATGTATTCATATGCGTCACCCCCCTTCTTTTAAGGGAGGCTCACCACCTTGTAACACGTCTGCTCCTACAGAAGATTATAGCATACAAAAAATTATCCGGCAATCTGTTTTTCCAGCCCAGCCAGACACAAAAGAGCCAATGAGCCTGTCAACCCCTTTACCGTAGGCACTTGCAGGGCAAGTGGGGGTTTACAGGGCGGATTCCCGGCAGAAAAGCCCCAAGCATGGAAAAAGGGATGTTCCAAAAGCACTTTATTGGAATATCCCTTGGTTATAATAAATCTTTTCCGTTTATTGTTTCCGTGGTGAAAGAGGAAAGCTGTCTGCTTATATGGGCTAATATGGCTGTTATGCAAAAAATACCCTGCTATTTTCCATGTCTGCATAAGATAACGCCACGACAGCTTGTAAAAAAATAGAACAGGGTATGCATAAACTGGGACAGTTCTGCATACCCTAGAGTAAAGAGTTGGTTGTTAATTACTTGTACCTGTTACCGCCCAAGTCTTATAACTACCATGATTACCATATTTATTATAAATTGCTGATAAGTCCTCTGCTGAAATAGGCTTAGAGCCAATACCAAACTGTTCATTTATTTTTTCTGTTTCCTCCTGAACATGAATAGAATATAACTTCATTAGCTCCTCATAACCATTTGTACCGCTCCATTTCTTGCCACAACAACATTGAAGATAGTAGGTTATTTTAGTCTGCCCAGCCTTACCAGTGACTTTAACCAATTTAGCCCAGTTACTTTTGCCGTCAAACCTTACTGTCATGTAAGCGTTCTTATAAGAGTTAAGCTTCTTGCTATTGATTGTAAAGGTGTAGTGGTTCTTGCCTTTTTTTGTAACCTTTGCCTGTGCCTTAACAGCTTCAAACTTTTTACTGTTCTTGGTAGAGCCGTAAGCCACGGTGATTTTCTTGACTTTTCCCAGCTTTTTCACTTTGTTGGCAGGTACGCTTACCGTTACGTTTACCTTACCGCCAGCCCTTTTTGCTGACTTGACAGTCGGCGTTACCTTGCTGGTTTTCTTGTTGATGAACGCCGTCCCTTTCGCCTCTGCTGTGACGCTGGCTGTCTGGATGCCCCCGAACACGACTGCAACTGCAATGGCTGTCACTGCAATCCTCTTGGCAATCCCTTTCAGTTTCGTTTTCACATAAATCCCTCCATCCTTTTTCATCTGTGCTATGCCGGATACCCACTCATATTCTTTATCATATGCGCCCGGCGTTATTCTGTGCCTACTTCTATGCCTAAAATTATAAGATTTAGTAAATAAATTGTCAATTTATATTTTCGACACGCTTCGACAAACTTTATCTGCACATGTTTGCGGATGTACGACGCCATGCGCCCTCCGTCCACAGGCGCGGAACTAGAAGGGGCGCATGGAGGCGCGCCGCGCCGGAATGCGTTCCTTCCAGCGGAGCGGGTGGGGATAGAGGGGGGACACCGCCATGCGCTTTCCGGGGCTAGTATTACCCCGGAAAATGAACAAAACAAAAAAACAGCTACAAAAGCCGGGAAAACAGCGGTTCCCAGCCTGCAAGACCTGTGCGCCCCAAACTGCATAAAATACACACACTGCCACTGTTTGGAAAATCAGGGGGACAGGCACATTACGCTATGGCATAGCAAAAACCAGTAAGGTATATAAGCAACATTTCAATCCTGACATTAGTGTTGACATCAATTCTGACACCAACACTGACACCAATCTGACACCAATTCTGACACCAACATTGACACCAGTCCCTGTTCATTTCTGGTGTCAAAATTCCCAACCGCTGACACCATTCTTTGTGTCAAAACCTCTCATTTCTGACACCAGTTTCTGTGTCAAATTAATTTACATCCCCCCAACCTTATGGTATCATAAAGGCATACAAAAGCCATGCCATAAAAGACCGGGGAATTAAGAAAGGATGGTATTTTATGGCAAACAGGAAAGACAGCAGGAACAGGGTATTGAGGAATGGCGAAACTGAACGGAAAGACGGCCGCTATGTCTACCGTTATACAGACCAGAAAACCGGAAAAAGGAAAAATATCTACGCAAAAGATTTACCGGAACTCCGGGAAAAGGAAAAGGCTGTAAATGCGGACATAAACGACAATATCAGGACAGACGGGAACTTGAAGAAACTAACCGTGAACAGCCTGTTCCAGAATTACCTTGAAACAAAGGAAATTTCCGAATCAACCCTTGCCGGCTACCGCTCCACATGGAAGAACCACGTGGAAGATTCAATCGGTCAATACAAGGCTGTGAACGTCCTCCCCTCCGACATTAAAAAACTTTATTCTGGGCTGTCCCAGAAGGGACTGGCAAAAAACAGTATCAGGCGCATACATAACCTGATACGCCCTGCCCTTGAAATGGCGGTGGATGATGGCATTATCCGCAGGAACCCGGCGAAATCAGTCTGGAAAGATTACGGGCGTGAGCCGGAGGAAAAGAAAGCCTTAACGGTGGGACAGCAGAAACAGCTTATGGAATTTGTGAAGTCCGACAGCAGGTATAAACGTTATTATCCTATGCTTACGGTAATGCTCGGCACTGGCGTAAGGTGTGGCGAACTGGTAGGGCTTACATGGGATGACGTGGACATGGGGAAGAAAGAAATCCATATCCGGCATACGCTGATTTATAAGAATTTCGGCAATGGGATGGAGTACCGCATAAGCACGCCGAAAACAAAATCCGGCATACGCACTATTCCAATGTCAGACAAGGTATACAATGCCTTTATCCAGCAAAAACAGCTTAACGCAATGTCAGGGAAAGACCGCAACAGCTTTGAGGTTGGAGGTTGCCGGGATTTCATATTTATCACAAGGACTGGCAGACCGTTTTTAATGACTTCGGTAAACAAATTGCTTGCGCATATAGCCAGCGCAATGGACATGGAAAATCCCGGGAACCCTTTTCCGTCCATTTCGGCACACACCATGCGCCACACGTTCTGCACCCGGATGGCTGAAAACAGGATGGACATAAAAGTATTGCAGAAAGTCATGGGCCACGCAAATGTCACCATAACCATGCAGACATACACCCACGTTGCAGACAGTTCCCGGATAAGGGATGAGTTTGACAGGATTGACGAATTAGCGGTAGATTTCTGATAAGGACACAAAAAATAAAAAAGGTGTCAAACGTGTGTCAACCCGGAAAAAGCAAGACACTGAAAAATCCCGGAAGCCCCGTAAATAAAGGCTTTCACGAAACAAAAACATAAAAAGGTATAACCCCTTATAGTGATTTATTCACATTCGTAATTATGCTTTGCGCAGTTGCAACTCTTGTTATCAATATTACATGCAAAAAATAGCGCCCTCGGTCTGGTAAACTAAGGCGCTATTTTTATAAAACCATTTTACCGGCGGCTAGGCTTCATCTAGCTTTCGGTTCTCTTGTTAAGCATATTATAAACCACATACATAAATTTTTCAACCCCGAAAGTGAAACTGTCTCAGTGTTATGACCCGGAATCCTTAAAAAAGGCAGCTATAAATCCGTAGCGGAAATGGCTCAAAGCATCCTTAATTTTATTTAACAATACAATTTAACAGCCAAAGCATTTAACTGGAAATATACCGGTTAAAAGCATCTTTCATAGTATATGAGTATCAAAAAACTGCTGTACTAGATTTATCCTGCATATCGATTTTTACTCAATATCAAAAAGTTCATCAAATGTGATTTTAAAATTCGGGAACATGACAAGCCGCAGATCATCCTTATTCTGTTCCGTGACGGTTTTGTAGAGATATGGATAAGAGGTATCGTCATCTTTCCAATCAAACATATAAATTTCGACTTGTTTTTTGCGCCAGTCAGCAATCCAGTATTCAGAAACTCCTACCTTGCAGTATAGCTGCATTTTCTCATTCCGGTCATATTCTTCTGTGGAGTCGGATAAAACTTCCATTACAAAGCAGGGAATTCCAAAGTAATTCTTGAAATCCTCCAGGTTTGATAGTATACTAATAGCTATGACCAAAAAGAAGCGGAGGCCCGCCCATGAAGCGAATTTCTCTGGAAGAACTGTTTGCGAAGCATCCCGGCGATTCCTATCAGCAGCAGTATGCCCGCGTCATGAACTTGTTAGAACAGGGCGAATTAAAACCGGTGAAAAAAGCAGGAACCAACGGCAAAAAGCCTGCATTGTCCCTGTCCTACTGGATCACAGAACCAAATGAGCCTTCCCGCCAGGAATTGGAAGAAGAACTGAAATACGGCTTAGAGCCGTTGATTTCCATCGAATATTACCTCTCCCATTTACAGGCCTATCAGACAGACCGCTCCTGGGTATTGATGCTCAGCCGCTATCTGAGGGAAAACCGTTCCCTGTTGGAACAGCCGGAATCCCGCAACGAGCGCAGTTTTGAAATCTGGAGCCGTGAGAAATTCCTCACCCGGGAACAGGGCGTGAAAATACTAAAACGGTGCGGCGTTTCTTTGGATTTTCTCAACCTGTACGAGACGGCGGAACCCTTTGCCTATTATTCCAGCACCAGAGAAATCCCCCAGAATATGCTGATCTTGGAAAACAAAGACACCTTTTTCAGTATGCGCAGATTTCTTCTGGAAGGACATTCCAATATACTGGGCGAGAAATTCGGAACTCTGATTTACGGCGGCGGAAAGCGCGTCGTGAAGTCCTTCCAGGATTTCGCCCTTTCCGCAGAACCTTACATGCAGGCGGAAGGAAACAAAATCTATTATTTCGGTGATTTGGATTACGAGGGAATCGGAATCTATGAAAGCCTTGCCAGACAGCGAGGGACTTATGAGCTACCGGTTCCTTTCACAGCGGCATATAAGAAAATGCTGGAAAAAGCGAAACAGCCGGACACCCTGCCGGAGGCTAGCCAGGGCCAGAACCAGAATTTGAAAGGGGATTTTTTTAACTATTTTTCAGCAGACACTGCAGCGCAGATGAAGAATATTTTGAAAGCGGGAAAATATATCCCCCAGGAGATTTTAAATATGAAAGACTTTTAGCCAAAGGAGCCCACATGCAATACGAATTTTTAAAACATTTTCCCAGACGAATGAAAAACGTAGGCCTTTACGCCGTGTTAGTCCAAAACAGTCTCCAAAAAGCCACCTGGAAAAAATACGAATTCCAGACAATGGATGAGCAGTTCAACATGATTTTCGCAGTGCTGTTATACATCATGGAACAGTCTCTGAAAGAAGAACACTGCACCATGGACGACATCGGCGCCTATATTGACAACCTCAACATGCAGTATTTCCAGAAAAACATGAACTTTGAGGAATGCCGGGCCCTGGGAGATTTTATTGTAAATGTCATTCTTTCCAACGAAGGAAAAGTGATGTACTTTTCCGGATTTAATTTTGAACAGAAATCCTACCAGCAGATCAATATCAGCTATGTGGCCAACCGGATTGTGTACAGCCAGCAGGATGTGAAGCGCACTTCTTATTATCTCACCGACGACGGTTATAATCTTCTTTTATCCACACTGGAAATTGAAAATAATATGAAGCTGACCATCCATGAAATGATTTTTCAGATGCATCTTGAGAAGCAGAGCTACGACAAGGCAGTGGATGAAATCAAGAATGTGTTCAACCTTCTGCGCATTCAGCTCCAGAAAATTCAGGAGGCCATGGGGAAAATCCGCCGGAACGCGCTGAACTATTCTGTGAAGGATTATCAGGAGATTTTGAATGAAAATTTAGAGACCATCAGCGACACCAAGCAGAAATTTCAGAACTACCGGGAACTGGTGAAGACCCGGGCAAAGGAGCTGGAAGAGTCCAACATCAATGTGCGAAGGCTCACGGAGAAAGAGGAAGAAAAGCTGAATCACTTAAAAGAGATTGAGCAGTACTTAAACCGGACCATAGATGAACATCAGAAGATTTTAAACAGCCATTTTGACCTGAAATCTTTATATACCAAGGAATTGGAGGCTTTGTCCCAGATGTCCTTTATCCGGCGGTTCCCCATGCGGGCGGAATTGTATGACAAAGTTTTGGAACAGCCGGAAAGCCTGGAGCGTCTGGAGTATTTTCTGCGGCCCCTGTTTTGTCAGGAGATCGATAAAATTTACAATTTGAACCGGGCTTTTCAGTTACAGAAGCCTCTGCGGGGAAAGGCGGAAACAGATTCCGAGGAAATGCTGGATTTTGACCCGGGGGAATGGGAGCGGGAGCAGGAAATGATCCGCCGGGAAAAATTAAAGCGTTACGAGCAGAGCATTGCCTACCTTCTGCGGCAGGCGGCAAAACAGGGAGAAATTTCCTTAAAAGAGATTGCGGAGCAGATTTCGGAAGAAGACAGAAAGACGCTGATTCCCAATGTGGAAATATTTAAGGAAATTATGGTGGAATTGATTCGGAATAAGGAGATTGATCTTGTGGCCCTTCGGAAAGAGCAGAGCGAATATATCCAGGAGCAGTCCGGGGAATTTCAGCTGAATCTGGTTCTTCTGCATTTAACCCAGAACTGCAGGGAATTTCTTGGGATTGTGAAGATTGAAACCTTTCGGATTCCGGATGGAAAAGTAGTTGTATTTTCAGATATTTTGGATGAAAGCGGAGAGAAGAAGAGCATCCGGTGTTCCAATGTGCAGATACGGATAACAGAGGAGGAATAAGCATGGGCTATGAGACAGAGGAGATCCGCCAAAGTCAGGAGATTTTCTATTATTTGCTAGAGCATCACGAATTGCAGGAAGAGGAAGAACAAAGGCTGTACCGAGCCTACGCGGAGCAGGAGGCTGTGCAGAATCTGGTGAAATCTCAGGGGGAGATTGCCATGTGCAACATCGAGCGTTACGGCAATGTCATCTATTTGATTCCCAAAGAGGAAAATAATTTTCTGGGCTTTTCCAAGCCCCAGCTTAAGGCAGTTTTGTGCAAATCCAACGGTACGGACAAGGATTATTATCTGTCCCAGTTTGTGATTCTGACCCTTCTGGCAGAGTTTTTTGACGGGCAGGGAAGCAGCAGCAAATCCCGGGAGTACATGCGGGTGGGAGAGCTGCAGAACTGCATTTCCCAGCGGCTGAAAGAAGGGGTGCAGAATGTTTCGGAGGAAGAAGAAGAGCAGAAAGGAATTGCCTTTTCCAATATGATGGAAGCCTATGAAGCGCTCCGGTCCGATGAGAAATCCACCCGGGCGAGAACTACCAAGGAAGGATTTTTATACCACATCCTGATGTTTCTGCAGAAGCAGGGATTGATTGAATATGTAGAACAGGATGAAATGATAAAAACCACAAGAAAGTTAGACAGCTTCATGGACTGGAATCTGTTAAATCAGAACAATTATCAGAGAATCCTTAAGGTGCTGGGGGAAAACAGAGAATGATGCAGGATGGAGGAAACCATGAGTAAAATCAATGCGGTGAGACTGATCAATATCAATTACAACAATAACAATATCCGTGTCAGCGACGAGACCTTCCATTTTAACGGGGAGAGCACGCTGTTGTCCTTAAGAAACGGCGGCGGGAAATCGGTGCTGGTGCAGATGATGACGGCGCCCTTTGTCCACAAGCGCTACCGGGACGCCAAGGACCGTCCCTTTGAAAGCTATTTTACCACCGGAAAGCCTTCGTTTATCTTAGTGGAATGGGCGCTGGATCAGGGAGCCGGCTATGTGATGACCGGAATGATGGTACGCAAGAGCCAGGAGATGGAAGAGGGCAGCCTGGAAAATCTGGATATGGTGAATTTTGTCAGCGAATACAAAGATTCCTGTCTGCAGGATATTCACCGCCTGCCTGTGGTGGAAAAGGGAAAACGGGAAATTATTCTCAAGAGTTTTGCCGCCTGCCGTCAGATGTTTGACGGTTATAAAAGAGATCGCTCGGTGAATTTTTTCAGTTTTGACATGAATAACCCGGCCCAATCCAGACAGTATTTTGACAAACTGGCGGAGTACCAGATCAACTGCAAGGAATGGGAAACCATTATTAAGAAAGTGAATCTGAAAGAGTCGGGCCTGTCCGATTTGTTCGCGGACTGCAAGGACGAAAAGGGCCTGGTGGAAAAATGGTTTCTGGATGCGGTGGAGAATAAGCTGAACAAAGAGCGGAACCGGATGAAGGAATTTCAGTCCATTCTGGAAAAATATGTGGGCCAGTACAAGGACAACCAGTCTAAAATCAAGCGGCGGGATACCATTCGTCTCTTTCAGGAGGAAGCGGATCGGATTGGGGTTAAGAACCAAAATTACCAGGAAAGCGGTCAGAAAGTGGATTTCCAGGAAAACAGGATTGCCTGTTTTCAAAGGGAACTGGAAGGGCTTCATCAGGAATACGCCCGGAAAGAACAGGACAACCAGCAAGAGATGCAGAAGCTTCTCCTGGAGATGGAACGGCTGACCTATGAGAAATTATCGGAGGAATATTACCGCCTGGAAGAAGAGAAGAAATTCCATGCCAGCAGCCGGGACATGATTGAACTGGAGAAAGAGGGGCTGGAGCGGGAAGCGGAGAAAATACGCACCATGCTGAATCTGTTTCTCTGCGCCAGACAGCAGGAAGCGGTAAATGAGGAAAAGGCCGAATGGGAACTGGCCTGCCAGCAGCTTGCGGTGGCCAGGGAGAAAGACAAAGATCTGGAACCGGAACGGAAAGGGATCGGTTCTCTGCTGTGCAGTCATTATCAGTCCGCGCTGAAAAACACCGAAGCCGGCCTGAAAGAGAACCAGAGCCAAAGGAAAGAGACTGCCGGACAGCTGCAGGAAGAGCAGCGGTTATTAGAGGAACTGGAAGAAAATCTGCGGAAAAACGCCCTGTGGGCCGGAGAATTAAAAAGCAGAATCAAAAGCTATGACCGGGTGGAAGAACAGTTCAATACCCGTTACCAGGAACAGCTTCTTCGGAATATTCTGGGTGAATATGAGCCGGGAAGCATGGAAATCTTCGGAGAAGTCTGCCGAAAATCCATAGAAGAAAACATCCGTCTGAAAGGGGCCAAGAACCGGGAACTAGAGCAGGCCAAGAATCGGAAAAACAGCCTGGAGCGCAGTCAGTACCGCCGGAACGAAGAGAAAGCCTTTGCCGTAGCCCAGAAGGAACAGCAGGAAAAGCAGCGGGAACTCTATGAGAAAGAGCTGTCAAAGCGCAGGGATATTTTAAAATATCTGGAATTAGAGGAATCCGCGTTATTTGAGGAAGAAAAGATTTTTCAGGCAGCGGACCGAAAGCTATTGGAGATTGAAAGTCTGCGCCGGAATCTGGAAAAAGAAGAAAATGAACTGCAGAAGGAATATCAGCGCCTCACCGAGGGCAGAGTTCTGGAACTTCCCCCGGAACTTGCCCAGGAATTTGAAAAAGCCGGCGTCCACATTGTCTACGGCATGGAATGGCTGAAAAAGAACGGCTATCCCAGGCAGAAAAACCGGGAGCTGGTAAGAAGCCATCCGTTCCTGCCCTATGCGTTGATTTTGTCAGAGGGAGAAGCGGAAAAGCTGTCCAGGATTTCCGGCAGTATCCCCACAGGGTTTCCTATTCCCATTGTGTTAAGAAAGAGCTTGGAACAGCAGGGAAAAGAAAGAGACGGTAATCTGCTGGCCTTTCCCGGCGTCCGGTTTTATCTGCGGTTTAATGAAAATCTTCTGGATGAGGAAAAACTGAAACAGCTTGCTGAAGAAAAGCAGCGCCAAATCGAGAAAAAGCAGGAACTGATCGCCATCCGCAAGAAAGAATACGGAGATTATTTTGCATGGAAAGAACAGGTGAAAAACCAGCAGGTCTGCAAAGAGAATTATCAGGAAAACCAAAGACAGCTTCAGGAACTGGAAGAAAACATAGAGAAACTGGAACAGGAAATCCGCCTGGCTTCCCAGGAATTATCCGGCCTGCAGGAAACAATTTCCGGTCTGGAACGGGAAGTCAGAAACCTGGAAAAGCAGATAGAGATTTTGGAACAGAAGAAACGCGACTTTGCCGAACTTTCCAAAGCTTATGAAGAGTATCAGGAAAACCGCAGGCAGCAGGAAAAATGCCGGAAAGAAGAGCAGCATTTGACAGAAAGCCAGAAGCTGTCCCGGTTAAAAGAAGAGAAACTCCAGGAAAAGCAGCAGACCTTAAGAAATCTCCAGTCGGATTTGGAGCGGGAACAGGAAAAGCAGCAGGAACAGCTGGGCCTGTATCAGAGCTATGAAGGAGTGAACCTCCAGGAAATATCAGAAGAGATCCGCAAAAGACTGCCGACGGAACGATCGGAATTAGAAGCCAGATACCGGGCAGTCACCGCCGCTGTCTCCCGGGAGATACATTCTTTGGAAGAGCAGGAAGTAAGAACCGGCAGACGTTACCAGAAGGCCTGCGGGGAATTGGACCACTTATCCGCAAAATATCAGGTAACTTCGGATCAGTGGGCAGAAGTCGCCTACAGCCGTAAAGAGGAAACCCACCAGGAAATCCAGTTGGAAGACCGCAGGAGGAAGCTGAAGATAAAAGAGGGGCTCTGGAACGAGGAAGATAAGCAGACGGCTTTGCTGGCCCAGCAGATGCAGGAGCGGGTCAAGCGCATGGCTGAGGAATGCGGCAGGGATTGCCCTCTGCCCAAAGAGGAAATCCGCAGCGAGGATTTTGAGGCCTGCAGAAATCAGCTGGAATATCAGCGCAGGGAACTGGAGAAGATTGAAAAATCTCTGCAAATCCGTTTGAACAGCTACAATGAGAATCTGACTGCCCTTGCGGAATACAGTGAGCTGCAGGTGAAAGAGGAAGTGGAGTGGGAGGAAGACTTTGCGGGAATGGACGCTAAGGGCCTTCGGAATTTTAAAGGGATTTTGCTTAGGGACTACAACAAATACCGGGGAGATCAGCGGGAAGCCAGAGAACAGCTTGTATCTGTGTTAAACGCTGTTGTGCGAATGGAACAGTTTCAGGAGGATTTCTACCGGAAGCCTTTGGAGGCTATGCTGGAGCTGTCGGGAGACGCCCAGCAGGTGCAGCGGCAGTTAGATACCACCCTGCAGTCTTACCAGAGCCTGATGGAGAAGCTGGAAGTGGATATTTCTCTGGTGGAAAAAGAGAAGAACAAGATTGTGGAGCTGTTGGAAGAATATCTCCAGGAAGTCCACCAGAATCTTGGGAAAATTGACCACAATTCCACCATCACTATCCGGGAACGTCCGGTGAAAATGTTAAAGATCCAGCTTCCCTCCTGGGAGGAAAATGAGAGCCTGTACCGCTTAAGGCTGGAAGATTTCATTGATGAGCTGACGAAAAAGGGCATTGGGATTTTTGAGCAGAATGAAAATGCCCAGGAATATTTCGGCGTTCAGATGACCACCAGAAATCTGTATGACACCGTAGTGGGAATCGGAAATGTACAGATCCGCCTGTACAAAGTGGAGGAACAGCGGGAATATCCCATTACCTGGACGGAGGTTGCCAGAAATTCCGGAGGGGAGGGCTTTTTGTCCGCTTTTGTCATTCTCTCCAGCCTTTTGTATTATATGCGGAAAGACGATTCCGATATTTTTGCGGATCGCAACGAGGGCAAAGTGCTCCTGATGGACAATCCCTTTGCCCAGACCAATGCCTCCCATCTGCTGAAACCCCTGATGGATATGGCAAAAAAGACCAATACCCAGCTGATCTGCCTGACCGGGCTGGGCGGGGAATCCATTTACAACCGGTTTGACAATATCTATGTGCTGAACCTGGTTGCGGCAAACATCCGCCAGGGCATGCAGTATTTGAAAGGCGAGCATATGCGGGGCAGCGAGCCAGAGGAACTGAGCGTGTCCCAGATTGAGGTGGTGCAGCAGGAATTGATTTTCTGATAGGCTCTAGTACTCCATCCGGCCAGAAATATTTCTAGTCGGATGGAGTACTAGAGTGAACAATCTATATTTCGATACACAGGAAAGGCAGGATGGCCCTTTGGCTAAGCAAACGATTCATGGGCGTTCTTAGTGAAGGCGAAATCCACTGCTTACGTAGACTTAGGAAGGAAGGCCTTCCTGACTTCCTTAGCCGGAGTTAGCAGTTAGTTTGCCGGAACGTTGCCCAGTTTGTGTGGCAAAGGGCCATCCTGCCTTTCCGTCCGTATTCGCATATTAAAAATTCGCTCTGGCAGAATTGAAATAAGGCAATTGAAATAAGGAAAAAAAGTTCTGGTATTTTCAATAGAAATGTGATATAATTTCAAAATGATTGTGAGTAGAAGCGTCAGCTTTGTAAATTTAGAAGATATATAAGGATTACGACATATATTTAAGGAGGAAATAATAGGAATGAGCGTACAGGTAGAGAATTTGGAGAAGAATATGGCAAAACTTACCATAGAGGTTCCGGCAGAAGAATTGGAGAAAGCAATTCAGGCTGCTTATATGAAGCTGAAAGGCAGAATCAGCCTTCCGGGATTCCGCAAGGGCAAAGTGCCGAGGCATATGGTTGAGAAAATGTACGGCGTGGAAATCTTTTATGACGACGCTGTGAACGACCTTCTTTCCAAAGAATATCCGAAAGCCGCCGAGGAATCCGGTTTGGAAATCGTTTCCCGCCCTTCCGTTGACGTGGAACAGCTGGAGAAGGGAAAGAATTTTATTTTTACTGCGGAAGTTGCCGTGAAGCCGGAAGTGACTCTTGGAAAATACCTGGGCGTTGCCGTAAAGAAAACGGATATTTCCGTGACAGAAGAGGAAGTCACTGCTGAGGTAGAGAAAGAAAGAGAGAGCAACGCAAGAATGATTACTGTGGAGGACCGGGCGATTGAAGAGGGTGACACTGCAGTGATTGATTATGAAGGATTTGCGGATGGCGCGGCATTTGAAGGCGGCAAAGGAGAAAACCACTCTCTGGTCATCGGCTCTCATTCCTTTATTGATACCTTTGAAGAGCAATTGATTGGAAAGCATACCGGCGATGACGTAACAGTGAACGTTACTTTCCCGGAAGATTACCATGCGTCGGAACTGTCAGGCAAGCCGGCAATGTTCAAAGTTAAGATCAATGAGATCAAGACCAAAGAGCTTCCGGAGCTGGATGATGAGTTTGCCCAGGATGTATCAGAGTTCGATACCCTTGCCGAGTACCGGGAAAGCGTTCAGAAGAAGCTGACAGAGCGCAAGGAGAACGAGGCGAGAAGAGCGAAAGAGGAAGAAGCTATCCAGAAGGTTGTAGAAGACGCCCAGATGGAGATTCCGGACGCCATGATTGATACCCAGGTGGATTCCATGATTGACAATTTTGCCAACAGAATCGCGCAGCAGGGCATGGCTTTTGAACAGTATCTGCAGTTTACCGGAATGACGGAAGACAAACTGGCAGAGCAGATGCGTCCCGACGCGTTGAAACAGATTCAGTCCGGCCTGGTATTAGAAGCAGTTGCCGAGGCGGAGAATATTGAAGTGTCCGAAGAAGACTTCAAGGCAGAGATTGAGAAGATGGCGGAGATGTACGGCATGGAAGCGGAGAAGCTGACGGAATACATGGGAGATAATGAGAAAGAGTCTATGAAGAAGGATCTGGCTGTTCAGAAAGCAGTGGATCTGATTGTGGAAAAAGCGGAAGAACAGGCAGAATAGATCAGGAAGAGGCAGGATTTGCAGAAATGGCAAAATAGCCGGAAATATCCTGTATCCGGGGATTTGGGAAATAAGGAGGAAGATAGAATGAGTTTAGTGCCTTATGTCGTGGAACAAACCAGCAGAGGCGAGCGGTCTTATGATATATATTCCAGGCTGCTGAAGGACAGGATTATTTTTCTGGGAGAGGAAGTCAATGAAGTAACCGCCGGATTGGTGGTGGCGCAGCTTCTGTTTCTGGAATCAGAAGATCCGGGCAAGGATATCCATCTGTATATCAACTCTCCGGGAGGAGTGGTAACTGCAGGACTTGCAATATATGACACCATGAATTATATCAAGTGTGATGTGGAGACCATCTGTATCGGACTGGCGGCAAGCATGGGAGCGTTTTTGCTTGCGGGAGGGACAAAAGGAAAGCGTTTCGCCCTTCCCAACGCGGAAATTATGATTCATCAGCCCTCTGGCGGAGCCAAAGGCCAGGCAACGGATATTCAGATTGTTGCGGATAATATCCAGAAAACCAAGCACAGGTTAAATACAATTCTTTCTGAGAATACAGGGAAGCCGTATGAAGTGATTGCAGCTGATACCGAGCGGGACAATTATATGTCTGCAGAGGAAGCAAAAGAATACGGCCTGATTGATGGTGTAATTACAAACAGAAAGTAGAATGAGGGGACAGCGCGCTTTTGCCACTGTCCCCTGTGTGAATGTTAATTATATATGGAATAATGGGGTGAAGAAATGGCTGGAAGATTGGATGACAGAATCCGCTGTTCTTTTTGCGGGAAGACAGACGGACAGGTCCGCAAATTAATTGCAGGGCCCAACGGCGCGTATATCTGTGATGAATGCGTGGATATTTGTGCGGAAATTATTGAAGAAGAGTTATTAGAAGAAGAGGAGCCGGCGCCGCAGCAGCAGGAAGAGTTAGAAGAGATAAATCTCTTGAAGCCGGTGGAGTTAAAAGCGTTCCTGGATGAATATGTTATCGGGCAGGAAGAGGCCAAGAAGGTCCTTTCCGTGGCTGTGTATAATCATTATAAGAGAATTTTGGCGCCCCCTAATCTGGGCGTGGAGCTGCAGAAAAGCAATATTCTGATGTTAGGGCCCACTGGATGCGGGAAAACACTGTTGGCGCAGACACTTGCCCGTATTTTAAATGTGCCTTTTGCCATTGCGGACGCCACCGCTTTGACTGAGGCAGGTTACGTGGGCGAAGATGTGGAAAATATACTGCTGAAGATCATTCAGGCGGCGGAATATGATATTGAACGCGCCCAGCGGGGCATTATCTATATTGACGAGATAGACAAGATAACCAGGAAATCGGAGAATCCTTCCATTACCAGAGACGTATCCGGAGAAGGGGTACAGCAGGCTCTCTTAAAGATTTTAGAGGGAACGGTAGCAAGCGTGCCTCCTCAGGGCGGAAGAAAGCATCCCCAGCAGGAACTGCTGCAGATTGATACCACTAATATTCTGTTTATCTGCGGCGGAGCTTTCGAAGGTCTGGATAAGATTGTGGAGAATCGGATGGATCAGAAGTCCCTGGGATTCAACGCGGAAATTGCGGATAAAAGGGAGAAAGATCAGGGAGTGATTTTGAAACAGGCTCTGCCCCAGGACTTTGTGAAGTTCGGACTGATTCCGGAGTTTGTAGGCCGAGTTCCGGTGACGGTTTCCCTGGACGCGCTGGATAAGAATGCTTTGGTGCGTATTTTAAAGGAGCCGAGGAATTCTCTGATCCGTCAGTATGAAGCGCTGTTTGAATTAGACGGCGTACTGCTGACATTTGAAGAGGACGCAATAGAAGCGATTGCAGAGAAAACATTAAAACGGAAGACAGGAGCCAGAGGGCTTCGGGCAATTGTGGAGAAAGTACTGATGGATTTGATGTACCGGGTACCTTCGGATGAATCCATTACCCATTGCAATATTACAAAGGCAGCTGTGGAAAATGAGCGGGCTGTGGAAATTGCGTTTGGGAGTGCAAGCAAGTCTGCTTGAGGAGAGATAGAATGATGGAAGAGAACAGAAATATTCCGGCAGTGGCACTACGGGGAATGACCATACTCCCCGGTATGGTGGCACATTTTGACGTGAGCAGAAGCAGATCAGTCCGGGCCGTGGAAGCTGCGATGATGAAAGATCAGACTGTTTTTCTGGTGACCCAGAGAAATGTTGAGAAAGAGGAACCGGAACTGGAAGATTTATACGGCATTGGCATTATTGCGTTGATTAGGCAGGTAATTAAACTGCAGAATAATGTTGTCCGGGTTCTGGTGGAGGGGGAAACCCGCGCCCGTCTGAATGAAATGGAGTGGGGAGAATATCTGATTGCAGAGGTGGAGCCTCTTGAGAGAGAAGAAGAGATGCTCCCGGCAGAGATTCAGGCGGCTATGATCCGGGGAATTCAGGAGACCTTTACCCGTTACTGCCTGATGAATCCCAAGCATGGAAAAGAGCTTGCAAGGCAGATGGTGGAAATTACCGATCTGGAGAAGCTGCTGGACTATATCGGAAATAATCTTTCCGTGGGATTCGAAGACAAACAGAAGATTCTGGAAGCCCAGACCATGCAGGAACGGTATGAGACATTGATGATTATCCTGCTGAATGAGATTAACATTATCCAGATTAAAACAGAGTTCCAGACAAAAGTAAAAGAAAAAGTGGATAAGAATCAAAAGGAATATATCCTGCGGGAACAGATGAAGCTGATCCGAGAAGAACTGGGAGAAGACAATACCGTATCCGAGGCGGATCACTATTTGGAAGAGTGCGAGAAACTGGAGGCGGACGAGGAAGTCAAAGAAAAACTGGAAAAAGAGATCGAACGGTTTAAAAATGTGTCGCTCAATTCCTCCGAAAGCGCAGTGATTCGGGGATATATTGAAACAATTCTGGAACTTCCCTGGAATAAAGCATCCAAGGACAATAAGAACTTAGAGGACGCAGAGCGGATTCTGGACGAAGACCATTACGGAATGGAAAAGGTGAAAGAGCGTATGTTGGAATTTCTGGCTGTGCGCAATCTCACCAAAAAGGGAGACAGCCCGATTATCTGTCTGGTAGGCCCGCCCGGCACAGGCAAGACCAGTATTGCCAAATCTGTGGCCCGGGCGCTGGATAAGCAATATGTGAGGATCAGCCTGGGCGGCGTCCGGGATGAAGCGGAAATCCGGGGCCATCGGAAAACCTATGTGGGAGCCATGCCGGGGCGGATTGCCAACGGACTGAAGAATGCCGGCGTCCGCAACCCCCTGATGCTGTTGGATGAAATTGATAAAATCAGCAGCGATTACAAAGGAGACACGGCCTCTGCGTTGCTGGAAGTATTGGACAGCGAGCAGAACAGCAAGTTCCGGGATCACTATGTAGAACTGCCTCTGGACTTGTCCGAGGTGCTGTTTATCGCCACGGCCAATTCTCTTCAGACCATACCAAGGCCGCTGTTAGATCGTATGGAAATCATTGAGGTCAGCAGCTACACAGAGAATGAGAAAGCTCATATTGCAAGAGAACATCTGATTGCCAAGCAGATGGAGAAAAACGGCCTGCAGGAGGGGCAGCTGTCTATCAGCGACAATGCTTTGGAGAAACTGATCCGCGGTTATACCAGAGAAGCCGGCGTCCGCAACCTGGAGCGCAAAATCGGTGAGATTTGCAGAAAGGCCGCCCGGGAGATATATCAGAAAAATAAAAAGACAGTAAAAATAACAGAGAATAGTCTGGAAAAATTACTTGGAAAAGAAAAATATAATTTTGATTTAATAAATGAAACAGACGAGATCGGAATTGTCCGGGGCCTGGCTTGGACCAGTGTAGGCGGAGACACTTTGCAGATTGAAGTAAATATCATGCCGGGCAAGGGAGAATTCCAGCTTACCGGCCAGTTGGGAGACGTCATGAAGGAATCTGCCAAGGCGGGAATCAGCTATATCCGTTCCGTCAGTGAACAGTATGAAATTGACAAAGAATTTTTCCAGGAATGGGACATTCATATCCATATTCCGGAAGGCGCAGTGCCCAAAGACGGGCCTTCTGCCGGAATTACCATGGCCACAGCCATGCTTTCTGCCATCACCAAGCGGAAAGTCCGCAAAGACGTGGCTATGACAGGAGAGATTACGCTGCGGGGCAGAGTGCTTCCCATCGGAGGTCTGAAGGAAAAGACTCTTGCGGCCAAAAACGCGGGAATTAAGACCATATGCGTGCCCAAAAAGAATGAGCCGGATATCAGCGAGATTGCTCAGGAAATCAAAAGAGGGCTTGAGATTGTGTTTGTGGAAAATATGGAACAGGTGCTGGATGTAGCTTTGGTGAAATGACAGGACAATGGATATGGGCAAGCTTATGCGGTTAAGAATAAGTATTGGCCGCGGTTTTCGTGAAATGACAGGAGGGAAGAAATGGTTATCAAATCAGTGGAATTAGAGACGGTATGCGGGATTACCAGCAAGCTGCCGGATACAGACAAGCCGGAAGTGGCCTTTGCCGGGAAATCCAACGTGGGAAAGTCTTCCCTGATTAATGGGCTGATGAACCGAAAGGCTCTGGCCCGGACCTCTGCCCAGCCGGGAAAGACCCAGACCATCAATTATTACAATATAAACAATTGCATGTACCTGGTGGATCTGCCGGGATACGGATATGCAAAAATAACCCTCAAAGAGAAAGAAAAATGGGGGAAAATGATAGAGAATTATCTGCATACCTCCAGGCAGTTAAAGGCAGTTTTCTTACTGATAGATATTCGCCATGAGCCCTCCGACAACGATCGGCAGATGTATGAATGGATTGTATACCAGGGCTTTGATCCGATTATTATTGCAACCAAATCCGATAAAGTCAGCCGCAGGCAAATGCCGAATCACATCAGTATGATTCGGGAGGGGCTGAACTTAAAAAGCGGTACGCCTGTGTTCCCTTATTCCGCCCTGACCAAACAAGGGAAAGAAGAAATTTGGGAGTTTATGGATGAATTGTTGGGGTTTCCCGGGAAACAAGATCTTACTGATACAGGGGAATTCATTTCTGAAGATGAAAAGAAAGAGACTGCAAAAAAATCTGCTGAAGCTTTGGCAAGAAAACCCAGAAGAAAACCCAGAAGAAAAGCCGCTGATCTTCCCAAGAAGTTACAGAGGAAGAAGAAAGCGGAAAAGGCCGGAAAGAAGAAAAAGGCTTCAAAATCGGGAGGAAAGCGTGAAAAGAAATAAATATCGTTTTGTATGTTGTATGCTGCTTGCCATTGCTTTGGCAAGCGGTATTTTTACTAAGGCATATCTGTATTTTGAGAAGGCCGGCAAGGAGGAAGGCGGGATCCGGGTTGTAACGTCTTTCTATCCGGTTTACATTGCCGCGGAAAATGTGGCGGGAAACTGTCAGGGAGTGATTCTGGAAAATCTCAGCGAACCTCAAACGGGATGCATGCATGATTATCAGCTTACCCCGCAGGATATGATTCTGTTGTCTAAAGCAGATTTATTTTTGATAAACGGCGGCGGAATTGAAGGATTTCTGGCAGAAGTGGGCGAGGCATATCCTGAACTTGAGGTCCGTACCGCGGCAGAGGGAATTTCTCTGATGGAAGATAACGAGAATGCCCATGGCTGGATGGATACCCGGATCTATGCGGAGATGGTCGAAAATATTGCGGATTTTCTCAGTGAGGCGGATCCGGCTCACAGAGATATTTATCAGGAAAATGCCAGCCGTTACTGCGCTGAAATAGAAGAATTGACCAGTCAGATTGAGGCAGTAAAGTCTCAGCTTGCAGAGAGCAATGACGTAGTGATTTTCCATGAAGCCTATGAATATACGGCGGAACAATACGGCCTGCATACGGTGTATTGCCTGGATTTGGATGAAGAACGGCAGGTCAGCGCCGGGGAAGTGGCAGATCTGCTGAAAGAAATGGAGGAAAATCAAGTATCCCTTGTGTTAGCGGAGGAATTATATGGGAAAGATATGGGTGAAACGGTGAAACAGGAGACAGGATGCCAGATCTGCTATCTGGACACACTGGTGCGGGGAGATTACGATCCGGACAGCTATTTAGAAGCCATGCAGAAAAATATAGATTTCATGAGACAGGCATTGGAAGAAGAGATTTCATCCGGTATTCCCGAACGTTTCCAAAGACTAAAAAGTTCGCTCTAGATATAGGAGATGAAACATGCGTAAAATATTGAAACCCTGCGGCCTTCACTGCATCAAGGTAAAGCATTTGGGAGTGTCATTGGGGCAGCAGGTTATATTAGAGGATATCAACCTTCATATCCACTGCGGCAGTTTAAATGCAGTGATTGGGCGCAACGGAGCCGGAAAGTCCACGCTAATCCGTGCAATTTTAGGAGAAACAGCCCATACCGGAACCATTGAATTCAAAGATCGGGAAAACGGAAAGATTCAGAAGATGAAAATCGGCTATGTGCCGCAGACTTTGAATATAGAGAAACAGACTCCTGTCAGCGTCTATGATATGATTGCTTCTTATCACAGCAATGTCCCGGTGTTTTTGAAAAAAAGCAGGAAGATGACAGAGAAGATTCTGGAATGCCTGAAGCTATTTGAGGCGGAAGAACTGTTGGAGAAACAGGTCTGCAATCTGTCCGGCGGGGAACTGCAGAGAGTGCTGCTTTCCATGGCGGTGATGGATTCTCCCAATTTGCTGCTTTTGGATGAACCGGTTTCGGGAATTGATCAAAACGGCATGGAATTGTTCTATCAGACTATTTATCAGCTGAAAGAGAATTACGATCTGGCGGTTATCCTGATTTCCCATGACTTGGACTATGTCAGGCAGTATGCAGATAAAGTAATACTTCTGGATAAAACTGTGCTGCGGCAGGGGAGTGTGAAGGAAGTATTTCAAAGTAAGGAGTTTGCGGAAGTATTTTAAGGGGGCGGAAAAATGGAAATATTCTCCTGGTTACAATATGATTTCATGAAATTTGCTTTTCTGGCAGTTTTGATCATTACGCCGCTTTTTGGCTTGATGGGAACAATGATTGTCAACCGGAAAATGGCGTTTTTTTCCGATGCGCTGGGGCACTCGGCATTGACAGGCATCGCCGTGGGCGTGGTGTTTGGCGTGGAAAATACCAATCTTTCCATGGTTGTATTTGCCGTTGTATTTGCGCTGCTGTTAAATCAGATCAGCAGCCGCGTGGCGGCTTCCACGGATACGGTAATCTCTGTGTTCTCTTCTTTCAGCACCGCTCTGGGGCTGGCGATTTTGTCCAAAGGCGGGAATTTCAGCAGGTATTCCAGCATTCTGGTGGGGGATATCTTAAGTATTTCGCCCCAGGAGATATTATATCTTGCCATTATTTTTGCACTCACGCTTTTGTTTTGGCTGTTTGGGTTTAATAAGCTTATGGCGGTAAGCCTGAACCGGACGCTGGCGAAAAGCCGCCGTATTTCTGCGGCCTGGATGGAGAATCTGTTTGCGGTGCTGACGGCTTTGATTGTGATGGTGTCCATCAAGTGGGTAGGAATTCTGATTATCAATGCATTGCTGATTCTGCCGGCGGCTTCCGCCCGGAATCTTTCGGAGAATATGCGGGAATATCATTTCTTTTCCATTTTATTTTCTGTGTTTTCCGGCGTATTGGGACTGGTGGTTTCTTACTATGTAAATGTGGCTACAGGGCCTGCCATTGTGATATTGGCTTCGGTGATTTATTTTGTCACCCATATCTGGGGGCAGAGGCATAATCTGTAGGTCTGCGAGTATGAGCGAAGCGAGGGGATAAACTGTGTTGGCCGGTATAAAGTGATTCAGGGAAGAAAGGATCGGAAAATGGCTGTTACAGAAAAGGAATTTGTCAGAGAAAAAACACATAAACTTACAAAAATTATGCTCCTGTATGTGGCGGTATTTTTCTGTGTGCCCATGATTGGTTTTTCCTATTTTTCTTATGCGGTATTTCAAAAAAATATAGAAACGAGAGTGTTAGATTACTCATTGCTCCTTACAAGACAAATCGGAACTAATCTGGACTTGAAAATCGGGGAATACAAAGATTTGCTGATTCAGATTATTACTAATAATGAGATTATTACAGAGGTAAAATCTTTGCGGAAGATGGATGCGGAGGTGGCGGAAAATCCCCATCTGAGCACCCAGATTGTCCAATATGTATCAGTGGCGCCGGAATTCAAATCGATGGCGTTTTTATCTGGAAACCAGTATATCAAGACCATTTATGTCTGGAACGATATGTCATTCCGGAAACAGGTATACGGCATTACGATGAAAGAAAAAAATCAATTCCAATGGTTTGGAAAAAGGATCCAGACCTATCGGGATTCTTTTGGCGAACATAGCGAATCGGTGTTCAGCATGTCTAAAGAAGTGCTGGATTTTACAAATGGAGAAAACATGGATACAGTTCTTGTGATAGACATTCAGTGCAGTTCCCTGGAGGATATCTGCAACAAAATTGTAGCCAAGGATCTTCCGCTGAGCTGGTGCATTGTGGACGGGCAGGGAAAACTTCAGTTTTCAAGCGAAAATTTTCTGGAAATCAGCAATATCAACGAAGTCCTGGATTATAACGCTTACAGGGAGAAAGAAAATTACTATGCAGACGGTTCCTTTAACGGCTGTGATTATCTGGTAAGCAGTTCCAAACTGGAGGTGAATAATTGGAGGATTGTCACGCTTTTGGATGCAAAGTATGTTCGGGAAAACGTAATGGAGAGTTTAAGACCGCTGCTGGGAACATGGATGATTATTATTATGGCAATGGCTGCCGGAATCTGTATTATGATCAAAAGCGTAGTATCGCCAATTAACCGTCTTGCCGGCGCAATGAAAGTTCCGGTGGAGGAACATTTGATTTATAATCCCCAGGAGGCCAAATCCGGAATTGAAGAAATAGCGATTCTCTACAGCAGTTACAATACGATGATGCAGGAAATTGAAAGGCTGGTGTCGGAGGTTTACGAAAAAGGGGAGCAGAAAAGAATTGTTCAGATCAAGGCATTGGAAAGCCAAATTAATCCGCATTTTCTGTATAATACGTTGGATACCATTAAATGGACGGCATTGGTAAATAAAGGAGAATATGCAGCGGAAATGGTCAGTATGCTGTCTAAACTTCTTCACATCAGCCTGAGCGGCGGCAGTGAAATGATCCCGTTGAAAAATGAAGTGGAACATGTAAGAGCATATGTGGGTATTCAGCAATATCGCATGGATATAGAATTTCATGTGGTATATATGATAGAGAAAGAGACAGAATGCCTGTTAGTGCCAAAAATATTATTTCAACCATTTGTGGAAAACAGCATGATACATGGATTTACAAAAGGAATGAAAGGTATGGTGGAAGTGCTTTCTTTTCTATCAGAGGATTCCTTAATTCTTCAGGTAAATGACAATGGATTGGGATTCGAAGAGGGGGAGATAATCCAGTTCCGGAAAGAGAGGGAAAAGGGAAAGCGTTTTTCCAGCATAGGAATTCATAATGTCAGAGAGAGGATCCACCTGATTTGCGGACCGGAATATGGAGTGAAAATTAGAAGTAAAGTGGGGTACGGCACAAATGTTGAGATAAGGCTGCCAGTCTTAAAGCAGGAGGAAGAAGAATGTTAAAGGTAATGATTGCAGATGATGAAAGGATTATCCGGTATGGCATCATTTCCATGGTGCATTGGGAAAAACTGGGGCTAGAATTAGTCGGGGAAGCTTCGGAGGGAGAGGAAGGTTATAAATTATTCCTGGAAAAAAGGCCGGATATTGTAATTACTGATTTGAAGATGCCGGGACTTGACGGGATAGAGTTAGTGCGCAAAATAAAAGAAACAGATGGGAATGTAAAATTTGTAATTTTAAGCGGCTACGAAGATTTTTCTTACGCTAAGGAAGCGATTCATCTGGGAGTATCGGAATATCTCCTGAAATCGGATTTAATGCCGGAGGATATTGAGCGGATATTAAAGAAGATTATCCGGGAAATTGAGGAATCAGGAACCGTAGGAAAGAAAAAAGAGACAGAAACACAAACGGATGTTCCGCGTCTGATGGAAGAACTGTGCCAGGGGGCCTGCGTGCTTCCCAAAGCTTTTCCAGAAGAATTGGCAGAAGCTTGCAGAAAAGGATATTGCTGCCTGTGTATCGGGGCCATGGAGGCAGAGAAAAAGAATGCGGGACTTTCCCGTAATATGATAAAAGAGCAGATAAAAAAGCTTGTGCCCAAGTTTCAGATATATCTGTTTCAGTGCGGAAATTATCTGGGGGCGGTTGTGTTTTATGAGATAGAAGAGGAAACCCAGTTAAATGCGGCCCTGGAGCATTGCATTATGGAGATGGAACGGTGGGGAATGATTCTTACGATTGGGAAAAGTTCCCATGAGAAGCGGTTGGAACTAGCTCATGAAATGTTTGAAAAAGCATTGATTTCTTACGACCAGAGAGCCTTTTACGGTTATGGAAAAGTAATTAAAGTCAGCAGGAAAGCGGCGGCCGGCCAAAGTCAGCAATTCTTTTATCCTGTAAGCGATCTGGAAAAATTGGTGGATTATGACAGGAAAGAAGAGATGCTGCAGTTTTTGGAAAGTAATTTTGAGATTCTGAAGCGGCGGAAAAATCGGGAAGAATTAAAATTCGTTTCCATGGAACTTTTGCTGATACTGAATAAAATCGCGGCAAAAGTCAAAGATGTTGAAGCAGCCTTTCAGTGGAAAAAGGATGTATACGATCAGTACTTTAAATTGGAATTAGCAGACGACATGAAGCTCTGGTTTATGGAGAGGTTCACGGAACTGCTGCAGTGTCAGAGAGAGCTGGATGAGAAATCTGTAGATGTGGTGGAGTATATTGAGAAATATGTGAAAGAGAATTACGATAAAAAACTGTCTCTCCAGGAATTGAGCGAGGCAGTGAATCTGAACAAGAATTATGTAAGCCAGTTGTTTAAGAAAAAGACCGGCAAAAATATAGGAAGCTATATTACCGGGGTAAAAATAGAGCGGGCGAAGGAGCTGATGAAAAATACGAAATTGAAAGTCAACGTTATTGCAGAAAAAGTAGGCTATGAAGACGAGCGCTATTTTTATAAAGTTTTCAAATCCTACACCGGTATAACGACGACAGAATATATGAAGCGTATCCGCCCATGACAGATAAATAGATGGAAAGTGGAGAAACTGCTGCAGTTCGGAATATAAATTGGAGAAAACGCCCTGTAAAAGATGTGGAAAATATTAATGTTTGTATATTTTCCACATCTTTTACAGGGCGTTTCTGCATTATTTGCATAAAAATACTGAATATCTGCCATATTCATTTCCTAAGTTATAAATTATACTCATAGAGTAACAGGCAACGGTTATCCAGCCGTTTTTGAGAGAAACACTACAGTACCAAACAAGGAGGATGCTATTATGAAGAAAAGAACAAAGTTGTTGGCAGGACTGCTGTCACTGACAATGGCGTGCGCAGCGCTGGCAGGGTGCGGAAACAGCGGCAAAGGAACAGAAGAAGATACGCCGGCGCAGGAAGGCGCTCAGGAAAACGATGCATCAGAAAACCAAGAGCAGGAGGATGCGGCAGACAGTCAGAACGGAGCGGAAAAAATCACATTTTGGAACATGTTCGGCGGCGGTGAAGGAGATTTTGTAGATGAAATTGTGAAAAATTTCAATGATTCCCAGAGCGATGTAGAAGTGGAATCAGTTCGTTTGGAATCAAATGAATTCTATGCAAAATACGGGGCAGCCCTTTCATCAGGGAAAGGGCCGGATGTGGCAGTGACCCACTGCGACAGGCTGGCTCCTTTTGTAAACGGCGGACAGCTTGCGGAATTGGATGATCTTGCGGTGCAGGAAGGATTTGATTTTGCTTCTGTTTCTGATTTGAGTATGGAGGCAGTGACCTTTGACGGCAAGGTATATTCCGTACCTTTGGATACCCATTTCCATATGTGCTATTACAATAAAGAAATCCTGAAAGAAGCGGGAAAATTAAAAGAGGACGGAACGCCTGATTTTGGGGATATTTCACCGGAAGGGCTGTTGAAGTTTTTGCAGGAAATCAAGGAAGCGGCTCCAGATAAAAAGCCATTCTGCATCAATACGCCGTATTTCAAAGAGCCCTTTTACAATATGTATTATGAAGCCGGCGGAGAATTGCTGAATGATGATTTGTCCCAGGCGGCAGTCAACAATGACAAGGCAAAGGAAGTGCTGGAGTTTTTCATGGAAGCTTACAATACAGAGCTTGCAGACATTAATGACGTAAATCCCTGGGATACTTTTGCCAATGGGGACAGCGCAATCTGGTTCGGCGGCGTCTGGGAAGCGGGAAATTATTTCACAGAAGAAAACGGAGATCGTTTCGGCGCGGTTGCGCTACCGGCATTTTTTGGAAGCGATACGCACTGGGCAAGTTCCCATGGTTTAACCATTCCCGCCTATGTGGATGACGCAAAGAAAGCTGCGGCAATGAAATTTATGGCGTATTTTTCAACAGAAGGCTCTAAGATTTGGGGAAAAGCAGGTCATGTGCCGGCGTCTAAAGCAGTGATGGAAAGCGAGGAATACCTGTCCCTGCCTTACAGGGATGAATTTGTAAAAGCCCAGAAAACAGTAAAATTCGCTCCTCAGATTAATAATTACAATGCAGTGGATACTGTGATTGCAGAACAGATGCAGAATATTATTTTTGGGCATGTTTCGATTGAAGAGGGACTGGCAGATATTGAATCAGAAATCAATGATTTGATCCAGTAACGGAAAAGAGAGGTGTGAATATGAGTCAGCGAAGCAGAGAGGGCCGCACACCGCAAAAACGATGGATAAGCAATGAGATAAGAGGGGTGGCTTTTTTAGCCCCCTTTCTCATCATATTTATTGTATTTCTGCTGTGGCCTGTAGCAGAGGGGATCAACGTAAGTCTGCATGAATGGACGATATTTGGAAAAGTCAGATTCCTGGGGTTAGATAATTATATCAAAACGTTTCAATCCGAAAATTTTTACCGCTATTTGTGGAATTCCGTATTTTATGTGCTGATCAGCACCCCAATCATCATTTTATTGGGCCTGGGTCTGGGTCTGTTGGTAAATGCAAAGATTAAATGCAGAACTTTTGTGCGCGCGGCCTATTTTCTGCCGTATGTGCTTTCCGTGTCTGTGGTGTCGTTTATCTGGCTGAAGATGTATGATTCTAACCGGGGGCTGCTGAATGTAATTCTGGAAGCGTTTCATTTAGGCAGAGTAAACTGGCTGACGGATGAACGCATGGCCTGGTGGTCTATTGTGATTACGTCTGTCTGGTGGGGCGTGGGATTTGTCATGGTTCTTTACCTGAGCGCCCTTCAGGATATACCGGAGACTTACTATGAAGCGGCAAGTCTTGACGGAGCCAATGGGTTTCAGAGATTCTGGTATATTACGCTGCCTTCTTTGAAAAATATCACGATTGTCCAGATTTTTTTCCAGGTGATTGCCGGATTGAAATTGTTCGGACAGCCGCAGATTATGACAAAGGGAGGGCCTGGAGACACTACGAAGACTATGATTATGCATATTTATAATACCGGGTTTAAAAAAGACAAGTTTGGAGAGGCAGCGGCGATGTCAGTGGTTTATGCAGTCTTAATGCTTGTGTTTGTTGCAATTCAGAACCGGGCTGCGAAAGGAGAGGAAAGCTAAAGTGGAGAAAAAGAGATACGTCTGGCTAAAGACAATCATTGCTCTGGCGGTTGGGATGATTTTTCTGGTGCCTATTTACTGGATGATCATTGTGGCGTTAAAGCCGGAAGGAAATTCAGCGGTTACCGTAGCAGAGTGGTTTAATTTTACCAACCTTACGCTGGATAATTTCAGAAAGGTGCTGACGGAATCCCAGATTCTGCGGTGGACATGGAACAGCTTTTTTATTTCCCTGATTACGGCGGCAGTCAGTGTTGTTATCTGTTCCCTTGCCGCTTTTGCGTTTTCAAAATTGAAATTCAAGACTTCAAAATTCTTCTATTTGCTGCTTTCACTGGGGCTTTTGATTCCCACGGAGGCGATTATTATACCACTGTATAATGTATCAATGAAATTGGATTTACTGGATTCGGCATGGGGCGTAATTTTGCCGGGGCTCACCAATCCTCTGGGAATAATCCTGATGAAGCAGTTTATGGACGGCGTTCCAAAAGAATACATAGAGGCGGCGGAACTGGACGGCTGCAAATCGTTTAAAATCTGGTGGTATGTCTGCCTGCCTCTTACAAAAACGGCAATGGTATCTGTAGGGATTTTTAATTTCCTGCTGGCATGGAATAATTTTATCTGGCCGTTTATCAGCATTACTTCCAGTGAAAATATGGTATTGGCAACCGGAATTCCTACGTTCCTTTCCAATAACGCCCTTGTGCTCAATACCATTATGGCGGCCAGCGCCTTGGCGGCAATTCCGGCAATGATCGTGTTTATCCTGCTGCAGAAACAGATTATACAGGGAGTATCTATGAGCGGCGTGAAAGGATAGGAGGAGTGAAAATGGACAGAGAACAAGACGTCGTCAGGACGGAAGAATACCATCCCAGGCCGGATTTTCGCAGAAAGCATTGGATTGATTTGAATGGAACCTGGGAATTTGCATTTGGAAAAGAGGGCGGAAAGCCAGAGTTTACAGAGAAAATAGAAGTTCCTTTTGTATATCAGAGCGAGGCCGGCGGGATAAACAGCAGTAAGCATTGTGATATTATCTGGTACCGGCGGGAGTTTTCCATAGGTTCCAGGCAGGAAAAAAAGCGTTATCTCCTGCATTTTGGAGCTGTGGATTATTATGCGAAAGTCTGGGTAAATGGAAATTTCGCAGGCAGCCACAGGGGAGGCTATACGCCTTTTTCCTTTGATATTACAAAATTACTGAAAGAGCAGAATGAAATCCTGGTATATGTGGAAGATCGCTATCTGGATACCGCCCAGGTCAGGGGAAAACAAATGTGGCAGCAGAAAGAGCATGGCTGCTGGTATATGGGCTACAGCGGTATCTGGCAGCCGGTATGGATAGAAATTCTTGGAGAAAGCTATCTTGAAAGCTGCAGAATCACGCCGGATATTGAGAAAAAACAATTTGTCCTGGAAGCGGAAATTAACGGCCCCTGCAAAGATGCGGTGGTAACTGCGGGCATAAGCTGCCAGGGGACAAAACTGTCGGAGGTTTCCAGCCGGTGCATGGAAGGGAGAACAACCTTCTCCATATCGGCAGAACATCCTTATGCCGATATGAACCGTGTTTATTTATGGACGCCGGAAGAGCCGAATCTCTATGAGATACGGTTGGAAGTGGAATGCCAGGGAGAAATTCTGGACAGTATTGAGACTTACTGCGGCCTGCGGAGGGTGCAGCGGCAGGGGGACAAAGTTTTGTTAAACAATATTCCGTATTACCAGAAATTAGTTCTGAATCAGGGTTACTATCCCCTGGGCTACATCACTGCCTGCTCCGACGAAGACTATATCAGAGACATCCGGCTGGTGAAGGAGATGGGGTTTAACGGAGTCAGGATGCATCAGAAGATTGAAGATCCGAGGTTTTTGTACTGGTGCGACAGGCTGGGGCTGCTGGTATGGGAGGAGATGCCTTCTCTCTATGAATTTCACGGCAGGGCGCAGCGGCAGTATACCAGGGAGTTATTTGAAGTAGTTTCCAGGGATTATAACCATCCATGCATTGCAGCGTGGGTGGCCTACAATGAATCCTGGGGCGTGTTTGAATTGTTTTCCAGTCCGGAACAGCAGGCAGCGGTCCAGGCCGCCTATTATCATTTTAAATCTTTGGATCAGACGCGGCTTGTCGTCGGAAATGACGGCTGGGAGCATACAGCCACGGATTTGTGCACGATACACGATTATGAGCAGGATGCAGAGGTTTTGGATGAAATTTATCGGGATAAGCGGCGTGTAGTCCAGGGCGCTCCTTCAAAAATGTTCCCCAGGTGCGTCCAGGCAAAAGGATTTGCCTATGGCGGACAGCCGGTGCTGCTCAGCGAGTTTGCGGGAATTGCATTTGAGGAAAACCAGGGCTGGGGATATGGAACAGGGGCAAAGAACGTACAGGAATATAAAACGCGCCTGGAAGGGCTGATTGCCGCGGTCAAAAGCAAAGATTATATCTGCGGCTACTGCATTACCCAATTGACGGATGTGGAGCATGAGCAGAACGGTTTGCTGCGTTTTGACCGCAGTCCGAAGATACCGTTGACAGAGATTTGCCGGATGCAGAAAGGATAGAAATATGGAGAAAAGAAGTATTTTGAAACGGGGAATTTGTTTTATGATGAGTTTGCTGCTGTGTTCCATGAGTTTTGTGATGGAGGCGGCAGCCTGGTCAAATCCCAGGAATGACATAACGGATACCTGGGATGAATATGGAAACGGAGATCCCTTTGTTATGAAATTCAATGGGATTTATTATCTGTATGTCAGCACCAGGGATGATTTGACAGGAATAAAATGCTGGAGTTCCAGGGATATGGCGGATTGGAAATATGAAGGGCTTTGCATAGAAGATGAAACTACCTTGAATGTTTCAAAGGCAGCCTATGCCCCGGAGGTTTTTTATCATAACGGAAAATTCTATATGTATACTTCTCCGGCAGGGCGTGGGCATTATGTCTTGGAAAGCGCCAGTCCCACAGGGCCGTTTGTGAAAGCCACAGAGAATTTCGGCCATAGCATTGACGGATCTGTCTTTATAGACGACGATGGAAAATGGTATTTTTACTATGCCAGCGACCAGGGGATTCTGGCTAAAGAGATGAGCAGTCCGACAACCCTTGCAGTACAGGAGAAAAATTTGGGAGCCCGTATGAACGGCTGGACAGAAGGGCCGTTTGTGATTAAGAAAAATGGGCGTTATTTTCTGACATATACCGGCAACCATGTGCATTCCAAAGGATATCGGATTAATTATTCCGTGGGAGATTCACCGGTAAGTTTTAGAAATGGAATGGGGAATCCGGTATTGTTAAACACAGAAGAAGGCATTGTGGGATTGGGTCATAGTTCTACTGTCCTTGGGCCGGATTTGAGCACATACTATTTAATTTACCACAATCTGGAAGGGAAAAATCAATGGGGCTGGCCCATCCGGAATATGAATATGGATCGAATTGCCTTTAACGGGGACAAAATGACTGTGCTTGGACCCACTGTAACAGAACAGGATAATCCGGCGCTTCCGGCTATTTCCAATTACTTTGATGACGGAGCCGGGGAAGGCTTTAGCATTATTGGGAATTCCGACGGCAGCAAGGCCGCAGTCAAAGAGGGAAGGCTGGAACTGGAAGCAGGCGTTCAGTTTCTTTCAGAGGCGGATCTTATTGGTAATTTTACGGCGGAGTATAATGTTTCTTCCAAAGATGAAACCGGGGAAATCGGCGGATATTTTTCCTATCAGGATGCGGACAACTACGGAAAAGCAGGAATAGATTTAGCCAGCGGAAAACTGAAAGTTACGAAAAAGGTGGGCGGAACAGAAGAGACGGTATCCGAAACCGAAATAGCAAAAAGCTTCAATCAGCCTTATGATTTTTCAGCCCTTCATACGTTAAGGGTAGAAAGAGAGGAAAAATTAGAAAAGCAGGAAAATCAGAGCGAAAAGAAAACAGCCAGTTACAGTTTCTATTTTGACGGCCGGAAAGTATGCGAAGCGGAGATTCCCCAGCTTGGGAATGGGAAAATCGGTTATTATACAGCGCAGGCCGGCGGCGCAATGGGATTTATCGCAGGAAGCCAGGAGTATGGGGACAGCGGAATCTTCAATGCGTATAAGCCGGTGCCGGGAGTGATTCAGGCGGTGCATTTTAACGACGGGCCGGATGGATGTTATGATAAGACAGAGAACAATATTGGTCTGGAAGTAGATAAGCATTATTACCGGAATACGCCGGTTGACATTGGATATACCGACAATCAATTTCGGATCGGATGGAACCAGACTGGAGAATGGTACAAATATAATATCAACACAGCGGAAACCGGAACTTATGATTTTGGCTTGAAATATGTCTCTGCGATAGCGGAAGCCGAAGGGGATATTTCATACAACCTGTATGTGGACGATGAACTGGTAGTGGAAAAAGAAGTGATCAGCAGAACGAAGGACTGGTCGACATACCGGACGGCTATTCGAAGGAACATTCCGTTAACGAAAGGGCGTCATACGATCAAACTGGAAACAGCGTCGGGAGAATTTGATTTCAGGGAGCTGAAATTTGTAAGAAGCGAAACAGTGGAACCTCTTTATGTGGATTATAGTACAAAGGAAGATGGAAATACTTATTCTAATGGAAAATTCAGGGTGGAAGACGGAAAACTTACCATTGATGCTGTGGGTAAGAGATTGTATGGCTCCAGAAACTGGGGAGATTATACCATAGAGACAGATATCGTGCCGGAAGACAGCATCAACTGCGGCGTTATTTTAAGGGTGAATAATCCGTCTTTAGGAGGAGCCGGAGATGATTCCCAGGCGGGGACAGATTTTTATCAGGGATATTTCGTAGGACTCTCTTCCGGTTCTATGGTGTTGGGCAAACAAAATTATGACTGGAAAGAGCTGCAGAGGGTGAACAGGAATATCCAGATTGGTAAGACTTACCACCTGCGGATTGAAGCGGTGAAAGACAATATAAAAGTATATGTAAACGATGAAGAGACGCCGGCCATTGATTATACGGATCTGGAAGATCCTTTTATGAACGGGAAAGCGGGTTACCGCGTGCATTTTGCCAGCACGTCTTTTGACAATCTGATGGTATATGAAAAGAAAGAAGATCTGGCGGAAAAGTTAAAAAAAGAACAGGTGATTACCGTAGAGGAGAACTTTGAAAAAGTAATGGGGGACGAAGCATTTTCTTTGGGCGCGGTAAGCAGCGGCGACGGGAAACTAACTTATGACGTAACGCCAGAGGGCGTGGTATCTGTAGATGATACAGGAAAAGTGTCAGTGATTGGCGCGGGAACGGCTCATATTACAGTTACGGCGGCAGGAACCGATTCATACAAGGAAGCGGAAAAAGCGGTAACCGTTGCTGTAAAGAAACAGAAACAGGTGATAACCACGGGAATTGGGATTGCGGCAGGAAAGACATTTTCTTTGAATGCGGCAAGCAGCGGGGACGGCGCGTTAAGCTACAGCGCGGCTCCGGAAGGAATTGTATCTGTAGACGCTAATGGAAAAGTAACGATCATCGGGGAAGGGACGGCTCAGATTACCATCCGGGCGGCAGAGACTGACAGATGTGAAGCGGCAGAGCTTACGATACCGGTCCAGATAGAAAAAGATACGGCGGAGATTCAGAAAGTGCAGCAGATCATTACGGTAGAAAAGAATTTTGAAAAGGTAATGGGAGATGCAGCGTTTTCCCTGGGTGCGGTTAGTAACGGTAATGGCAGTCTGAGTTACAGCGTAACGCCGGAAGGGGTAGTATCAGTAGACGGAAACGGAAAAGTGTCAGTGATTGGGAAAGGAACCGCCCAGATTACGATTACCGCAGCGGAGACAGATACATATAATAAAGCAGAAGAAACGGTGACAGTTACTGTGAAAGAGAAAAGCGGCAGCGGAGCAGCAGGAGGGGATAATGGAACAGGAGGCAAAGACGAGGAAAATAAAAAACCTCAAAAAGAACAGCAGGTGATTACTGCAAAGAATATCACGAAAACTTTTGGCGCGAAAGCCTTTTCCATTGGTGCGAAAACCAGCGGGACAGGAAAATTGGCGTATGCAGTGGAGCGTCCAAAAGTAGCGGCGATCGATAAAAATGGGAAAATTACCATAAAAGGCTGCGGGAAGACTGCCGTTAAAATTACGGCAGAAGAAAATGACAGTTTTCTGAAGGCAGAGATAAGCGTTACCCTGACGGTAAAGCCGAAACAGGCGAAAATTTCATCTTTGAAATCAAAGAAAAAGAAAAGCGTCACCGTAAAATGGAAAAAGGATGCAAAGGCGACCGGGTATCTGATTCAATACGCGGCAGATAAAAAATTTAAGAAAGGAAAGAAAACCATAACAATAACAAAAAATAAAACAGTGAATCATACGATAAAAGGATTGAAAAGCCGAAAGAAATATTATTTCAGGGTATGCGCGTATAAGAAAGACGGAAAGAATAAGATCAAAGGAGGATGGAGTAAAGTTAAAACAGCAAAAGTAAGATAAAATTATGGAAAGGATGTTACATGCGGAAACCCTCTGGCGCTGCCAGCGGGTTTCTGAAATGTTCAGGAAATTATGCGCCGAAGAATAATTTTGGCGCTGCCTTTACGAAAAAGTGAATTTATGGTAGAATATTCAAGGATAGCAAGGAGAGGCGTAATGGATGAATTATTTGCTTTGGCAAAACAGCGACAGTAATTAAATTTGATTATATAGAAAGGAAGCGCATCAGCGCAGAGAACATGAGTGAAAAAATTCTAGCAGTAGCAGCAGGGCACGAGATTACAGAACAGGAGCTGAACAATTTAATCAGCAACTATCCGCCGGAGCAGCAGATCTATATGTCCAGTCCCCAGGCGAAGCAGCAGGTACTGGAGCAGTTGATTGCCTTTCACCTGTTTCACAAAATGGCAGTGGAAGAAGGAATCACCAAATCTCAGGAATATGAGGAAATGGCAGAGAAGTTAAAGGTAGAATTAGCCAGTCATATGGCGGCCACCAGCGTGGTGGAGGGAATTAAAATCAGTGAAGAGGCCGAGAAGAAATATTACGAAGAGAACCAGGCGGCTTTTCAGGAAAAACCCCAGGTCAGCGCGAAACACATTCTGGTTGAGACGAAAGAAGAGGCAAAGAAGGTGGCAGAAGAGATTGAGCAGGGTCTCGGATTTGAGGAAGCAGCCGGGAAATATTCCACCTGCCCTTCCAAGGACAAAGGCGGCGATTTGGGATATTTTACGAAGGGTCAGATGGTGCCGGAATTTGAAAGAGCAGCCTTTGAAGGAGAAATCGGGAAAGTCATCGGACCGGTGGAGACGCAGTTTGGCTGTCATCTGATTCTGGTGGAGGATAAGAAAGAGGCAAAAGTCCGGCCCTTTGAAGAAGTGCAGGCCCAGATTCATCAGCAGCTGATTCAGGGCAGACAGCAGGAAGCCTATGATGCGAAAGTGAAAGAATTAGAAGCCGCCTACGGCGTAGAACGCAGGGAATGGTAAGGAACGCAGCGCCGGAAGCGGCAGAGGGGCAGGGAAAGCAGGAGCATTCACATGAAACAGTCTACGAAATATTTAAAGATATTGGTGAACTTATTGGTGGCGGCATTTACGATTGTGTGCCTTTGTTTTATTTTTCCCAAATTGCTGGTATTTTTTATGCCGTTTGTGATTGGGTGGATTATTTCCATGATTGCCAATCCCCTGGTGCGTTTTTTGGAAAAAAGGGTGAAAATTGTCAGAAAGCACGGCTCCATGATGATTATTATCGGGGTATTGGCGGCAGTCATCGGGCTGGGATATCTGGGAATTTCCCGCCTGGTGGTGGAGACGGGGCATTTGATTAGCAACCTTCCCCGGATGTACTCCAATCTTCAGGAAGATTTTGAGGAAATCGGCGAGAACTTAGAAGTATTCTATCACCGGCTGCCCAGGGATACCCAGAAGAACCTGGAGGAAATCGGCGCAGAACTGACTGGATATCTGGGCGGTTTGGTTCAGGCCATCGGAGAGCCAACTTTTGACGCGGCAGGGAATTTTGTCAAGAATGTGCCTGGAACGCTGATTGCTATTATTATGAGTCTTCTTTCCGCCTATTTTTTTACTGCGGAACGGGACACTATTTTAGCAGAATTGAAAAAGGCGGCGCCCTCCGGCGTCTGGAACCGGGTGGCAGGCGTGGTCAATGATTTGAAACGGGTAGTGGGAGGTTATTTTAAAGCCCAGTTTAAGATTATGGGCGTTGTCTATGTGCTGCTGGCTGCCGGGCTTTTCATCTTGAGAACAGACTATGTGATGCTTGTGGCCTTTTTGATCGCATTCCTGGACATGCTGCCCTTTTTCGGGACAGGCACCGTGCTGTGGCCCTGGGCGGCGATCAAGATACTGTCCGGCGATTACCGGACAGCCATCGGTCTTATGATACTCTATGCTGTGACCCAGATTGTGCGGCAGGTGATTCAGCCGAAAATTGTGGGGGACACTATCGGCATGAATCCTCTGGCAACGCTGATTTTTATGTATATCGGTTACAAGATCAGCAGCATTATAGGAATGATTATTGCAGTGCCGGCGGGGATGATTTTAATCAATCTATACCAGGCAGGCGTATTTGAAAATCAGATTCGGTGTGTGAAAGAACTGGTGAATGACATTAACGAATTCCGGAAATTTTAATTCCCCGCAGCGCTGCATATGAAGCAAGGCTGCAAAGAGTTTTATCTTTTTTGATTATTTTTTTTCAGCAGCAGAAACAGCGCTCCTGCCGCCATAACAGCCTGGCTGAACAGAAGCCCCCACAGATAGCCTTTGATTCCGGCAAGGGGAATGACGAACAGCACAAAGCCGATGCGGATTCCAAGCCCCATTACGTTCAGGAAAAAGGTGGAGGTGGTTTTTCCCAGTCCGTTCAGGATACTGTGGAGGGTGGTGGATAAGTACAAAAAGGGGCAAATCCACCCTAAAGTCACAATAAAGGTGCCGGCAAGTTCATTTCCGAACAGGAACTGCCCCATCCACCGGCCCAGAAACAGAAAAAGCATCGTGCATCCAAAGCCCAGAGACAGACTGTAGAAACAGGTTCTTTTGATCAGGGTCAGGATGTAGCGGTGTTCTTTTTTTTCCTGGGCTTCTGCAATGGCCGGCAGCAGCATGACAGACACGGAATTGGTGAGCACTGAAGGAAACAGCACCATAGGCAGAGCCATGCCGGTGAGAATGCCGTACACGCTTAGGGATTCGGAGCCGCTGTAGCCGTATTGTCTCAGCTGCCCCGGAATCATAACAGCTTCCATGCTTTGCAGGATATTGACCAGAACCCGGTTGGCGCTTAAGGGAAGAGACAGGAAGAAAATCTGCTTCATGGCCCTAAGCCGGCTGCCCCGGTTCTTTTTCCGGCGCAGAAAACTGACAGAAAACAGGGTTGCAGCCAGTTCTCCTACTACCATGCCCCAGGTTACCAGATTCAGGGATATGGCATTGTGTTTTTCCATGGAGATTTCAAAGAAAAGCCATACGCTGGCCACCCGGGCCGCCTGTTCCAAAAGCTGGGAAGCGGCCGGGACAAAGGTTTTCTTTAAACCATAGAAATAGCCGTTGATGCAGGCGTGGATGGCGCCGAAAGGGATGGTAAAGGAAAGAATCTGAAGCAGCGGGGCGCATCTGGGTTCTTCCAGAAAGCTGACGGCAATCCATCCGGCAAACCGGTACAGAAAAATCATGCAGCCCAGGGAAAGGGATAAGGACAGCATCAGTCCTGCAGTCAGATAGCATTTCTCATTGCAGAAGGAGCGATCTTTGCCGGAGGCTTTGTCCGGGGCCTCAGAAGCAATGACGGCCTGTGCCACAAACCGGGAGATCGCGGTCTGGACGGCGGAGGAGGTCAGAGAAATGGTAAGCACATGAATGGGAAAGGTAAGCTGGTAGATTCCCATTCCCTCTGCACCAATTCGCTGAGAAAGGAATATTCTAAAGAAGAAGCCGATCAGCCGGGAGAGCAGCCCCGACAGCGTTAAAAGCAGCGTACCTGTAATCAGAGGATGGCTGCGCATAGAATTTAATTTCATAGAGTCACCAGAATTCCATTGAAGATTATTATCAATGTATGTGGAAACAGGAACCATAATACATAAAAAAATAAACTTGACAGCAGAATAAAATCATGGTACTATGCGATTGTACTAAAATCCGACTAAAATACTCGGGATTTGATAACCGGCAATGGGAGATAGAGGTGACAGAGTGAAACTATCTACAAAGGGAAAATATGGGCTGCGGGCCTTTATTGATCTGGCGGTCTGCGGAGAAGAAGAACCGGTTTCTTTAAACAGCATTGCCCAGCGTCAGGAAATCTCCGTCAGTTATTTGGAGCAGTTGATGGCAAAGCTGAAAAAAGCAGGGCTTGTAAAGAGCGTCCGGGGCATCAACGGCGGCTACCGGGTGGCAAAGCCGGTGGAGGAAATTTCTGTGGGAGACGTTCTTAGAGCGTTAGAGGGAGATTTGATTCCGGTGGAGTGTGCAGGAATTGACGGGAACGGGGAGACTTCATGCAGCGGTTCCTCTCAATGCGTCAGCAAAATTGTCTGGAAACGGATCAATGACAGCATCAATGATACGGTGAACAGCATTTATATTGGAGAACTGGTGAAGGAAAGCAAAAGACAGACTGAGAATTCTAAGACAGAGGTGTAAAATATGGGAAAAATGATTTATCTGGATAATGCCGCAACAACGAAAACAGCGCCGGAAGTAGTGGAAGCCATGCTTCCGTATTTTTCGGAATTTTATGGAAATGCTTCTACTGTGTATGAATTCGGCGGAAAGAGCAAAGAGGCGGTTTCCAAAGCAAGAGAAACCATCGCGAATGCCCTTGGCGCCAAAGAAAATGAGATTTATTTTACCGCTGGGGGAAGCGAGTCCGATAACTGGGCCATCAAAGCCGCGGCAGAAGCATACAAGGAGAAAGGAAAGCACATTATTACCAGTAAGATTGAGCATCATGCAGTGCTGCATACCTGCCAGTGGTTAGAACAGAATGGTTTTGAGGTTACCTATCTGGATGTGGACGAATTCGGCGTAGTGAAATTAGATGAATTGAAAAAAGCCATCCGGCCAGATACCATTCTGATTTCTATTATGTTTGCCAATAATGAAATCGGAACCATAGAGCCGGTGGCGGAAATCGGGAAGATAGCCAAAGAACATGGAATTTTGTTCCATACCGACGCCGTACAGGCATTCGGCCAGGTTCCCATTCATGTGGATGAATTGAAGATTGACATGCTAAGCAGCAGCGGCCACAAGTTAAACGGCCCCAAAGGCATTGGATTTTTGTATATCCGAAAAGGCGTGAAAATCCGTTCCTTTGTCCATGGAGGGGCCCAGGAGCGGAAACGCAGGGCGGGAACTGAGAATGTGCCGGGTATTGTGGGATTCGGTAAGGCCGTTGAGCTGGCCATGGCCAATATGGAAGAGCGCACAGCCAAAGAACGGGAGTTAAGGGATTATCTGATGGAACGTGTATTGAAGGAAATTCCTTTCAGCCGGATCAACGGCCACAGAACCAACCGCCTTCCCAATAATGTAAACATCTGTTTTCAGTTTGTGGAAGGGGAATCTCTGCTGATTATGCTGGATATGAAAGGCATCTGCGGGTCTTCCGGATCTGCCTGCACCTCCGGTTCCCTGGATCCTTCTCATGTGCTTCTGGCCATCGGGCTGCCCCATGAGATCGCCCATGGTTCTCTGCGGCTTACCCTGGGAGAGGAGACCACAAGGGAAGATATTGATTACACCGTGGACGCAGTGAAAGAGATTGTCACTCAGCTTCGGGAAATGTCCCCGCTGTATGAAGATTATATGAAAAAGAACGGCCGTCAGGAATAAACGCAGCAAAGAAATAAAATCATACGGGGATACTCCGTATGAAAATAAGATAATACGGAAAGAATCTGGAGGAAAAACAATGTATAGTGAAAAAGTGATGGAT
>CAJUBP010000013.1:0-1492 GCA_910584585.1 uncultured Lachnospiraceae bacterium | reverse complement strand
GATAATACGGAAAGAATCTGGAGGAAAAACAATGTATAGTGAAAAAGTGATGGATCATTTTAAGAATCCGAGAAACGTAGGAGAAATTGAGAACGCCAGCGGCGTTGGGACAGTGGGAAACGCAAAATGCGGAGATATTATGCGTATTTTTCTGGACATTGACGACAACGGCATCATTCAGGATGTGAAATTCAAAACCTTTGGCTGCGGCGCGGCGGTGGCCACCAGCTCTATGGCTACGGAACTGGTAAAAGGCAAGACCATACAGGAAGCACTGCAGGTAACCAACAAGGCAGTGATGGAGGCTTTAGACGGGCTTCCTCCAGTAAAAGTGCACTGTTCCCTGCTGGCGGAAGAAGCCATTCACGCAGCCCTTTGGGACTATGCGGAGAAAAACGGCATAAAGATCGAAGGTCTGGAGAAACCCAAGAACGATATCAGCGAGGAAGAAGAGGAAGAGGATTATTAAATCCTGATTAGAGCATGTGCTTATGAAAAAAGAAAAAGTAGTAGTGGGAATGTCCGGCGGCGTGGATTCCTCTGTGGCGGCATGGCTGTTAAAGGAGCAGGGCTATGAGGTCATCGGCGTCACTATGCAGATCTGGCAGGAGGAAGAGGAACAGGTTCAGGAAGAGCAGGGAGGCTGCTGCGGCCTGTCGGCGGTGGAGGACGCCAGGCGGGTGGCTGCAATGCTGGAAATTCCATACTACGTAATGAATTTTAAATCAGAATTTAAGAAGCATGTCATGGACTACTTTACAGCGGAATATCTGCGGGGGCGTACGCCCAATCCCTGCATTGCCTGCAACCGGTATGTGAAATGGGAATCCCTGTTAAAGCGCAGCATGGATATCGGCGCAGACTATATTGCCACCGGGCATTATGCCAGAATTATTCAGTTATCCAATGGAAGGCGTACACTTCAGAAATCTGCCGCGGAAGCGAAAGATCAGACGTATGCTCTTTACAATCTGACTCAGCATCAGCTTGCCCGCACGCGGATGCCGGTTGGGGATTATACCAAGGAAGAAATCCGCGCCATGGCGGAAAAAATCGGCCTTCGGACGGCAAATAAGCCGGACAGCCAGGAGATCTGTTTTATTCCGGACGGGGATTACGCAGGATTTATTGAACGGGAGAAAGAGGGAGAAACGCCTCCGCCGGGGAATTTTGTGACAAGCGCCGGGGAGATTTTGGGACAGCACAAGGGGATCACCCATTATACCATCGGCCAGCGCAAGGGCCTTGGCATTGCCATGGGATATCCGGTGTTTGTGACAGAAATCCGCCCAAAGACCAATGAAGTGGTGCTTGGCAGCAATGAAGAGGTTTTTGGGGATATTCTGTACTGCAATCAGTTAAATTTTATGTCTGTCCCTGACTTGGAGGGAGAGATGGAGCTAACGGCTAAAATCCGCTACAATCACAAAGGAGCGCCCTGCCGGGTGAAGAAAATCGGAGAGGATCGGGCAGTGTGCCGGTTCCCGGAACC
>CAJUBP010000012.1:100766-109892 GCA_910584585.1 uncultured Lachnospiraceae bacterium | reverse complement strand
TTTTCTGGTGCTTATTTTACTATGCCTAAACCTCCACGTGAAGGCTTCACACTAACTTCCTGAATTTTTTTCATAAATCCGCTATTGGCGAATTGTTCTAACTTGCTGTTCACTTTCTCTTTCCTCCTGTGACAAATTATTTTCCCGTAAGTTCATGAGCCAATGCCATAATCTTATCCGCATTGCCAACTGCATAATCCAATGAAGGAATTGCTGCTGCAGGGATGGATAATATTCCCTTTTATTCATCTAAACGATAAGATACCTGAGGCCCAATTAAAACACAGTCATAATCTTTTTGATATGCATCAACATTGTTTGCAATATCGCTTACCGGAACTGCGCTGATTGTCAATTCTTCTCCTGCGCCTGCACAATACTTTTCCATTTTTTTCATTAAAATACTCGTTGATAACCCTGCACCGCATGCCAATAAAATTCTCATTCTTTAATCCTCCCTATGTTTACTTTTTAAATTCTTTGTACATTTGCACCATTTCGCCGATTAGTTCCTGTGCTAACATACTTGTCATTAAATGGTCTTGTGAATGAACCAATAAAACATTAATTTCCGGTTTTTCACCATTTGCCTCCGCAACAAGCAGTTCTGTCTGAGCATTATGCGCTTCAATGGCAGCTTCTTTACTTTCCTGCATCAAACGGTCAGCTTCTTCAAAATCCAATTTCTTTGCTGTCTGCAACGCCTGGAATGCCATTGTCCTGGCGTCTCCTGAATGAGCAATTAAATTCATTGCAATTACTTCTGTATCCATGTTTTCCCTCCTTGTGTTTTTTACTTTACATCATCATTATAGTGACAACAGCCGCAAATACAAAACGGGATTTTTTGTAACAATCGCCGAATTTTATACACTAAAAATAAAAAGCATACATAAATCGTATGCTTTTGTGCATAAATTATAGATTTTTCTATTCATTTCTCCTTTTTTTTGATTTTATCACGATATCGTTCTGTATATTTTGCCATAAAATCCATACAGAAAAATAAAAAAATATACACATTATTTTTTTATAATTCCAATCCCCGAACCGCAGCGCTCATTTATGATAGGGCTGTTTCGAAAGGATCCGGTAACTCCGATAAATCTGTTCCAGCAGAATCACCCGCATCAACTGATGGGGAAACGTCATCTTCGAAAAACTCAGCAAAAAATCCGCCCGCTTCAGCACCTGCTCTGCCAGCCCCAAGGACCCTCCGATGACAAATATCAGATGGCTGGTTCCCGACACCCCCAGGCTTTCTATCTTTTCGGACAGTTCCACTGAATCCAGCATCTTTCCCTCAATTGCCAATGCGCAGATAAAGGCATCGTCACGAAAATACTTCAGCAGCCTCTGCCCCTCTTTTTCTTTCACCAGCAGTTCTTCTGCCTCGCTGGCGCGATCCGGCGTTTTCTCATCGGCCACCTCGATGATTTCCAGCTTACAATAACGGCTCAGGCGTTTCTCAAATTCCTCCACGGCCTGCCGGTAGAATTTTTCTTTTATTTTTCCAACCGTCAATATGGTAATCTTCATAAATCTCCCTTCAATAGATATTGTAATGTGATTCCTTTTCCTTTATAATAATAGCAGTGAGCCAAATTTTAGTCAAACAATCTCAGAGGTGAATCATATATGAAATTATTAGAAGAAAAAATCAGACAGGACGGCACGGCCGTAAATGAACATATTTTAAAAGTGGACAGCTTCATCAACCACCAGGTGGATCCCGCATTAATGCAGGAAATGGGCAGGGAAATCGCCGATCATTTCCGGAACAGGGGAATCACCAAAGTCGCCACCATCGAAAGTTCCGGCATCTCTCCGGCATTGATGACAGCCCTTTCCCTGGAGGTGCCTATGGTAATATTAAAAAAGCAGCCCTCTAAAATTTTGAATCAGGATCTGTATCAGACAGTGGTCACTTCATTTACTAAAGAAACCAATTATGAACTCACCCTTTCCAAAAAATATATCACGTCTGAGGATCATGTGCTTCTGGTGGATGATTTTCTGGCAAACGGAGAAGCCGCCACTGCCGCCATCCGCCTGATACGCATGTCCCACGCCACCATTGCGGGACTGGGCGTTCTGATTGAGAAATCTTTTCAGCCAGGTCACGAGAAATTAAAGGGCCAGGGAATTGAAGTGTACGCCCTTGCGCGGATTGGGAAGATGGGGGAAAATTATATCGAATTTTGGGAATGATTTCTGCATGGGGACGGACGGCGGTTTCGGGGCGGCAGATTTCTGGCCGGATGGAGTACTACAGCGAACGTTTCATATTGGGACACAGAGGTCAAGGCCGAATAGCCCTTTCCTGTGTATCGAAATATAGATTGTTCGCTGTAGAGCATGACCTAAAATCCAAAAATGGAAACTGCCAGAAAACGCAGGTCTTTGCCAATATACAGCATGATTATTTCGTATCACAGCTATCTATTCTATAACCTTCATTCTCCGGCAGTCTCATTTTTAATTCGATGAAATCTATGAAAGAAGTGACTTATTTCTTTTTACCGCCGATTATGCTCTTCAGTTTCAGCGCTTTATCAATGTTTCCTTCCACTTTCAGCTTCTTTAAGGTCACGGCAAGAATCGGGTCTAATTTTCCGCTGGCAATCTTCATCAGATTTTCGGCGGAGCAGGTGAACATGGCGTCTCTGTCATGGTAGTCATAGGGCTCCACATACAGTTCTCCTTCTTTTACTTCCACATAGAAAATCCCCTCTGCTTCTCCGGTAACATTGAACTGATAAGCAAGATGCTCCGTGATCCCGCTGACATCCGCGTCCGCGAACGCCTCTTTCACCTTTTTAAAAAATTCCTCGTACGTCATAATTCCCATCCTCTCTCTTTCCAAAATTTACAACAATCATTCTTTGATATAATCAATTTCTGTAAGATTGATTCCTGAAGCTGTTAAAATGACTTTCAAAGCCGCATAGCGTTTTTTCATTTTCTTATACACTTCGGAATCTTTCTCACAGGACATCATATAATCCTGAATTCTATCGAATTCCTCAACAGTTATTTTTAACATTTCTTTCTCAGTCATGCAACCACCTGTCTTTCTTTCCTCTGTACCGATTGTTGTATTCTAATCATAGCAGATTCTATAAATTATGTAAAGCATTCTCAATCTTATACAAAAATTTTAACAATTTCAAACTGCTCATCACATTCCCTGCGTCAGGAAAGGATATTTGCAATTAAATCCCTGAAAAATCGAACAGCGAAAGCTGATTGGATTCCGGCAAATCCCCCAAAATTCCCAGGTCTCCCATCAAATCAATGACAGACTTAGACACCTTGGTCCGCTGGCGGAAATCGTCTTTGGACAGGAACGGCCCGTCTTTGGCGGCTTCCACCACTGCCTCTGCCGCTTTGTCTCCCAATCCTTCAATGCTGTCTAACGCAGGCATCAGCTTCCCTTCCACAATCTGGAAGGCATGAGCCTTTGCAAAAAACAAGTCCATAGGCACAAACTCAAAGCCTCTGGCGTACATTTCCTGGACAATCTTCATATCCTTTACTGTATCCTGCTCTTTTTTGGTCAGGCTGTCTTTTCTGCGCTCATAATCCGCCATAAAATATTCCAGCTTTTCTTTGCCCTGGCACATCAGCTCATAGCTGAAGGAGGTGGCGCGGATACTGAAAAACGCCGCGTAATAGGCCAGGGGATAAAAGATTTTGCAGTAAGCAATCCGCCACGCCATCATAACATAGGCGGCGGCATGGGCTTTGGGAAACATATATTTAATCTTCTTGCAGGACCAGATATACCAGTCCGGCACCTTATGTTCGGTCATCACTTCTTCCCATTCCGGCTTTAAGCCTTTGCCCTTTCGGACGCTTTCCATGATGGTGAAGCTCAGCTCACTTTCAATTCCCATACCAATCAGATAGGTCATAATATCGTCACGGGTACAGATGGCTGTAGAAATGGTGGCCTTTCCCTCCTGGATCAAAGTCTGGGCATTCCCCAGCCACACGTCTGTTCCGTGGGACAGGCCGGAAATACGCACCAAATCTGAAAAGGACTGGGGATTGGTGTCAATGAGCATCTGGATGACAAATTCTGTTCCAAACTCCGGAATGCCAAGAGAACCCAGCTTACAGCCGCCGATATCCTCCGGCTCAATGCCAAGGGCTTTGGTGCTCTGAAACAATGACATTACATCCTTGTCGTCCAGAGGGATTTCACGGGCGTCAATTCCGGTTAAATCTTCAAGCATACGGATCATGGTGGGATCGTCGTGCCCCAGAATGTCCAGCTTTAACAGGTTGTGGTCGATGGAATGATAATCAAAATGGGTGGTAACGATATCTGTGGACATATCATTGGCCGGGTGCTGAATGGGGGTAAAGGAGTGAATTTCCTCTCCCAGGGGAAGCACGATAATTCCCCCCGGATGCTGTCCGGTGGTCCGCCGGATTCCCACGCATCCCTGGACAATCCGGTCAATTTCACAGTTCCGTTTCCGGACTCCCCGCTCTTCATAGTAATTCCGGATATAGCCGAAGGCCGTTTTGTCAGCCAGCGTACCGATGGTTCCGGCCCGGTAAGTCTGCCCGTATCCAAAAATCACTTCGCAGTAGGCATGGGCCTTGCTCTGATATTCCCCGGAAAAATTCAAATCAATATCCGGCTCCTTATTTCCCTTAAATCCCAAAAAGGTTTCAAAGGGAATGTCAAACCCTTCTTTGCGCAGGGGTTCTCCGCACACCGGACAGTTTTTATCCGGCATGTCGCATCCAGCCCGGCCGGCGTCCGCATAGGATTTGACTTCTTCCGACTCAAAATCACAATAATGGCAATTGCTGCAGTAATAGTGGGGGGCCAGGGGATTTACCTCGGTAATTCCCGCCATGGTAGCCACAAAGGAAGACCCAACAGAGCCCCGGGATCCCACCAGGTAACCGTCTTCATTGGATTTCCACACCAGTTTCTGGGCAATGATATACATCACTGCGTAGCCGTTGCTTATAATGGAATTCAGCTCCCGCTCCAAACGCTCGTGAACCACTGTCGGAAGTTCTTCTCCATATATTTCATGGGCTTTATTGTAACAGATGTCCCGGAGCATCTGGTCGGAATTCTCAATGACAGGGGGACATTTATCCGGGCGCACCGGAGAAATTTTCTCACACATATCGGCAATTTTCCCGGGATTTTCAATCACCACTTCCTCCGCTTTTTCACTGCCCAGATATTGGAATTCTTCCAGCATTTCCTCTGTGGTGCGAAGATACAGAGGCGCCTGGTTGTCCGCGTCCTTAAAGCCTTTTCCCGCCATAATAATCCGCCGGTACACTTCATCCTCCGGATCTAAAAAATGCACGTCGCAGGTGGCCACCACCGGCTTATGGAACTCTTCCCCCAGCTGTACAATCCTGCGGTTGATATTTTTCAGTTCTTCCTCAGAAGCTACCGCCGGATCCTCTCCCCGCAGCATAAATTCATTATTACCCAAGGGCTGAATTTCCAGATAATCATAAAAACGGGCCAGCCTTGCTATCTCTTCCTCTGAATTCCCCCGCAAAATCGCCTGATACAGCTCTCCCGCTTCACAGGCGGAACCAATGAGCAATCCCTCTCTGTGCCTGATAAATTCGCTTTTGGGAATTCTGGGCTGCCGGTGGAAATACGTCAGGTGGGAATCTGACACCAGACGGTAGAGATTAATCCTTCCGGTATCATTGGCCGCAAGGATGATGGCATGATGACTGGGCAGCTTCCTGATATTTTCCACCGAAGTATTTCCAAGTTCATTTGCCCCGTCCAAATCCTGAATTCCCCGCTCTTTTAACATCTCAATAAACTTTACAAAAATTTCTGCTGTACAGGCGGCGTCGTCCACGGCCCGGTGATGATTTTCCAGGGAAATTTTCAGGGCCTTGGCCACCGTATCCAGCTTAAAGCGGTTTAACTGGGGCATCAGCACCCGGGCCAGGGCAACGGTGTCAATCACGGTATAGTCGCAGGGAAGTCCCTGCCGCTCACAGTTTTTGCTGATAAAACTCATGTCAAAGCCTGCATTGTGGGCCACCATAATGGCTCCGTCACAGAATTCCAGAAATTTGGGCAGCACGTCTTCAATGAGGGGCGCGTCCAGCACCATATCGTCCCGGATGCTTGTCAATTCTTCAATTTTAAATGGTATGGGCACCTGGGGATTGACAAAGGTAGAAAAACGCTCTGTGATTTTCCCTTCGCGCACCTTCACTGCCCCGATCTCAATAATCCGGTTATTCACCGGGGAAAATCCTGTGGTCTCCAAATCAAACACCACATAAGTGTCATCCAGATTCTGGCCCCTGGGATTCTCAATAATCTGCTTGAGATCATCCACCAGATAGGCCTCCACCCCGTAGATCACCTTGAAATCATCCTCCGGGGAAACGGCATGGTTGGCGTCAGGAAAAGACTGCACATCGCCGTGATCGGTGATGGCAATGGCCTTGTGGCCCCATTTCATGGCCCGTTTGATAATATCCTTTACCTCGGAAACTCCGTCCATATCGCTCATTTTGGTATGGCAGTGAAGTTCCACCCGCTTCTTTGGGCTGCTGTCCATCCGTGTGGTGGTAAAATCCGTGATTTTCTTCATGCCGGTGACAGAGCCGATGGTAAGTTCGCCGTCAAACCGATCAATGGTGGTGATTCCTTTGATTTTCAGGAAAACCCCTTTCTTTACATGAGAAGTAATTTCCGGCACAATCTCATTTTTGGCAAACATTTTTACCATAATAGTGTCGGTAAAATCCGTAATGGTAAACATAATAATGGTTTTCTCGTTGCGGATTTCTCTGGTGTCCAGACTCAGCACTTTGCCCCGGATAACCACTTCGCCCATCTCCCCTGCAATCTGTTCAATAGGGATTGACTCTTCCTCAAAATCGCGTCCGTATACCACATCCGGATTGTCAGATTTTTTAAAGCCCCCATAGGACCGATCCCGTCTCTGATAGGACGCGCCTTTTCCTGAATATTCTCCTTTTTTGCTTCCGTAAGACTGGCCCGATTTACTTCCCTGGCCGTGCCCTGCATTTTGGCCGGCTGGCTTCCGGGGCTGCCCCGCTGGCGTATTCCCGGGAAACTGGGAGCCTCCCGACAAATGTCCTGCTGCAGTCTCTCCCGGATTCCAGGGTATGCCGTTCTCTCCGTGAATCCCGTCCGCGATTCCGTTCTTCTGATCCCAGGGAACACCATTCTCTCCTGTTCCCCAGGCCATGGCAGCCCCCTCCGGATTCCAGGGCGCGCCGTTTTCTGCATTCCAGGTTCCCTGGGCTCCGTCCGGCTGTCCCGGTTCTGTATTCCAGGTTCCCTGGGCTCCGTCCGGCTGTCCCGGTTCGCTGAAATTTCCCGACTGCCCGCCTCTTTGCATTCCCACCGAGGACTGACTGATAATATGATGTATCTCATTCTGTATCTGGATGTCACTGTTTTTCTTATGCTTCTGCTCTTTCGGTTCCTGATAATCCACCTGAATCTTCACATCCAAACCGCAGCGTTCACAGATAATCTTTTCTAAAATCTGTACCATCTCTTCTGATTTCTGCCTGGCAATAACCGAATCTTCGAAGGTGAGCCGCATTCTGTCTTCCTCGGGAAATTCCATCTGTGCCATGCGCAGCACATTATATTCCAGCAGGCTGTAGGCCCGGAATTCTTCCATCACGCTGTCCTTATAGACATCCATCAGCTTTCGGGGGTTATATTGGCCGGAAAGCCTGAATTTCTCAATAATCTTGATGGAAATGTCATGATTGGGAAAAAGCTGTTTCCGAATATCCGATTCCAGCCGGTAAATATTCCCCTTATTAATCAGACGGCTGCTTAAAAGGTACACCCGAAGATGATCTCTTTTGCGGTTGGAAGAAACCTTGGTCACCTCTACCTCTGTCATCAGATTCTCTAATCCGGAAGAAACTTTTAAATCCGGAAAAACCTCAAAAAACAGCTTGCCCATAGTTATTCACCCCAATGCAGCAATTCATACCGGAGAGCTTCCAGCAGCTCGTCTTCTTTTACTTTTTTATAAATTTCACCGTGTTTGATAATCAGCCCTTCCCCGGCTCCGCCGGCAATCCCGATATCCGCCTCCTTGGCTTCTCCCGGCCCGTTTACCACGCAGCCCATCACTGCAACCTTAAGATCCAGCGGAATTGTGCTTACCATATTTTCCACCTGGTTGGCAAGGCCGATCAAATCAATCTGGGTTCTCCCGCAGGTAGGGCAGGATACCACTTCAATGCCGCCTGTCCTAAGGCCCAAAGTTCTTAAAATAATTTTTGCCGATTTGATTTCCTCCAGCGGATCTCCGGTCAACGACACACGGATGGTATCCCCGATGCCCTGTCCCAGTATCATGCCAAGCCCCATGGCAGACTTAATATTTCCGCTGGTAAGGGTGCCGGATTCTGTAATTCCCACATGCAGCGGATAATCCGTCTGTTCCGCAATCAATTCATGGGCTTTTACGCACATCAGCACATCAGAGGACTTGATGCTGATCACCAGATTGTCGTATCCCATCTCTTCAATAATACGCACCTTATCCATGGCGCTCTCCACAATTCCTTCAGCGGTGACGCCGTGATATTTTTCCACCAGCTCTTTTTCCAGAGAACCGCTGTTGACGCCCACCCGAATGGGAATGCCCCGTTCTTTTGCCGCGTCAATCACCGCCTGAATCTTCTCTTTTGCCCCGATATTGCCCGGGTTGATCCGGATTTTATCGGCTCCGTGCTCCATGGCCGCAATGGCAAGGCGGTAATCAAAGTGAATATCAGCCACTAAGGGAATGGTAATTCCTTTTTTAATCTCTGTAAGAGCCTCAGCTGCTTCCATGGTGGGAACGGCGCAGCGGATAATCTCACAGCCTGCGTCTGTCAGCCTCTGAATCTGCGCAATGGTTCCTTTGATGTCTTCAGTTCTGGTATTGGTCATGGACTGAATCAGGATGGGGTGTTCGGCGCCGATGGCTTTTGAGCCGATGCGGACTTCTCTTGTTTTTTTGCGAATGATCTTCTCTTTCATTAGGTTGATTCTCCAATCTGCGCTTTTTTGCGCAAAAGCAAATGTTTCTGAGTGGTTCTGCTAAGCTTTGGGATACG
>CAJUBP010000012.1:0-100666 GCA_910584585.1 uncultured Lachnospiraceae bacterium | reverse complement strand
GACGGCAATTTAATTTGAATTGGCTCTGCTAATCTTTGGGATACGGACGGCAATTTAATTTGAATTGGCTCTGCTAATCTTTGGGATACGGACGGCAATTCAGAACGGTTCTTCCTCACACAAACCGGGCAGCGTTCCGGCAAACTAACTGCTAACTCCGACTAAGGAAGTCAGGAGAACCTTCCTTCCTAAGTCTCCATAAGCAGTGGATTTTGCCTCCACTAAAAACGCCCGCGCATCGTTTGCTTTGAGGAAGAACCGTTCTGAATTGCCTGGGTATCGGCTTATCAATTAGCTGTTTCACCAGGCATGCTTAACTGGATGGGTCACTTATGCACACTTTAAAGTAAGAAATAACTTTTAATATTGCTTTTCTTTTTCTTCGATAGCACCACTCAAAAATCAGTTGCATGGCCCGCTAGAGCGTGTTTGAAAATTGCTTTCCCCGAGGTGTGCGTCACAGTTTGTGGGAGATTTGCGCCAAATTTAAGAGGCGTAGCGGGCTACGTTGATTAAATTTGGCGCAAATATCACGCAAAGTTGGGCGTGCTTGGCACTAAGGGGGTATCAGGCGTGAAGCCTGGTGGATTCCTTAGTGCAGATCGGGGGAATGAATTTTCAAACACGCTCTAGGGTCTGCCCCAGCAAAGCGAGGGCATGCGCCTGATTTTCGAGCGGCACTCTCAAAGAAAATCCTACACGTTATTAAAAGCTATTTCTTGACAGTTCCTTACAGCAGATAATCTATGTTTCAATACACAGGAACTAGCGGATTGCCCTTTGGGTAAGCAAACGATTCATGGGCGTCCTTAGTGGAGGCGAAATCCACTGCTTACGGAGACTTAGGAAGGAAGGCTTTCCTGACTTCCTTAGGAACTGTGCAGAAATAACTTATGCAAGATGCGCAGGATTTTTCTTCGGGGGCGCTGGTCAAAAACCGGAGGTGTACCGGGGTACATTGAGGATTTTTGACCAGTGCTCCCGGAGAAAAAGACAAGCAGATTGTATAAGTTATTTCTGCACAGTTCCTTAGTCGGAGTTAGCAGTTAGTTCGCCGGAACGTTGCCCAGTTTGTGTGCCAAAGGGCAATCCGATAGTTCCGTCCGCAGCCATAGATGGAATCATTCTGCTCAACTCTTCCCACTCTGTTAGTGAAAGGACACCCCGCTTTTCTGTCCGCAGCCATAGATGGAATCGTCCTTAAAAAATATTCCGTATATCATTAAACATAACAAAGACCATCAACGCCATCAATGCCATCAGCCCCACAAAGTGCACCATGCCTTCCTTCTCCGGTGAAATCCGTTTTCTGCGGATTGCCTCAATAATGAGAAACACCAGCCTTCCGCCGTCTAAGGCAGGAATTGGCAGAAGATTCATGATGCCGAGATTGGCGGAAAGGAAAATGGAGAAATTTATCATGCTTAAAATTGCGCTGGCCGTGCCGCCGCTGGACTGGCTGCTGTCATAAGTATCCCCCATGATCTTTACGAGGCCCACCGGACCGGACAAATCATTGACGCCAACCTTTCCGGTTACCAACATTTTAAGGCTTTCAATGGTATTTACGATCCAATACCGGACTTCATAGACGCTGTTTGCCAGCACCTGGCCCACATTGCCTTTTTCACGCTCAAAAGGCTTTCCGCTCAATCCAAGCAATTCTCTGCCGGATTCCTCATCCAGTTTCGGGGTCAGTTTCACCTTATGGCGCTCTCCCCCTCTTTCATATACTAGCTCCACATCCTCCCCCGGATGAAAGAGAGAATAGCTGCTGACTTCCCGGTAGAAATGGGTGCGGTAGCCGTTCATGGAGATAATTTCGTCTCCTTCCATAAGGCCTGCTTCCTCTGCCGGGTAACCTTCCATTACGCCGGATAACACCGGGCGGTCATAACCGGTGATTCCAACCACAATCAGCGCAAATACCCAGGCCATAATAAAATTAAAGACAGGGCCTGCCGCCACCACGCTGATCCGGGCCCAAACGGACTTGCTGTTAAAGGAACGCGCGTCGCTGCTGTCTCCGTCTTCTCCCTCCATCATGCAGGCGCCGCCAAAGGGCAGAAGTTTAATGGAATATTTCGTTTCGCCTTTGGTAAAGCCAACTAAGGTGGGGCCCATGCCTAAGCAGAATTCATTTACTTTGATGCCGTTCCATTTTGCCAGAAGAAAATGGCCCAGTTCATGAAATAAGATAATAAGACTAAAAATAATAATAGCGATTATAATATTCAATTTACCACCTGCTCTCTATCAATGCATACACTTCCGCTTCCGTCTCAAGGATCTCTGAAACATCCGGCTGTTTGACAAATTTACATTCTTCCATACATCTATTTATAATCTCCGGAATATCCAGAAATGATATTTTCCTCTCCAAAAACAGAGATACCGCCTTCTCGTTGGCAGCATTATAGGCTGTGGGAATATTCCCGCCCCGCTCCATGGCAAGATACGCCAGCTTCAAACCGGAAAAAGTCTCAAGATCCGGCTCTTCAAAGGTAAGGCTGGAAAGCTGGTAAAAATCAAGCCTTTTCCCGGACAGATTTCTCCGATTGGGATAATACAGGGCATACTGGATGGGCAGGCGCATATCCGGCGTGCCAAGCTGCGCCAGCACCGCGCCGTCCTGATATTCCACCATGGAATGGATGACGCTCTGGGGATGCACCACCACCTGAATCTGATCCGGCGTCACGCCAAACAGCCATTTCGCCTCCATCACTTCCAGACCTTTGTTCACCATGGTCGCGGAATCAATGGTGATCTTCCTGCCCATGGACCAATTGGGATGTTTCAGGGCGTCTTCCACCAGCACCTGCCCCAGCTCCTCTCTCTTTTTCCCCCGGAAAGGCCCGCCGGAAGCAGTCAGAAGTATTTTCTGGATCTGGTTTCCCCCAGCTCCCTGAAGAGACTGGAAAATTGCGCTGTGCTCACTGTCCACCGGCAGAATGGGAACCTGTTTCTCCCTTGCCAGAGGCATAATGATATGCCCTGCTGTCACCAGCGTCTCTTTGTTGGCCAGCGCAATGGTTTTTCCCGCTTCAATGGCAGCAATGGTGGGGCGGATACCAAGCATTCCCACGATGGCCGTCACCAGAATTTCCGTTTCCTCCATTCGGGCTATCTCCAGCAGGCCTTCCATCCCGGACACAATCTTTACCGGCAGATCTTTGACCCGATCCCGCAGAGAACAGGCTGACTTTTCTTCCCAAAGGGCCGCCAGTTTGGGCCGAAACTCCCGAATCTGGGCCTCCAGCAGCCTTTCATTGCTGCCGGCCGCCAATGCTGTAAGTTCAATATCTTTCTGCTCCCGTACAATTTCAAGGGTTTGGGTCCCAATGGAGCCGGTGGAACCCAGTACCGCAATTTTTTTCATAACCTATCCTCTTATAATATATAGTGCGCCAGATAATAAATAATCGGCGCCGTAAAAATAACGCTGTCAAACCGATCCAGAATCCCTCCGTGGCCCGGAATCAGCCTGCCGTAATCTTTGATTTCATAATTACGCTTAATAGCGGAAGCCGCAAGATCCCCAACCATGGAAATCAATCCCCCCGCAGCGGTAATCCCAGCCAGAATAAAGATTTCCTCTCTGGCAATCTGCATCTGTTTCTGAAAGGCAAAACCGTAAAGTATCGTCAGCAAAATCGTTCCGGCGATACCGCCCAGGGCTCCTTCTACAGATTTTTTAGGACTTAATTTCGGCGCCATTTTATGTTTTCCAATCAGCACGCCCACACAGTAGGCACAGGTGTCGCATCCCCAGGAACAAAGGAAAATCAGCCATACTATATACGCGCCCCCGGAAAGCATTCTGGTCTGATAAATACAGGAAAGCATCACCGCCACGTAAAAAACGCCCAAAAATCCGGCAAATACCTGTTCCGCCCGGTATTTTGGAAAGGACAGCACATAGACCGCCATCAAAAGAATCAGCAGTCCCAGCACAAACACTTCAAAATCCGGGATAAAAGAAAACTTCAGATTCAGATAATACACCGCCGCTCCCAGATAACCTCCAAAGCCCAGCAGCGATTTTTCCATATGGAACACCCGGTACAGCTCAAACATTCCAATGACTGAAACCGCCAAAAGGCCGGATAAGAGAATATCTCCTCCGGCAATGATAAGAACAAGGGCTGCAATGACCAGAACAATTCCACTTAACAACCGTGTCTTGAACACTTTTAAGCCTCCTCTAATTCCTCAGAATCTCCCACGCCGCCAAATCGTCTGTCTCTTTTATTATAGTCCCCAACAGCTTTTTCTAATTCCTCTTTTGTAAAATCAGGCCAGGCCACATCTGTAAAATAAAGTTCGCTGTAAGCAAGCTGCCAGAGCAGATAATTGGAGAGTCTCTGCTCTCCGCTGGTCCGAATCAGCAAATCAGGCGCCGGAATATCCCTGGTATCCAGATAGCTCTCAAACTTCTGCTCGTCCAGTTCCTCCAGAGCAAACTTTCCCTCTTTGTAATCGGCAAGCATCTGTTTCATTCCCCGAAGCATCTCATCTCTGCTGCCGTAATTGATGGCGATCTGAAAATTCAGTCCGTCCTGATCCTTGGAAAACTCTTCCAGTCTTCGGATGCTTTCCTGAATATCAGAGTCCAGCCTGGAGGTATCTCCGATAACTCTGACTCTCATATGGTTCTTCTCTGCTGTCTTGATGCAGTTCTTCATGTAATTGCGCAGTAATTTCATCAGAGCATTGACTTCTTCTTTGGGACGGCTCCAGTTTTCTGTGGAAAAAGCGTAGACCGTCAGATATTTAATTCCCATATTCCAGGCTTCCCGGCAGATTGTCTCCACATTTTTCGCCCCCTGGGTATGGCCGTAATTCCGCGGCATCTTATGCTGCTTCGCCCACCTTCCGTTTCCGTCCAAAATAATCGCTACATGTTGTGGAATATTCATAAAATCCTCCGAATGATATGAAGAAAAGGACAGACGCTGACGCCATGCCCCTTTCAAACATTGGATATTAAACTGTAAGAATTTCTTTTGATTTTTCTTCTACTGCTTTATCTACTTTTGCAATGTACTGATCCGTTAACTTCTGTACCTGATCTTCCAATTCTTTCACTTCATCTTCCGAGATATCGCTGTTCTTGCCTAATTTCTTCAAAGAATCGTTGGCGTCTCTGCGGATATTGCGGACGGCAACCTTGGCTGCCTCTCCCTTTTTCTTCACTTCCTTGGCCAGATCTTTTCTGCGCTCTTCCGTCAGCTCCGGAAATGACAGGCGGATTACTTTGCCGTCGTTGGTGGGATTGATCCCCAAATCAGAAGTGAGAATCGCCTTCTCAATCTCACGCACCATTTTCGGCTCCCAGGGCTGAATCAACAGCATTCTGGGCTCCGGAACAGAAATATTTGCCACCTGCTGCAGGCCGGTAGGCGTTCCGTAATAGTCTACTTTTATCTTATCCAGTACATGGGGGTTGGCACGCCCTGCACGGATGGAACCAAATTCTTCTAACAGATTATCGAATGATTTCTGCATCTTATTGTCATATTTCTGCAATCTTTCATCCATATCAAAACCCTCCCATTTTTATCAGATTCCCCACGGCAGTCAGGGAACCACTCTCGTTCCGGAAAAGTCTCCGCTGACTGCCTTTACAATGCTGTTTTCTTCATTCAGGCCAAATACGTACATAGGCATTTTATTTTCCATACACATGATGGAGGCGGTCAAATCAATGACTGCCAGCTTCTGATCGATGACTTCCTGAATGGAAATCTCCTCATACTTCACTGCGGAAGGATTCAGCTTCGGATCACTGTCGTATACGCCGTCAATGGCTTTCGCCAGGAAAATCCCATCCGCCTCAATCTCAACGGCCCGCAGAACGGTGGCTGTATCGGTAGAAAAATAAGGATGCCCGGTTCCTCCGGCAAAGAAACACACCATGCCTTTGGAAAAATACTTATTTGCCCTGTCTTTGGAAAATAGTTTCGTAAAAGCTCCGCAGGCAAAAGGGGTCAGAATCTGGGTCTTCATTCCCACAGAACGGAAAATCTCAGACACATAGATACAGTTCATCACCGTGGCAAGCATCCCGATCTGATCTGCTCTGGTACGGTCAATGGTTTCACTGGTTCTTCCCCGCCAGAAATTGCCTCCGCCGATGACGATCCCCACTTCCACGCCCTCTTCGGTAAGCCTCTTCACCTGCTGGGCCACCCGGGTGACGGTAGGTTCGTCAAACCCGGTATGCTTCTCTCCTGCCAGCGCTTCTCCGCTTAACTTTAATAATATTCTCTTCATTGAATGCCCTTCTTATTTATCAAAAAAAGTCTCCATATCCACATCCGCGTAACACTGGGAGCAGAAACCTTCAATGACTGCACCGTTGTTAATCTGCACAGAACGTGACTTGATATTTCCCATCACTACAGCGGAAGTATCCACTACAACCGGTCCCTGTACGTCAATATCACCCTTGATAGCCCCTGCAATCACTGCGCTGGTTGCGGTGATATTTCCAACTACCACAGAACCAAGGCCGATCTTAACGGTTCCGCTGGTGGAAATCTCGCCTTCCACTTTTGCAGCATCCGCGAAAAATTCAGACGCCTCTGCATTGCCGTGGATGCTTCCGGTAATGGTTACCTTACCGTTGCAGCGCACATTTCCTTCAATTTTTCCTCTTAACTCGAAAGAACCGGTAGATTCCAAATCACCTTTCAGAGAAGTTCCCTCGGTAATTACAGTTACTTCGTCTGAAATTTCAGCGGAAAGACCTGCAATAATCTTTGCCTCTGCCGTCTTCTCTGCGTCTGCGTTTACTTCCTCATTGGTAAGATTTTCCTCATTTACAACAGCTTTTGTAGTCACAATCGTTTCCTCCTTATGCTCCGGCTCTTTTGCCTGGATTTCTTCTGTTTTGATTTCCTTTTTCGCTTCTTTTCTGAGTTCTGGAACTGCTCTTTCCGCAGGTTTCTCCGGCTCAGCCTTCACCTTTGGTTCTTCCGGCGTCAGGACAATCGGTTTCTCTGACTGCTTTGCCGCCACTTCATCCACTTTTTCAAACAATCCTTCTAATTTCTTCAACTCAGACTGCACGTCAACTTCCTGTTCCAGAGTGTTTACGACCAGATCCGGACGCTCCGGCTCGGCTGCTTTCAGCTCTTCTTCTCCCGGAAGCAGTTCATTTACCGCCTGAGATAAATCTTCTTTGAAATCTTTAAAAAAGCTCATATATGTACCTCCATAAATTATTTGCTTTTCTGCGGCTGTCCTAAGACAGCCTTGTTCATTGAACACTGTCCGCCGGAATCTGCTGAATCGGCGTTGTATTTTCATCAATCGGCAGAAGCTGCGCTCCCATTTCCTGCAATTTGTCAATCATTACAGGAAGCGCTTCCACTGTTCCTGACTTATTGGAAGCATCGTGCATCAATACGATGGACGTCTCATATCTTCCCACATCATTCATCACATTCTGCACCAGTTCATCCGGCGTGTAAGCCTGGCTGGTGGCGTCTCCGCTTGCCACATTCCAGTCATAATAGGTAATCCCTTTCTCATTCAGAAAACGGATAAATTCTGTCATATCCGTGTTGCTGACCTGATTGCTGCTGCCTCCGGGAAACCGTAGTATCTCAGGGGTAACCCCTGTCACTTCCGACAAATACGACTGCAAATGGGCCATATCTTCTGAAAATGCTTCCAAAGACTGGTAAATCACACTGTATTTATGTGAAAAAGAATGCATTCCAAGCGTGTGCCCCTCAGCCACAATTCTCTGATACAATTCTTTGGATTCCTCATCTTCCTGCCCAATGACAAAAAAAGTCGCCTTTACATTTTTTTCTTTTAAAATATCCAGAATCTTTGCCGTATTCTCACTGGGACCGTCGTCAAAAGTCAGATATACCTTCCGGCTCTCTCCTTCTTCCAGCGCGTTCTCTAACATAGCGCCGCTTCCGACAGAATCTGATGTTTTGGTATTGCCGTCCGGAGAAGCTGCGCTTTTTTCATTTACATTCTCAACCACCTGTTCTACAGAAATCACGGATTCCGCAAGCTCGTCCAGCCTCTCTTCCAAATGAAGAAGCTTAACCAAAAGCGTAACAGACAAAAGGCTTGTCGCTAAAATCCAGATCACCACTCCTGCAACAATGGATGATTTTATCTTTTTGATCCGTTTGCGCCTCATCTGCTGTTCACGTAATCCACTGGTCGTATTCTCTTCCATATACGGACCTCCCCAGTTTTTCACCTGCAAGCCCATTGACCTGCCAGCCGATTCCTGCTCTTTCCAGAAGAGCAAAAAGCATCCGGCAAATCAGTATGCTCTCGAGTTTAAGCATTACTCTAGATTATTGTAACACATTTTTTTAAAAATACATTAAAAATATGTGAAAAAATAGTGGTATTTTTTCACATATTTTTATTTATTTTCCATATTTTTAGGGTTTATTACCTTTATTATCAGAAAAATCCAACTTTTTTCTCTCGATTTGTAAATTGATTTTTCGTTTTACCGGATTTTTCTATTAGCGCCTGCCAGATTTTGGCATTGGCAGATTCGCCCCTTTTCCCTACTGCTCGATGGACAGCACTTTATAATCTTTTTCTTCCACCGCCTGTTTCAGTGTTTCATCCGAAATCTCCCCATTCAGCGTCACCACTGCTGTTCCTGCCTCGTGGCTCACCACTGCCTCTGACACTTCCGCGAATGCTTCCAGGCACTTCTTTACCGCTGCCTCACAGTGTCCGCACATCATTCCCTCGATTTTCATTGTTTTTACCATTTTCTTTTCCTCCTTGATTTCTTCTTTTTGAACATCATCGGCCAACGCCGCTGGTTCTGAACGTTTTCTTTGATTTCTGACTTTTTTCGGCCTGTCTTTTGACCCGTCGTAGATTTTTTTCATATTCAGCCGCAGGGCGTTTGTCACTACGCAAAAGCTGGACAAACTCATGGCTGCCGCTCCGAACATGGGATTTAACTGCCAGCCGAACAGAGGAATCCAGATTCCCGCTGCCAGGGGGATCCCGATAATATTGTAAATAAAGGCCCAAAACAGATTCTCATGAATATTGGTCAGCGTCGCCCGGCTGAGACGTATGGCTGCCGCAACGTCGCTGAGACGGCTTTTCATCAATACGATATCCGCCGCGTCAATGGCTATGTCTGTCCCTGCGCCGATGGCAATTCCCATATCCGCCCGGGTCAGCGCCGGGGCGTCGTTGATGCCGTCCCCTACCATGGCAACCTTGCCTTTCTTCTGCAGTGCGCGTATGACGCTCTCTTTTCCCTCCGGCAAAACGCCCGCCACTACCTCGTCCACGCCTGCCTGGCGGCCGATGGCGTTGGCTGTCCGTTCATTGTCTCCGGTGAGCATTACCACATGGATGCCCATCCGCTTCAATTCCCGGACCGCCTGGGCGCTGTCCTCTTTCATCACATCCGCCACTGCAATCAAGCCCAGCATTTTCCCGCCCTTCGCGAAAAACAGCGGAGTCTTCCCTTCCTCTGACAATGCTTCAGATTGCTTCTTTAATTCCGGCAAAACTTCCGCCCGGCTGCTGATAAACCGGTAATTCCCGCCGCAGACTTCCGTTCCTTCCATCAAACCGGAAAGGCCGTTTCCGGGCAGCGCCTGGAATTCTGTCACTTCTGGAAAATCCAGCTGATGATTTGCGGCAGGCAGATAGAACTCTGCAGAAACTTCGGATTTCTGGCCGCCTTTTCCTGCTGACGCTCCTGATCCGCCGCAATTATTTCCGGCCCCTTCTCTGGCGTATTGAAGGACTGCCTTCGCCAAGGGGTGCTCGCTTTTCTGTTCCAGCCCGGCGGCTATTTGAAGCAGTTCCTCCGGGGAAATCCCCTCCGCAGGTATCAAATCCGTCACCTTCGGCTCTCCGTTTGTGATGGTTCCCGTTTTATCCAGGGCCACAATGTCCATCTTGCCTGTCTCTTCTAAGGAAACTGCTGTCTTAAACATAATCCCGTTTTTGGCCCCCATTCCGTTTCCCACCATAATGGCCACCGGCGTTGCCAGGCCCAGGGCGCAGGGACAGCTGATTACCAGAACGGAAATGCTTCTGGCCAACGCGAATCCGATGCTCTCGCCGGCCAGAAGCCAGGCCAGCAATGTGACAACGGCAATTCCTATGACAGAAGGCACAAACACATAAGACACCTTATCCGCCACTTTTGCAATGGGGGCTTTGGTAGCGGCAGCGTCGCTGACCATCTGGATAATCTGGGACAATGTGGTGTCTTCTCCCACCCTGGAAGCTTCGCATTTCAGAAAGCCTGACTGATTGGTGGTGGCTGCTGACACCGTATCCCCTACCGTCTTATCACAGGGAATGCTCTCGCCGGTCAGCGCCGCTTCATTGACGGCGCTGCTGCCTTCCAGCACAACCCCGTCCACCGGAATACTTTCTCCCGGACGCACCAGGAAAATATCGCCTTTTTTTACCTGCTCAATGGAGACCTCTGTCTCGATACCGTCTTTCAGCACCGTTGCTGTCTTAGGCGCCAGTTTCATCAGGCTCTTTAACGCGTCTGTGGTGCGGCCCTTCGATCTGGCCTCCAGCATTTTTCCCACAGTAATCAGCGTCAGGATCATGGCTGCAGATTCGAAATAGAATTCATGCATATATTCCATAACCTTTGCCATATCCCCTTTCATCTGAGCGTCCGTCATGGCAAACAGCGCATAGGTGCTGTAGACGAAAGCTGCGCCGGAGCCTAAGGCCACCAGGGTGTCCATATTCGGGGATTTGTGCAGCAGGCTCTTAAAACCGCTGATGAAAAATTTCTGGTTGATCACCATGATAATCACCGTCAAAAGAAGCTGCAAAAGCCCCATTGCCACATGATTTCCCTCCAAAAAAGAAGGAATGGGCCAGCCCCACATCATGGTTCCCATAGAAAAATACATCAGCACAATTAAAAATCCAAGGGAAGCAAGCAGCCTTTGCTTCAGCAAAGGGGTTTCCCTGTCTTTTAACATATCTTCTGCCGCGCCGGCCCCATTTTCCTGAGATTTGGCGCCTTTTAAGGAGGCCCCGTATCCCGCTTCCTCCACGGCCCGGATGATCTCCGGCGGCGCGGCGGCTCCTTCCACGCCCATAGAATTAGTCAGCAGGCTGACCGAACAGGACGTAACTCCCGCCACCTGGGAGACTGCCTTTTCCACCCGGGCGCTGCAGGCAGCGCAGCTCATGCCGGTTACGGTATATTGTTCCATGTTATCACCTCTTGCTATTATATGATCTTTGGATGCGGACGGAAATACCGGACGGCCCTTTGGCACACAAACAGGGCAGCGTTCCGGCGAACTAACTGCTAACTACGACTAAGGAAGTCAGGAAAGCCTTCCTTCCTAAGTCTTCGTAAGCAGTGGATTTCGCCTCCACTAAGGACACCCTTGCATCGTTTGCTTTGCCAAAGGGCCGTCCGGTATTTCCTGTGTATCGAAAGATAGGTTAAGCCGGAAAACTCCATAGTAGAATGGTAGATATTTATTTCATTAATTTTTGGAGAGTTGCCAGCAGTTCATCTACGGTTTCCTCCCGTCCCTCCCGGATATCATTGGTGACGCAGGTCTTGATATGGTTGGCCAGCAGGACTTTATTGAAGCTGTTTAAAGCTGCGTTGGCTGCGGCTACCTGAATCAGTATGTCCGGGCAGTAGGCGTCTTTTTCTACCATTCCTTTGATGCCGCGTATCTGGCCTTCAATCCGGTTTAGGCGGTTGATTAAATCTTTGTATTCTTTTTGGGAGCGTTGTTTGGTTCTATGACAATTGCAGGATTCTTTTTCTTCTTCCATTATCTTTCCCCCTTCCCAAAGATATTATATACCCTATAGGGGTATATTGCAAGAAGAATTTTAGAAGAATTCGAACGGATGCAGGATTATATGATATCCACCGATAAGGATTCCGAAGGATATCGAAAAATGAAACGGCGCTATATTGCGTTAAAAGTCATTTTAACCTCTTTCGGGATCAACCTTACAGAACTGGATATTATAAAAGAATAGAATGCATTTTAAGGCACAGGAAAAACAGAATTCAAATACGAAAAGTTCACCTAGAGGATACCGGGGCCATTTATACAGGGTTGTGCCAGGACTTAGGCATACAGAAAGAGACAATCCGTATTGAAAGTAAAAAAACAAATTCTTTCACTTTCAATACGGATTGCCCCTTTAAGGATATCAATTACAATAAGCACTGGAATATTACTCTTTTATTTCATCAATATCTGTCATATTAACGCCCAGGCTGCGCCCGGAAGGCGTTTGCTTTCCTGTCCATAATCACCTGCCCATCCTTTCCTGAATCAAGCACTGTGTTCTGGACAGATTCTTTCTCCACCAGCACGGCTACCACATCAAGGGCCTGCATTTTTTGGACTGCCAGCAGCGCGTCCACCTGCCTGGCAAAGCAGGAATCCTTTTTGCCGTCTGCTGCTTCTGCCGCTGTGGAGACACTGGAATTTTCCCCGCCATCCATCCCTTCCGTCCCTTCTGTATTGGCGACAATGTGATTGCTGGAAATATAATTTCCTTTCCCGGAAACAACATGGATGATGACAGGCGTCGCATTGCAAGGCCTGATATGCTTTTTGCTCATCACCTGGGAGATATGGTTGGCCGTTATGGTATTATCATTGCCCTCGATATACAAAAGCCCATACAAATCATCCAGGCCGTTGTCGTGCGCGTACATGGGCGGCCATGGTTCCTGATCTCTCAGAAAATGGTTGGATGAAACCATATTTTCCGAACAATTCTCCTGGAATGTCAGCATCCCGGGATAAAAGGAATGGAACCTGTTGCCGGTAACCACAGAACGCGCCACATGCTCAAAGTAAACGCTGCTGGCCCCACGGGGAAAAATGTTATTCGCCGTAATTAAGAGAGCGCCAAAATTCTGGGCGTAAATGGAATATCCTTTGTATCCGGCCCCTATCAGATTATCCGTTACCTTGGAGGCCTGCCCCCACCCCCGCAGTTCGATACAGCTGCCGCATTCCGCAATAAAATTGTCGTGTATGCTCAAAGCATCTGCATGATAAACAGTAACGCCATGCTCCAAATACACAATCCCCATACCCGTAATCTGAAACGCGTCCTGAGGGCTTGCAATATAGATTCCCGTTTTTCCATTGGAATATGTATTTTCTGGATTTGCTTCCCCGGAACCGTCTTCCACAAAATGCAGGCCGTCTATGCAAAACCCGGAAAATTCCACAGAACTAATCCGGGGATTTCCGCTGCGGTATACATAAAACGCAGCCCCTTTCCATTCCTCATCTTTCGGCGCCGGGGGAAGATCCACAAGAATGCGGCTTCCGCCAGGCCACAGTTCATGGCAGTCTGCCCATTCTTCTTCCGGAAGGTTAAAGCGAATGCTGGAGGATGTAAATCCATGCCCGGAACCCATGATTTTCAGATAACTGATATCAATCAGCACCTGTGTCGCCAGATGGTAATCACCTGGCGGAATATAAATCACAGCTCCCGGCTTCCCGCCTTCCTCTCTATCAGAATCCGTCTGCCTGCTTTTTACATCCGCAAGGATGCTGTTTATCACCTGGCCGATATCCTGATAAGGATCTCCCACAGGCCATTCTGTCACATCATAATAGTTTCTGCTAGCCATTTCTTTCATCCTCCTTATCATTTACATGGCTGTTTTCCCCACGGCGAAAGCAGTCCTTCAGCCCATAGGATTCATATTCCCGTATCAGCGCTGTGCCGCCATAGGTACGGATTTTCAATTGATTCTGTTCATTCCCCGCAAATATATTGTTGGAATGATTGTTTTGATACTGATTGGTAAAGATTTCAAGGGAGCTTTGATCGGACAGGATATGTACATCCAGTTCGCTTTTTCCTTTCAGATACATGACGCTTCTGGAAACCCCTCTGCTCCAGCCGTCTGATTCATTTCTGTCCACACTCATTTCCGCTTTCCGGAAATCAAACAAACATACCGTCTTCTTTCCTTCGCCGCCGCGCAGAACCAGCTCCAGCCTGTCTGCATCTGTATGTTCCAAATCTATTTTCATTTTCAGCTCAAAGCTTACGCCGTCTCCCGCTGCCAATTCCTTTTCCGTTTCCGTCACCAGAAAGGAATCTTCCCTTCTTGGATTTTCCCGCAAGGTTTCCAGCTCTGCAATTGGAAGGAACTGCAATGTGCCGTCTTCTCTCATACGCACTTCCAATGGAAAATTGAAAGACCCGCACCACCCTTCTTGATAGGCAGGCCCCCAATCCTTCCACAAAGGCATCCATTCCCATTCATTGGCCCATCCTACCATAATTCTTCTTCCGTCCGGCGCCTGAAAGGATTGGGGCGCATAGTAATCGAAGCCCCAGTCAATCTCTCCGTTTATCCAAGAATGAAATTTGCCTGTCTCATAATCAAAATCACCCACCAGATACATCGCCGTATGCTCCCCGGCTCCCATGGGTGAAAATGTCAGGACATACCGTTCCCCCATAGGATAAAAATCCGTGCACTCCCACATATAGCCCCATTCTCCGCGGCTTTCCGCCATCACATTGAAAAAGCTCCAGTGGAACATATCCTTGGAACGGTAAAGAAGCGCCTGTCCCTTCTGGCCGCAGCTTCCGCCGCATACCATATAAAAGGTATCTTCATGCTTCCATACCTTCGGATCTCGGAAATGCTCCGGCGCAATGCCTTTCGGCGCAGTCAGCACCGGATTTCCTTCATATTTTTCAAAATGGATGCCGTCTTCACTGCAGGCAATGCACTGGGTCTGCACAAACCCCTGCGCCTCCTTGGTTGTCCCTGTATACATTAAAAACAGCTTTCCCTCATGTTCAATGGCGCTTCCGGAAAAACATCCCCCGCGGATATGGTCATCATAGCTTTCACTGGGAGCCAGCGCAAGGGGAAGATACTCCCAATGAAGCATATCATCACTTACCCCATGGCCCCAGTGCATATAATCCCAGAAACCGTAATAGGGATTACACTGGAAAAAGAAATGATATTTCCCTTTGTAGTAAATCAGCCCATTGGGATCATTCATCCAGCCGGTCTGGGGCATGAAATGGTAATGCTGGCGCATCTTTCCGTTTTTTATGATTTCCTTTTTTTCGTCTATTTCCCGCTGTGCTTTTGCAATATTTTTCTGCATTAATTCTTTTGACATATCACTCTCTCCCGCCAGGCCTTTCTAATATTTTTCTGTATTAATTCTTCCGACATTTTCTTTCACCCTTTTGCCTACCCTTTCACTGCGCCTGCCGTCATGCCGCTTACAATATATTTCTGGGCAGCAAGGGAAATTATCATGACAGGAAAACTAAATACAAAGGCTCCTGCGCACATGGGTCCCAGATCAAGATTATAGGCGGATAAAAATCCCGCCAGGCCAACTGTAAAGGTTTTCGCATTTGTGCTGGTGAGAAGCAGCGCAACCAAAAAGTCGTTCCATGCCAGAAACAGCGTGAAGATAAACGCCGTGGCCAATCCCGGCGTACAAATCGGCAGGATAATCTTTCGAAAGGTCTGAAAGCTGCTGGCGCCGTCCACATAGGCCGCCTCATCCAGCGTAGTGGGTATCCCCTCATAGAAGCTTAGCATCGTCCACATGACAAAAGGCATATTGATGGCCGCATACACGATAATCAATGCAATCTTTGTATCATAAAGCCCTAAATTGCAAATCAATTCATAGATGGGGACTACAATGCTGGATGTAGGTATCATTTTCAGGCACAGTACCAATACAACAAGAAAAACTGACAATTTCGCCCCGGATCTTTGGATGGCGTATGCTGCAAGGGAACCCAGAATCAAGGCTATGACTGTGCTTGCAACCGCGGCCGTCAGGCTGTTGACAAAAAACTGCGCCGTATCCATCCGTTCAAACAGCCCAATGAAATTTTCCACCGAAAAAACCTTCGGGAAAAACTTCGGAGGAACTGCAACCACTTCAGAACCTTCCTTAAAAGAACAGCACACTACATAGATATACGGGAAAAGCCAAAACACTGTAAGAATCACAGATAAGGCAATTCCGATATTTTTACCAATACTGATATTTTTCTTCATTTTCATTCTCCTTACAATCTTTCCTCCGGTAGATCAGCTGATACAAGCCTGCGTTAACTCATCTTTTTCTTTGGGTTCCACAGATTCTGCATAAATACCAGCGTAAAAAGGACTAATACCGCAATGAAAATAACAGCCATGGCGCTCGCGTATCCAACCTGATTATATCTTGCCAGGGTTTTATAAATGATAATGCTGATGGTTTCTGAGGAACTGTTGGGACCGCCTTCCGTCATGGCCCATATAATGTCAAATGTTCTGGCCGCATCAATAATTCTGACAGACAAAGCCGTCAATAATACGGGTTTGATATTCGGCAATTTTATCAGTAAAATCTGCTGAAACAGATTTGCTCCGTCAATCCTGGCCGCTTCCAGCATGCTGGAATCCAACCCCTGGAGCCCTGCCAGGGTCATCAGCATCATAAATGGAGTCGTCAGCCATATGTCGGCAATACAGCATGCAATCAATGACCATTTGGCATCCGCAAGCCACAGGATATCACTGCTTTGCGCCAAAATCCCAACCCTTGTCAGCAGTTCATTGACAATGCCGAAACTGGAACTCATCATCAGCTTCCAGGTAAGGCCTGCAACCAGAGGCGCAATCATTAAGGGAGCCATCATCAGGGAACGGACAATTTTGCTTCCCCGGTAATTCAATTCAAAAAACAAAGCGAACATTACTCCAAAAAACGTCTCAAGACCCACCGCCAGGACAATATAAACCAGTGTATTTTTTAACTGCTTCAAAAATCCGCCTGCCGTAAAGGCCCGTATGTAATTTTCCAGTCCTACAAATTCTCTCCCGCCGGTAATCCCTATGTCATAAAAACTGTCAATTACCATCGTGATAATTGGATAAACCAAAAAAGCTCCCATAAACACTGCGCCTGGCAGAAAGAACAGCAATAATGTTTTTCTTGAAATCAATCTCATTTTCTTTCTCCTTCAAGAAGCAGAGGGCATCCGGCCCATTCCTTCCAGTCCCAAAGGCCCTCCGCCTCTTATCCCATACAGTGATCCTTAATTCCTCAGTCATTAAAAATCATTGCATCAGCCAACAGTTACCGGCTAATTGCTTCAATCTCGGATGCTGCTGATTCCAAAGCTGCCTCGATATCTCCTCCGCCAAGACTGGACTCCACAACCCCTACTAATACTTCTTCAATCTGTGCCCACGCAGTTACCATGGGCCTTGCCTGGGACTGTTCAGAGGCTAAGGTCTCAAGAACAGCCTTCGTATGTTCCTTTCCCGCTTCATTTCCGGCTTTTTCATATACAGACTTTCTTCCCGCAATCTTTAAGGTCAGATCCATGTATTCCCCATTATGTTCATACATGTATTCTACATATTTTAAAGCCATCTCTTTATTTGCAGAATTTTTCATCACGCATTCATACCAAGGGCCTGTGGTAGCGCCGATTCCTGCGCTTCCTGCAATCATGGGAGCGCAACCGACTTTATCTGCGCCTAACGCTTCCACTGCCGCCGGATACTGGTGGCTCCAGTTCAGCTGCATAGCCACTTTACCATTTGTGAATAATTCCTGTGATTCTGTAGCTGCCGTTGACAGGGAATCTGCCGGAGTATAATCCGCATTTGCATTTTCCACCATAAATTTCAAAGCATCCACATATGCCTGGTCTGTAATGTTCACCTTGCCGTCTTCGCCAAACACAAGGCCTTTGGCTCCTGCCTGGCAGGCAAAATCAAGGAAGGAACAAACCGCGTCCGTTCCGCTTCCAAATACAGTGGTTCCATACATATCATCTTTGGCAAGCTCCTTGGCAAGAGCCTGGTATTCCTCCCAGGTCTTTGGAACTTTTTCTTCCGGGATCAGGTCTTTCCTGTAAATCAGCACTTTCGCGTTCACCCACATGGGATACCCCAAAAGGTTCCCGTCCAATGTACCGCTTTCCTCCAAGGTAGGAAGAAAGTCGCTGGTATCCGCGCCATTGACTGGCTCTATGGCATCCTTAAACGCAGCAAGCCACACAACATCCAAACATCCAACGTCATGGGCCGCTTCTCCCGCTTTGATTTCCGTTGACAGCTTATCATACATTCCCGTGTAAGCAACCGCATCCACTACCACCTTGCATCCTGTTTCCTTTTCAAAATCCGCCGCTGTTTCATTGGCGAGGGCTTCTGCCGGAGAACCGCTTTCCACCAGAACGGTAATGCTGTTTTCATCCCCTTTCTGGGATTCCTGCGCTTCTTCCTGTGTCCCCGTCCCCTGGGAATTGTCCGCTTCTTTGTTGGTGCCGCATCCTGCAAAAAGGGATACTGCCATCGCTGACACAAGCAGCATACTGATCATTTTCTTTTTCATTTTTCTCCTCCTTGTTTGATTTTAATTTTCAGTTTATGAAATATATTTCATTTACATTTTCATTATAACATCAATCAAGAATTATGCAATAACTATTTTTTTCTTCGTCGTTATTACCAATTTTGATGGTTATTGACGCATAATAGCTAATACTATTTGTATATTTTATACGAATACTCTCATCGTTCTATGGATTTTAGTGAAAATATTTTCATAAAATATTTTCACTAATCTTAATGAAAAACCTTTTCTGAAATATGTTTCGCAAACGACTTTTCAAAATAATCATAAAATCGCTTCGCAATGAACTACAGCGAACTTTTAATATGCGAACACGGAGGCCAAGACATGTTCTGGTGAACTTACTATATTTTCATATAATCATCTCAGACAATGCGCAGACTTGCCTGAACTGTTCCCGATAAATTTCATTGCAGGAAATTATTAAATCATTTTTGGTTTACTTGTTTTCATAGTTATGCTATACTTTTTTCAAATTATACATCATGTGAGGGAGAATACAATGAAAAAAAATGCCAGAGTTAATATAAAAGATATTGCTTCTGCCTGTAACATTTCCGTTTCTACCGTATCAAGATATTTTAATAACCCTGATCTGCTTTCCGACGCTACCCGCAGAAAAATTGAGCAAAAATTGAAAGAATTGAATTTTCAGCCCGGATGGTCCATGCAGGCGCCGGAACTGCGCAAAACAAACCTGATTCTTGTTGTCCTGCCCCATCTCCAATTCGGTTTCTATACCGAACTGCTGAACCAATTAATAGAAGCCGGCAAAGAAAAGGGCTGTCATTTCATCCCTTATACCTCTGGGAAATCAAAAAAAGAAGAGCTCGCAGCCATCCAGGCGTTATGCCAGTACCACCCCAGGGGGCTGATCCTGTTAAGCCCTCTGCTAAATGCCGAAGATATCAACAGCCTGCCTGTGCCTGTGATTACCATTGAGCGTTCCGGCGGGAATTTCATGCAGATCAACAGCGATAATTTTACCGGCGGAAACCTGGCCGCCCAACTTCTGCTGAAGAATAAATGTGAGGTGTTTGCCCATATCAATAACGGCTATAGCACTATGTGGCCGTCATTCAAGCGGATTGTAGGCTTTGAATGCCTGATGGAAGGCCAAACCTACGAAAGAATCATACGCCAGGAGTTATCAGAACCCTTCATGCCCTCAGCCGTACAGGCCATGAAAGAAATCGTAGAAAACCTGCTTTTAAAATATAAAGGGAAAAAATGGGGAATCTTTTGTTCAAACGACGATATTGCCAGGCTGTTTGAACAGCAATGCATTTTAAACAATCTGTCCATTCCTGAAGAAGTAGAGATTATCGGTTATGATAATTCGCCGATCTCAGAATGCGCTATTTATCCAATCACCTCTGTGGCGCAGAATATTCCCTTGATGGCGCGTTTGGCCATAAATGGGTTCGATCATTACCTTCCATGCGAAACAATTGTGCCAAATGAACTGATTCACAAAAGCACCACAAATAATTTCTAAAATTTTTTCATCCAATAAAAAAACAAAGGAACTGCCGGAAAATGATATTTATTCAATATATGGATGCGGTACGGAATAAACCGCATCCATACATTGCAAAAATCCGCCATTTCCCGACATGCTTTCCGTCCAGCTCTTTAACCAATAGTCGGACTTCTTTTCCCTTTGCTCCATGCTCCATACAATATGCTGTTCTTTCCGTTCACTTTTACCTTTTTATAAGAACGCACCCTTACATAATATTTTTTTCCTGCTTTCAGCTTTGAGATAGTCTTAGAGACTGTTTTACAGTTCTTTACCAATGGAGCCGTCTTTACGCCCTTTTTGAATTTCTTATCTGTACTATATTGAATCTGATAACCAGTCGCCCTTTTATCTTTCTTCCAGCTTACCGTCAGTTTCTTTCCTTTTTTAGCCTTGAGAGATTTTAAGGTCTGTCTGGCGGGGCTGACCTTTACTGTCACTTTTACCTCCGACGCATAATAATCTGCAGTTTCTTCCGCTTTTACTGTGATGACGGCAATGCCTGTTCCTTTCACAGTTACCCTGCCCTTGCTGTTTACCGAAGCAACTTTTCCATCAGAACTTGCATAGGTGAGCTTTCCATCCCCTTTCGTCACTTTGGCCTTTAATGAAAATGGGCTGTTCCCATATGCCTTGCAGTACGTTTTTGCGCAGCTTACTGTCTGATTTCCTTTCTTTCCTGCATTCCCTGTTCCGTTTCCGGTATTCTGATTCCCATCTCCGCTTCCAGGGTTCTGATTTGCTCCTCCGCTTCCCGGATTTTGATTTCCGCTTCCTGGATTCTGTTCTCCGTCTCCGCCTCCCGGATTCTGATTTTCTCCGCTATTGCCCGGATTCTGCGAATCATCTGAATTCTGAACGGTTAATTTTACAAACTATGTAGAAACATAGGCACAGGTATCTGTGGAATCATAAAAGATGGAAAAATATTCACCGCTGTCGCTTTCCTGAAAAGACGGAATATGATACACATGATTCCCAGACGCATCTTCATAAAACTCGCCGTAAGTGCGGGAATCATACTTTTTCTGCCCGATGTATGAGCCATCCTCCTGAGGAACTAATTGAAATACAGCACTGGCGTCTGCGGAAGTCAATGAAAGATATACCAACAGATTCCCTTCCTCTCCCGCCTTCGGCCTGGAAGGGGAAATCCGCAGAGAATTATAGGAATCGTAGATACTGTCTGAAATCCGGTAATAGACGGCGCACCTCTCAAGCACATGCTCCCGATCTGAAATATCCGGCGGCAGCATTGCGGCGTCCGCCTCATTCGTCCAGCATTGCTCTTCCTCATTCAAAATCCATTTTCCTTTCACCGGAACCTGCACGTTCCTCCCGTTTTCTGCCGTAACTGTCACTTCCATGGGCAGGGCATACGCAATCTTTTCCAGGTTTTCCGTTGCCGCCATACTTTGATACAGCACATATTCCTCAATTCCATCTGCTGAAACCGTCTGCACATAAGACGGCGTATACGCCGTCGGGTCAAAAAACTCCGTGGTATAGATAAGCGCCGCCTCTTTGCCGGAGGCCACATCCGCAAGCCCTGTCACCTCTACCCGGTAACTTCCGGAGTAACGGCTCCCAGCGTCAGGAGAGGGCTGGACAAAAACCAGGAGGGAACCGCCCGAAGACGCCAGCAGTTTTCCGTTTGCCACCGTACATTCATAGCTTTCTCCGGTATCCGTCTTTGTCACCTTTACCGCAAGGCCGCTGTTATCTTCTATGGATATTTTTTCATTCTGAATCTCAATGCTCCATGCGGAGCTTTTTCCATTTACCAAGTCGCAGGGCATATAGCCCGGCGCCGGATAGGCGCTAAAGGGCAGGCTCATGGTGTTTTCGTAAGCTTTTTCCCACCCTGCCGCAATGGTTCCCGCATAACCAAACTGCAAATCAGAAACCGCGCTGCCGATAATGGCATAACGGTGCCCTACCGTATCCCATCCGTAAGAAGCGGAATAGCCCTCGTTCATCCAGCTTGTAATGGAGCCGCGGGGCGTCGAATATCTTGCCAAAATGGTATGAACATAATTTTTCGCGCCCAAATCCCAAAATTCCTGGGGCATATCCTCCGGTTTGCTTAAATCAGATACGTTGTGATTAAATTCAAAATTCCGAATCAAGGCCTCCGTCTGCAATTGATCGGAATGGGCAGAAGCTTCCTGCAGCGGTTCCACGCCCACCAGCCAGCGATAGAATTCCGCCATGGCCGTCATGGTCTTGTGGGCGTCCGCCGTTAGCTTCCCGGCAGCGTATGGACTTTCCAGGGAATACATTTCCTCATAGTAAGAAGCTTTTTCCCCATCCACATAGCTGTCCCCCGCGTAAAGGGCTTCTCCGTATTTCTGCCCCACTTCCTCCTTTGTACGGCCTTCAAAAACCTCAAATTCAGACGCGTCATAAATAACGGCCTCTTCTGTTTCCGCATTTACCACATTCCAGTTCCAAGGCAGGATAAATCCTGCCAAAATCAACAGAACCATTCCAAATATTCTGCTCTTTTTTCCATTCATTCAAAACTTCCCCCTTTCTGCCTTCCTGTCATTTTATTTTATTTTCAGCTTCCGATACGCGCCATAGCTTCCGTAAACTTTTTTTCCTGCGGAATCCAGCTTGTATCCGCGGACTTTTACATAATAGATCGTTTCTTTTTTTAATTTTTTTAAGATAACTTTTGTCTTAGAAGTATTTGTCTTTTTGGCGCCTTTAAAATTCTTTTTGGCGGACCAGCAAATTTCGTATCCCTTCACACCGCTGATTTTTTTGTAACTTACCGTGAGCTGTCCGCTTTTCTGGCTTTTTAAGGACGGTTTTCCTGCTCTCTTTGGTTTTGCCACTTTCTTCCAATGGGCATACACTGTTTGATTTTTTGTAATCTTTGTGGAAGACGTGATTTTTGCCCCGCCTTTCTTGGCAGTATACCAGCCTTCCAAGGTATAGCCTTTTCTCTGCGCAGTTGGAAGTTTGCCTATTTTCCGGCCTTTTTCAACGGTAATGCTGGATTTACTGATCTTGCTCCCGCCATTTTTGTGGAATGTCACAGTATACTTGACCGTTTGCTCCTGCTGGGAGCCGCCGGAACCGCCGGGCTGCACAGAGCCATCGGAACCGCCGGGCTGCACAGAGTCACCAGAACCGCCAGGCTGCACAGAGTCACCAGAACCGCCAGGCTGTGGCGAACTGCCGGAGCCGCCGGGCTGTGTAGAATCCTGGTTAGAATCATCTTCGGAAGATTGCTGTTCCCACTGCGCGTACACCGTCTGATCGCCTGCAAACCTTGTCTCCGCTGTGACTTTTGTTCCTCCTGTCCTGGCCGTATACCACCCCAGGAAATCATATCCTGTCCGGCTTGCTGCCGGAAGCGCAAATCCCATACCGCTGATTGTCTGCCCTTCTGTTACCGCAAGATTTGCCGCGCCTGTATTCATACCGCCATTCGCGTCAAAGGTAATGGTAAACGTATACGCTTCTCTTGACGCCTCGAATTTCATTTCATGCTCATCCGCGTATTTCTGTGCCGGAGAACCTTCATAACAGACCAATGTCACATGTTTCTCCCAGCCATTGCCATGGCCGAACGCCTTTTCCCCGATGCTCTGCACTGTATCCGGAACTATAATACGGACTTCACTTGGCTGAATCTTCGCCTTCGTACAAAGCATCAAAACGGTTTTATCCTTGTTATACAGGATTCCGTCTTCCGATGCGTAAACCAGATTGCCGTCATCTACTGTTATTGCGGTTATCTTGTCACAAGGCTCAAACAGATCGATATCAATGTCCGTAACGCTTGCAGGAATCAGCGCCTCGCCGCTCTTGCCTGCCGGACAGGCCAGCATGGTTGTTTTATTCTTATCATACAGAATCCCGTCTTCCGACGCATAATGATTGTTTCCCTCTGCTGCATAGATGGCCGGCAGGTTTACGCATCTTCCAAATACATCACTCCCCAAATTTATAACGCTTGCAGGAATCGTAACGCCTTCCGTCTCTCCCTCCGCACACGATGTAGTAGTTAACGCAAACGCCTCGCTGCCAATCGTCTCAATACCTTCTCCCAAGGTGATTTTTCCCAGCTTATCGCAATTAAAAAATGCATATTCGCCAATTTCCTTTACAGTTCCCGGTATTTCAATCTGTGTCAATGGAAGGCTGTTGAAGGCCCAAGCCCCAATCCGCTCCACATTTTCAGTGACTGTAAGTTCTGTCAGACCTTTGCAGCCCCAAAATGCTTCATCCCCGATTTCCTGTGTATTTTCAGGGATGGCAAAGGCTCCGCTGATTTTCCCTCCCGGACAGCACAGCAAAATACTCTTATCCTTGTTATAAAGAATTCCGTCCTGTGAGGCGTAAGAAAGATTTCCCTCTGACACATAAATTGCTGTCAGTCCGCCGCACTCTAACGCCCTTGGAGTTATGTCTGTTACACCATTGGGAATTGTGATTTCCTTCAAACTGCCGCACCCCGAAACCATATCTTTTTCTATAGAAATAAGACTGTCTGGAAGTTCGAGCTGTTTCAGGCTGCCGCAGCCAGCGAAAGCGCTCTGCTCCATACGTACAATCCCTTCCGGCAAAATGATTTCTTCCAGCTTTTCGCAGCCTTCAAAAGCGCTTCGCCCAATGCTTGTAACTCCTTTGGGAATGACGATCTTTTTCACACATTCCCTGCAGTACCAGGATGTGCCCCCATAAAACGCCTCATTTCCTATCCGCACTACGTTCTTGCCGTTTAAAACCGGGGGAACCGTAACTTCCGCTAACGTACCGGCAGCTTCCCCTTCCTGCTGTTCCGGTTCTGTGAAACCAGTGATTTCTATTCCGCCCTCTTCTAATTCACGATACCAGTATCCATGCCCCTGTTCATCCGCTTTTTTTACCCAGGTATCCCCTTCTCCTTCATTTGCCTCTGCCGTGTCACATCCCAAAGGAGACGCAAAGACGCCGGAAACTGCAAGGCATAATGCCAGCAGAGACGCCAGGACTTTCTTTTTCCTGATCCTCTTTTCTGCGCGTTTCACCATTTTCTTTTCTGTTTCACTAATGTTTAATTTCATAAATTTTCCTCTCTTTCCCTGCATCATAAATTTACTGCAAACAATTCTATTCTTTTACGCTTCAGCCCTCATCCCCTTTCACTTTCTCTGATTACGCACAGCTCTCATGCTCACTGCAGCGGCACATATAGATATACTGAGTCCGAAAACAGCAGCAGACAGTCAACTCTCATGCTCACTGTAACGGCACATAACAGTCCTCGATAAAAACTCCAACTACCTGACTGGTATCTATCGCTTCCTCAAACTGACTGGTCAGTTTATGGTACCTTTTTCCTTCCTCCTCATATTCCGCAATGCTTCCTCCGCTTGTAATGGTTGCCACCTCCGGATCAGGGCTTTCTACGGCTCTTTCGCTTCCATCCGCCATTTTCAGCCGCACTGTAATTCCCGGATTGGCAGTATGCAGTTCCTCCACCGGCACATTGGAAACATCGGAAATCAACGTCAGCCCCAGAGGAAGAACTTTCACATCTTTTATAATTGCCGTAGTGCCCATAAAAGAATAAACCGTATCACCTTCCTGTTCCACCGCCGCGTCATCGGAAACCGTATAGGATGAGGTAAAAGAAACGCTCCACATCCCCTCTACCAAAAGCTTCGGATCCTCTCCATAGGGATCCAGAACCAAATCTTTAAAGAACGCGGTAACCTCTTTCCCTTCTTCCACCTGCTGATCGGTAGATAAGGTAAGCACATAAGACGCCATATTCTTCTTTCCTTCTAACAATTCAAGAAGGGTACAGTCCCTGGCTCCCGGCAGCACATCCATAGCATTGTAATTGGAACCTTCGCAGAAACCAAAATAATCAAAGGTGACTTTGTCACTTAATTCCACGTCAGGAGGCGCAGTTATCTTCACCATCAGGTAGATATTCTGACTGTCCATCACCTTTTCCTGCAGTTCAATCAGCAGATCCGGCCTGCTGACTCCGCTTTCCTCATCACTTCCAATGCCTATCTGCTGCGACTCATCTTCTCCCATTCCAAAAAAATCAAGGATGGTCTGCTTAAACAATTCAAACACCCCTGCTTCTGCCACCACTGTGCCGGAGAAACACAGATAACCCGTCAGCACCACACAGATAGCCGCCACAATGCCTGCCACCCGCAAGGAAACTCTGCTTCTGGGCACCGGCATATCGTCTTCCCGAATCGTCTCTAAAATTTCATCCACTTTCTCGTGGTAACTTTCCGGAACCTGAAATTCTTTTGATAATTTCCTGATTTTTTTATCCAATTTTCCCATCTCTGTTCCCCCTTTCCAGCGCGTTTCTGATTTCCGCCTTTCCCCGGTTCAGCCTGGATTTCACGGTTCCAACAGGGATATTCAAGACATCCGCAATATCCCGAAGGGACAGACCCTCATAATAAAACAAAACTACCGCCAGGCGGTATTCCTCTTTCATCTGCTGCAAAATATCCCACAGTTCGTCATAATGCTCCTGGACGGGATGCAGCATTGCTTCCACCGTTTCATTTCCCGGCAGAATCAATCGCTTTTTTCTGATTTTCAAAGCCTCATTTTTCGTCACCGTGAGCATCCACGGCTTGAACTTGTGAACTGCTTTTAACTGGCCTATATTCTCATATGCCTTTAAAATGGCATTGCCCACAGCGTCCTCTGCGTCCGCTTCATTTTTCAATATTGCCAGCGCCAAAATATACAGGCTGTCCCTGTATTTATTGACATATTCGCAAAATTTTCCTGCTTTCATATGTAACTGCCTTTCATCCTTTGACCATTGATTCCCATTCCAAAAACAGATTGACTTAGGAACCCTCTATTTATACAGATATCTGAAAAGGTTAAAAGGTTCCCATTTTTTCTTTCATTATAGTCGTGTTGCGACTATTTTGCAACAAGCTTTGCATTCTCTTTTTATAATTGTCTCAGAATATATGAAACAGAGGTGTTTTGCGTGGTGTTCGAAAATATCAGGAATTTAAGAGAAGACTCTGACAAAAAACAGCAGGAATTGGCTGATTATCTGCATATAAAACAGACGACCTACTCCAAATATGAACTTGGTAAAATAAATATCCCAATAGAAATTTTTATGAAACTGGCTGATTATTACGATGTGTCTGTAGACTATCTGCTGGGACGTTCCTCAAAAAAGTGAATTTTACATGTAACAGAACAAATTGCTTTCCGCAAGACGCCGCCCCAATTTGCCTCGGATTTCATGCTGCATTGACTAAATTCAGCATGAAATCTGGCATGAAGCAGGGGCGGCTGATTGCGGGAATGAATTTTAAGACACGCTCTAGTATAATCCACCTTAAATAAGCGTACATTTGACTGAGAATAAATTTTCGAGAGCGCATGTCAAAAACCGGAGGCGTAGTGGTTCTACGCTGAGGATTTTTGACATGTGCTATCGGAAATTTAGGCCTGTCAAATGTACGCTTATTTAAGGTGGATTATACTAGTACTCCCTATCCAATCAATACTTTTTTCCCTTCAAAAGCAAACCCATAATGACGGATTCTCTCTTTTGCAATTCCCTTGCGCAGCAATGCCGTGTCATAATTTTTCTCTTCCATCTGCCTATGGGCCGCGCGGACGGTATCCTCAAGAGTCCCTTCCTCCCCCGGATCGCGCACTTTGAATTCGAGCACAATGGCCGGCAGCTTTGAATCTGCCGGGGAAACAGGCTCCATTACCACATCATAACGCCCGAAACCGCTTTCCCGATTGGATGTTATGATATAGTCTTCCCGGCTGTCCACCATCAGGCCCAGGACAAAACCATGGTAAAAGCGTTCTGGTTCTGATTGCTCCGAAGGTTTCTTCCCAGTATCAAAGAAACTGAATGTGGCAAGAGCCACCTTATTCATATAATAATTCATCGCTTTGATATCCCCTGCCAGCAAGGCTTTTACAAACTCACAGTATCCTGCGTGATTTCTTTGAAACCAAAGCCGGATCATTCGCTCAAACATGCGCAATACCTCAAAATTGGTCAGCTTTAGCTCATATTCCGCTCCTTTAGCCGCATGATAGGATGGGCAGGACTCCACTCTCAGATACCCGCTGGCCAACAGCAGGCTCCAGATGGCTGTTCCATTCCATTCCAGTTCTTTGAATACAATCTGCTCGTCTAATTCCGTAAAAATGCTTTTGCCCTCCAGCAAATCTTCCATCCGCTGTTTGATTCCCGCGTCTCCTGTCCGAATCAGATGGCTTACCAAAGCATTGGAACTGCTGTCCGCCCAGTACAAACCGAACTTCCCTGAATCTAAAAAATTGGTAATGGACCAGGGATTATAAATATCCCGCCGGGCGCCAAAGGTAAACCCGTCGTACCATGCTTTTACTTCTTCTTTCTGTTCCGGCATCCCCGCCTCTTCCAGCGCGTCAAACACCTCTTCTTCTGTAAATCCAAAAGCCGCCGCGTATTTGTCGGAGGTAGCGGTCACAACCTCCAGATTGTTCAAATCCGAAAAAATGGATTCTTTGCTGATTCGGGTAATGCCCGTCAGAACAGCCCGTTCCAAATAGGGGTTTGTCTTAAAGGCCGCATGATACAGGCCGCGCAGAAAAGAAGTCATTTCTTCCCAATATCCACTGACGTAGGCCTCCTGCAGCGGCGTATCATATTCATCCAGCAGCATAAGAACCTTTTTCCCATAATAGCGGCTCAGATATCCCATCAAGGTACGGATTGCCGTCACCGCAAGAGAATCTTCCATGGTATAACGTACAGAATCATATTGTTCCTTTTCTTTCTCATTCAGCAAATCCCCTTTTCGCAGAAAATCATACTGATTATACAATTCCGTAATATTCTGTTTTATTGCGGCAACTGCCCCTTCAAAGGACGCGGCTTTCACATCAGCGAACGTAAGAAACACTACAGGAAACATACCCTGCAGCCTGCGGTATTTTTCCTCTTCCCACACAGCAAGCCCTTCAAACAATTCTCCCCGCCCTGCGTACTGATTGGAAAAGAAGCAATTCAGCATATTCATATTCAATGTTTTCCCAAAACGGCGGGGACGGGTAATCAGGGTCACCTTATCCTCGCTCTCCCACCATTCTTTGATAAAACCCGTCTTATCCACATAAAAACAATTTTTCTCACGGATTGATTCAAATCCGTCATTTTCGATACTTATGGTTCTCACCCTGCTTCACCGCCTTTCTCTATGCCTCAGGCAAAGATCCCTCTGAGTTTCTTTACGCCTCTTTATACTGCAGACAAAGATCCCTCTGACTCTCTTCACGCCTCAGACAGAGATTCCCCTGGATTTTCATCCTCAAACTCAAAAACGCATTTCTCGTAAGCATTAATTACATGGGTATCCTCGTACTTGTCATACCGTTTATGGCTGACGCCATAAGACAGATGTACATGGCCGTGCAGGAAAAATTTGGGCCTGTATTTTTCCAGCATGGTCCGAAACACCTGGAAGCCCTGATGGGGCAGATCCCGCCCATCGTTGAGCTGATAGGCGGGCGCGTGGGTTACTAAAATATCAAATCCCCGCCTCCGGAAAATCTGAAACCGCAGCTTGGCTGCCCGCTGCTTCATCTGCCGCTCTGTGTACTGGTGATTTCCGGCGCTGTAGCGCATGGAACCGCCCAGCCCCAGAATCCGCACGCCCTTGTAAACATAAATCTGGTCTTCGATGCAGATACAGCCGTCGGGCGGGGATTTGTCATACTTTCCGTCATGGTTCCCGTGGACATACAGCACGGGAATGGACGTAAGCGTTACCAGAAAGGACAGGTAAGCAGGATCCAAATCCCCGCAGGAAATAATCAAATCCACGTCCTCCAGTTTGCTTTTATCAAAATATTCCCACAATCCCTTTGACTCCTCATCCGCAATCGCCAGTATCTTCATTTCGTCCTTTAACCTTCCTGTTTCTTAATCCCCTGCTGCTTCACTACAGGTTCTGCCTGTTCTTTCAGTTCTTCCTTTTTGGGGAAAGATCCAATGATGTTCTCTGCCAGCCAATCCATGGTCATAATCTCCTCGGGAGACAGTATTTTATCCGGATCTTCTGAAACCGTCCCTGTCTGGGAGTATAAAATACCGGAAAACGGATTGAACAGATCGGCGCTGATAGAGGCCTTTAACAGCCCTGCCAGACGTTTCAGCCCAATGGGCAGGTATTTGGAAAACACCACGTCAATTACCCCTTCCGACATTCCCCACCAATAATTGATGGCTTTCTTGGTAGAAGGATCATCGTCATATTTCCAGGTTCCGTCCAGAATGGCCCAAATCAGCTGCTCATAAAAATTCCCCCAGTGCCACAAAGGCATGGCAAAATTCCTGGGATGCCCGTCGTCCATATGGTAAAGCCCGAAGAACCGGGAAGCTTCCTCCGGTATCATCATATCTTTTCCTGACACAATGGAAGAACCGCTTTCCCGGATGCTTTCCTCAATATCCATTTCCTTCTTGGAGGACCATTCCAGAAAAACTTTTGCCCGGGGATTGATCATTTTCGCTCCCAGCGCAAAGGCATTGATATTGGCAATGTTGCCGTAAATGGGATAATCCGCAATATAGGTCAGCCGGTTATTTTCCGCCATTGCCCCTGCGATGGCTCCCATCAGGAATTTCGCCTCATACATCCTGGAATAATAAGTCCGTATATAGCGGTGAGAGGTATTCAGGGAACAGTTGAGTATCCGCACCTTGGGGTTGGCAATGGCAGCTTTCACGCTGGCGGAGGCAAAGGGCGGCGTTGTGGTAAATATCAGGCCGCAGCCAGCTTTGACAGCGTCTTCCAACAATGCGTCAATATTCTCCATGGTTCCGTTTTCATAGCAGATTGTCTCCACCTCTTCCGGAAATGTCTGCTGCAGATGGAGCCTTCCAAGCTCATGAGCGTAAGTCCAGGCAGATGTCCCCGGCGTTTTTTCGTAAATAAAGGCGATCTTCAATTTCTGAGGAGCCAAAGTGGGCAGATGCAGCAAATCCAGCAAGGATTTCTTCTTTTGGTTAGGCTTCATTTTTAATTCCACTTCCGTATCCTCTCCCAAGAGAACAAATTCCTCCCAGCTTTTTGCAACCAATGCCTGCAGCTCGCTGGTGGTTTTTTCATTGACCGCCTCATACCCATACAGGGTAATGAAAGAAAGAAACGCGTCGCCTGTGGAAATATTCAGTTTATTCCCGCCTTTTTCCTTGTATTCCGCGCTGAATCTGGTATAAATGGAACTGAATTTTAATAATTCCTCTTCGGTCCACTTTTCTTCCGGCTTCTTTCCCACTGCCTCCTGCAATTTGGCGTACCTTCCCTCCTGGGTAAACCAGATATAATTGATGGGAGCCGCACGGTAGAATTCCAAAAATTCATGATAAAGTTTATTCTGCTTTTCTCCGTTTTCTTTGGGCACAATCCGGGTGACACTGCCTGCAATGGAAACTGCCCCCACATATTTCATCACACTGACCCGTTTATTTCCCTCCACAATATAAAATTTGTGCATATACTCATAAGCCTTCACCGGTTCTCTTATGCCTTCTTCCAAATGGGACTCCAAAAGCTTCATCCACTTAGCCGCGAACTCTGTATCCTCCCGCAGAATCGGCATAAAATTTCCTGCAAAGGAACTGCTTCTTCCGAATGTCTTGGTTCCTACAATCTGTTCTATGGGAATCTGCACCAGTCCGAGGGGCACCTCTGAATAAGAGCCACGCTCCGGCAGAATGTCGTCTAACACCTGCAGGATCGGCCGCTCTCCATGAAGCATCCTTGTCTGATAATCTTTCTTTCCTAATTTAAATGCTTTGCTGTAATCTTCTCTTCCCATACTGTCCTCCATGATTATGACTCTATCTTCTTTGTTCATATTCGGCTCTATCTTACCACAGATCGGAAGGATAATCTACAATTCTTTTTCATTTGCAAAAATAGAAACAAAAATTCACGGATCAGGATCCGCCGCTAAAAATAGTTTGTCAGGGAAAAGAAATCACTATGATTAACCGATTCCCTTCATAGTCCGCCGATATGGTTCCATGCATCTGAAAGACCAGTATTTTTGAAATTGAAAGGCCCAATCCGGTGGATTTTCCAGCAGTTTCAACGGTGTAAAAACGATCAAACAGCCTGCCCGCCTGCACTTTGTCCAATCCCATCGCCGTATTGGCAAAGATAATTTCACCTGTTTCCGTTAAAGTAATATCCAGATCCCCGTCACTGTACCGGACCGCATTCTGTAAAAGATTCGCGAAAACCCGGGAAAGGGCAGCGTGATCCAGCATACGGACAATCCTTTGCTCCGGAATCCGCACATTCGGCGCAATGCCCCGTTCTTTCAGGGAAACATAAGATGCCGCAATGCTTTCTTCCAATACGCGATTAATTGCCACCGGTTCTTTCCTGAGCTTCTCTTCACTGGAGAGGATCACCGAATACTGAAAAAGCTCCTCTGTCAACTGGGTCATCATTTCGGTCCGGTTTCTGATCACTGCAAGATACCGATTGGCGTCTTCTGTTTTTTCCTCCCCCTCCAGCAAATCCAGATATCCGCAGACAGCCGTCAGCGGCGTGCGCAGATCATGGGAAATATTCACCACCGCGTTTTTCAGCTCCAGATCACCCTGATAAAACCGACGCCGCTGGCTGCGAAGTTCCCGAAGCTGGATATTGAGCGTATTTGCCAGGCTGCGCATATGCCGATCATTGCAGGAACAGTCAATCAGCGTATTGGTATCACTGAGCAGCCTTTCGGCAAAATCATGGGCGATTTCCTCAGCGGCCTTCTGCATCATATGGATTTTCAGGAACAGAACAAGAATTACCGCAGCCATAATGACCATCACAGCCCCAAACCAGATTTCCATGATAATCACCCATTCCTTTCGCTCTGTTCAGGCACAAATAGCAATGAAAAAATATTATTTTTCACAGTACCACCTTCGCCCTATTTCAAATCTTTTTTCTGAAAGATGAAAATCCCCGCCCCTGCCGTCACAAAAATCATCAGACAGTCATATCCCATCATCCGGCCGAAATGGCCTGCGTCATTTCTGGCAATCTGATACAGCTGAGACACCGGCATGAAATCGTTGAAAAATTCATAGGCCTTCCGTTTGTTCCCTGACAAGTACCTGGGATTTCTTTCCTCTTCCCCGGCTGTGATCTCCCCGGTATCTTCATCCATATACGCATACCCGTCATGGTATTCCGGCGCATCCAGCATTTGACTGACGGTAAGGGAGGAAAACAGCATAATCATCGTGAACAGCAGACAGGCCACAGAGCCGGCCGCCTTGCTTTGAACCGACATGGAAATCAGCAGCAATATTGACGCAAAAGCCATCATAGCCGCTGTTCCGGCCGCTGTAAATAAGCAAATCTCTTTTCCCTCCATGGCCGTGCCGCCAAACAGCAAACTTCCCATGGCCAGAGAAACAACTATATGCAAAAGATGCATCAGCAGGGATGCAAACCAGCAGGCCAGCAGCTTTGAGAGATAAATATTCTTCCTCCTGTGTCCCACTGCCAGCTTGTTTCGGATCGTTCCGTCCCCATATTCTGTCCCGATAAAGATCCCAATCAGCACGGCGGCGGCAAAGATCAGATACAACCCTCCCGCAAAAATCAATCCGTCTGCGCTGCTGTATTCTGCTCCCGCTTCCGCGTAAATCTGGGGATGCTCTCTCACATCCATCCAGCGCATTGCAACGCTGAATATCCCCAGGCCCGCTGAGAAAAACAGCCCCAGTTTGAAAACAAAGCTCTGGCAAAGCCTTGCAAATTCCGCGGATAACAACTTATTCATCCTTCTTCCCTCCCATCAGATTGACATAATAGCTTTCCAGACTTTCCTCCCGTTCCTGCATAGAAATCACCTCGCAGTTATACCGGGCAAGAGCCAGCGCAAGCTTCGAAACATTGATTTTGGCATAGGCGTCGGCATTTGTATCGGAAAAAATCTTATACTCAATCCCCATTTCATCCAGTACATGGGCAAGAATTTTAGTATCGCTTACCTCTATGCAGGTGCGTTTTCTGCAGGCGGTTTCCAGCTGGGCCGCACTCATTTCTTTTATCATCCGCCCCTGATCAATAAACCCGTAATGTGTTGCAAATTTCGCCAGTTCATCCAGAATATGGCTTGAAACCAACACGGTAATCTGCCGCCTTCGGTTCAGCTCTAAGATCAGTTCCCGAATTTCTATCATTCCCTGAGGATCCAGGCCGTTAACAGGTTCATCCAGAACCAGAAAATCCGGATCTCCCGCAAGGGCTATGGCAATCCCCAGTCTCTGGCGCATGCCCAGGGAAAAGTTTTTCGCTTTCTTTTTCCCTGTGTCTGATAATCCCACCAACTTTAGAAGCTCAGCAATCCCATCAAAAGACGGAATCCCCAGGATGCGGAATTGCTGCCTTAAATTCTCTTCCGCAGTCATGTCGAGATAGACCGAGGGCGTTTCTACCACAGCTCCCATTCTTCTGCGGGACGCCGCGATTTCTTTCTCCGTATGTTTCCGGCCGTACAGCGTATATTCGCCGGAAGTTGGCTCCTGCAGTCCGCAAATCAGCCGGATTAACGTGGTCTTGCCGGCGCCGTTTTTTCCAATGAAACCATAGATAGAACCTTTGGGAATCTTCATCGATAAGCCGTCCAGCGCCTGAAAATTCTTATAATGTTTGCGCAAATCCCTGGTTTCCAGAATATAATCCATAACCGTCATCCTCCTTTTTGTGATACGGACAGTTTACCAGAGGACGGTAAAGAAAGCGGTAAAGAAAATCGTAAAGATTCGGTAAAGATTTATTCTGTCCGCAGTTTAAAGCCGATGCCCCAGACTGCTTCTATATAATCTCTGCCATTGACCTCCCGAAGTTTTTTCCGCAGGTTACTGATGTGCATTTTCAGAGAGCTTTCGGTGCAGTCCGGCGTGTCTTCGCTGAGCCGCTCTAACAAAAGGGATTTTGCGATCACCTGGGAGGGATTTTGCATCAGCAATTTCAAGATGGCATATTCTGTGGGAGTGAGCCTTATTTCTTCAGTGCCAAGGGTTACAGTACAAGCGTCTGTATCAAGAGTTAAATCGCCAAATCTCAAAACAGAGGCCGGCTTTGTGTTCGGAGCACGAAGCTGCACCGCAATCCGGGCTAGCAGTTCCCGGATTTGGAAAGGTTTTGTCACATAATCGGCGGCCCCTCCAAGCAGCAGGTCTACTTTATTGTCAAGATCTGCTTTTGCGCTGACCACTATGACAGGGATTCCTCTGATCTGCGGCAGCACTTCTTCCCCGTTCAGCCCCGGCAGCATCAAATCAAGCAGCACAAGATCCGGCCGTTTCAGCGGAAGAAGCAATAATGCTTCCGTACCGGAATAAGCCCGGAGCACGCCGTATCCTTCCTTTTTTAATGCTTCTTCCAGCATGTCCCCAATGTGCGCATCGTCATCAATAATAAGAATATTTTTCATAATTTTCACCTACAAAATAAGAAAATACAGCCATTTTCCAGGCTTTCCTAAAAAATGGCTGTACTTCTTTTCCTCATTTGCCGAATAATCCCTGATTCTTCCTTTGAGAAGTATTTTACGGCAATTCATCCGGTTCACGGGGTATCTCTCTTCTGTTCTATTTTTTCGGAACGTCCTTCATGGAGAAGCTGATTCTTCCCATCTTATCTTTCCCAAGGCATACCACTTTCACCATATCGCCCAGGGTCAGCACATCCTCTACCCGGTTGATCCGCTCCCTGGAAATCTTGGAGATATGAACCATGCCTTCTTTTCCGGGCGCAAATTCCAGAAATGCTCCGAATTCTTTGATACTGATTACTTTTCCTACAAAAATCTGGCCCGCTTCAAAATCAGTGGTGATAATCTCAATCAGTTTCACGGCCTTGTCCATCATGGCCTGATCGGTGCCGCAGACGGAAACCGCGCCTTCGTCGCTGATATCAATTTTCACGCCGGTCTGCTCAATAATCGCGTTGATGGTCTTGCCTCTCTGTCCCACAACATCTCCGATTTTGGCCGGATCAATCTGAATCTGGATAATCTTCGGGGCAAACTCTCCCACCTCTTTGCGGGGCTCGGAAATTGCTTTGGACATCACCTCGTCCATAATGTAAAGCCTTGCTTCTCTGGTTCTGCGGATGGCTTCTTCTACAATGGGCCTGGTCAATCCGTGGATTTTAATATCCATCTGAATCGCTGTAATTCCTTCATGGGTTCCGGTTACCTTAAAGTCCATATCCCCGAAAAAGTCTTCCAATCCCTGAATATCCGTCAGCACAATATAGTCGTCATCGGTATCTCCCGTCACAAGACCGCAGGAAATTCCCGCCACCATTTTCTTTATGGGCACGCCTGCCGCCATCAGGGCCATACAGGAAGCGCAGGTGGACGCCATGGAAGTGGAACCGTTGGACTCAAAAGTCTCGGATACCGCGCGGATGGCATAGGGGAATTCCTCTTCGCTGGGAAGCACCGGAATCAATGCCCGCTCTGCCAAGGCCCCATGGCCGATTTCCCGCCGTCCCGGCCCTCTGCTGGGCTTTGTCTCGCCTACCGAATAGGATGGGAAATTATAGTGATGCATGTAGCGTTTATTTACTTCATTCTCGTCCAATCCGTCAATCCTCTGAACCTCGGACAAGGGGGCCAAGGTCACCACATCGCAGATCTGGGTCTGCCCTCTGGTGAACATGGCGGAACCATGGACACGGGGAATCAGATCCACTTCTGCCGCCAGAGGACGGATCTGATCGATGGCCCGTCCGTCCGGCCGCTTGTGATCTTTTAAAATCATCTTGCGCACAGTCTTTTTCTGATACTGATAAATCGCTTCGCCTAAAACTTCCAGCCACTCTTCCTTTTCTGCAAAGGCTTCCTCCAACTGCTCTGTGATCTTTCGGATATTTTCTTCCCTGACCTGTTTCACATCGGTAAACACAGCCTCTTCCATTTTCTCCGGAGGCACAATCTCTTTGATGGCCGCAAATAATTCTTCCGGCACTGCGCAGCTTGTATATTCGTGCTTTGCTTTTCCTGTTTCCGCCACGATTTCGTTGATAAAGGCGATAATGACCTGATTGATCTCATGGGCCTTGTAGATCGCTTCCAGCATTTTATCTTCAGGTATCTCATTGGCTCCTGCCTCTATCATAATGACCTTTTCGCTGGTGGAAGCCACCGTCAGATTCAAATCGCCGTTTTTCCACTGCTCCTGAGAGGGATTGATCACCAGTTCCCCGTCGATCATGCCCACCTGCGTAGTGGCGCAGGGGCCTGCAAAGGGAATGTCAGAAATACTGGTTGCGATGGCGGAACCCAGCATAGCCACCAGTTCCGGGCGGCACTGGGGATCTACGCTCATCACCAGGTTATTCAATGTCACATCGTTCCGATAGTCCTTGGGAAACAGCGGACGCATGGGGCGGTCAATGACCCGGGAAGTCAAAATAGCGTTTTCAGACGCCTTCCCTTCTCTCTTGTTAAATCCGCCGGGAATTTTTCCAACGGAATATAATTTTTCCTCGTATTCTACGCTTAACGGAAAGAAATCAATTCCTTCCCTCGGTTTCTCTGAAGCAGTTGCGGTGCATAATACAACGGTATCGCCGTAGTGCATAAATGCCGCACCGTTTGCCTGGGCAGCAACCCTTCCGATATCCACTCTTAAAGTTCTGCCCGCCAATTCCATGGTAAACTGTTGATACATACTTTCTTTCTCCTTTACTTTACACTAAAAAATGCGGAATCAAACATGCTGCAGAAGATACCGAAACTACTGAGCTATACACAACTATGGGATAGATTGCTCCTGTCTGTTCTGAAATTCCAGCGTGTCTCTATACAACTGTGTTATATACAGCTCAGTGGTCTCGGGAATTCTTTCTGCCCTATGCCCTGTAAAAGGCATTTCATATTTTGAGCCCTTCCCCCACAAACCGGGGCATAACATTAGAAATAGAGCGGAAAACCGCTCTATTTCATAAAAGGAACTACTTTCTGATTCCTAAACGTTCGATTAAGTTACGATATCTTTCGATATCAGATCTCTTCAGGTAATCAAGCATTCCGCGTCTCTGTCCTACCATTTTCAGCAATCCGCGCCTGGAATGATGATCCTTCGGATTCTCTTTCAAATGCTCTGTTAACTCCTGGATTCTTGCTGTCAGGATTGCAACCTGAACTTCCGGTGAACCTGTATCCCCCGGTGTTCTTGCGTATTCTGCAATAATTGCCTGTTTCTTTTCTTTTGCTATCATTTTCTGATAACCTCCTCTAAATATTATTATCGCCCAAATCTTGATGAGATATTAAGTAACGGTCGGAGTGTCCGGTTACCGAATATGGGCTTCTCATAATTTTACACAAGTTCCTGCGCATCGAAATCTGGCCTGCCGTGTGCTATTATAGCACAGCTTATTGGCCTTGTAAATAGTTTATGCCACTTTGCTCTTTGCCAGTTCTGCCAGCGTTGCGAAGCCTTCCGCGTCATTCACTGCCAGCTCTGCCAGCATCTTGCGGTTTACTTCCACGCCTGCCAGCTTTAAGCCGTGCATAAACTGGCTGTAGGAAATTCCGTTCATCCTTGCCGCTGCATTGATACGGGCAATCCACAGCTGACGGAACTGTCTCTTTCTCTGTTTTCTGCCGGCATAAGAGCTTGTCAACGCTCTCATGACTGACTGTTTTGCCACACGGTACTGTTTGGAACGGGCTCCTCTGTATCCTTTTGCCAGCTTCAATACTCTATTATGCTTTTTTCTGGCATTTAAGCCACCTTTTATTCTTGCCATGATTTCTTCCTCCTTAACTGAATCTTACAAATATGGTAAAATCTTTTTCATGTTCTTAACATTGCTAGCGTCTGTGATTGCTGATTTCCTCAAATTTCTCTTTCTCTTCGGAGATTTCTTGGTTAAGATGTGACTTTTATAAGCTTTATTCCTTTTTAATTTCCCAGTACCTGTTTTCTTAAAACGTTTTGCTGCTGATCTGCTTGTTTTCATTTTTGGCATTTTTAGTTCCTCCTTAAACTCCAGTTATTTCTTTTCTGTCAGCACAATGCTGATACTCCTGCCTTCCAGCTTGGGAGCTTTTTCTACTGTAGCAATATCTGATAAATGTTCTGCAAAATCATCCAGGATATGCTTGCTGCTCTGCATATGCGCCATTTCCCTTCCGCGGAAACGCAGGGTGATCTTCACTTTATTGCCCTTTGAAATAAATTTCTTTGCTGCATTAATTTTGGTGTTCAAATCATTTGTTTCAATATTGGGTGACAAACGGATTTCTTTAATTTCAACAGTTTTTTGCTTTTTCCTGGCTTCTTTTTCTTTTCTTACAAGTTCATATTTGTACTTGCCGTAATCAATAACCTTACATACCGGCGGTTTCGCAGTGGGGGCAATCTTTACCAGATCCAGCTCCGCTTCCCTGGCAATCTTCATCGCTTCCCTGGCTGGCATAATGCCAAGCTGTTCTCCGTCTTCTCCGATTAGACGAACTTCCCTATCTTTGATTTGTTCATTAATCATTAACTCGCTAATGGTCGTGCACCTCCAAAAATTAATTTCACAAAAAAAGTGAATAGACAGACTATCCACTAAATATTGAACCAAACCGCATTCTGTATCATAACTCACAACCCCGGAAAAAATTCCTGCTGGATGATGCAGACGGATTATTTCAAATATGAACCATTAGTCACGCTCTTGTGCTACGGTGAGAGTGGATACTCTACTTTCTTTTCCTACAACTCTGTGAGTTTATCATGTTTTTCTGTTTGTGTCAAGGGTTTTTTCTGGTATTTCCTGTCCGTCTTTTGCCAGTATAAATAATCATTCCATGCATTTTCCGTGAAAGACACATTCATAGCGCTAATCCTCCACTTCAAAATCTACAAGTTTTCCATCTTCTGCCTGCCTGACAGATTCTTTTAACCATTCATAATTTGCCTTACTTTTTCTTATATGAAAGTTTTCCATCAAGTTATCATACTGCGCCTGAGACATAAGCACAACATTTTCATCATTTTTTCTTGTAATAACTGCAATATCCGAATCATGTACCACTCGGTCACAGACCTCTTTGAGATTATTTCTCACATTTGAAAAATCAGTCGCAATCATATCATCACGCTCCTTTTGTACAGTATATTCCATGCCTGCAGTATTGTCAATATTTCATAATATTCCGCTTTTCAAATCCGTTCATTTCTGATACCATCATAACAGAACAATTTTACAAAATGAAAAGAGGATTATTATGACCGACAATGAAAAATTAATTGATCTCCATACTCATTCCACTGAATCAGACGGAACTCTCTCGCCGGAGGAACTGATCAAACACGCCAAAGAACAGGGTCTGTCCGCCATTGCCCTTACCGACCACGACGCCATCAGCGGCATTGAAAAAGCCAGGCCCGCCGCCGCTGAACTGGGACTGGAATTTGTTCCCGGCGTGGAATTGTCCACCGACTATCAGGGACAGGAGGTTCATATTCTGGGCTATTATATCGACACAGAGCAGCCGGAATTTTTAAAACAGCTAAAGGAATTTGTAGATACCAGAGAACAGCGGAACGAGAAAATGGCAGTCCTTCTTCAGCAGGAAAGGTTTGATATTACCATGGACGCACTGACAGCGGAAAATCCCGACAGCGTTATCACCCGGGCGCATTTTGCCAGATATCTGGTGGAGCACGGTTTTGTGAAAGATCGGGAAACGGTATTTGCCAAATATCTGGGAGACGGCTGCAAATGCTATGTTCCCCGGGAGAAAATCACGCCTTTTGAGGCCATTCGGCTGATTCAGCTGGGCGGCGGACTTGCTTTCTTCGCGCACCCTGTTTTATGCCATATGAACCATGACAGGCTTCGGTTCTTTATTAAGAGCCTGAAAGAAGCCGGGCTAAACGGACTGGAAGCCATTTATTCCATGAACGCTCCCGGCGATGAACGGAACATGATAAAATTCGCGGAGGAATTCGATTTGCTGATCAGCGGGGGATCTGATTTCCATGGATCCAATAAACCGCAGATTCAGCTTGGCGCAGGAAAGGGGAATCTGCGGATTCCTTATGAAATTCTGGAACGTATCAAAGAGGCAAGGCAGAATCTAACGGTATAGCGGGCTTTTTATACTTTAGAAACGGCCAAAAGTACCGGATAGCCCTTTTGCGCAAAAGGGTTATCTGGTATTTTCTGTTCATCACATAATAGTAGGATCAAATAAGCCAGGCAACCTGTTTGTTTTTTCTATGACAAAACCTCCAACTTCTCTTCCATTCTGAGAAACTGCACTTCCATTCCCATATTCCGATAGAACCGCAATGCCTGCTCATTAAAATTCCAGACACACAATTCCAGGCTTATCGCATGTTCCTCCAATGCCTGCTTCCGCGCCTGAGCCATCAGAGCCGTCGCCACGCCTCTGCCGCGAAACTCCGGCAAAACAGCAAGATCCTGTATATAAGCCACTTTCCTGGATTTACAATACGCGTTTTCTTTTGTCTCTTCTATTTTCCCAAAACAGATTCCCACTACCCTTTCATCCCAAAGGGCAGCCAGTGAAATAGAACAGGGCGAATTCAGCAATTCTTCAAATTCTTTTCTGGAATAACTTTCTTCCTGATCTTTAAAGTAATCCGGCCGGGCCTGTCTGTGAAGCCAAAACACCTGCTCTTCCAAAATACTTACTGCTTCATAATCCGTCAATTCCGCATTGCGTATGAACATTTCCCTGCACATCCTCTATACATCATCATTCAAAATAAACTTCTCAATAATCTCCGCGATGGCCCCATGATCATTGTCATGTTCCGTCACATAATCCGCTGCCTCCCGCAGTTCTTTATGGCCGTTCTTCACAGCCACGCCCACATGGGCTGCCCGAATCATCGGGATATCATTGCGCTCGTCCCCTGCGGCCACGGTATTCTCAATAGGGACATTCAGGAATTTGCTGATATATTTCACGCCGCTTCCCTTATCGGTGTCTTTGGGGCAGTATTCCAGATATTCATTGCAGGAGAAGAAGCAGTTGCTCCGCTCTAAAAGCTCCGGATGCTGTTCTCTGAATTCCCGCAGCCTCTCCTGATTGTCCACATCCAGCAGCAGCACTTTGTAAGGCTCCTGTTCCAGGCTTCCGTAGATATCGTCCACCAGCCGGTATTTCATCCTTGCGTTTTTCAGGTAAAAATCCAGTTCCCGGCCGTGCTTTTCGGTGAGAATTGTATCCTGCTGGTAACTCTGTACATAAATTCCCGCTTTGTGGGCCTCCAGAATTACATCCTTGGCCACTTCCATGGGAAGAGTGCGCTCCGCCAGAATCCTGTCTGCCACACAGTCATACACCACCGCTCCGTTAAAGGCCACCATATAACATCTGGGCAGAGTGAGCCCAAGCTCTTTTACCACAAGCCTTCCGGTTGCAATGGGCCTTCCGGTCATCAGGACAAAGTCATGGCCCTGCTCCAGCATCTTAGCAATGGCGTCCCGATTCTTCTTCGAAATGCTCTTGTCATGATTCAACAATGTTTCATCCAGATCTGTAAACAATATTTTATGTTTCATAAGATTTCCTCCACTCTCTGAAGCGGACAATTTATCCTTCTGAAGGGTTCAGACTAAACTGCCCGCCAAATTCAATGACACCTTTTGCTTATTCCACCGGTTCCGCCGGAATAAATACCCTTTCCTGATATACATTCACTGTCTTCGGAATGGCTTTTTGAGCTTCCTCACAGAACTGCTGCTGCGAATTCACCAGTTTCTTTCCCCTTTTGTCTATTTTATCATATTTTCCGTCCGGCTGCAAAACATGGGCCTTGGTATTATCCGCAAGCTGGGTTGAAAGGATATGGCGCACCTGATCCATCAGCGCCTCATGTTCCACCGGAAACATAATTTCCACCCTGCGATCCAGATTTCTCGGCATCCAGTCCGCGCTTCCCATGTAAATCTCCTCCTGGCCGTCATTATGGAACCAGAAAATGCGGCTGTGCTCCAGGAAATTCCCCACAATGGAATGCACGGTAATATTTTCGCTGACGCCGGGAATTCCCACTTTCAGGCAGCAGATGCCCCGCACCACCAGTTCTATTTTCACTCCTGCCGCAGAAGCCTCGTATAATGCCGCAATAATATCCCGGTCACAGAGGGAATTCATTTTAGCTTTGATAAAAGCCTCCCGCCCTGCCTGGGCATGTTTCATTTCCCGCTTAATCAGCTTTAAGAACCGCTTGCGCAGCCAGATGGGGGCCACGATAAGCTTATTCCAGGAAGCAGGCTCGGAATAGCCGGACAGCATATTGAAGACCGCCGTCGCGTCCTCCCCGATGGCTTCCGAACAGGTAAACATGCCCAGATCCGTATACAGTTTTGCGGTGGAATCATTGTAATTTCCGGTTCCGAGATGCACATACCGGCGGATGCCGTCTTCCTCCCGGCGCACCACCAGCGCAATCTTGCTGTGGGTTTTCAGACCTACCAGTCCGTAAATCACATGGCAGCCTGCTTTTTCCAGCTTCTTTGCCCAGACAATATTATTTTCCTCATCAAAACGGGCTTTCAGCTCCACCAGCACTGACACTTGTTTGCCGTTCTCCGCAGCCTGAGCCAGAGACGCGATAATGGGGGAATTGCCGCTGACCCGGTAAAGAGTCTGCTTGATAGCCAGAACATCCGGATCAGAGGAAGCCTGCTTAATGAAATCCACCACCGGATCAAAGGTCTGGTAAGGGTGATGCAGCAAAATATCTCCTTTGCGGATGGCCGCAAAAATATCCTCTCCCGGTACAATCTGGGGTACGCGCTGAGGTTTGTAAGGGGCATAGCGCAGCTCATCTTCCTCTTCGATTCCATACATTTTCATCAGAAATGTCAGATCCAGCGGTCCATTAATTTTGAAAATATCCTCCTGGGCAATGTGCAGATCCTCCTTTAGAATTCCAAGGAGCCGCTTGTCAATCTTTTCTTCCACCTCAAGACGGATCACTTCTCCCCACTGGCGCTTCTTTAACTGCTTCTGGATTTCCTGCAGCAAATCCTCCGCCTCGTCTTCGTCAATGGTCAGATCGGCATTGCGCATAATCCGGTAAGGATAGGCGCAGACTACATGATAGTTCAGAAACAGCCGGTGAATATTGCGCTCAATAATCTGTTCCAGCAAAATAAAGGTTTTATTTTCCCCTTCGGAGGAAGGAATCCTGACAATCCTTGGCAGCACGGACGGAACCTGCACGGTGGCAAATTCCAGTTCTTCTTTCTTATCCCCCTTTTTCATCAGCAATGCCGCAATATTCAAAGACTTATTGCGAATTAATGGAAAAGGCCGGGAAGCGTCCACCGCCATAGGGGTGAGCACCGGATACACCGTCTCTTCAAAATAGCGATCCACGTAATCTCCCTGGACCTCGTTCAATTCCTCGTAGGCAGATATAATGTCAATTCCGTGATTATGTAACAGAGGCGCCAGAGAACGGTTATAGGTGCTGTACTGGGTTTCCACCAACGCTCTGGTGTCTTTATTGATGGCTTCTAACTGTTCCTTTGCCGTCATTCCGGCAATGTCTTTTTTCTTATAGCCTGCATGAACCATGTCTTTTAAGGAGGCCACACGGACCATAAAGAATTCATCCAGGTTCGAAGACGTAATGCTGACAAATTTCAGCCGTTCCAGCAGCGGAATATTCTTATCCCTCGCCTCATTCAATACTCTCTGGTCAAACTTCAGCCAGCTCAATTCCCGGTTTTCATAATATTCCGGGTTCAGAAAATCCTTTTCTCTGTCCATATTCCTAACCTCCCTTAAAACACTTTCTTTTCTCTTATCCTTGGCTTCACGCTGAAAATCTCTTCAAAGGAATTGGCGTACGTGGAAAAAAGTCCCTTCTCCAGCACAATGCTTTCAGAGGATTCCACCGTAATCACCAGTTCCCGCTCCTGCAAAGACGCCTTGATGTTGCGGAATTTCTGCTTATGGCTTCTGTCCATGGCATTGGCGATTTTCAGCATGGCAGTCAGCTTGGACACCACCATATAATCTTCCTGATTCAGCTTCGCGCTGACGCTGCTGTAAGGCTTAAGAGGCTCAGAATTATATTTTACAGCGCTCGCCACGATTTCCCGCTCTAAGTGAGTCATTCCGATAATCTCCGTAGCCATGATAATCTGATAAGAGCACTCCGCCTGATTCACCAGGCTGATATAGCGGCCGCAGTCATGAAGGATTGCCGCAACCTGCAGAAGAAGCCGCTCCCGTTTTCCCATCCCGTGCACCTTTTTCATGGCGTCGAAAATGGTGACTGTCATATTCAAAACAGCCTCCGTATGGCTGGAATAGCCATGGTAACGCTCCGCCAGATTCCGGGCCGCCGCCAGCACATCTTCTTCAAAATCGTGTTCAAAGTAAATCATACGGTTCTTTTCCGCATAGGCGCAGGCAATTCCGTCGCTGATATTTACTCCGGGCACCCAGATAGATTTAGCGTTTAATTCTTCGGTCAGGCGTTTGTACAATACCACGGAGGGGAGAATCAGCGGATCATGCTCGTTGGCCAAATTTAATTCCAGAGAAATCTCCTCGGCGGATTTTTTATACCATTTGTTCAGAAGCTTTAAGAAACGCTCCGTCTCAATGGTGCCGTCCTCCGCCTTTTTGGAAAAGCTTTTCGCCATATCTCCCACATAATCCCCCATGATAATTACATATTTCATTTCCAGATCATGCATATAAATCCGTTTGAAAATCTCCAGCTCTTTGTCAATCAGTTCCTGGATCTGGGTTTCATAATGGGAGACCAGGTTCTCAATTTTGGACAGCTTTTCCCGGATGCGCATTATTCCAAGCTCAATGTGCTGAGTGGTGATGGCCGTGCCCTTCCGAAACAGCGTAATCTGCATGCTCCCGCCGCCTACGTTCACCACCGCAGCTCCTTTTTGTATCATTTTTTCAAACCTGGGCAGCACGGCCAGAGACTTGTAATCCATCAGCCGGTGTTCTGAATTGCTCAAAACAGTGACCTCAATCTTGGTGCGCAGCCGGATTTGGTCCAGAATAAACAGCTTGTTGCTGACATTCCGGAACACATTTCCCGCATAAGCCTCGTAATCATCCACTTTGTAGCCGTCCATAATGGTATGGAATTCTTTTAAAATCTGGCAAAGTTCCTCCACCAGCTCATATCCGATGACTCCTTTGCCAAAGGCATCTCTGCCAAGCTCCACATGACTGCGCACATAATCAATGGGGCGTATTTTCCGGTTGGCGGAAATCTCAAATATTTTCAGACTCACTTCATATGAGCCGATATAAATTGCTGCAAATGTCGTAATCTTCATACCCGTTCCTTTCTGCCGGAAAGAGTCCCGGCGCAGACCCGGCTACTGTTTTCCCAGCAGATAATTGATAAACTGCTGGGCAGTTCTGCCGGAAAGCCCTCCGTGGCTTAACTCCCATTTATTCGCTTCCGCAAAAAGCTCCTCTTCCTCCATCCTAATCTGATGCCTCAGCGCAAGGTTTTTTACGATATTCTGAAATTCCTTTTTATCCGGCTTGCCGAAATAGATGGTGACGCCGAACCTGGCCACCAGAGACAATTTCTCCTGCACCGTATCGCTGGTATGCAGCTCGTCGTCCCGATCCGCTTTGTCGCTGAATTTCTCCCGGACCAGATGGCGGCGGTTTGAGGTGGCGTAGATCAGCACATTATCCGGTTTCTTCTCCAAGCCTCCTTCAATCACCGCCTTTAAATATTTGTACTCAATTTCAAACTCCTCAAAAGACAAGTCATCCATATAGATGATGAATTTATAATTCCGGTTCTTCACCTGGGCAATGACATCATTTAAATCCTGAAACTGGTGCTTATAAATCTCAATCATCCGAAGCCCCTGTCCGTAATACTGATTAATCACAGCTTTTATGCTGGTGGATTTCCCGGTGCCCGCATCCCCGAAGAGCAGGCAGTTATTGGCCTGTTTTCCGTTTACAAAGGCTTCTGTATTGTCTATAAGCTTCTGTTTGGCCAGCTCATATCCAATCAAATCATCAAGATGCACATGGGCGATGTTGGTAATGGGCACAATCTTCACTTCCTCCTGCTCATGTTCAATGCGGAAAGCTTTATGCAGGCCCAGTTTCCCCACGCCGAATTCCCGGTAGAACTCCGTTACCTCATCCTTAAATTCTTCCGCCGTCTTTGTCCGCTCCAGCCGGACGCTCAGCTGGCAGATCCTGTCCCGAATTCTGCGGTTAAAAATATTTCCTCCGCCATCGGAACGCCTGTAATCTTTCACGATTTCAAGTTCCGGTATTTCAAGGATTTCCCCTAACGCTTTCAAATCTATATCAAACAATTCCTTGAAAACTGCAAAATCATGGAGAGCCAACGCATTAATGCTTCCCTGAACGGCGCCCTTGATTTCGCAGGAAACGCTGTAGGCATTTTCATGATTGACCATCAGAAAGGTCAGGTAATTCTGCCAGAGGTTCCCTTCAAACCCATGGCTTGCAGATACTTCAATCAGTTCATGGAACGCTTCATAACACAATTCCTGCAGTTCCGGGAATTCCCGGCCGGCCGGCTTTTCTCTGCACTCTTTTGCCGCCCGGGTAAAATTTTTAAAAATTCTGTCCTTTTCAAGTTCCCGGTATAAAATTAATTTTCCCGTATTTTTCATAACTAAAAACCTCTGTCGCTTGTACTCTATCCGGCCAGAAATCACAGCTATGCTCTGACCGGATGAAGCACTAATAATTTCCCAATACTTTCAGATACAGCGCGCCTTCCTTAAGTCCTTTCAGCGCATTCTGAACAGCGCCGTCTCCCAGGTTGCCTTCCATATCCACAAAAAAACGATACTCAAAGCTCTTATCCTTAATGGGCCTGGATTCAATTTTCACCATATTCAGGTTATTAAAAATAAAATGGGAAAGCATGTGGTACAAAGATCCGCTCTCATGAGATATTTCAAAACAAATGCTCACTTTTTTTGCTTCTTTTAAGCAGATTTTCTTCCCGGAAACAATGATAAATCTGGTGCTGTTTTCCTCGCTGTAATTGATATTGTCCTGCAAAATCTCCAGCCCGTAAATCTCAGCAGTGGCTGCGCTTGCAATGGCTGCCTGGCACTTTAGCCCATCCTCTACAATTTTCTTTGCCGCCATTGCGGTATTCTTCACTTTCTTCTGCTTCCATTCTTGATGCAGATCCAGAAAATCCACGCTCTGCATCAATGCCTGGGGATGGGAATATACGTGGGTGATGTCGGACAGGCTGCTGCCGGGAAGCCCCAAAAGTTTATGCTCCACTTTAATGGTCTGTTCCGCCGCAATGCAATTGTCGTATTCCACCAGCAGATCAAAGTTTTCCCCCACAATTCCCGCGGAGGAATTCTCAATAGGAAGCACTGCGTAATCCGCCCTCCCGCTGCTGATGGCCTCCATGGCGTCCCGCCAGGTCTCCACATGATAGCTGTCAATCTCTTCCCCGAAATAAGCTTTCATGGCCAACTGGCTGTAAGCCCCTTCCGTGCCCTGATATACCACTTTATGGGTGGCAAAGGGCAGACGGTCCACCTGGGTAAATCCCATATCCCGCCCCTGCCCATGCTGAATCATCATCTGATACTGGCGCCTCCGGCTCAGCGCCATAATCTGCTCGAAAAGCTCTCCCACGCCGTAGCGGTTCTCTTCCGACTGGACCAGTCCCCTGACTTTTTCCAGCTTTTCCTTTTCTCTTTCTTTATCTAATACCGGTTTTCCCACCGACAGCTTATATTCCGCAACTTCTCCTGTCAGCTGCATCCTGGCCTCATACAAAGCTGCAATCTGACTGTCTATCGCATCAATTTCTTCCCGGATTCTGCTTAAATCTTTCATAGGTCACATCCTTATTCTGCCTTTCTTTTGAAATCTACTGGGGAATATAAACATAATTGCACTTGAGCACATCGGAAGCCATTCCGTACTTATCCACCAGGATCAGGGATAGCACATTATTTCCCTCCGGCATGCCGATGGGCTCTGTATATTGTTTTGACTCCCGCGTGGGCGCCGTTCCATCCCAAGTGTAGTAAACCCTGCATCCTTCCGGTACCGTTACGGCAATGGTGGAAGGCGCGTAAAAACTTCCGCCGGAAGGCGTTACACGAGGCGTTTCCGGCTTCCTTAAACGGATGGTGAAACGTTCCTGCTTCTCCTCCCCGAACACGCCGAACTGATTGCGGGAAACGGCTCGGATCCAGATATTTTTCCCCGGTTCCAGCAAGATCGGCCCTGTGTATTCTTTCCCCTCTTTCGGATCAGAACCATCCAGCGTATAATATATCTTGCAATCTTCTTCTCCTATAAGTTCTACCTCAATTTCCTCCTGATAAGTTCCGCCCTCCGGTTCAAATACCGGCGGTTTGGCCAGATAGCCGTCAAAAAGCTCTAAAATTTCCGAATCCGCAATATCTCTGCCCAATTCCTCAATGGCTTCATAATCTTTCTGAACCTCATAAACCTGAATTAACTTTTCGTAAATCTCCCGATTCTCTTCTTCCTGTTCCAGCAATTCCAGCAGCAGTTCCTTGGCTTTTTCATATTCTTCCTGCTGAACATAAACCTCCGCCAGGCGCGCCTTGGCCTCTTCGCTGCCACTGTCTAACTCCAGCGCGCGTTTCAGGCATTTTTCCGCGTTCCGATAATCTTTCCTGCTCTGATAGCTCTCCGCCTTTTTGATCTGATGATCGTAGGAATGATTCCAGGTATGCTGAACTAAAATTACAGCTCCCATAGTCAAAATCAAAAGAGCTGCCATGGCCAGAATCCAGATGGGTTTTTTCTTCTTTCTTCTCCCGGCTCTCTGCTTTCCCGCTTTCCCCTGGCTTTTTCCGGACGAATCTCCTTTCCGGATCCTTTCCTTCTTTCCTGACGAATCTTCCTTCTGAATCTTTTCCCTCTTTCCGGACGAATCTTCTTTCTGGAGCCTTTCCTTCTTTCCGGACGAACTTCCTTTCTGGATCTTTCCCGGCAAATGCTTCTTCTTAATCTTTTCCTTTTTTTCTTTCAGAAGCCCTCTTAAAAAATCATCTTCCAGAAGATTATAATCTGAAACAATCTGGGCTTCCTTTCCGCAAACGGAACAATACACACATCCCACTTTCAGCTCTGCGCCGCAATTTGCACATTTCATTCTTACCGGCCCTCTTCTATGCTCTGCACACAGTTATTCATCAGCATCGCAATAGTCATAGGGCCTACGCCCCCCGGAACCGGCGTAATGGCAGAGGCAACGGGCATTACCTCATCGAATTTCACATCCCCGCACAATTTATTATTTTCATCCCGGTGGATTCCCACATCAATTACCACCGCGCCTTCCTTTACATACTCCGGGCCGATAAACCGGGGTTTGCCCATGGCCACAATCAGGATATCCGCCTGCCGGCAGATTTCCGGAAGATTCCTGGTTCTGGAATGCGTCACTGTAACGGTGGCGTTTTCCCGAAGCATCAAAAGGGCCATGGGTTTGCCCACAATATTGCTTCTGCCGATGATTACGCAATGCTTTCCTTCAATTTCTATGTCAGAGCGCTTTAGCAGCTGTATAATTCCGGCGGGCGTACAGGATACAAATCCTGGGGCTCCTATCGTCATATTGCCCACGCTCTGAGGATGAAACCCATCCACATCTTTCTTGGGATTGATGGTCTGTATCACCTTATCTTCACAGATATGTCCGGGCAGCGGAAGCTGAACCAAAATTCCTTTTACTTCCTCTTTCCCATTCAGTTCCTGTATTAACTGCAGCAATTCTTCTTCTGTCGTCTCTTCCGGCAGTTCGTACGCCAGAGAATCAATTCCGATATAGGCGCATGCATTTTTCTTATTCCGGACATACACGCTGGAAGCCGGATCCGCGCCTACCTGTATCACTGCAAGGGCTCCTGTTTTCCCTTCTGCTTTTAACGCCGCCGCTTTTTCTTTTAATTCATCTTTGATCTGCTGAGAAATCTTTTTTCCGTCTATCATTACTGCCATGGCTTTTCCTTTCTGTCCCATCTTCTTCCATCGTCCAATAAATTTTAGAATAATCCTGTAATTACCCCATTGTCATCCACATCAATCTGATAAGCTGCCGGTGATTTTCCAAGTCCCGGCATGGTCATAATGGCCCCGGTAACCGCCACCACAAATCCGGCTCCCGCCGACACGTACACTTCCCGTACATTTACCGTAAATCCTGCGGGGCGTCCCAGCTTGGTCTGATCATCTGACAGGGAATACTGGGTCTTGGCCATGCAGACCGGAAAACTTCCCATTCCCAGTTCTTCGATTCTCTTTAATTCTTTGAATGCCGCCGGCGCGTAGGTTACGCCGTCTGCGCCGTAGATTTCTTTCGCCACCGTCTCAATCTTCCCGGTAAGGGAAAGGCTGTCTTCATAGAGGGGACAAAAATGGCTTTCCTTCGTCTCCAACGTCTCCAGCACTTTTTTTGCCAGGGCAACGCCGCCTTCTCCGCCCTTTTCCCAAACTTCTGACAGGGCGAATTCACAGCCCCGGTCCTGGCAGAACTGCTCTACAAACTCTGTTTCCGCCTGGGTATCTGTTAGGAAAGAATTCAAGGTCACCACCACCGGCACATGATATTTCTGCAGATTTTCGATATGCTTTTCCAGATTTACAATCCCTTTCTTCAAAGCCTCCAGATTCTCGGTGGAAATCTCCGCCTTGGGAACGCCTCCGTTGTATTTCAATGCCCGGATGGTGGCCACTAAAACCACTGCGTCCGGTTTCAGCCCGGCCATTCGGCATTTGATATCCATGAATTTCTCTGCGCCCAGATCCGCTCCGAATCCTGCCTCTGTCACCACGTAATCCGCCAGCTTCAGCGCTGTCTTGGTGGCACGGACACTGTTGCAGCCATGGGCAATGTTGGCGAAAGGCCCGCCGTGGACAATAGCCGGGGTATGCTCTAAGGTCTGAATCAGGTTGGGCTTTAAGGCATCCTTTAACAGCGCTGCCATCGCTCCCGTAGCCTGCAGATCCTCTGCCGTCACCGGCTTTCCCTCAAAATTATAAGCCACAATCATTCGGCCCAGACGTTTTTTCAGATCCGCCATATCCTCGGCCAGACACAGCACTGCCATAATCTCAGAGGCTACCGTGATGACAAAATGGTCTTCTCTCACCATTCCGTCCATTTTGCTTCCAAGCCCCACCACAATATTCCGAAGCACACGATCGTTCATATCCAGACAGCGTTTCCAGACCACCTGCCTGGGGTCAATGCCAAGGACATTGCCCTGCTGGATATGATTGTCCAAAAGAGCTGCCAGCAGATTATTGGCAGAAGTAATGGCATGAAAGTCTCCGGTAAAATGCAGATTCAGATCTTCCATGGGAACCACCTGGGCGTATCCTCCGCCGGCTGCTCCTCCTTTAATTCCAAAACAAGGTCCCAAAGAAGGCTCTCTCAGCGCCAGCACCGCTTTCTTTCCCAGTTTGCCAAAAGCCTGTCCCAGCCCTACGCTGGTGGTGGTTTTGCCCTCCCCTGCCGGGGTGGGGTTGATGGCTGTCACAAGGATTAATTTGCCGTCCGGATTGCCCTTCACCCGCTCCATCAGTTCATTGGACAGCTTTGCCTTATATTTTCCATATAACTCCAGATCATCTTCCCCGATTCCCAACTGTGCCGCCACATCTTTGATGTGGATCATTTCCGCTTCCTGCGCAATCTGAATATCTGTTTTCATATTTTCCTCCATCTGTTGTCCGGTTCCTGCATGCATTGTAAACGCAAACAGGAATCTTTACTTTTTCGGCTGCGTCATGTACCTTTATACTACCACAAGCTGACGCTTTATGATAGATATAATTCCAAACAAAACTAATTTATCAGCAACAGGCGTTGCTTTTCACGCCCAGATATCATAAAAGCATTATAAAATCTGGCATAGGCATGAATTATAACTAACAGGATTTTCTCATACATGCTCTTCTACGTATGCTTCAAATTCCTCCGGGGACATCTGCACTTTTCTCGGTTTTGTCCCCTCTTCCGGCCCTACCACGCCGGCTTCCTCCAGCTGATCCATAATTCTTGCCGCCCGGTTGAATCCCACTTTGAACATCCTTTGCAGCATGCCGATAGACCCTTTTTCTTTCTCTATGACAAATTTTCCCGCTTCCACAAAATAGGCGTCTCTCTCACTGCCTCCCGCGCCCATGCCGGAGCCGGAAGAAGCGGTATTCATTTTCTGCTCGATTTCCGGATTATATACCACAGTACTCTGTTTTTTCAGGAAATCCACCACTGCTTCCACTTCCGGATCCGACACAAAGGGCCCCTGGACACGCAAAGGCTTCTGATATCCCTGAGGATAAAACAGCATATCTCCGTTTCCCAAAAGTTTTTCCGCCCCGTTCATGTCCAGAATTGTCCTGGAATCCACGCCGGAAGACACGGAAAAGGCGATCCTGGAAGGCATATTCGCCTTAATCAGACCGGTGATGACATCCACAGAAGGCCTCTGGGTAGCGATAATCAGATGAATGCCCGCTGCCCGGGCAAGCTGGGCCAGACGGCAGATGGCGTCCTCCACATCCCCCGGCGCCACCATCATCAGGTCTGCCAGCTCGTCTACAATTACAATAATCTGGGGCATTTTCACCGGCTTTGTCTCATCTTCCACCGATTCTATGGCGGCTATCTTTTGATTATAGCCTTTTAAATCCCTCACCTGGCATTCCGCGAATTTCTGATACCGATCCATCATCTCCGCCACAGCCCAGTGCAGCGCGCCCGCCGCTTTTTTCGGATCGGTCACCACTGGAATCAGAAGATGGGGAATGCCGTTGTATACGCTTAATTCCACTACTTTCGGATCAATGAGAATCAGCTTCACATCCTCCGGATTTGCTTTATAGAGGATACTCATAATAATCGTGTTGATACATACCGATTTACCGGAACCGGTAGCCCCGGCAATCAGAAGATGGGGCATCTTGGCAATATCCGCCACCACTGCCTGGCCGCCGATATCTTTTCCCGCTGTAAAGCAGATGCTGGACTTATGGCTCTGAAACTCATCAGTTTCTATCATATCCCGGAAACGCACCATGACATTTTCTTTGTTGGGCACTTCAATTCCCACTGCCGCCTTTCCCGGAATCGGCGCCTCAATGCGGATATCCGCCGCCGCCAGATTCAACTTGATATCATCTGCAAGGTTTACAATTTTGCTGACCTTCACGCCCATTTCCGGCTGCATCTCATAACGGGTGACAGTGGGTCCGCAGCTTACATCCGTAATGGTGACATTGACGCCGAAATTCTTCAAAGTCTGCTGCAGCAGCAAAGCTGTCTCCTGCAGATGCCTCTTGGAATCTCCCTGGGCATTGGTTCCCTTTTTCAGCAGAGACACCGGCGGAAATACATATTCCTTCTTCTCCGGCGGCTTCGGCGCCGAAGGAGCGGGAGAAGAAGCGCCTTCAGCCGTTAAAGAGGAAGGAGCCTGGCCAACTCCTTTTGCCAAAGACGGCCCTGACTGGCGATTCCGCTCTTCTGACAATCCGCCTGAAACTTCCCTTTTACGCGTCCCCGCAGATTCTGCGCTAACCCCTGCTCCCGGCACCCCTGGGGAGCCTGTCATAAATTCCGCTTCCGGCATCTCCACGGAGCCTGCCATAAATCCTGCTTCCGGCATCTCCACGGAGCCTGCCATAAATTCCGCTTCCGGCATTCCTGGGGAACCTGCCATAAATTCTGCTTCCGGCGTCTCCACGGAGCCTGCCATAAATTCCGCTTCCGGCGTCTCCACGGAGCCTGCCATAAATCCTGCTTCCGGCATTCCTGCGGAGCCTGCCATAAATCCTGCTTCCAGCATCCCTATGGATTCTTCTCTCAACATCTCTTCGGGTTCTGTGATTAATTCCTCTCTCGGCATTCCTGCGGATTCCGCTGCAAATTCTGATCCCAGACCGCTGTCCGCCTCCGCAATAATGGCTGACTCTAGGCCGGCAAATATCTCTTCGGAAATGCCAGTCTCCGCAAAATCATTTGCCATGTGCTCCGCCAGCTCCGGCACTTGCACTGCCCCGCCGGAAGGCTCGGAATGAATCACCACCGGTTCTTCACCGGTAAGCGGAAGAACCCCGGATTCCGGACGCCAGAGCTGCTCGCTTCCTTCTGACAGCACCCCGTCTAACTCCGTTTTCCGCTTTCTGGGACTTCTGCGCACTTTCTCCACCACTACCGGTTCTGAAAAAGCTTCTTTGGAAAACATCTGCTCCTGTTTCCGTTCCGGTTCCGAAAACGCTTCTCTGGAAAACATCTGCCCCTGCCTGGGCTCTGTCTTTCCCACCGGTTCCGCCAAACTCACTCTGGAACTTTTCGTCTCTGGTTTCATCGGCATTTCCAAAATAGAAGCGGCGCTTTTCGTCTCCCGGGAACCCCATCCGGAATTCCCCACTGCCCGCTTCGGCAGGTCTTCCTGATCGGCAAACAATTTTGCTTTTAATTCCTTCGAAAAAATCTCCGTCTCTTTCGGAAGTTTTAATTCACTGATATTGTCAGAACGGCGGGAGGACACCGGCACAATCTTTGTATCCAGCGCAACGCCTTCTACCTTCCGATCGGTTCTCCGCCGATTCTGCTCTTCTTCTCTTCTGGATTCTTTCACTTCCCTGCGCCTGGCTGCGTCTTCCCTGGCCGTATGGTAGACTTTCTTGCTGCCCCTTGTCACACTGTTCAAAAAGGATCGTTCAGTCAAAAGCACCAGAGAGATAATCAGCGCAATAATATCCACCACATAAGCCCCGGCAACTCCGATTGCCGGACAGAGCAACGACGCCAGCAGCCCGCCTAACGCTCCTCCGCCGCTTTTATGCTCCGCCGCGTATTGAAAAGATTTTTGAATCTGATACCCTTCGGAATCCCCCGCAATCAATTCCATAAAAAGGCACAGAAATACCACAAAGACAACTCCTGCCGTCAGTTTCACAAGGGCAATTCCGTTGTCTTTGTTTGATACAAAAAAAGCCGCTCCCACAAAAAAGCAGACGGGAAACAGATAAGCCATCATTCCAAACATTCCAAAACAAAAACCGCTTACCTTCTCTCCGATAAATCCGCCGATTCCAAAATTACTGATAAACATTATAATGCAGACAGCCAGTATCACCAGAAGCGCCACTTCGCTTCCAAAAGATACCTCAGCGCTGTTTCTGGCTGTTTCATTCTTTCTGGCAGAGGCGCCGCTCCCTCTGGCGTTTTTTCCTTTTGCCGTATTTTTAGGTCTTGATGCCATATGACTTCCTCCAAACTGTTGTTCTTCTGTCAGGTTCAGTCTGCCGCCGCAAACCGCAGGAGATCTGAACCAGTCTGTGCTCTGACTTCCCCGTCCCGGCACACTATTTACAGTTTATCACATTCAGTTCGAAATGTCATTACCACTTTTTCATCCTTCTTTCCTTAATCGGCTGTCTTCATACATCTTGTTGATCTCCGCGCACACCAGCATAATATAAATGCCGAAATACAGCCACATCATCACCAGAATAATTGTGGTTAAACTGCCGTACATGGAAAATCCATTAAAATAATCCACATAAATGGATATTCCAAAGGACAGCAGAGACCATCCCACCGCGCTCAGCACACTGCCGGGAATCTGGTTCTTCCAAGAGGCTTTCCGGTTGGGAAGCATCTTAAAAAGCATCAGGAAAAACAGCATCAGCACCGCCAGTAAAATCAACGATCGAAGCTGCAAAATCCCCCATGTGAAATCTGCCGCAAAGGGGATATACTTCCAGATTAACTTCTGCAGACTGTTTCCAAACACCATCAGCGTAAGAGAAACTACAATTGCAGCCACCAGCATCAGCGTATAGAGAATAGCCCGAAACCGCAGAAAAATCCAGTTCCGCGTCTCTTCTATGTCATAGACGCTGTTCAGCCCGGCCGTAACGCAGTGAATGCCCTTGGCCGCCGACCAGACTGCCATAATCGCCGCAATTGACACAGTCCCCACCGAATTATTATACACTTCATTGATGATCCCAATCAGAAAAGGCGAAATATACTCCGGCATCAGCCGGTTCACAATTTCCATCACCATGCTCTTTGTCACCGGAGTAAACTGAATCATAGAAATAAACAGCATCACAAAAGGGATCAGGGACATAATGATAAAAAACGCCGCCTGAGCCGCATACGCGCTGATATTATCCCTTTTGCACTCTGCCAGAAAGGCCCTGAATCCTGCCACAATCTTCCAAAACATAAAATTATTCCCCATTGTAAATATTTTCTATCGCAATACCCTGATAAAATTTCATCAGAATCTCCACATAGTTCATGCCAGCCTTCGCCATTCCGTTGGAACCATTCTGGCTCATTCCGATTCCGTGTCCATATCCTCCGCCCTGCAGAAGATATCCCTGTTCCATAGGCGTCAGGGCAAAATAGGCGCTGGGCAGAAGCTGCATCTCTATGCTCTCCCCCTGATTGTCTGTCACTTTTCCAGCCGCCGCTCCCAGCACATAACGTATATTATATTCCGTAATTAAATGAACCGTTCCTTTTTCATAGGAAATACGCAGAATCCGGATGCCTCCGCCGCCTCCCCGCTCTCCCACAGAAATTTCTTTTAACGCCCCAAATCCTGCCAGATCAGAAAGTTTTCCTTCGGAGCCGTCCTCTTTGAGAAACTGCACATTGCCCGCATTGGCCTCTGCCCGCTCCGTAATGGCACGATTGATTGTTTCCGATTCTTTCTGGGGCGAAACCTCTGCCTGCCAGCGAAAATACGGGCTGTCACTGTCATAAGAATTTATCTCCTTATTTGAAATAAATTCCGCAAAAGCTTCCTCACTGGAAATATCCGCTTCCTCTCCTTCCGGCAGAAGGGAAATTCCCTGGAGATAGCCGAACTGTTCCCCGCCGCTGTTCCATAATCCCATATCTCCGGTATATCCGCAGGAGGTGGAGAAAAAGTACGCCTCCGCAACCTCTCCCTGATATTTGATCACTTCGCCCACGGTATCATCCACCGCTAAATTGGTCTGGGGCGTTTCCTCCTGCTTATTGTACACCTGATAACTGGTGCTGTCATCCACATGGGCCCCCAAAGCAGCATAATCTCCCTTCATCAACTGAATGCAGGCATAGCTTCTTGCGCAGACCGCCTGGACGCACAGCGCTTCCCGCTCATAGGAGGAAGGCATTTCACTGGGAACCACGCCATAAAGATACTGTTCCAAAGACAGCTCATTTACCACACCGTACCCTTCCTGGTACTTCCGGATCTCCATAGTCCCCCGGTATCCCAGAGAAGTATGCCCGCCGGCTTCATCAGAAAAATAAATTCTTCCATCTCCATCCCCCAGAGCAATTTTCACAAAATCGGGATCTTCCCCAAAGAATTCTGACACGGTCAGCGGTTCTCCCGCAGGGATCTCTTCCGTCCGTTCTCCTATGGTTAAGGTTCCACCCGTATCCGTTACAAACACAGGATTCTCATGATAGGTTCCCTCCCCGTTCAGCAGAAGCACACGGATATTTTCTATAGAAGCAGGCTCTTTTAAAATAATTCCGCAGACCTGCTTCTCGGCAACCACAAAATCCGCCTGTAAATTGCCGATTACCAGCTTCGACTCATCCAGTTCTTCCACCGTTCCGTAAGTCTTATATATCTTTAACTTTCCGCCGTGTTCTAAAGTCCCGTAACCGGAAATCTCAATCTGTTCCTCATTAAAGCTCAGGACTTTTCCGGAAATCATATCTTCTTTCTTATAAATTGCCGTAACTTTCCCTTCCGTCCATTCCATATCACAGATGGTATCTCTGATATCTTCCTCTAATCCCTCAATATCAAGAGAGATTTTCTGACGTTCGTAGAGCACCTCGGCTTTCTCATTCTCTGTGGAGTGGATAAAGACATTTTTCAAAGTCAGCGGCCCTTTGCATTGACTGCTGACGCCGATAATGCGCTGATCCTTCACATAAACCTGATACATATCATAATAATGAAAGTAATCCACTCCTTCCGCCACTTCATAATATCCCTTGTGGGTCAGTCTTCGCAGCGCCTCCCCCTCCCCGGCTTCTTCCGGTTCTTTGGTAAGAAATACCAGATTTGTGGCAGACACCCTTCCCTCCGCGTCCAGCAAATCCAGGATTTGTTCATACACTCCGTTCCACTCCGCGCGGGATACATTTTTCCAGGAAAATTTATTGGGAACTGTCACATATTCCTGAACAGACAGCTGTTCCAGCAGTTTCTCCAGCTTCCCAAAGGTAAGTTTGCCATTCAGATTCTTACCGGAATTAATTTCCTTTAACTTTTCCTTCCATTCCGCTTCGTCATAATATGTAAAACTAAGCTGTGACGGCAATTCCGCCATTGCCACATATTCGTTGCTGTATTCCAGTATGACCTTTTCCTCCAGCACAGCCTGCACAAAAAGCACGGCTAAAACCACCAGCAGCGCCGCCAGCAGTACGGTCAAATATTTCTCCCTTTTCGATGAATATCCTCTTCCCATGCAGCATTCCTGTTCCTTCTTTTAATTCAGCAATCACATTACATTCAAGCGAAAAGGCTGCCTTTCTCCAAAGCAGCCTCTCCTCTTTTGTAATTTATCTTTCGTATCTCAAGAGTCTTTTGTATATTCAATCTTTCGTATCTCTTTGATTCTCTTTTGAAACTTATGCGCAATCCGCTTTTGTAAAAATCTTTTGTACCCTGAAATTTTTCTGGAAAGTACACCCAAAATGCCGTTTCCTGCAATTTTGACTCCTAGCCTAAGCCAGGTGGGTGACCGCAACCTCTCTTCTGCCTTCCGCTGCGTTATGACGGCCTGACATCCAATCGGCAATGTAGGAATCCCATAAAAGTAAATGTAGGTTCAAAATAGCAGGGTATCGAACACCCCAGGATTATACTTTCTAGCCTATAAATGATTATACCTTATTATGTCCTGATTATCAACTAAAAATTAAAGTAAATTTATTACAGTTTTCAATGCAGGGATGAACCTGCCGGAACCTTTGGCTAAGGCTCATCTTCTTCTGAAATCTCAGGTGAAACATGCTCTTCTGCCGGCGCTTCCTGCTGAACCTCATTCTCTTCCTGAACTTCAGGCTGAGCCTCATCCTCTGCTGGAACCTCCGGCTGAGCCTCATCCTCTGCTGGAGTCTCAGGCTGAGTCCCATCCTCTGCTGGAACTTCTGGCTGAGCCTTATCCTCAGCCGGTTCGCTGGGCTGAACTTCATCCTGCGCAGCTTCAGCCGGCGCCTGCTGCGGGCTCATAAACTCCGGCGCGGACTGAGCAGCCGGCGCGTTATCCGGAGTAGTATTCTGAGCGCTTACTGTCACCGTAAAGGTCTTTGTCTCGGCAACCGCCGGGTTATTGGGATTCTTTACGGTATAAGTAATGGTGTAAATGCCTGCTTCTGTAAAGGTCACCATCTTGTTCGTTACAGCGATTTCCTGATTATTGGCATTTGTAACCTTTGCGGTAATCGCGCTGGTAAGATCCTGATCCAGGGATGCCTTCACGCCTGCGTAAACATCATAAGGCGTTCCGGTTACTGCTGTATTCGCCTTACTGCTGTCAATGGTAATCACCGGCTTGCGGGTATCCGCATTCACGGTAATCTTCCGGCTTGCCTGTGCCACTGCCTTCGGATTAGCCGGATTAGCCACGGAATATTCAATGGTATAAATGCCCGCCTGGGTAAAGGTATACTCTGTTCCGGTAAACTCACTGGATACATTGGCCGGAGTCTTCACAGTAACTTTCACATTGGCAGTTACATTCGTACCAGATACCAGTTTGGCGGTAATTCCGGTTCTCAGATTCAGTTTCGCTCCAAAGGCCACCGTCTGATCCACTGCTCCTGCAATCACAGGCGCTTTCTTATCACTTACTGTAATATTCGTTGTTTTCTTTGCAACCGCTTTCTTGTTATTCGGATTTGCCACAGAATATTCTACTTTATAAGTGCCGATCTTTGTAAATTTATAACTCTTGATCTTGCTGCTGCTTAATTTCTTTAACTTTGTCTGATTGGGCGCCTGAACCTTCACGGTTATCTTGGAGGTCATATTCTTGCCGGATACCAGTTTGGCCTTCACGCCTGATTTCAGATTCAGAGTGCTGTTGTATTCCACAGTCTTCGAAGCAGCAACGCCGCTGAACTTAGGCTTCTTGGTATCACTTACCTTCACCTTGCAGGTGGCTTTGGTCACCAGGCCGTTGGCCGGATTGGTCACATAGTAATTGATCTTGTAAGTGCCAAGCTTTTTAAGCTTCAATGTGCTCTTCTTGTATGTTTTCTCCTTCTTGCTTCCGGGAGAAATAATCTTAATCGTGATCTGTTTCGTCAGGCTCTTGCCCGTCACAGTCTTAGCCTTTACATTCTTTTTTAATTTAAGCGTGGAATTATATTCCTTTTTCAGACTCTTCTTGACGCCGGTAATCTCGGCTTTCCCGGTATCCGCCACTGTATATGTCTTATCTGCGTAGGCAGTTCTGTTCAATGCGTCTGTGACGCGGTATGTAATCCTGTAATCTCCCAGCTGACTGGTATTCACGCTTCCGGCATAAGCCAGTTTCCCGCTGATATCATTTCCAAGGGAATCTTTGGCTGTAATTCCAGTGAGAGGATTGAAATCGCTTCCGTAGGAAACGGTCTGAGAAGCTCCGCTGGTATCAATGGAGGGCATTGCCGCACTGTATGGATTGGCCGGATTGGGGTCCGTCGGATCCCAGCCCTCTCTCACATTGGGAACTTTAATTGCCGCCGGTTTTCCCAGGGGATCATTGGCTGAGGAACCATACATTACCGTAACTTTTGTTCCCAGAGGACAGTTGTCATAAATCCACTTGGCGTCTGCCACTGTCAGGCGGACACATCCGTGGGAAGCTGTCGTGCCCAGTTTATTGTACTGTACGTAAGACTGGGAAGCCAAATCTCCATTCCGGTAATACCATACGGAATGAAACAGATAGCCTGCAACAATACGGGTGCAGTATTGTCCGTAAGAAGGGCCGTCCAATTCATGCCATCTGTATTTGTTGGGCGTATAGAAGGTTCCGATGGGCGTAGCGCTTCCCACGGAACAAACAAATGCCCGCTCCGGCGTGCCGTCGCTTCGGAATACAGTTACTACATTTGTCCCTTTGTTTACCTGCAATGTATAATTTCCTGCCGCCTGAACTTCACTCTTTTGAAAAGTAAACAGTGAAACCGCCAGCAGCAGACAGCACATTGCTGAAATTAAAATCTTATTTTTTTTCATGCTCATTTCTCCAACTATCTCATTACTAATACATTTTGTAAAGGAATTCTTTACAATTTCAATACATTTCTTCCAATACACATTCTCCCACAGGATACTGATGTATCCTGTGGGAGCTATAAAAACCTCTTAGATTATAATGTATTCGCCTCATCCACAACTTTCTTAATCGCTGCGGCAGCGTCTTCGGGCAGCTTGTTGAATCCGCCTTCTGCCTCGTCCAGATTTGTCACATAGTTCAGTCTGTCCTGCATACGCGCTTTTAACTGCTCTACGTACTCTTTGTCAGACAGATCCGGAACAAATCCTTCCCACTCAAAGATCTCAATATCGGAGAAGGGGCCCCATGGCTTGAAGTCCGCTTTCTTCTCAACGATAGCTTCCAGTACGCCCAAGGTATCCTTCGGCTGAACCTTCTTGCCCATAAATTCACCGGTGTTGATGATATAGCAGTCTACATTCTTGGTTTCTACCAGTGATTTGAACTTCTCATAGTCATTTACCAGCGGATAAGTTCTGAATGGGTTTGCGTAAGGCTCTACTACCAGCGCATTGGGATCTACGCCGGCCGCAAGACGCTCTGCGGTAGAACGCTTGGTCGCCAGGGTTGCGCCCATAACGGAAGCAAGGGAAGCTCCCTTTAATTTTACTACCGGCGGAATGGTAGGATCTTTCATAATCCAGAAAATAGCATTCACCGGAGCTTCAATCTTGTCCACACGGTTGGGAGACCATAATTTGGACTTAATGGCGCGTCCGTTTCCGTTACGCACATCTTCTGTCACCAGAACCACTTTGCCGTCTTCATCCAAAGTTGCGGAACAGTTCTGAGCAGTCAGCAGGAACTTGTTATCTTCGCATCCGGTAGGATAATCTGCTGTCTTATCAAAATAAGTGGGCTCCAATGCTACGGAAGCGCAGGTATCCGCATTGATGATAAACGCGTCGTCATGAAGCACCTTGATAGACGGATATTTGTTGTTGTGCTTTGCGTGTGTAAGGGTTGACTTGCCGGATCCGGATAACCCGAATACTGCTGCAACATATTTGGAGCCGTCTTCTAAGGTGTACTCTTTCTGTCCGCCGTGGCAGGAAGCATAGCCGTTTCTGTTGGCCAAAGCCCATGCCAGGGTCAATGTGCCCTTCTTGTGCTCTCCGAAATATCTCATGCCGAGAATTCCCGCGCAGTTGGTATCTGTGTTGAAATAGCACAGGCAGTTGGGATCTGAGATATCTGTCTTGTCTGTGCCAACCCACTGAGGATCTGAGAAGATATAGATATCCGGCTCATTCTCATACATTTTGGATGATTTATACATCTTCACATAATTGTCAGACATATACTGGAAGTTCAGCATCCAGGAATAAAGGAGGTTCTCTTCTCCTTCCGGAATTAACAGATGGGCTTTCACCATAAATTCCGGATCAAGGCCGATAAATACTTCTGCATGGTACATGGTCTTCCATCTGGTATCATAAACTGCGTCCATCAAAATCTTATCCAGCTCTGTGGTATTCACGCCCGGTTTGCCGGTAATTCTTCTTGCAGGAGCATAACGTCCTGTAATGGAACCGTCGTTGAACAGCAGTACTTTCGCGTCCGGCTCTAATCCGAACTCTTCTCCTCTGTATACAGGCATGTCTGTCACAACAGTTCCCGGAGAATTCTTAGCAAGTTCATAAGCTTCCTTCAGGGTGTTCACCTTCACCACATTGTTGCCGTAGAATGCAGCTTCAATTATAGAGCGGGTCTTTGCAAAACCAACTTTGTTCGGCCCAATCTCTGTTCTTGGATAATACGCCTTTGTTGCCATTGTTTATCTTCCTCCTTAAAATTTTAAAGTTCTCTACCATATAGCATAGCCTTTTGTTATTAATTTGTCAATCTTTTTTTGTCTTTCTATGTAAAAAATTGAAACAGTTCAGCTTAGAGCGTGTCTTAAAATTCATTCCCGCAATCTGCCGCCCCACTTCACGCCAGATTTCATGCTGAATTTAGTCAATGCAGCCCACTACACCTTCGAAATTCAGCATAAAATCTGATGTAAATTGGGACGACATCTTGCGGAAAGCAATTTTAAGACACGTTCTAGGACTCTGGCTACTCCATTATTCTAAACTATTTTTCGTGAAAAATCTATGAAAAAATCCTCAAAAATTATATAATTTTTTTAAATAAAGTATGAATTTTTCGTAAAAACAAGATCTTTTTCTTGTATCGAAATCAAAAAGTATGGTATGATAATTCAATATTGTGGGTTTTTATAACAAGAATGACCATGGGCCTGTCTAACAATAGGCTGAATATAATGGCCGGTTACTAATTTAATAATAGATTCAAAGGGGGAATTTATGAACTCAAACATGAATACAAACTACTACTGTGAAATTACGCCTGAAATTACCCGCCTGGCTGAATTAAACCAGCGGGCCGCCACGATCAATCCGAATCTGTTTGAAGAATACGATGTCAAAAGAGGATTGCGTGACCTGAACGGAAAGGGCGTTCTGGTAGGGCTGACAGAAATTTCTGATGTCTGCTCCACCAAACTGGTAAACGGAGAATTAGTCCCCGCGCCCGGAGAACTGTATTACCGGGGTTATAATGTGAAGGATATTATCAGCGGGCTTTCTGACAATTCCCACTTCGGCTTCGAGGAAAGCACCTATCTGCTGCTGTTCGGGAAGCTTCCCAACCGGGAAGAACTGGATTTTTTCCGGGGACAGCTTGCCAAATACCGCTCTCTGCCTACAAGCTTTGTGAGAGATTTCATTATGAAGGCTCCCAGCCAGGATATGATGAACACATTGGCCAGAAGCGTTCTCACCCTGTATTCTTACGACGACCGGGCAGACGACATTTCCATCCCCAATGTACTGCGCCAGTGCCTGACTTTAATCAGCCTGTTCCCGCTTCTTTCCGTTTACGGATATCAGGCGTACCGCCATTACCACGACGGCGCCAGCCTTTTCATTCATACGCCGGGAGATGAACTTTCCACTGCAGAGACCATTTTACATATTCTGCGCCCGGACAGCCAATACACGCCGCTGGAGGCGAAGCTTCTGGATATTTCATTGATTCTGCATATGGAACACGGCGGCGGGAATAATTCCACCTTTACCACTCATCTGGTATCTTCGTCCGGAACAGACACTTATTCTGCCATAGCTGCGTCTTTGGGTTCCCTGAAAGGCCCGAAACACGGTGGCGCCAATATTAAAGTAGTAAGAATGTTCGAAGATATGAAACAGCATCTCAGCGACTGGAAGGACGAAGAGGAAATCAGCGCTTACCTGACCGCCCTACTTCACAAGGAAGCTTTTGATAAGGCCGGCCTTATCTATGGGATGGGCCATGCGGTATATTCTCTCTCCGACCCAAGAGCAGAGCTCTTCCGCTCTTTTGTGGAGCGCCTTTCCAAAGAAAAGGGGCGGGAGGAAGAATTTGCGCTCTATTCCACTGTGGAACGGCTGGCGCCGCAGATTATTGCAAAAGAGCGTAAGATTTACAAAGGCGTAAGCCCCAACGTAGACTTTTTCTCAGGATTTGCTTACAGCATGCTGAATCTTCCCTTAGAGCTTTACACGCCTATTTTTGCCATCGCGAGAATTTCCGGCTGGAGCGCCCACCGTCTGGAAGAATTAAGCTATAACGGCAAAATTATGCGCCCTGCTTACAAGAACGTTCAGGAGCATAAGGACTATATTCCTATGGATCAGCGGTGATTCCCGGATTTTCTATTCCAAAATTATAAAATACGTTGTCGAAAAGCATTACAAATGGTATTTATATAAAAGAAAAGATTGAAACTTCCAACCACATAGTGTAAAATTAAAATATCTAAATCAATCAGCAAGGAGCGATTCGAATGGAAAATGTAAAAATATTAATCTGCGATGATTCTGTTCTGGCAAGAAAACAGTTAAAGGACATCATCAAAAAAAGTGGCTATGACAATTTTATAGAAGCATCCAACGGACAAGAAGCTTTTGATCTCTACAAAGAACATCAGCCGGATCTTTCTTTCCTGGACATTGTCATGCCGGTTAAGGACGGCGTAGAAGCAATCCGTGACATCCGCGGCTTTGACCCGAAAGCTTATATCGTTGTCGTATCTTCTGTCGGCACACAGACGCAATTGAAAAATGCAATTTTAGAAGGCGCACGCGATTTTGTACAGAAGCCTTTCTCTTCTTCTGCTATTGCAGAAATCTTAAAAGGGCGTTTTGAAGGGAGATAAGAGTTATGCATACGCAGTTTTTCGGTAATTTTTTGCTTAATAAAGGGGTGATTACCCCTGAACAGCTGATTGAGGCTTTGAAGATTCAATCTTCTGCCCACAAAAAATTCGGTACTCTGGCAATCCATTCCGGCTACATGTCGGCAAGTGAAGTCGCGGATGTTTATATTACGCAGACCCACTATGACAAACGATTCGGCGAACTTGCCGTGGAACTGGGTTATCTCACTACTGAGCAAGTGGACAAACTTCTGACCTTACAGCTTCCCAACTATATGCTGCTGGGACAGATTCTGGTGGATCAGAAAATAGTAACCCATATTGAACTGGAGAATTTAATTACGGAATATAAATCTGAATATGAGATTTATGAACTGGATATGATGGAAGAACAGAAAACCATGGTGGATAAACTGCTGGCCGATCTGTACCTTCCGGATGATCTGCAGGATACGCAGAATATAATTGCCTACATTACGCTCCTTTTTAACAATCTGGTACGCTTCATCGGAGAGGACTTTACGCCTTTAAACATTATGACTTTACCGGAGGTTCCTACAAATTACTGTGTATCTCAGATGGTTGACGGCACTTTTTCTTTCCTGTCCGCGCTGGATATGGATTCTGAAACCGCAATTGCTTTTGCCGGCAGATATGTAGACGATGAATTCGAGGAATTTGACGAATATGTCAGCGCTTCCATGGAAGATTTTCTGAATCTGCACAACGGCCTGTACTCCGTCAATATGTCTAATGACTTCTCGCTGGAACTGCATCTGCAGCCGCCTGCATGTCATGAAAATACCGTATTGGCAACAGAAGCCCCCTGCTATCTGCTGCCTGTGATCTACTCTTTCGGAACGGTGAACTTTATTTTTTCAGTCACTTCTTCCTAGAGCCTTTTTACACACGCTTGAAAGAGACTGCCCATGGCATTAAAAAGCAGGTTCCACTCTCAGAGAACCTGCTTTTTTTATTCCGTCAAAACTGCTGAAAACGGGCATTCTTTGTCCTGATACAAACAGTGTTTATCCCTGCATATGTAAAAACTCTTTTACAACTGCCTGCATCTTATCCACTTCACATACCGTCTGATGACGCACCGGCGCAGTGCGGATCTCATCAATGGCTTTCGGCACTTTCACGCCGGACAATGCCTCCAGTTCATCCACCAGTTCAAAATCCGCTCTGCTGTCATATTTCCCGTCAATGGCAGTCATTACGCTTCTGGTAAACTTATAGGGGCTGGCGGTAGAGGCGATAACCGTCTTTGTCTCATCTTTTGTCTCTTTCCTGTATTTCTCATAAACTGCAGCCGCTACTGCTGTATGGGGATCCAGAATATACCCCGATTCCTGGTAAGTCTCCCGGATCATAGCTGATGTCTCATCCTCGCCGGCATAATTTCCATAAAATTCTGAAAGCTGTCCCCGCATTTCGTCTGTAATCTCATATCTGCCCTGTTCCTGCAGCGACTTCATCAGTTCCCGGTTTTTCTCCGGATCATTTCCGGCAATGCGGTAAATCAGACGCTCCAGATTGCTGGAAATCAAAATATCCATAGAGGGAGAGGAAGTCAGCACAAATTCACGGTTCCTGTCGTAAGAGCCGGTAGCGAAAAAATCATACAGCACCTTATTCTCATTGGAAGCGCAAATCAATTTTCCAATGGGAAGGCCCATGTTCTTGGCGTAAAAGGCAGCCAGAATATTGCCGAAATTCCCTGTGGGAACGGTTACATTGATACGCTCTCCTGTTTGAATCTCCCCGGACCGCACCATTTTAGCATAGGCGTATACGTAATAAACAATTTGGGGAACCAGCCGTCCGATATTGATGGAATTGGCGGAAGAAAACTGGTATCCTGCCTCCTCCATGGCTTTTCCCAGTTCTTGATCCGAAAACATCTGCTTCACGCCTGTCTGCGCCTGGTCAAAATTCCCGTGAATCCCCACCACAAAAGTATTTTCCCCCTGCTGGGTCACCATCTGCTTCTGTTGGATGGGACTTACGCCGTCTTTGGGATAAAAGACAATAATTTTCGTGCCCTTCACATCCGCAAAGCCGGCCAGGGCAGCTTTCCCGGTGTCTCCGGAGGTGGCCGTTAAGATCACAATATCATTCTTAACCTGATTCTTTCCCGCCGCAGTAATCATCAGGTGAGGCAAAATAGAAAGGGCCATATCCTTAAACGCTATGGTCGCGCCGTGAAACAATTCCAGAAAATATGTATCCCCTATCTTCTTCAAAGGAGCAATCTCTTCGGTATCAAATTTCTGATCGTAAGCCTTCGCAATGCACTGCTTTAACTCTTCTTCTGTAAAATCCGTAAGAAACAGCTTCATCACCTCATAAGCCGTCTCCTGATAAGTCATGTCCGCCAGTTTCTCCACTGGCACATCCAAAGCGGGAATTTTCTCCGGCACAAACAATCCTCCGTCTCCCGCCAGCCCCTTTAAAATGGCCTGGGAAGCCGTTACCTTTTCCTTGTCATTTCTCGTACTTACATACAGCATAATTCTATTCCATCCTTTTATTATTCTTCCTATCTGCACAATGGTTTAAAGAAACTGTTCCCAAAGCCGGGAAACTTCTCCTGCGCAATTCCTCAAACGCCCCTTGTTTTCTTTCCAATAGACAAGGGGCGTCCCTGCCTTTGGGACACCCCTCATTATAAAAGTTTTCCTCTTCTCTGTCAATCTCCATGCTACACAAATTCAATAGAGTAAAGCGTAAAAATATCAGGGAAGTGTATAAAACTCATGCCCTCCATACTGGAAAAGCCATGTTAAATTGCGGTCAAACCATGCCATATCATAAGGATTCGCTCTCCTTCTCGCTGAAAAAAACAGCGCGCCCTGAGAAATGTCTTCCTCATGAATGGCCTTCTCCACGGCCTCCACAGTGCTTCCGGTAACCTCCACCGAATAGTATCTGCCGTCTGCGGTAGGCGCAAATTGCGGGCTTCCGCCGCTCTTTTCAAAGATCACATCAGATACTGTGGAGGCAAAATCCTTTGCCAGCACCCGGTTTAAAATCACTTCAGCCACCAGGATTTTTCCCTGTTCATCTTCTCCTCCTGCTTCTGCCTGTACAATTCGAAGAAGCGCTTCATAATCTTCCTCAGTAATCGGAATATCGCCGTAAGGATTTACCGGAGGACGCTGCATCTCATTTTGAACCGGCTCCACGCTGGCGCAGACGGCGGTCACCTCCCGCTTTTGCTTCTCAGCTTTCGCCTCTTCTTTGATTCTGCTGTGTTCTGTTTCTATCGCCTGCTTGCAGGAGGACGCGAAATCTCCCACGGCCGCCACACTTTCCTGTTCTAATTCTGTGGCCTGTCTGCCGGAAGCTGCAGAGCCTCCCGAGAACGCCTCGCTCTCCTGTTCCGAATTCTCTGCCGGGGCTTCTCCTTCCGTTCCTGTCATGCTGCTGCAAACCACGCTTCTGTTTTTTCCTGCACCGCCAAATCCATGGGCATTTAAGGAAACCATCGCAAATACCGAAAAACCGGAAACAAGAACTGCGCAATTCCGATAGGATTTTTTGGATATATTTTTAATACTGCAATATACATTCTTTAGTAAGTTTTGAATTGTCAACATATTTGTTCCTCTTTTCCATTTGACTTGTTGCAGCCCAGCTTTCGGCCCCGCTGAGCTGCTGCTTTGACTTTCCCATAATTTACCATTCCATTTTCAGTATCTCAAAAACTTGCGTTTCTCTCGTTTTGTGATATACTTATTTTGTATTTTTTTCTCAAAAAAATACATGGAAATATAATTTATGGAGGGTACTATGCTGCCAGGTGTTTACATTGCCTACAAAAAAAACAAAACTGCCTATTATCGCGCCAGTATTACCTTTCGCAGTAAGCATATCTCTCTGGGCAGCTTCGATACCGAAGAGAACGCGCATCTGGCTTATCAGGAAGCTGCCCGGCTGCTGGGGGACTTCACGGTTACCTTTGAAGACGCCTTCTCTCTGCCCACTATTTTAAGTTTTAGCAAAGTGATTTCTTTGTTGAATTTTCGGGATAATCTTATTTATTTTAAAAATCCTATCTATTTGAGGAATAATTATTTTATTTACTATATTTCCAAATCGGACGAACTGAAATTCGACATTGACGATCTTTTTTATTATTCCAGCCATAAGATTATGCGCCGTCAGGGACATCTTTTTGTCAGCGATTACGGGATGCAGATCAATATTCTTTCCCGTTACGGCATAAAAAATTACGCCGTTGCCGGCCGGGATTATTATTTCGCCAATGAAGATCCCACTGATTTCCGGTACTCAAACATTATTGTCGTCAACCGCTATTACGGCGTCACCAGAATTTCTTCTGCCAACGAGGAACGCTATAAGGTACAAATTCATATCAATGGAAATTACACGGTAGGAACCTACCATTCAGAAGAAAAAGCTGCAATTGCATACAATAAAGCTGTAGATCTGGCAAAAAAACACGGGATCTCCAAAAATTTTCAAACCAATTATCTGGAGCCTTACTCTCCCCGTGAATATGCCGAAATCTACAGCCAAATTAAACTTTCAGAAAAATATACCAATTATTTAAAAGGACTTTCTATCCTTTCTGATTAATATAGTTCACAAGGCCCTCTGCCTTGATGATCTTCTGCATAAACTCCGGAAACGCCTGTCCCTGGAAAGCAGTTCCCTTTGTCTTGTTGGTAATCACGCCGCTGTCAAAGTCCACTTCCACTTCATCTCCGTTTTCAATGCCCCGGGCCGCTTCGGGACATTCGATAATGGGCAGACCGATGTTGATGGCATTCCGGTAAAAAATACGGGCAAAGGTCTCCGCAATGACACAGCTGACCCCGGAAGCCTTGATGGCAATGGGCGCGTGTTCTCTGGAAGAACCGCATCCAAAGTTCTTATCCGCCACAATCAAATCTCCCTGCTGCACCTTATGGACAAACTCTTTATCAATGTCTTCCATGCAGTGAACCGCCAATTCCTTGGGATCGGAAGAATTCAGGTATCTTGCCGGTATAATTACGTCTGTATCCACATTATCTCCATATTTAAACACTGTTCCGCTGGCTTTCATCTTATTTCTTTCCCTCCTGTTCTTCCGGTGCCGAAATACGGCCGGTAATTGCGCTAGCTGCAGCCACTGCCGGGCTTGCAAGGTATATTTCTGATTCCACATGTCCCATACGTCCCACAAAATTGCGGTTGGTGGTGGATACGCACCGCTCTCCTTCTGCCAGGATTCCCATATATCCTCCCAGGCAGGGACCGCAGGTGGGCGTACTCACAATGGCTCCCGCTTCAATAAAGATTCTGAGCAGCCCTTCTTCCATGGCGTCTAAATAAATCTTCTGGGTAGCCGGAATCACAATGCAGCGGACGCCTTTTTTCACTTTCTTTCCCTTCAGCACCTCTGCCGCAGTGCGCAGATCCTCCAGACGCCCATTGGTGCAGGAACCAATCACTGCCTGCTGTATGGCAATGTCTCCCACTTCGTCAATGGTCTTTGTATTTTCCGGCAGATGAGGAAATGCCACAGTAGGCTTCAGCGCGCTTAAATCAATGGTGTATTCCTGGTCGTACACCGCGTCCTCATCCGCCTCGTACACCTTAAATTCTCGGCTGGAATGTTCCTTCATATAAGCAATCGCCTTTTCATCCACCGGGAAAATTCCGTTCTTTCCGCCTGCTTCAATGGCCATATTGGCAATGGTAAACCGATCGTCCATGGACAGGCTGGCAACGCCGTCTCCGGTAAATTCCATGGATTTGTACAGTGCTCCGTCCACGCCAATCATACCGATAATATGCAAAATCACATCTTTTCCGCTGACCCACTTGGAAAGCTTGCCGGTCAGATTGAATCTGATGGCAGAAGGCACTTTAAACCAGGCTTTTCCGGTGGCCATTCCCGCTGCCATATCTGTGCTTCCCACGCCGGTGGAAAATGCCCCCAACGCGCCGTAGGTGCAAGTGTGAGAATCCGCGCCGATAATCACGTCTCCCGCAACGGTAAGACCCTTTTCCGGAAGAAGCGCGTGTTCGATTCCCATTTCCCCCACGTCAAAATAATTGCTGATCTCATGTTTGCAGGCAAATTCCCGGACGCATTTGCAATGCTGGGCAGACTTGATATCTTTATTAGGCACAAAGTGATCCATGACCAGCGCAATTTTGTCTTTGTGGAACACTCCCTGGGCTGTAAACTTATCCATCTCATGAATTGCGACCGGAGCCGTGATATCATTTCCCAGCACCAGATCCAAATCCGCTTCAATGAGCTGCCCGGCCTTTACCTCTGGAAGTCCCGCTGCCGCCGCCAGAATCTTCTGTGTCATTGTCATTCCCATATTTCAATCCTCCTTGTTTCTCTTTCTGCTTGCTATTCTAGCACATGTCATGATATAATAGAAATACATATTAAATATAATTATTATAAATTAAAGTTATACTCGTGAGCATGCTTATCTGCCATTATACTGCGCTTTGCACTGCTGAAAACTTAAGCCGGCAGAAAGGGGCTGTCGGGAAATAAAATGATTACACAATATATAGTTTGAAACTCCAGAATTCATATCTATATATTGTAGAAATTTTCCATTTCCCGACAGTCCCTCTGGTCTACGGGTAGATAGGGGGAAACCGCCATGGAACAAACGCTTTCTTCTTACCGGATTTTTTATGCTGTCGCCAATACCGGAAATATTTCCAAAGCCGCCAAAGAACTGTATATCAGCCAGCCTGCCATCAGCAAGTCCATTCAGAAACTGGAAGAAAACATCGGTGTAAAACTCTTTGACCGCAGTTCCAGGGGCGTTACTCTGACCCCGGAGGGCCAGCTTCTCTATACCCATGTCAAGTCCGCCTTTGAAATGCTGACACTGGGAGAGGACAAGCTGCGCCGTTCCATCGCCCTGGGCATGGGAAATCTGACAATCGGAGTCAGCGCTACCCTTTGCAAATACATTCTGCTTCCTTATCTGCGGAATTTTATTAAAAAATTCCCCCATATCAACATTTCCATTGCCTGCCACTCCACCAACCAGACGCTGAAGCTGTTAGAAGAAGGCAAACTGGACATCGGGCTGATCGGACAGCCGAAACTGCTGAAAAATATTGATTTTTATCCCATCCAGGAAATCGAAGACATCTTTGTAGCCACCCGGGATTATCTTCATAATCTGAAAATCCGGGGTGCGGAAAAACAGCAGATTCTAAAGCATTCCACTCTGCTGCTGTTGGACCGTGAAAATATGACCCGTCAGTATATTGATGAATATCTGCAAAGAAGCCGTATCATTGCCCAGGACATCATTGAAGTTTCCAATATGGATCTCCTGATTGAGATGTCCAAAATCAGCCTTGGAACCGGCTGCGTCATTAAGAGCTTTGTCCAAAATGAGCTGAAAACCGGAGCTCTGCTGGAGATTCCGCTGGAAATTCCCACAGGCAGGCGGGTGGTGGGCTTTGCCTACAGCAAGGAGGTTAAGATTTCCAGTTCACTTAGGCACTTTATTGATTTTTATGAGTCCTGCAGTGGATATTTGAATGGGGTTTAAGGCATGGTTTTATATTTGGGGAACGGAATCAATGGAGGGGATTAGTTTCATATTGGGAGACGGACGGAAATGCAGGGATGCACTCCCTCACACAAACTGGGCAGCGCTCCGGCAAAAGCGCCCATGAATCGTTTGCTTAGAGGGAGCGCATCCCTGCATTTCCTGTGTATCGAAATATTATCTTTGAAATCTTCTTGCTGAATGTCGATGACAAGCAATGCGCTTCTTTCTTCAATTTTCATAGTTTGTTGTTCCTTTCTGTTTATTTTTATGCTTATATATTGCAAATCCGAGTAACGCAACTAAAAATTCTGTTATCGGATAAGTAAACCAGACACCTGTCATTTTCCATAAGGCAGACAGTAAAAATGCCATAGGAATAATCAAAACCAATCCCCTTAATATCGAAAGTATATGGGCAGGCAGCGCTTTTTCTATTGAAGGACTGCCGTCGTTTCTGACAAAACAAAGCAATATATCGTTCAGTACAAATGCAGGCGCAAACAGCAGCAGCCAACGCAAATATGTAGTTGTCATTTCTAATACGCTTATATCTGCCCCCAAGAGTATTGCCATCTGGCGCGAGAAAAAGAAACCAAGCACGACAAATACGCCTGAAAAAAACAGGGCGAGATATATAGTATTTGTATAAACCCGATTAACTTCCTCCGTTCTTTCCTGACTCTTACAAACCGAAAACCTTGTTGCTCCGCCCATACCAAGCATAAGCCCTGTGCCGTGAATAAAATTATATACAGGGATGGCAAGATTTAATGCAGTAAGACCGTTTGTTCCCAATCCTTTTGATACAAAAAATGTATCGGCTAATATATAGCAGGATACTCCCAATGTTCCTAAAACACTTAAAAATGTATAGTGGACAAAATCCCGCATACAAGACTGTTGTTCCATATGTCTGCTCACTCCTAAAATTACAAAAAAAATAGCGCCAGAACTTTCTATCTTCAAAGGCCTAACGATAGAAAGTCTGACGCTTAACTCCTTACCCGGCGGCAAGAAATGTCAATTTATATTCTTTTGAATTATACAATGCAAAAGTGAAAAAGTCAATGACGAAAATCTGTCCCCAATATTTTCTTATTTAAAAAACGAGAATCTGTTGGTAAATCATTCGGAGCACAGATATAAAAACATTTTCGGCCGTCCACTTTGACATGAAAAACGGAGCCACCAGACGATAAATAGATATCCACCACATATATCATCACCTTTTTTTAGTGCACTCTATATGGTAGATAAACTTCATCTGCCGATAACTCCGCATATGACTAGATATTTTCAAAAACAAACGACTTCTTTCTATAATAAGCACTAGAGCGCTGCCCAGTTTGTGTGTGAAAGGGCAATCCTGTAGTTCCGTCCGTCCCCGAAATTTAGAATAAGCAATCCTGCAGTGATCTCCCTCCCCGAAATTTAGAAATTAATTATTAATAAGCTTATCTTCCTCATTATTCCAGCTATAAAGCTTACGCACCTCTTTGCCCACAGCCTCTGCCGGATGCTCTGCTGCCAGCTTTCTCATTGCGCGGAAATGAACCTGACGCCCTGCCGGTGACATATCCAGCAAGAAGTCTTTTGCAAAGGTTCCGTCCTGAATATCAGAGAGAATCTTCTTCATAGCTTTCTTGGTATCTTCTGTAATAATCTTCGGGCCTGTAATGTAATCACCGTATTCTGCCGTATTGGAGATGGAATATCTCATGCCCTCAAAACCGGACTGGTAAATCAAATCAACAATCAGTTTCATCTCATGGATGCATTCAAAATACGCGTTTCTCGCGTCATATCCTGCTTCTGTCAGAGTCTCAAAACCTGCCTGCATCAATGCGCATACGCCGCCGCAAAGCACTGCCTGCTCGCCGAAGAGATCTGTCTCTGTCTCGGTACGGAATGTGGTTTCCAAAACGCCGGCTCTTGCGCCGCCGATTCCCAAAGCGTAAGCCAACGCAATGTCCTGTGCCTTGCCGGTAGCATCCTGCTCCACTGCCACCAGGCAGGGAACGCCTTTGCCTTCCTGATATTCGCTTCTTACAGTATGTCCCGGTCCCTTAGGCGCAACCATGGTAACATCCACATCCTTAGGAGGAACAATCGCTCCGAAATGAATATTGAATCCATGGGCAAACATCAGCATATTGCCTGCTTCCAGATTCGGCTCGATATCTCTCTTATACATATCTGCCTGCAGTTCATCGTTGATCAGGATCATGATAATATCTGCCTTCTTTGCAGCTTCATCTGCCGTAAATACCTCAAATCCCTGCGCCTCTGCCTTCGCCCAGGACTTGCTGCCCTGATACAGACCGATAATCACATGACATCCGGACTCCTTTAAATTCAATGCATGCGCATGTCCCTGACTGCCATAACCGATAATCGCAATTGTCTTTCCATCTAACAAAGAAAGATTACAGTCTTCCTGATAAAATATTTTTGCCATTTTCTTATCCTCCTAAAATATTTATAATATCGCATCTTCGCCGTATCTTACAGCGCGGACGCGGTTCCTACCTGTTCTTTTGCCAGCTTTTCAATCTAAGACCCTAATCCTTTCATACTCACATCGAAAGAATTACAAGCTTCGTTCTCCCGCCAGCTTTTCAATCTAAGGCCGTAATGCCTGTTTTGTCCATTTCTCAGTCAAACATTTTCACATCCGAAGAGCCTCTGGTAAGCCCTGTAATGCCTGTCCTTGCCAGTTCCAGTATCTCATAACCCTCCAGCAGTTCCAGAAACGCGTCTAACTTGCTCTGGCTTCCGATCAGCTCAATCATCATGGAATCGTTGGTTACGTCCACAATCTTGGTCTTAAAAATCTCCGCCAGGGAGATTACAGCCTGACGCTCTGTATTCTTTACACGGATCTTGATTAAAATCAATTCCCGGCACACAGAACTGCCGTTCTCCAGTTTCTTGATATCTACAACGTCCTCCAGCTTGGCAAGCTGCTTCTCAATCTGCTCTAAAATCAGCTCATCGCCGCTTGAAACAATCGTAATTCTGGTAAATCTGGGATCTGCCGTCACACCGGCGGAAATACTGTCAATATTGTACCCTCTCCGGCTGAATAAACCGGACACATGGCTGAGTACATTGGGCGTATTCTCAACCAGAATTGATAATGCCTGTCTTTCCATGTATTGTAACCTGCCTTTCCTGTTTGAAAAATGCTTTCTGCCAGACGCGCGTCACAGTTTATGGGAGATTTGTGCCAAATGAAAGGCGCATAGCGGGCTATGTAACCTGAATTTGGCGCAAATATCTCGCAAAGCGGAGCATGCTTTGCGCTAAGGGGTATCAGGTGCGAAGCCTGGCGAATTCCTTAGTGCAGATGGTGGGAATGATTTTTCAAATACGCTCTAATTAGTTTAGCACATTCAATCGGTTTGTCAATAGGTTCCGGACTTTGTTTTGCCTGCGCCCATACATATTATTTTTGATATCTATTCTTTGAAGTTATACCGGCAGGTTTTGTAAACCGTTACGCCAACTTCCGCCAGCGTAAATACTGTAATGCCAATCAGAAGAATATTAGAAATCACTCCGTCATTCCAGTAAAAGAGCAAATCCCCATGGGAAGTAATTTTCAATTCCAAAGCTTCTTCCAATTCCCGGACAAAATTCGGATTCCAGAAAGGCAGAACTTTCAGCAGCAGCACAGACAAAAAGATCTCCGCAACGCCTGATAGAATTCCGCTGATCATGACTTTTCTGCAATAGCGGCCGGCCAGAAGCTTCATAATTTCATTTACCAGTTCTATTGCAATATCAATGACCAAAACCGGAAGAACCACATTCCATGCCCCGTAATTAAAAGGTGATACAACCTTCCAGCTCCCGTCCCCCGCATTGATGCCGGCCGTCCATTCCGGCGCGAATACCAGCAGCAGTCCAAACAGCAGAGTAAACACAATTCCAACAATGCAGTCGCCCCGGCTGATCCGGGCTTTTTCATCCGGAACCGGAGGCAGCTTTGCCGGCGTCCAGGATCTTAATTTCTCTGCGGACCAGTCTTCTTCTCTGGTAATCTTAATCTGCACTCTGACATGATAGCGTTCAAATACGGCAAAAATCAGCGTCAGCAGTCCAAATCCCCCAAAGAGGCTGACCAGGGTATTGGTAACTACCGTTTCCACATAAAAGGACAGCGTCAGCAGCAAACCAGGTGAAAATACAGCCTGAAAGATTATGGAAACCAGATGGAACGCAAGCGCAGAAATCAGAAAAACCTTCATCATCCAGCAATAATCCCCGTAATATTCCGGCCCAATCAGATAATTATGCCTTCCGCTGTACTTCTGGGCAAATTCTCTGGGATCTCCTAATTTTGTCAGAACCGCTTCCAATTCTGCCCCTTCCTGCTCCATCATGTCGGAAATCAGCTCCTCCAGTTCCAGCCGGATTTCTTCCCTCTGCTTCTTAGGAACCCGACGAATAACCTCGTAAATATAGCGTTCTATCATTTCATTATTTTCCACCGACATTTCTTCCTCCATTCCGCGCCAGAACCCGGCGCCGTTCGCTTAACTTTCTTCCAATAGCTTCTCCATATTCACAGCAATACTCTTCCACTGCTCTTTCAGCTTCTCATATACTTCATCGCCGGCCTCTGTCCTTCTGTAGTATTTCCTGGGCTTAGAGCCTCCTGTTTCCCATTCACTTACCAGAAGCCCCTGTTTCTCCAACCGCCGCAGCAGAGGATACAGGGTATTCGTTTCAATCGCCACGCCCTTCTCCTCCAGGCTCTGTACCAGCGCATAGCCGTACTTGGGTACATGAAGCTGGCTTAATACGCTTAAAACCAGCGTTCCCCGCCTCAGTTCCAGCAAAAGGTTTTCCATGATTTCTTTTTTTTCACTCAAAGTATCACCTCTTTTTCTCATTATAGTGTATATCGCACACTATTGTCAATATAAAAATATTGAAATTTTTAATCTATTTATCTCAGTATTACAATTCACGGGGCTGTCGGGAAATGGAAGATTTACACAATATATAGTATAAAATATCAGGCTTCATACTATATATTGCATACAAAGTTCATTTTCCGACAGCCCCGTGAAAAATAACATCTCAGTTTCCTCTGCATGTCCGCATAATTTCAGAGGCATCACAAAAAACGGGGCTGACAGAACATGAACTTTACCTGCAGTGCCTGCTGCGATATCAAATATCACAGCAGGCACTGCGGCGTCCATTCATCTTCCATTCGCCTCGTTTTCTAAAAATTTGTGCTTTTTTCAGGCCCTGTTCTCATCTGCCCTTGCGGCCTGCCGGCGGCGGATTTCAGGGCCGGTTCCAGTTTTCATTAATTCCGTTTGCCCGCCACCGGTTATCCTCATGAACGTAATCTTTGACCAGAAGGTATTGAAACCTGCTGACAGTCTTCAATGCGTCATAAATATAGCGCAGGGGTATCCGTAAACGGTTATTCTCAGGATTCCCAGGTTCTGCCAGAAACACGGTGCCGTCTTCCTGGTACAGCCAGATATTGACATAATGCCCCGGCGTATTCGTCCAAAAGGAATCGTCATTTCCGCTGCTGACCAGGACAATGGCTGATTTGGCATTCCGCACCTGCTGCTGAAACTCTTCATACGTCCTGGGCTTTGTGTGAAGTTCATTTCTGATCCCGCAGACACTCAAAGCACAGCCCATCGCCTCCCAGTCTATGGCTCCGTATTCCCCGCCGGGCTTATAATCAGAAGCAATTTTGGCATGTTCAAACATATCCCAGGGAGACACTTCATAGGGGGAAAGGGTATTGTAAATATTTGCCATGCAGCACAAACCGCATCCAAAACCGCCGAAAGGATTGCCCTCCACCTCAAATTCGCTCCACTCCCCCGACCAGGGAATGCCTTCGCTCCAGGATCTGGGGCCCTGCAGAAACGAATAAACCATTTCCTCCTGAATCACTGGCTGAATACGCTCCATCTCCTCTATTTCGCTGAGATTCTCTTCCAGCCACCTTGCGGTTCCCGCATACAAACTCTTCTCCTCTGTCTGCCCGCCCTCTTCAACTTCTGCCTCCTGCACCTGCGTCCTGTCTTTCTGCTTTAAATACAGAATCAAAAAAGTGAGCAGAAACAAAAATAACAGAACCACCAGTGCGGACAGATATTTTTTCCTAGTATCTTTCATTCTGTGTACCTTTCCGTAAATCAAAACAGTTCCTAAAAAACTGATTTTTCTTCCATCCCGAAGGCTTTTCCATACTTCAGCAATTTGCAGACATCTGGCTGCTTTCATCTGCAAAATCATTGCCATTCTTTCTTTCTATTATACTTATTTAACAAATAATTGCAAATACCTTTTTCGTGTTAATTTGTCACTTATTTTTTCCGCAATTCCTTACTATTCACAGCTAATTTCATTTACAAAACCCAAATTATCCGAATATTTAAGACGCAAATATCCGGTAATAATACTGTAAAAGTATATAAAAACAGGGAGCCTCCCAGCTCCCTGCCTTTATTGCCGCCGCAACTTGAAATTCCCGGCCGCTCCCCGCATTCCGCAAAAGAATACCGAATGCAATGCCCACCAGGGGTTTCATGTCTCAATGACCAGACCCCCGCATTCCGCAAAAAATACCGAATGCAATACCCCCGCTGCCCGCAGCGGAACCGTTCATTTTATTCCTGAGGCACACTTTCCTCCGGCGCGCTTTCGCTTCCTGCCGCGTCCGTTCCCTCTCCCTCTGCCGGAGTTTCCCCGGAAGGCGTCTCCTGGGTTTCTCCTGAAGAATTCTGAATGGGCGTAATAATAATATTCTCCGCCTGCACGTTGGTCTTGCGTTTTACAATATCCTCCACCTGGGCCCGCTTCGCGTCTGTAACCTCTCCCATGTTCAAAACCACATCCGCATTGCCGTCTGTAATGCTCACTACCACATCGGTAAATCCTTTTGCCTCCAGCAGCATCTCAGCAGCCGCTTCCCGCTCCGCGATATCCGTCATGGCAATCATGGCATTGATGGCGTCCTGCTTCTGCTCTTCTCCGATGCCTGTATTGTTGATAATCTCCAACAGGGAAGCCTTATTCTGGGAACGGACCTGCTCCCGGTTCAGTTTCACTTCCGACGCAAAATCCACACTGTTTACATTGGTGCTGGTAAGCACAGCCTCGCCCGGATTGTCTACGCCTTCACTCTGGCCGTTGGCCTTCGCAATCTCCTCGCCTGTCTTAATTCCCAGGTCCGCGTCCTGAGCCTCGGCTGCAGTTTCCTCACTGGCTTCTGTGTCTGTGAAAATATCCTCTGCGCTGTACATGTCTTCATCGGATATTTCATATGTACTTTCATTGGTGTCCGCGCTGGCTTCCTTGGCCAGATCGCTGTCACTCCGGCTTCCGGTATACTGCAGATAGCCCGCCACAGCAATCATAAGAGCCAGAGCCGTAATAATAATCTGGTTCTTTTTAAATACTTTCTTCAAAACTTAAGCCCTCCTGTCAATTCATCTTAACTACCTTAATTTTATGTACTTCCACTGGAAATAATGCCAAAACCGCATCGGAAATATTTTTTACTGTTTTCGCGTTCTCACCTCCCTCCGCCACCACCAGCACTCCCTCCACCAAAGGAGCCGTTTCTTTTGCCACAAAAGGCTGTCCCTGGTCCGTTTCTTTGGAAAATACCGTTTCCTCCTGATACTGGCTTTCACGGGTATTCCGCTTTACGGTTCCGTCTTCCTCTGCAGTTTCCTGGCTGCTGCGGGTAATATCTTTCTCTAAAATCCTCTCCCCGTCATCTTTCAGCGTAATCATTACCTCTACCTTGCCCACTCCCTCCATCTCCCCCAAAATCCGCTCCAGCTTCCGTTCCAGTTCCTTTCCGTAACTGGAATCATTCCCAGTATCCTGTTCTGTCTGACCGCTGTTATCTTCTTTTGGCACTCTCTGTTCCCCTTTTTTATCCGTTTCTGCCGGCAGGGCAATGATCAGCAGCAAAATCCCTGCCAGTCCCCCGATTAAAAGCTGATTTTTGGATATTCCCTTTATTTTTTCCAGAGAAAACCATTCCCTCTTTTTCATGATTTTTACCATTCCCTTTCCGTCACAAACAATCTATGACAGACATCTTTACACTGCATAACGCGAATTTCCTGCCACTTTACTCCCCCTGCACCGCAATTTCAATCCGCTCTTCCTCCAGACGGTAGAACTCTGTCAATTCCCGCTTTAATTCGCCTGCACCGGAATATTCCCCGCTGCCGTCTCCGAATGATACGTTCGGAACCGCAGCGTCCTCTTCGGCTTTGCTCACCTCCATATCTATGGACTCCACCTGGTAATCCTCTGACAGGCGCACCTCTACCCTGAGGGGACGCAGTCCCTTTCCCTCAGCGATCCTTCCAATATCCATCGCGATTGCCCGCTCATATTCCCGGAGATACACTTTTTTCTGGGTCTGCTCCAGATGCGCAGTATCCAGCTTGATATTGTCCAGTTCCTGGAAAAACCCCGCCTGATTGATTTTCTGCATCAATACATCTTCTTTTCCCAGCACAGACAGCACCGGCGTGGCCACTAAAATCATTAACAGCATTCCGGAAAAAAACCTGACATACTTCCGGTAACTTTCCCGGGGCAGCAGATGAATGATGATATTCATAAAAATATAAAAACAGACAATATTTTTCACCCAGGTATAGACAATTTCCATTACAGCCTCCATTGACAGTATTTTAATGGTTAAATGTGGTGGCCGCCGTCACCATGGCAATGGTTACCAGAAACATCACCGCTGTGGTCACCACCACCTTTCCCAGCATCCTCCCGCTCTCTCCCGCGCTGCTGATACATCCAATCATCCGTTTGTCCGAAATGGGCTGAATGACAGCGGCCAGGATTTTATAGAGAAAAGTCATAACGCCGACTTTGATCAGCGGTTCCGCGCACAGGACCAAGAGCACCAGGATTGCCGCAAGCCCGATTCCGTTTTTAATGATAATCCCGGAACCCACCATAATCTCTGTGACAGCGTTGATGGAAGTTCCAAGTCCGGGGAGCAATCCCGCAGTCTTAGAAATCAGACCTGTTTTAAAGGTGTCTATCACCGGCGTCAGAAGATTCTGCACTACATTGATTCCGATTACAATGGTAAACAGGAATTTCAACACCCAGGCAACGCCGGTTTTCAATAGCTCTGTCATTTTCGACAGCAGCTCCTCCTCCGTGAGATAATTCATAAGCTCCAGCGTCATATAAATCTGCACGGCCGGAAGAATCAGGTATTTTAAGGCCCATTCTATCCCGTAAATCAAAAGAAATGTCATATCATAAAATCCCGCAGCCGTGGTTATCTGGCCGGAAAACGCCATACTCATAGTAAATGTGGGAATCAGCACTTTCAGAAATACCATCATTTCTTCCAATACCTCTTCCGACACATCCCGAAGAATAAAAAAGGATCGCATCAACAGCACCAAAAGCAGCATATACACCAGATAAAAGCTGATTTCCGTTACCGCCGGATTCTCAAATACATCCGCAAAATTATATAAAATAGCAAATACCATGCACAGCAGCACAATCTGCACCAGCGTTTTCCGAAAGGCGGCAATTTCCCCGAATACCAGACTTAATGCTTCTTTTAGCAGCCATTCCTTGTCGATTTCCTCCCCGTTCACCAATCGTTCCACCAGCCCCTTAAAATCCAGCTCCTGGGTGCTCTCCTGCTGCCCCAGCATTTCATCAATATCGGAGAAATCCAATTCTGCCAGGTAGGATTCCAGTGTTTCGCCGCTGCCGGGAAAGGCTTCCTCCGGCAGTTCTGAGAACGCTTCGTGGGACCCCTTTTCCTCCGGCACTTCTGAGAACGCTCCGTAAGATGCCTTTTCCTCCGGCAGTTCCGAGAACGCTTCGTGAGACGTCAGTTCCGCTCCATATACCTTCCCTGACAATAGAAAAACGCCTGCCGCCGCTCCTAAAACATAGAGCCAGCCTTTGTTCCATCTTTTCTTCAACCTGTCCACCTCAACTCAAAAACTCCCCTATGGTTTCCAGCAGCACCAGCAGCACCGGCATGCTGATCACCAGAATCGACAGCTTTCCAAACATCTCAATCTGGCCGGCCACCGCCTGATACCCCGCGTCCTTGCAGAGATTGGATGAAAATTCCGCCACATAGGTAATCCCGATCATTTTAATCAGAATGGCAATGTATCCGGTATCCAGCCTGACATAATCCTGCATTCTGTTTATCACTGACAGCACCAGCTCCAGCTTGGACATAATAAAATAAAAAATGCACAGAGACACGCCCAGCATGACGAATAATTCATATTCTTTTTTCTGTTCTTTCAGCAGAATTCCAAGCAGCATTCCCGCAATGCCCAGAACTGCTATTTTTAAAATATCCATTCCGACTCTCCATGGTTAGGAACTGTGCAGAAATAACTTATGTACAGCTCCTTATCAAATTCTCACTCCCGATGCTTTCCTGTCATTCTCAGATTTACAGCTCTATAAAGCAAACAGGTTCCTCATCGTCTCAAACAGTTCATAGATGTATGGCACAATCCAAAACAGCACAATCAAAAGCCCTGCCAGACTGGTGAGAAAGGCATGTTCCTCCCGCCCGCTGTGTTTCAAAACCTGGCTTAACACGGTAACCAGTATCCCAACTGCCGCAATTTTAAAAATCAAACTTATACTCATAGCTTCCTCCGCGCGTCCTTGCGTTAAATCAGCAGAATTACCAGAAATAAGCCGCACATCAGACTTAAGGTACGGGCGATTTTCTGCCTGTCCTTCAATTCTTTCTGAGCGTTTTGGATGAACACTTCCGCCTGTTCCATGTACAATTCCAGATTCTTTAACTGCATCTGCACATCCAGATATCCGAAATTCTCACCTGCCCGTTTCAGCAGCCCCTGCTCTTCTCTGGTAAAATAAAATTCCCCTGCTTCCTCTTCCACCAGCCTGCCCCAGAATTCTCCCATACTCCCCTCCTGCTCCCCCATCCCCTCCGCCGCCCGCTTTAAAAAACCGGAGAAAGGTTCTTTTCCCTGAGCGGCTATTTGAAGAAACGCTTCCCGCAAAGGAGTTCTGGCATAAGAAATCTCTCCCTGCAGCATCAGAAACATTTCTTTCATGGCAATCAACTGTTCCACATGCTCTTTTTGTTCCTCATTCACCTTCCAGCCATACAGCAGCGACGCCGAAAGAATCAGAATACTGCCCAAAAGCTTCAGCATAATTTCTGCAGCTTTCCGTCATATACGGAAAACTTCCTCTCCCCTTTCTCTCCCAGACTCAACAGCACAAACCGTTCAAAATACTCCCGTCTGATCCATCTCTTCAAATACTTTTTTTCCCCCAGTTCTTCGATACTCCCCGCATGCATGGTCCCAAGCATCCGGCAGCCGCAGTGGAGAACCTCTTCCACCGCCAGACAGTCCTCTTTGCCGCCCAGTTCATCCACCGCTATAATCTGAGGCGACATGCTCCGCAGCAGCAGTTTCATTCCCTCCGCCTTGGGGCAGGCGTCCAGCACGTCTGTGCGGCAGCCAAGATCGTTCTGAGGAATTCCGAAAAAGCTGGCCGCCACCTCTCCCCGCTCGTCCACCAGGCCGATTTTGGCTCCCGGCAGCAGCGACGTCCCTTCTGACAGCAATCGGATACAGTCCCGAAGCATGGTGGTCTTCCCCACCCCAGGCGGAGAAAGGATCAATGTATTGTAAATACTCCCTTTTTGGCACAGCCAGAAAAGCAGCTCTCTGGCACAGTCCTTCTTCTGTCTCGCCACACGGATGTTCAGGCTGGAGATACTGCGGATTGCCGTGATTTTGCCCTGCTGACAGACTGCTTTTCCCGCCACCCCGATCCGGTGCCCGCCCTGAATGGTGAAAAAACCGCTGCGGATTTCTTCCTCCAGGGCATACATGGAGTACTGGCTCATTCTGGCCAAAGTTTCTTTCATATCCTGCTCGGTCCAGAGATAGGCGCTCTGAGAACTTTCTGAGAGATAAGACGCTTCTCTCACCCGGCAGCCTTCCCTGTCCCAGAACCATTCTTTCCCCCGGCCTGACGCCAATACAGGCTGTCCGATCCGCAGCCTGATTTCCTCCGGTTCCCTGCCCTCTTCAAAGCTTTTTCGGCAGAGTTCCCTTAACGCCCCCGGAAATACTCTGATAATTTCCTCCATGCGATATCCTCCCTGCTGCGGCCATTCTGATTTTTTCCGCGTCCTGCCTGAATCATTCCGGTACTTTTGCTGCAGCTTTCTGTTGTCCAACCTTTCGTACCTGATTCCATATATATGTACATGCCTGGAGAAATATTCTTTTTAATGAAAAAAACTCCTATTCGATAAGTAATCCATATACTTTGGTTCTTATCAGAAAAGGAGTTTTTTCTCTCTCAAATTTAACGGGGAATAATTCAAGAATTCCTCTAAAACTTCCATTCTTAATGGATGTTCCAGAGGAATTCTCTTTTAAATTAATTATATTTACGCTTTCTTGCCGCTTCGGATTTCTTCTTGCGTCTTACGCTTGGCTTTTCGTAATGCTCTCTCTTACGAATCTCCTGCTGAATACCAGCCTTCGCACAGTTTCTTTTGAATCTGCGTAAAGCGCTATCTAACGTCTCGTTTTCTTTAACGATTACATTTGACATAGTCTCACACCTAACCTCCCTCCAGTTGCGTATTGTGCATATTCAACTGTTTGGGTCATTTTATTGCACTGCTATTAATTATAACAGAAATTTCCGGTAAGTCAACCATTTTTATAGAAAACTTTTAAATACGGCCTCTATATGGCTGCTCTCACGGGCTGTACCTGCCTTTTGACAATTCCAGCGCGCTATACCTGACCCTCCAGAACAGTTTTCACTTCTGCTATGGCATCTTTGATGCCTGCCGGATTCTTGCCGCCGGCCTGCGCCATATTGGGGCGTCCGCCGCCGCCTCCGCCTACTTTTCCTGCAATGGCTTTAATCAAATTGCCTGCATGGGCGCCTTTCTTCATGGCTTCCTCTGTGGCCATGGCAATCAGGTTCACCTTGCCGTCTTTTTCTGAGGCAAGCACCACCACGCCTTCGCCCAGCTGGCCCTTCAACTGATCACCCAAATCCCGCAATCCGTTCATATCTACGCCTGCAACGCTTATGGCCAGCAGTTTGACGCCTTTTACTTCAGTTACCTGATTCATCACATCGCCCAGAGCGTCCTTAGCCGCTTTGCTCTTTAAGGATTCATTCTCACTCTGCAGCGCTTTCAAGTCCGCCATCAGATGCTCTAATTTCTCCACCAGCCCTGCCGGATTGGTCTTTACCGTTTTGGCCGCCGCATGGAGCGTTTCTTCCAGTTTATCATAATATTCCAACACAGCCTTGGAGGTCAGCGCTTCAATTCGGCGCACGCCTGCCGCCACGCCGGATTCTGAAATAATCTTAAAGGCGCTGATGCTGCTGGTATTGGCCACATGGGTGCCGCCGCACAGCTCCACTGAAAAATCGCCCATCTTCACCACACGGACTAAATCGCCGTATTTCTCGCCGAATAACGCCATGGCTCCTGTCTTTTTGGCTTCTTCTAAGGTCATCACTTCTGTCACAACCGGAAGGGACGCCGCGATTTTTTCATTTACAATAGCTTCCGTCCGGGCAATTTCCTCCGGAGTCATAGCCGCAAAATGGGAAAAGTCAAACCGAAGCCTGTCCGCGTTCACATCGGAACCATGCTGCTCCACATGAGTGCCCAGCACTTCCCGAAGGGCCTTCTGAAGCAGATGGGTGGCGCTGTGGTTTCTTCCAATCAGCCCCCGCTGTTCTTCCGCCACGGACAGTTCTACCGCATCGCCTATTTTAAACATTCCCTGGGTCACCCTGCCTACATGGCCGATTTTGCCGCCCCGCAGGTGGATAGTGTCCTCCACACGGAATTCATTCTCTCCGGCGCGGATGACGCCTGTGTCGGCATTCTGTCCGCCCATGGTGGCGTAAAACGGGGTCTCTTTTACAATAATGGTTCCTCTGTCGCCGTCCGACAGCGCCTCTGTCAGCTCTGTCTCTGTGGTCAGCACTGTAATCTCGGAGTTGTGCGTAAGACGATCATATCCTACAAATTCCGTAGTCACAGAGGGATCGATCTCATCATACACGGTGGCGTCAGCTCCCATGTAATTAGTTTCTTTTCTTGCACTTCTAGCTTTCTTCCTCTGCTCTTCCATGCAGCTTCGGAATCCCTCCTCATCAATGGAAAATCCCTTTTCCTCCAGAATCTCCTGGGTCAAATCCACCGGGAACCCGTAGGTGTCGTACAATTTAAAGGTATGCGCTCCAGACAAAACCTTCGTTCCTTCCTTCTGCATTTCCTCCTGCATTTCTGCCAGAATGCTGAGGCCCTGATCGATGGTCTTGTCAAATTTCTCCTCTTCTTGAGTCAAAACCTTGAAAATAAATTCTTTCTTCTCTTCCAGTTCCGGATATCCGTCCTTGCTCTCCGAAATCACCGTTGCGCTCAAAGAAGCCAGGAATTTCCCGCTGATTCCAAGAAGCCTGCCGTGACGGGCCGCCCGCCGGATCAGGCGCCGGAGCACATAGCCCCGTCCCTCATTGCTGGGCATAATGCCGTCGGAAATCATAAAGGTCGCGGAACGCATATGATCGGTAATCAGCCGGATGGACACATCATCCATAACGTCTGTCTGGTAAGTCTTGCCGGAAATCTCACATACTTTGTCCCGGATAGCCTTCATGGTATCAATGTCAAACACGGAATTCACATCTTGCACCACCACCGCCAGACGCTCTAAGCCCATGCCTGTGTCAATATTCTTGTTGGCAAGCTCCTCATAATTCCCGTGTCCGTCTCCGTCAAACTGGGTAAATACATTATTCCACACTTCCATAAAGCGGTCGCAGTCGCAGCCCACCTTGCAATCGGGTCTGCCGCAGCCGTAGGCTTCCCCTCTGTCATAGTAAATCTCAGAACAGGGGCCGCAGGGGCCTGCGCCGTGCTCCCAGAAATTGTCGCATTTTCCATTCTCATCCCGGTAAAACCGGGTAATCTTCTCTGCCGGAACTCCCACTTCCTTGGTCCAGATCTCAAAGGCTTCCTCATCCTCTCCGTAAATGGAAGGATAGAGCCGCTCCGGCTCCATGCCGATCACCTCTGTTAAAAATTCCCAACTCCAGGCAATGGCTTCATGCTTAAAATAATCTCCAAAGGAAAAGTTGCCCAACATTTCAAAAAAAGTAAGATGTCTTGCCGTCTTACCCACATTCTCTATATCTCCGGTACGAATACATTTCTGACAGGTAGTCACGCGCTTTTTGGGCGGAATCTCCTGTCCGGTAAAATATGGCTTCAGCGGCGCCATTCCCGCATTGATAAGCAGCAGGCTGTTATCGTTGTGGGGCACCAGAGAAAAGCTCTTCATCGCCAGATGCTCTTTGCTTTCAAAAAATTCCAGATACATCCTGCGCAGTTCATTTACTCCATACTTCTTCACGACCAATTTCCTCCAATGTCTATTTCTCTTGCTGTGTCATTGCCGCCGTCTTGCTGTCTTTTCTGTCGCGCAGCTTCTTTCCCAGAAAAAGTCCGCATCCGGCTACTGCCGCCATAAGCACAAACTTCAAAGCATACTGTATCAAACTGGCCAAAAACGTCATAAAAGCACCTCCTATCAAGTGTTAATCATATCATATGACGGGCCGATTTTCAAGAAATATCAAAAGTATATGAAAAAATCAAAAAACAAGCGGCACGTCTTCTAACAAATTCTCCCCGTCCGCCGCTTCTGTGGCAAGGGCGTCGCAGCGTTCATTCATCACATGGCCGTCGTGGCCCTTGACCCAGATGAATTTCACCTGATGGGGCGCCATCACCTGTAACAATGTCTTCCAGAGATCGATATTTTTCACTGGTTTGCCGTCTGATTTCTTCCAACCCTTTTTCAGCCAGCCGGACACCCAGTTCTGATTAAAGGCGTCCACCACATATTTGGAATCAGAATACAATTCCACCTGACAGGGCCGGTTTAATTCCTGCAGGCTGCGGATCACCGCCATCAGTTCCATGCGGTTATTGGTGGTTTTTCGGTAGCCGGCTGATATTTCCTTTTTATAGATTTTTCCTTCCCGATCCATATAGACCAAAACTGCGCCGTATCCGCCCGGCCCGTCCGGGTTGCCCCGGGCCGCGCCGTCTGTGTAGATCTTTACGTCCATGTTCGCTTCCTTCCATATTCAAAGCATTTCCTGCTCTCATGCATCCTGGCGGCAAAACTTACGGAACGCCGGAAACTCTCTATTTCTGCCCGGTATTCCCCTGCATTTTGATCTTGGTGTAAGTAGAGCCGTTGAAGATACCGTTTCTCTTGCATTTCTTTATGTTATTTTTTATGATATAGTAAACTTTGGAGTTCCCGGATAAGGAAATCCCATTTACGCCCATGTTGGAAATCTTATTTTTTCCAATGGAAGAAATGGTTCCGCTCATTGCCACGATCCCGTGCTGCTTGCATCCGGTAATTGTATTTCCCTGAACTCCCTTTGTACGGCTCTTGCCGGAACCGATGCTTCCGGCAATCAGCACAATTCCGCTCTTCTTGATGGTCTTTAAGGTATTCCCGTTCACATTGGTAACCTTAGCCTTGTTGATGCAGATTCCGTTCTCGCCGGTGTTGCTGATATTGTTGTCTGAAATATTTTTCAGGGAGCAGTCTGCTTTTCCATGGATATCAATAATAGAAATACCGTGCTTTTTCGCTTTGTTGATGGTATTTCCTGTAATGCTGGTGACCTTTCCGTCGTCTACGCTGATTCCGTTCCACTTGACATTGGTGATTTTGTTTCCGGAAACTTTCTTCACGGTTCCGCCGCCGATGGAAATTCCGTGCTTCGCAATATTTTTCAGGGTATTGTTGGAAATCACTACATTTTTCCCGGAATCCACCATAATTCCGTTCTTTTTCATCCCATCTGCCTGATTGCCCTCGATCACCACTCCGTCCGCAACCATCACATGCATCGCAAACTGGTAAGGCCCTTTGACAATATTGTTCTTTACCGTAAGATTGTTGATGCCGATACAGGTGATCGCAATCTTTGCCGCCTTGTTTTTGGAAGAACAGGTAAGCGTATTATTGGTAATGGTGATATCTTCATTCCTGTACTTTCCGTCTTTTGTATGGCGGTGCTGGCCTACGCCGCAGGGTATGTCGTTAAATTTATTGTTATCGATCAACACATTTTTACAGGAAGTTCCGTCAATGACAGAACCTCTTGCCCATGGCTCCCCGTTGGTTTTCCACGCCGTCTCTATCTGAATGGCTTCTCTTGCGTATGTATAATTATTTTCCTTGCCTTTCTTATAGCGGAACCCGGTAAATGTACATCCTTGAACCACTCCGTTTTTGACGCCTACCAGTTCCAAGATATGGCAGTCATAGGTATTCTTAATGGTACAGTTTTTGACGGTAATATTCTCTGCGTGGTCAAAACGAACCACATCGGTTCCCTTGGTGGCCTTGGCCGTATTGCCGCCGTCAATGGTTCCGCCTTCTATGGTGATGTTTTTGGACATATTATATTTCCCTACCACATCCCGCTTACTGTTCTGGTCTACATTGAACAGAACTTCCCGGTCGATCCAACTGTCCATTCGGTAGAGAACCGCGTCTTTGTCAAGAATTAAATGGGTATTGGAATACACCCGAAGGGTCTTGTCAATGTTATAAGTTCCCGCTGGAAAATAGATGGTGATTTCTTTCTTGGAACCAATGGCTTTGTTCAGCACGCTCTGGATTCCCTTTGAATCCGAAACTTTGTCTTTGGGATTCACCTTTTCTTCCGCGTCCGTGATTACATTGTAATCGTAATTGGACGCGGATGACGCCTGCGCCTGATCTGCATGGAGCAGCATCCCCGCGCCTACCAGCACGGCTGCCCACAGCCCCAGTTTTCTTCTTGTGAATTTCTTCTGAATCTTATTCATTTTGTACCTCCATATGATTATTCTATGTATCGTCTGCTTCCACAGAATAAAAGAATTATCTATCATTATATCTAAGAACGCTGTAAGAATCAACGCAAAATTATTTCCTGATTCTCTCTCTCCACAACCAGAATCTTATTCCGTACCGCAGCGTTTCGGGGAAGGCTGCTGTATTCCTGAATCACCCCATATTCCTTCCACATATGCATGGGCACAATATATTCCGCCTGCACATGCTCCAAATAATAATCGATCCCCAGATATCTGTCCTTTTCCTGTCTGGGATCCAGCACCACAAAGGCCAGATCTATTTTCCTTTCAGAAAGCAGATCTATCTGCTCTTTATAAGTCTTTTCCTGATATTCATTAAATTCTTCCGGCTCTCCTTCCCATCTCCACCAGTTTAAGTCCCCCGCATGGTAAATAACCTTGCCGGAAACAGTCACGAGAAAAGCCACGCCGGCGTCTGTGGAAAGCAGCGTTTCCACGGTAATCCCGTCTATTTCATGCTGTTCCCCCGGCTTCACATAAGTAATGCGGTCTTTGATGGTTTCCTCCACTCCCAGCCGCCTCAAGGCGGAATTCCCAAGCTTCTTCTTGATATCCTTGGAAAAAATATAGCGGATATTGGGATAATCCCTGCTCCATTTCAATACTTCCGGATCAAAATGATCCTGATGGCTGTGGCTGGAAAACACATATACCGGCATTTCTTCGGGCAATTCAGGCATTTTGCCCTGATACACGCAGTCCGGAACTCTATCTCCCCTGTAATAGTCAAAAACCAGCGCCTTTCCAGCGGTTTCCACGCAAAAGGCGCTGTGATGAATATAAGTAACCTTCATGATTTCCTCCGTTTTCTTCTGACATATGATAAGCTGTTCTCTATTATACTGTAATTTTGGAGAAATGTATAGGAAAAATACAGATGCCGGCGCCGGAATATAACCATGAAACGTTCACTGTAACTCTAGAAGCCGGAGGAAAATGAAATTCACACAATAGATCGCAAATTCCCGAAAGAACCGCAGTATATATTGCGGAACATCAGCTGTTTTCCACCGGCCCCTATCTCAATTATTCTTCTTTCATCGAATCAATAATCGCGTCCGCAAGAGCATCCAGCTCCAGGTTCTTATCCGCTCCCATGGAGGAAGCAAGGCTTAACCGTTCATTCAAAACAGTCATATTTTTCATCTCTTCATCAATGAACTTCTGCATCAGATCGCCGGATTTGCAGGCCCAGGAACCATTTTCAATCAAAGCAAAGGTACGGTTCTGCATATTCAGCGCTTTCATATCCATCAGGAAGTTATGCATCACCGGATAAATGCCCAGGTTGTAAGTCACAGAAGCCAACACGATATGGCTGTATTTAAAGGCTTCTGAAATCAGATAGGAAACATGGGTATTGGATACGTCATAAACGGCTACGTTGGCGCAGCCTTTTTCACAAAGCCTTGCCGCCAACGCCTGGGCAGCCGATTCCGTATTGCCGTACATGGAAGCATAGGCAATCAAAACGCCCTGTTCCTCCGGCTCATAGCGGCTCCATTTGTCATATTTTTCAATAAAATATCCCAGATTCTCACGCCATACGGGACCGTGCAGCGGGCAGATAAATTTAATCTGATCTAATATGCCGGAGGCTTTCTTCAGCAAAAGCTGAATATGGGGGCCGTATTTGCCGACAATATTAGTCAGGTAACGGCGGGCCTCGTCGATCCAATCCCGATCGAAATCCACTTCATCCGCAAAAAGCTTGCCGTCAAGGGCAATGAAAGATCCGAAGGCGTCCGCGGCAAACAACACGCCGTTGGTAGTGTCAAAGGTCACCATAGCTTCCGGCCAGTGCACCATGGGAGCAGCCACAAAGGTTACCGTGTGATCGCCGAAACAGTGGGTATCCCCTTCCGCAACCGTAATACATTCATGGAGATCCGGATGGAATCCGAACTGGCGCATCAGCATAAATGCTTTTTCCGTGGAAATCACTTTCACATTCGGATAGCGAAGCAAAATCTGCTCCACAGAAGCCGCGTGGTCCGGTTCCATGTGATTCACCACAAGCCAGTCCAAAGGGCGATCCCCTAAGAGATAATCCAGGTTCTCCGCAAGCTGGCGGTACGCGGACCAGTCCACCGTGTCAAACAATACCGTTTCCTGATCCAAAAGCAGATACGCGTTATAGCTCACGCCATGGGGAATCGGATGAATATTTTCAAACAGATGAAGCCTGTGATCATTGGCTCCCACCCAGTACAAATCATCGGTTACTTTCCGTACACAATACATAGATTCGTTCCTCCTTCCTGTTACGCCTCAATAAACTGTTCTTTGCCTTCTGCGCATTCCGGACATACCCAGTCCTCCGGCAGCTTCTCAAACAAGGTTCCCGGAGCGATTTCCGCGTCCTCATCGCCGTTCTCCGGAACATACTCATATCCGCAGCCGCCGCACACATAGCGTTTTCCAATGGGTTCCGGCTTCGGAACTGGCGGCCGTTTCATCTTCACCATAGGAGGCGCAGGCTGTTTCTCTCCGGTGCCGAGGGCTTCTGTAAGGAGAGGAAGAATCTCTGCCACATCTCCTACAATGCCGTAATCGCAGTTTTTGAAAATGGGGGCGTTGCCGTTCTTATTGATAGCCACAATGGCAGACGCGTCTTTGATGCCCTTTAAATGCTGAATGGCGCCGGAAATGCCGCAGGCAATGTAAAGGTTGCCCTTAAATTTCTGTCCGGACATTCCCACATAACGGTTCAGCGGCACATATTTTAACGTCTCCGCAACCGGACGGGAAGAGCCGATGGCTGCGCCTGCCGCTTTCGCCAAATCCTCAATCAGTTTCATATTTTCTTTGCTTCCGATTCCCTTACCTGCAGAAACCACCCGCTCCGCCTGGGCAATGGGCGTATCTATGGGAATGCCTACGGTAAAATCATGACCGTCTTTTCTCAATGCTTCCGCAAGAGCTTCCACCCGCTCCTTGGCTCCGCCTTCCTTAAAAATCTTTCCTTTGCGCACGCCTGTAATGGGCGCCGGTTTCTTTGCGGCAGAACGGCTCCCGCCTCCGCCGGAACTCTTCTTCATTCTTCCGATAATATGAGAAGCGATCACCACCCGCTGAATCTCGTTGGTTCCTTCATAAATGGTTGTAATCTTGGCATCCCGGTACATCCGCTCCACATCCATGCCCTTTAAGAAGCCGGTGCCGCCGAAAATCTGCACTGCGTCATTGGTCACTTCCAGCGCAATATCCGACGCGTACATCTTAGCCATGGCAGCTTCCATGGAATAGGAGCTGTGGGCTTCTTTTAATTCCGCTGCAGAATATACCAGAAATCTTGCGCAGCGAAGCTTGGTAGCCATATCAGCCAGTTTGAAAGAAATGCCCTGCTGAGCGGCAATGGGCTTTCCGAACTGCACACGCTCTTTCGCGTAGTCAAGGGCCTGCTCGTACGCTCCCTGAGCGATGCCGAGAGCCTGGGCAGCGATACCGATGCGTCCGCCGTCCAATGTGGACATTGCGATCTTAAACCCTTCTCCTTCTTTGCCCAGAAGGTTTTCCTTGGGAACTTTCACGTCATTGAAAATCAGTTCCGCCGTGGTGGAGGAGCGTATGCCCAGCTTGTCATAATGATCGCCGAACTCAAAACCTTCCCAGCCCTTTTCCACAATAAACGCGGAAATTCCCCGGGTGCCGATATCCGGCGTAGTTACCGCGAATACTACGTAGGTATTCGCCTTCGGCGCATTGGTGATAAAAATCTTGCCGCCGTTTAACAGATAATAATCTCCTTTGTCAATGGCCGTGGTCTCTGTGCCTCCGGCGTCTGAGCCTGCATTGGGTTCCGTCAAGCCAAAGGCTGCAATCTTCTCGCCCTTTGCCAGCGGAACCAGATATTTCTGCTTCTGAGCCTCATTGCCATAGGCAAAAATCGGGAAAGAACCAAGAGAAACATGAGCGGAAAGGATTACCCCTGATCCGCCGTCTACCCGGGCCAGTTCTTCCACGGCGATGGCATAGCTTAAAATATCAAGCCCTGCGCCGCCGTACTCCTTGGGATAAGGAATTCCCATAAGACCCATATCGCCAAGCTTTTTCACTGCTTCGTCCGGGAAGCGGTTCTCCTGGTCTAAGGAAAATGCAATGGGTTTGATTTCCTCTTCGGCAAAGGAGCGAATCTTTGCCCGTAACTGCTCATGCTCTGCTGTTGTCTGGAATAACATAACACTACCTCCTTCTCTATTTGTCAATATTTTATGAATTACCGAACTATCGTTTCTTGCATTTTTACTAATTTTAATATAACAAATATATGTTTTTTTGTCAATTCTTCTATACAAGGCTTTGGGAATTTAAGTCAGGGAATCAGAGAATTTGCTCAAATGTTTCAGTCTATAAACACCAACTTAACAATCAATAAAATCAAAAAACTCTCCGCAATTAAGAAAGGACGCAAATCCCCCAGAAATCTCTGTGGAATTCGCGTCCTGAACCTTCTTATTTTTTTCTTAAAACAGATTAAATATAATCTGCGTAGCGGAAACCTTCCTGCAGGTTATATGCCCCGGCAGCCGTATAACTATTGGCTGTGTTGGCATGGGTAGTCATATAAAAGTCTACCAGAGAAGCATTGGTGGCAACAGAAGAACCATAATTTTTGAAAAACTTCTGTACCTTGGACATATCTGCTTTCTTAAATGTGTCCTCGTCAATCTTCATTCTGCCCTTGGTGTCTACGCTGATTCCGAACTGTTTCAGCGTATCCGCATTGCGGGCTGTCTTCCCCTTAATCTGAGTCAGATTCGATATTACGCCGGAATTGGAACTGGACTCAGCAACATCAAACATATTGTTGTAATTATTGACAAAACTCTTTGCCGCCGCAAAAATTTTGTCAATATCATAGTTCTCGTTGCCGTCCTTATCTTTTATCTTTTCATACAATTTGCCGGATGCCAGTGTCTCACTGTCCGCCTTAAGGGCTGCCGCGCTGGAACCTGCTGTATTATTGGTTGCGCTGTCCTCGGTATCGGTCTTATCTGTTTTGTCTGTCTTATTGGCAGTATTTGCAGTATTTGCGCTTGCAAATTTAAGACGGGACGTAATCTTGGAACCATAACTCATGATATCGTTGGTGGAAAACAGATCCTGTACTTTAGAAACATCCGCCCCTTTCAGCTTGCCTTCATTCAACTGAAGGGTCCCGTTCGCGTTGATGGTAACGCCCAGTTCCGCAAGCTTATCGGAATTGGCATTTGTGCTGTCCATCATATTTGCCACATATGCTGTTTTGCCTGCTAATGTGGATTTCTTTGCGGCAGTTACAACGTTGTTATAATCTGTCACAAAATTCTTCATTGCGGAGACTACCTTGTCTGACGCGCTCTGGCCATTGTCCGTATCTGTATAAGTTTTATCATTCTGCAACGCGGATACAGAATTCTTCAAATTGGAAAGCCCATTGGTCAGATTCGTATTCGCTTCCTGCGCCTGTTTGGAAACCTTCGGATTCTTCTTCTCTTCTAAAATCTTATCGAGAATATTGGTGGAACTGCTCTTCTTGCTGGCGGATGCTGTACTGGAACTGCTGCCTGTACCGTAATAAGCCCTTAAAAGCTTGCCGTAGCTTCCGCTCTTAATGCTGGCGTAGTCTGAGAGGAAATTCTGATTTCCCGCTCCGCCGCCTGAAATACTCTGAAATAATTGTGAATAACCCTGACTCATACATCACCACTCCTTTGAATAAAACATAAACTTCCCTATTTTTATGTCTGACATATCAGGTATATCGTTACAAAACTATTTTAGTTATGCTCATTATAACACACACATTTCAGGATTTCAAGATAACTTCCGGCCTTTTACACATAAAAATGCTGCCATTCACAACATTTCTTGCAAGAACACGTTTTCTATATAATAATGCACACCAGTCCCCCGTTGCTGTCATTGACAATTTTCTGCATGGTATCCTGCAGCTTCACCTGGCTTTCATCGTCCATCATGGTAATCTTGCTGCGGATTCCGTCTTCCACCAATTCCCCAATGGATTTTCCGAAAATATTTGTCTGCCAGATCCCCTCTTCCTGTTCTCTGGAAGTCTTGATATACCCAATCAAATCCTGGGCCTGCTCTTCGCTGCCGATAATCGGGGCTATCTCAGTTTCCACATTCGCTTTGATCATGTGAATCGAGGGCGATTGGGCCTTGATTTTCACGCCGAATTTATTGCCGTGACGAATCAGCACCGGTTCTTCAATCTCAATATCTGTAAGCTGGGGCGTCACCACGCCGTAACCCTTTTGTTTCACGGCTTCCATGGCGCTGCCTACTTTATCGTACTCTTTTTTCATGGCGGACAATTCCCGGATCATAGAAATCAATTGGTATTCTCCTGAAATGGGAACGCCCGTCAGTTCGCTCATATTCTCATAATAATATTTCTGGTCAATGTCAAACATAATCTGAACGCAGCCCCGGGACAGTTCCACCTTATCCAGCTTCATCCGGCGGATATATTCTCCTTCCGGCACAAGCTCTGTGTTCCGCACATCCTTGGCAAAGGTGAATTTCTTAAGAATCTGCATGGCGTTGCTGATAATATTTTCTTTAATCTTGTGGGTATTTTCCAGCATTTCCACCCATTTCGGCAGAAAAAAGTCCACCCGTTCAATGGGAAATTCATAGAGTATCCCCTCCAGAATGCGGAAAATATCATCTTTTCTCAGCTGTTCGCAGTTCACCGGCAATGTAGAAACCCCGTATTTTTCCGAAAGCTCCTCCGCCAGTTTCTGGCTCTCCGCCCCATAAGGCTTCTGGGTATTTAAAAGCAAAAGAAAGGGCTTTCCCAGCTTTTTCAGCCCTGCAATGGTTTTTTCTTCCGCCGGAATATAGCTCTCTCTGGGCAGTTCTGTGATGGAGCCGTCTGTGGTAATCACAATTCCGATATTGGAATGCTCCCGAATCACCTTCTGGGTGCCGATTTCCGCTGCCTGGGTAAAGGGAATCTCATAGTCGAACCAGGGGGTCTTTACCATCCGCTCCGCCCCTTCTTCCATATGCCCGGTAGCCCCGTCCACCATAAAGCCCACGCAGTCAATGAGCCGGACGCTGACTTCCAAATCCTCGCTGAGCTTGATTTTGGCAGCCTCTTTGGGCACGAACTTCGGCTCTGTGGTCATAATAGTCTTGCCCTGGGCTGACTGGGGCAGCTCGTCAGTGGCCCGCTCTCTGCTGTGGGCGTCCTCCATCTCCGGCAGCACCATCACGTCCATAAAACGTTTGATAAAGGTGGATTTGCCGGTGCGCACAGGCCCCACCACCCCGATATAGATGTCCCCGCCGGTTCTGGCGCTGATATCTTTATAAATATTATATGTACCTGTATTGATATTTTCCATACAAAAACCTCCTGTTCTACTGTGATCAGTATATGCAGGAGGTTTGCGGGGAATGCCAGATATTTGTGCCAGGCATCAGTTCCTGATAAATTTCTCCGAAATAAATGAAAATTTCCACGACAAACGCATGAATGAATAAATTGTGAACACTCCATCCAGTAGGAAGCAAACCTTTAAATATGAAAAAGAAGCGGTATGCAATCGGTACGAATCCAGAAAAACATCTTGAGCAGATAATAAATTTGTAAAATTTTATTAGTTGTATGGGTTTGATTGTGGAACATATTCATGCGTTTGTCGTGTCGAAAATATTTGTTTCCATTAAAAACGATTTACATAAAAAACGAATTATGATATATTATTTATGGAACTTTCTTATCCACTGGTGAGTAAAAAGTTATATGGAAAAAATAACCCTTCCGCATGGTTTTATTGTATCCTGAAGTTGCCAAACTAAAGAAAGATACAAACTGCTGAAAGAGTTATTTCATGTATGAGTTTACCATACGGCCATGCGACGGGGAGCCTGCAGGCCCTTTCCGTCCTGTCTTATGAAAAATCAGTTTACGAAGGAGACCAGCTATGAAAAAAAATTATTGCTATTTATGTCATTGTTAATTATTCTATTCAATTGCTTAATTCCATCAACAAGTGTTCAAGCAGCAACTCCATATATGAAAAAATTAAATGTAAAATTTGATTTAAAAGAAAATACTTGGACTACTATTCGTAGAAATTTGGCTGGCAATGTATGGGTCAAATCCAGGGTAATGATAAAAAATATTAAAATTAAGAATGCTGACAAAAAAGGATATAAAAGTTTCACGTGTGATATATTTTTTGAGCATCCAAAGATTTCAAAAAAACAAGTAAAAAAAATTTTGCATTCAAGTTATTATAAAAAACATAAAAAGGTTGGCGGAGATCCTTATTTTTGGATTACTGATTATTATATTGGTGATAAAGGCTTAAAAGAAAATAAGGTTGAACTTGGAGTTGGCACTATAGATGGAAAGTATTACAAATATAAGGATTCGGATGGTTGTTTTTTTAAATTTTGTGATTACACAGTCAAATTAGAAATTATATACCCTAAAAAATATAAAAATATATGTATAGGTGTTAGTGGTAATGGCTCATATAAATATCATGATTTAGGTGTCAAAAGGTACATCCCTTTTAAACGATAACTGTTCTT